>JAZKDE010000014.1:0-65116 GCA_040387735.1 Bacteroidota bacterium
TCGAACCAGGGACCCCATGATTAACAGTCATGTGCTCTAACCAGCTGAGCTAAGAAGGATTGTTGTTAATCGTGATGCAAAATTACGACTTTATAATGTATCCTGCAAATGATTTTTTGAAAAAAAACAAAAGAATCTTCAAATCGTTTGATTATCAGTTTTTTAGGTTTCAAAAAAATTACTTCATTGGTACGTGAACTACCATTTTTGTCTCGAAAAACTCCTCTGTGAAGTAATCGGACAGCTCAAACACTCGTGTTTTTTTGCCAAATTCCTTTAATTCTTCTTTTAAATCTCCACCTTTTAAATACAAAATTCCATTTTGAAGCTTATTGTAATTATTAATGTTTATTTTTCCCTTTACCCAATCGTAAAAAGGTAATAACCGTGTGACCGCTCTGCTGACAACGAAGTCGTATTCTCCCTCAATTTGTTCAGCTCTAATTTGTTCGGCTTTTACATTTTCTAATCCTAATGCTTGGGCTACTTCATTGACCACTTTTATTTTCTTTCCGATGCTATCAACTAAATGAAATTGACAATTGGGGAATAAAATGGCTAATGGTATTCCAGGGAAACCTCCGCCTGTACCCACATCAAGAATTTCAGTAAAGTCTTTAAAATCAACTATTTTAGCAATTGCTAAGGAATGTAGAATGTGTTTTTCGTACAAATTATCAATATCTGCTCTTGAAATGACATTGATTTGAGCATTCCAGTGAGTATAAAGTTCACCTAACTGAGCAAATTGTTTCTTTTGTTTTTCAGAAAGCTGCGAAAAATATTTTTCTATAATTGTTGAATCGTTCATGTGCATATAATGAGTGAATGATGGAATGAGGATATGATAGAATAAATAGAAAATGGCATTTATTTTAATAGAAGTAAGTATTCTCTAAATCACTCATTCTATCGTTAAAACTACCGCCATCTCATTTTTCTTCTTCTCGGAATAAAGTTATTGACTCCCATTATCAGGAAATAAAGCGTAAAGATACCGTCCCAAAAGGGGAATGTTATGATTTCAAGTATATTATCTAATCTTTTATTTGCATTTGCAAACACGACCCATTGGCTTATTAATCTCAACAAAAAAACACCTAACAGCCAGAATAACAAAAACTTATGAGTATACAATGGCACTAAGATGAAGAAAGAAAGCCAAGTGAAAATTTGAGTCGAACCTAAACCTCCTAAAAGTATCTTATTCCTTAATTGATAATGTTTACTCACAGACAAATGTCTTCTTTTTTGTCGGTACCAAGCTTCCCATGTAGTTTTAGGAAAAGAATACATGAAGGTTTCGGGGTTTAAACATACGACTGTATTTTTCTCGTTGGCAACATCATTCATAAATAGGTCATCATCGCCACCCAAAATATTGGTATGCTTGGCAAAACCTTTATTTTGAAGGAATAAATCCTTTTTATACATTAAATTTCTCCCAACACCCATGTAAGGAATGCCCGTTACGGCGAAAGATAAATATTGAATTGCGGTAATAAAAGTCTCGTATCGAATCAGGTTATTCAAAAATCCTTTCTCTTTAAAATAAGGTGAAAAACCCAAAACAACTTCTTTATCTGGTGTTAAACATTCTGCCATTCCCGCTATCCAGTTGGTACTTTGTGGGCGACAATCCGCATCGGTTAATAGGAGTGTTTCGTACTTGGCTGACTTTATCCCCAATGTTAATGCGTATTTTTTAGACGATAAATGCTCGGGCGTTTCCTGAATTCTAATAAATCTAACTTTTTGATATTCATCACATTCCGTCAACAAATAATCAAACGTCCCATCCCATGAGCGGTCATCTACAATAATAATTTCAAAGGTTGGATATACCTGATTGTTGAGCAATGGAAGTAATTCCTTGAGATTAGATAATTCATTCCATGCACACACAACAACAGAAACTCCCTGGGTCTTACCAATAGAAGTTGTTGGTGAGTTATGCTGAATAATTTTAGCAAAAACAAAAAGAATGAAATACAGTTGAAATGCAACAGATACAAGAAATATGCTGAATAGAAGTGGTATCAAAGCCGTCAATATCAATGAGTTAGTAAAATCGGAGTGCAAAGATAGCTTATTAGGGATTAGAGATTAGAGATTAGAGGGTAGTTTTTATGAATATGTTGTAATTTTGTTGACATTAAGCAACGAATTATCAACCATTTGCCATAAAATATTAGAAAATAGAAATAATCATCAACTGCCTATTTACTATTCTCTGTTAATTGTTAACTGAAAATGACCTTCGATATACAAACCACCGACCCTAATTCAAAAGCACGTGCTGGGGTAATCACCACTGACCATGGACAAATTCAGACACCTATTTTTATGCCTGTTGGTACAGCGGGTTCGGTCAAAGCTGTTCATCAACGAGAACTCAAAGAAGACATCAACGCCCAAATAATCTTGGGAAATACTTACCACTTGTACTTGCGTCCAGGTTTAGATATTATTGAAAAAGCGGGAGGGCTACATAAATTCAACGGTTGGAATAGACCAATTCTAACCGATTCGGGTGGTTACCAAGTTTATTCTTTGGCGGGAACGGGACGAAAAATAAAAGAAGAAGGTGTTACTTTCAAATCTCACATTGACGGTTCAACGCATTTTTTCACGCCTGAAGGTGTCATGGATATTCAGCGAACTATCGGAGCGGACATCATCATGGCTTTTGATGAATGCACCCCTTATCCTTGTGATTATGGCTACGCCCGAGAATCAATGGATATGACTCACCGTTGGCTTAAACGTTGTTGCGACCATTTTGACCGTACTGAACCAAAGTACGGATATAGCCAAACGCTTTTTCCAATTGTACAAGGCAGTGTTTATAAAGACTTACGGGTAAAATCTGCCGAGGTTATTGCCAGTTTTGAACGAGAAGGTAATGCCATTGGTGGATTATCAGTTGGAGAACCCGCCGAAATGATGTACGAAATGACGGATATGGTAACTGATATTTTACCGAAAGATAAACCACGCTATTTGATGGGTGTTGGTACGCCAGCTAATATTCTTGAAGGTATTGCTTTAGGAATTGATATGTTTGACTGCGTAATGCCCACCCGTAATGCTCGTAATGGAATGTTATTCACGACGGAAGGAACAATTAATATGAAAAATGAGAAATGGAAAGACGATTTTTCAGCAATTGACTCAGGATTAAATAGTTACGTAAGCAATTTTTACACAAAAGGTTACGTCAGACACCTTTTAAAAGCCGATGAAATGCTCGGAGCAATGATTTGTAGTGTGCACAATTTAACCTTTTATTTATGGTTAGTTGGGCAAGCCAGAGAGCAAATACAGGCAGGAACTTTCAGAGCTTGGAAAGACAAAATGGTGGTAAAACTGATGCAACGCCTATAACCGTTTGATAGCTTAACGTTGTATAAAACAAAGATTTATAGCTACTTTTGCATATAATTTTTCTCAAACTCAATCATTCAGAAAATTAACACTGGTAATGACCCGTTTTCAAAAAAATATTCCTACAAAAAACTTCCTATCCATATCACGACTAATTACAATATTATTTTTGTCGTTGATTTCACTAAGCACCTTAGCTCAAAAGCCTAAAGTTGATGATTTGAGTGATGACCAAATTAAGGAATTCTTGCAAAAAGCTCAGGCAAGTGGCATGAATGAATCTCAAATTGAAAAAGCCGCTTTATTGCAAGGATACTCTCCCGCTGATGTAGCAAAAATGCGAGATAGGCTTTCAAAAATTGCCACTGAAAATAGTAAGAAATCCATTAACGATGTTGATAATGGAACCCGAAAAAGTCTCAATACTAAGACTGATAAAATCACCGATAATAAAGAGAAAGGGGCAACCATTAAAGACAAAAAAGAAGATTCTGAAGACGATGAATTCACTAAAGATTCTTTAGTGACCAACATCAAAAAGCCTAAAGTTTTCGGAATGTCAATGTTTGCATCGGGCGGATTATCTTTTGAACCAGATTTGAGAATTGCCACACCTAAAAACTACCAGTTAGGCCCCGATGATGAATTAAATATTGATATTTTTGGTAATGCCTTAGACAATTATAAAGTCAAAGTAAGCACAGAAGGAACCATCAGAATTTTGAATTTAAGTCCAATTTACGTGAATGGACTCACCATTGAATCGGCATCAGAAAGAATAGTTGGGCGACTTCGTCAATTATATCAAGGCATTAATATGCCAGGAAGTGGTATTTCAGCTCAAATCACACTGGGTAACGTAAGAAGTATTAAAGTTACAATCACTGGGGAAGTTACTAAACCGGGAAGCTACACCATTTCTTCCTTAGCAACCGTTTTCAATGCTCTTTATTCGGCGGGAGGACCTTCTGAAAATGGTTCTTTTCGTAACATTAGAGTTATTCGAGACAATAAAGTAGTAAGAATTCTGGATTTATACGATTTTCTTCTTCGTGCTGATCAAAAAGACAATATCCGTCTCCAAGACCAAGATGTTATTCGTATTGCCGATTACGAAACTCGTGTAGAAGTAGCAGGAGAAGTAAAACGACCTATGATTTTTGAAGTTGAAAAAACGGAAACCTTAAAAGATGTTTTACGTTTTGCGGGAGGTTTCACTGACCGTGCTTACACTTACACGATTGGGCTAAAGCGAAATACAGCGAAAGAATTAAAATTACTCAACATATCGCAGGATGAAGTAGCAACTTTTACTCCACAAAGAGGTGATAAATATACAGTCGGTAAAATTTTAGAACGATTTGAAAATAGAGTTATCATCAAAGGTTCTGTTTTCAGAGAAGGAGAATTTGCGATTGAATCTGGGGTTAGCACCGTAAAAGAATTAATCAAAAAAGCTGAAGGTCTCAAGGAAGATGCTTTTATGAATCGTGCAACCATTAGTCGCCAAAAAGAAGATAATGACCCCATAATTATTGCGTTTGATTTAGGCAAACTCATGAAAGGAGAAATTGACGACATTCCTTTGAAAAGAGAAGATGTAATTATTGTTAGAAATATTAAGTCATTGAGAGAAAAGCGAATTATTACTATTGAAGGCGAAGTTAACAAAGGTGGGAAATTTGAATACGTAGATGGCCTTACTATTGCAGACTTAATTGTTTTAGCAAATGGTTTTACAGACGGTGCAAGTAATTCTAAAATCGAGTTATCAAGAAGAGTTAAATATGATACAACTGGTTTAGAACCACTTCAAAACGTTAGAATTGACACGTATGAAATTGATAAGGATTTAAAAATTAAAACCGAAGATGCGAAAGTTGTTTTACAACCTTTCGATAACATTTACGTACGAAAATCACCTCGCTATGAAGCTCAAAAAACAGTTCTTATTGATGGAGAAGTGAGATATCCAGGTTCATATACTATTAAAGATAAATCACAACGAATTTCTGATTTGATAAAATTAGCGGGGGGATTGAAAGAAGGAGCATTTCCGAAAGGAGCAAGTTTCAAAAGAGATTCTTCTGAAATTGCCATCAATTTATCTACTGTTTTAGAAAAACCCGACGTAAGAGATAATTTACTCTTACTTAGTGGCGACCGTATAACGATTCCACGTGAATTACAGACAGTAAAATTATCAGGAGAATTACTAAATCCTGTTTCGGTTCCTTATCATGCAGGTTTAGGCGTTAGAGATTATATTTCTCAAGCGGGAGGACTTACTGAAAGAGCCTCAAAACGTAAAGTTTTTGTAAAATACGCTAACGGATTTTCGGATAAAACGAAGACATTCTTGTTCATAACTACTTATCCCAAAGTAACACAGGGTGCTGAAATTATTGTTCCCAAAATACTTGAAGATAACTCAGGAAAACTATCTACTCCTGAAAAAGTAGCTCTTCTCGGAGCGGTATCTTCTATTTCGTTAATCGTTATTAATATTCTCAATGCCATAAAATAATTGAAACCCATTGGAAACGAATCAAATATCAAATAATAATACAGCCACAGAAATGACCATTGATATTGGAAAAATTATCACGGTTATCTCAAAAAAGAAATGGACAATTCTGATTGTTACTATTGTTTCAGCTTTGTTAGGAGCTTTTATTGCCATCAATATTCCTAACGAATACGCTTCACAAGTACAAATACTCCCCGAATTGGAATCAAAAGATGCAGCGGGTGGACTTAGTAAATTTAAGTCATTAGCTGGTTTAGCTGGGGTTGACTTAAGTAGCCTTAGTTCTACGGAAGCCGTTCGCCCAGACCTTTACCCTAATATTCTTCAAAGCACTCCATTTTTGATGGATGTGATGAATATGAAAGTGTTTGCTTCTAAGTATAAAAAAACGATGAGTATGTCCGCTTTTTTAGAAGCTAATAATAAAAAGGAATTAATGGCAAAAATTTTAGGTGAATCTGATGAAAAAGAGAGCGATATGCCAATCATTAATCCCAAAAATATTCCTTTGGAAACCATCAATCTTGATAAAAAACAAGATCAACTTATTAAAGATTTACAAAAAAGAATTGGAGCTACTTTAGACAAAAAAACTGGCGTTATTAGTATTTCAGTAAAAATGCAAGATCCTGTAATTGCCGCTACCATTGTGCGATATTCCCAAGATTATTTGACACAATACGTGGTAAATTATAGAACAGAAAAAACAATCAAGGATATTACTTTTTTGACCGACCGACTGAACGAAGCTAAAAGACGTTACGACAATGCTCTTTACGCTTATTCGAGTTATCAAGACCGTAATAAAAGTTTGTTCTTGAACATTGCTAAGGATGAAGGTAAAAAAATGCAATACGAGGTAGATTTATCGTACAATCTCTACTCCGAGCTGTCAAAACAATTAGAAGAAGCCAAAATTAAAGTTCACCGTGAAACACCAATTTTCAAAGTTCTCGAACCTGCTCAAATTCCCGTTAAGAAAAGTGAACCCAAACGCTCTGTAATGGTTTTAGGATTCGCATTTCTGGGATTAATATTAAGCATTTTTGCTGTTTTGGTACTCAATTACAAAGAATTAGGATTTTAGTACAAGAAAAAATGAAAGACAATTAATTTCAAATTTGGTTTCGTTCTACGTGAAATTTAAAACTATTATACAAAATATTGGAGCCAATCTTCTGATTACTACACTCGGATTGATTGGCTCTATTATTTTAGCCCGATGGTTAGGACCAATTCAACGGGGCGTATTCGCTGCGGTCATTCTTATTCCTACTATTTTACAATATTTTGTAAATTTTGGACTGTCTTCAACTACCATTTATTTTACTGCTCAACCTAATTCGGACAAAGTAAAAATTTGGTCTAATTTATTCATAATTGGTATTTTTCAGAGTATTACAGGAATTTGTTTCGGCTGGTATATCACAGATTTTTATTTACAAAAGTATCCTATTCATTCCATACAATTGGGGCATTTATACCTTGTTACTATCCCGCTTGGCCTAATAGGAATGTACGCAACTTATATGCTACAAGGAGCTTCTTATTTTAGGATTATCAATTTTTTAAAGTGTATTGTTCCAATGGGGTACTGTATCGGTATTATTGGACTAAAAATTCAAGATATATTATCCATCCAAAACCTTATTTTTCTTCAATTATTCATTCAATCGTGTTATTTACTGACTGCCTTATTTCTACTCTACAAATATATCATTCCTCATTTTAGATTCACTTACGACTTTACTTTCATACGTCAAATGCTCACTTACAGCATTAAAGTATGGTTTGGAGATATTTCTCAATTAGCTAATTCTCGCATTGACCAATTTTTAATTGGAGCTTTTTTAAGTAGCCGAGATTTAGGAATTTACACCGTTGCAGTCAGTGTGGCTGGTTTTATGGGCGTTTTTGCCAATGCCGTTAGAACAGTAATTTTACCAATGGTAGCGAATAAAATAACCTTGAGCGAGAAAATAAATGAAACTATTTTATTCTTCAATAGATACTGGCTTATCAGTATTTTATTACATATTTCTTTTGGTTGTAGTGTATTTTTATTAATTCCTATTATATTTGGCGAACAGTATGCCGATTCAGTCTTAGTATGTCAAATCTTAATCGTTGGTAGTTTATTTATTAATGCCAAAACGGTTTTGGGAGGAGGAATTCAAGGGATGGGCTTTCCTGAAATCATCAGTATTGTTGAAGCACTGGGAATGGTTATTTCATTAGTTTTCAGTATTTTATTATTAAAAACAAACGGATTAATTGGCGTATCAATAGCCATTTCATTGGCCTATTTGGGACAATTCTTAGGGCTAATAGTTTTTACACACAAGAAAGGAATTACCTATAAATCATTACTTTTTACATCTCAAAGCGAATTAATTAACTACTACAAATGGTTAAGAAAAGCTACCCTAAAATAATATAATGAAGACACTTTTGTTAGCTCGCCCTGACCATTCTACTCATTTGTATGATGGCCTGCGAAACAACCCTACACTCAATATAAGTTATCATACCTTCAGTGCCTTCAAGAAAGGTTCTTGCCTAAATCGGTTGAAACCTTCTGTGAAAAGCGTCAAAACGGAGGTTGACATTTCCCTTTCTTTTACCCTCTTCCATCGATTTTTATTCTATCTGAATAAACAAATCACTTTCAATTATTACGAAAGAGAAAACCAAATTGCGGAATATTTCTATCGTAAAACTCTCCAAAAATATACCCAAAATGTCGATATTATCCATTATTGGCCAGTTTATTGCCATCATTCTGTTCAAGATTTTCAACGAAAAAACTCTCGAACAAAACTCCTCGCAGATGTGTACGCTGCCCATCCCGACCATGTACGAGGTATTTTAGAACCTGAATTTGATAAATTCAACTTGTCTATTCGTAATTCGCATTTTGTAAAAAGTCGAAACCGTGATATTGCTTCGTTGGATGGCGTAAAAAATATACTTGTTCCATCGGAATATCTGGCTAAAATTTACCAGAAATACTTTCCAAATACCCAAATTTTCACTGCAAGTTATGGGCTATTTTCTCATTCCAAAAACCATTTCATTGAGCCAAAACCAAGAAGTAAAACAGAAGTAATGAGGATTGTTTTTGTGGGTAAAATTTCTATTGAAAAAGGTTGTCATTATTTATTGGAAACCGTAAAAGAATTATCCCAAACGGAATTTCAACTGGATTTAATTGGAGATTTTGAGCCGTTCCAAGCAAATATTTTTAAAAAATATACCAATTCCCCCAATATCAGATTTTTGGGAAAACTACCTCATCCTCAAATTCTCAAACTTCTTCCTCAATACCATATTTTTGCTTTACCAAGCCTTTCAGATGCTTATTCTTTAGCAGTTTCAGAAGCATTAATGCAAAGATTACCCGTTATTATCACGGAAAATGTTGGGAATAAAGACGATGTTAAGAAATTTCAAGTCGGAACCGTTTGTGCGGTAAAAAATGTGGATGCTTTAAAGGAAGCAATTATAACTTTTCGGGACGAAGAATATCGCCAATCATTGAGAAATAATATTGCCATTTTTTTAAAGTATAATCAAGAAAATAGCTATTCTTCAAAGGTTTTAGAGATTTATAATCAATTATTAATTTCCTAAATCTATTCTATGAACGAAAGCTTATTTTTTGCCTCTGGAGTCGATATAATGGTACTTTTGATTAGCTCATTTTTACTATTTAAATTTGGAAAAATCTCCATTTATCACCCAGCCACCACTTATTTGGTATTCCATATTTTTGCGTTTACAGGGAGATTAATTGCTCTCTCAAGAGGTACAAGCGTATTTTTGGGTGGACAAACCGACTATTTTACTGAAATAGAAAACCACGAAATTATACGTGCAGCATTATTAGCCGATATTGGTTTTATTTCAATGACTATCGCTTGGCTTTGGGAAGCTAACAGGAAAAGCCCCTTCACGACTGCAAAACCCATTAAATTATTGGATGAAAATACGCTAAAAACTATTCTTTATCTGACCATTCCACTCGGTATTTGGGGAATTATCTCCCAACTTTACATACCAGGAATTGGGAAAGTTCAAAATGATTTTGGGGCTTGGGGCGAATCCTCATACATTGCCAATACGCAAAATTGGCTGATTTTGAGTTATTTAATAATTGTTTTTAAATACGGATTTAGGCAGTCTTTTTTAGTAATTATTGGGTTGGTATTAGTAATCCTCGCTTTTCAAGGACAACACCGCTATCGGATTTTAACACCTTGTATTTTCATGTTATTTTTATATTTACACCGTCAAAAACAGCACTGGATTTCCTTTCGATTTGTACTACTTCTCATAATTGGAGTATTAATTTTTCTTCCGATGAAATACGTCGGAAAACTCGTTCAACAAGGAGCAACAACCGCTGATTTAATAGAGTTTTCGTCTGAATACCGTGAAAGTTTGGGTGTTGGAGCAAACGCTGATTTCTCTTTTTTGGATATGTACGCCTCCATTTTAACTTTGATAGACCAAGCGGGTGGTTATTTTTACGGTTCAACATATTTTACGCTACTTTTAGCTCCGATTCCACGACCATTTTGGGACGCAAAACCTTCATTAATGCAGTGGATGACGGATATTTCTACCCCATCCAGAAACTTGAGAGAATTAGGTGCTATTGCGACAATTTACGGTGAATCTTACGCTAATTTCGGATATTTAGGAATTTTAATTATTCCTTTTTTATTTGCTAAATATTCAGCTCGTTGGTATTTTAAGATTTTAAATACCGCCCCTCAATCCGCCAATTTATACCTTTATTTGTACTTTTCGGCTATTTTAATGCAAGTTTATCGAGATGGATTAAATGCCATTTTTATGTTTTTGTCAGTGTATAATATGCCAGGGTTTTTTGTATATATTTTTAGCATTTTTAAAACCCAAAAATCGTGAATTCAAACGCTCTACACATCTGGATGAACATTCCAAGCTTCTATCAAAATGACTTATTTAATGAGTTGAATCAACATTTTGATACGTTTGAAGTCGTGTATGCTCACGCAGAAGACAATGCTCGAAAATCACAAGGTTGGAGTTTTAAAAACCATCAAAATTATTTATCCAGAACCATTGGTATTGACCTAAATATTTGGAAATTAATTACTTACACCTTCAAAAACCGAAAAGCTACACACATTATCAACGGAATTTGGGCAGAAAAATATTTCTTCTTTGTTATTCTCTTACTGAATATTTTTGGAGCAAATTTTCTAATTTACTCCGAAGCCCCTGCTCCCACCAAAAACAGAAATAAGTTAAAGAAAACATTCCTTGAATTTATTTTAAACCCTGTCGCTAAATTATTGATTTTCAGAGCCAAAGGCATTTTAGCAATCTCAATTTTTGCCGTTGAATATTTCAAAGGATTAGGCGTAAAATCAGAGAAAATTCATCGCTTTGGATATTTCAGAAATGTGGAAAAAACTTATAAAAATCACGCTATTAATCCAGTAACATCATTCATTTTTGTGGGACAACTAATCGAGCGAAAAGGAATTCTCACTTTATTAGAATCTATAAAAACTCTGGTAGAAAAGACTTCATTTTTTCACCTAACCATCATCGGTTCTGGCGAATTAGAGCAGATTTTGAAAGCCTATATTAAATCCAACTCACTTCAAAAATTAGTTACCTTACACGGTGCTATAAATTCTAAAAATGTAGTAAATCATATCCAAAAAGCTGATTTACTAATCCTTCCATCCACTTTTGATGGCTGGGGTTTAGTTGTAAACGAAGCTTTACAATGTGGTATTCCAGCCCTAATTTCTGACCAATGCGGAGCAAAAGAATTGATAATCCACGGTAAAAATGGCCTAATTTTCCAATCACAAAATGCAATCTCTTTGGCGAATGAATTACAAACTTTCATGACTTTATCACCCAAAGAAAAGGCAAAAATGAACGACCATACTCAGGAAATGGGAGCAAAAATAGAAATAGCACAAGTAACAAAATACCTCACTCATTGTCTTAATTACACCTTAAACTCAAACACTGTAAAACCAACTGCACCTTGGCTCAATGACTAAAAAAGATATTTTACTCATCGGGATTATCCCGCCGCCCATCAATGGTCAAACAATTGCATTTCAAGCACTTGCCAATGAAATGAACGTTTCCATTTTGACATTATCAGGCAAAAGAAATGAAAATATTGGCAATAGATTGATAAAAGCAATCATATATTTTCGATTACTATTTCGCCTTATTACTAAACTTATTTTCAAAAATCACGTGGTTTATCATACACTTTCGCAATCAAAAGGTGGTTTTATGAGGGATTTTCCCATCGTGCTAATGGCAAAATTTTTAGGAAGCAAAATCATCGTTCATATTCACGGGGGCAATTATGATGGATTCTATGAAGTACAAACACCTTTTTTTCAGAAGCAAATTAGAAAAATGCTAAACCTGACTAATTCAATAATCGTATTGTCGGAAAACATGAAAAGGATGTTTGATTTTGAACCGAAACTACGCACTAAAATCAAAGTTATACCCAATGGTTTACCGTGGCATGTTGAAGAAAAAAAAACTAAAAATAAAGTACTTCCTACTGATAAAAATACAGCTATGAAAATACTTTTCCTTTCTAATCTCATCGAGTCAAAGGGGTATTTGGACGTATTGGAATCTATTGAAATATTGGTAAATAAGCTTGGTCAAAATGTAAAAGCCGATTTTTGCGGAGAATTTATTTACTATGATGATGCTCTGAAATTTAAAAATACAAGTGATGCAAAAGGCTATTTTTTCGATTTCATTTCGGAAAATAGAATATTACAAAATATTGAATATCAAGGAATTATAGAAAATAAAATCAAACAAAAATTATTAAAAGAAGCACATTTTTTCATTTTACCAACTCAATACATTAATGAAGGTCAGCCAATTTCAATCATCGAGGCAATGGCATATCATTGCGTAGTTTTGACAACCAATTATAGAGGTATTTCAGAAATGATAAAAGATAACGAATCTGGCATTTTCGTGGAATTTAACAATCCAAATTCTATTGTACAGCAGATTCATCATCTCATTCAAAATCCGAGTGAATACAATAGAATTTCCAATAATTCATACCAAAATTTTCAAGCTAATTTTACAAAAGAACGACATTTAAAAACACTCATTCATGAAATTGAAAGCCATCTCGAAAAGAAAAATGTCATTGATTTTCATTCCGATACTGCGGTAGAATTTGATGAAAAATATCATGAATCAGCTCCATTTCAAGAGCGTTATGCCATCTGGACGACCCTTTTAAACAAATATATCAAACCAGGAATGAAGGTTTTGGATGCGGGTTGTGGCTCTGGAATTTTCAGTATCTATTTGGCTCGGAAAAAATGTATCGTCGTGGGTATTGACGGCTCAAAAACAATGATAGAGCTTTGCAATGAAAACCAAATTTTGAGTAATTCCACAGTTACGTTCATCCAAGACTGTTTACCTTTTGAAAATCTTAATAACTACGCAAAACAAGACCTTATTATTTGTTCAAGTGTCTTAGAATATATCATTGATATTGAACGGGTTATTCGTCAATTTACAGAGTTATTAAATCCCAATGGGCTGGTAATTATTTCAATGCCTAATAAAGATAGTTGGTACCGAAAGATGGAAAAATACATTTTCAAAGTCACAGGAAAACCCGCTTATTATCAATTTATTCAGAATATTGTTAGTGAAGAAGAATTCTCAAAACGACTAAACCAATACGGTTTTGAATTGCAGGAAGTAATTTATTATCCAAATACTACTCTTTTTTCGAGGTTATTAAAAGTAATTGGAATCAGTGAGAAAAACACAAATACCATGTTTGTTGGCGTATATAAACTACACTAAATATTAATATCATAAAAATCTTAAATATCGTCGGAGCAAGACCAAATTTCATGAAAGTTGCTCCGCTTCATCGTGCTTTTGAAGCACATCCTGAAATTGAATCCAAAATTGTACACACAGGACAGCATTTTGATGCAAAAATGAGCGATGTGTTTTTTGAGCAACTTCAAATGCCACAACCTCACTATTTTCTGGGCATTGGCGGAGGTTCTCATACTGAAGTTACGGCAAAAACAATGCTTAAATTTGAGAAGGTCATTTTAGCTGAACAGCCTGATTTAGTGATAGTGGTGGGTGATGTAAACGCTACACTGGCTTGTACTTTGGTAGCAATAAAATTACATATTCCTGTTGCACACGTGGAAGCAGGATTGCGTAGTGGCGACCGCTCGATGCCTGAGGAATTGAACCGAATTTTAACCGATAGTGTAGCAGATTATCTTTTCATTACGGAACAGTCGGGAGTTGACAATTTAAAACACGAAGGAGTACCCGATGAAAAAATATTTTTTGTGGGCAATGTCATGATTGATTCTTTGGTACATTATCTTGAAAAAGCTCGTCAAACCAGCGTTTTGGAAGATTTAGTTTTAGTCAAAGACGATTTCGTGGTAATGACCATTCACCGCCCAGCCAATGTGGATACCGAAGAAGGGCTAAAAGCAATTTTGGATATTATCGAAGATACAACCAAATATAAAAAGGTCGTTCTTCCTATTCACCCAAGAACGGCAAATAATTTAAAGAAATTTGGGCTTTTTGACAAATTAAGTACCATCAAAAACCTCATTTTAACTGAGCCACAAGGATATTTGGAGTTTTTACAGTTAATGCAAAATGCTTCTGTAATCATCACCGATTCAGGTGGAATTCAGGAAGAAACAACTTTTTTGAAAGTGCCTTGCTTGACTTTTAGGGACACGACAGAACGTCCTGTAACCGTTAAAATTGGAACAAATCAACTTTTAGCAGACTTAAATCCACAAACTGTTCACGAGAAATTGGTGGAAATTTTAGACGGAAAAACGAAAAAAGGACAAATTCCACCGCTTTGGGATGGTAAAACATCGGAAAGAATTGCTGGAATTTTAGTCGATAAGGTAAAGCATAAATAATTCCATTGACTCAATGTGACCGTATTACAATGAAACAACTTATTCAAAATCTACAAACGGGCGAAACAACTTTAGAAGAAATACCAATTCCACAAGTACAAAAAGGGAGTGTATTGATAAAAACATCACGTAGCTTAGTTTCATTAGGAACGGAAAAAATGCTCGTGGAGTTTGGGAAAGCCAATTTTATTGAAAAAGCACGCCAACAACCCGAAAAAGTAAAACAGGTTTTTGACAAAATTAAAACCGACGGATTACGTCCAACGATTGAGTCCGTTTTGAGAAAATTAGCCGAGCCACTGCCATTGGGTTATTGTAATGTCGGCCAAATAATAGCCATCGGTGAAGGTGTTTCAGAATTCAACATTGGTGACCGAGTAGCCTCCAATGGGCATCACGCTGAGGTAGTTTGTGTTCCCAAAAACTTGGTTGCCCGAATTCCTGACCATGTATCGGATGAAGAAGCCACTTTTACCGTAGTTGGAGCAATTGCTCTGCAAGGAATCCGTTTGGCAAACCCAAATTTAGGTGAAACTATCGCCGTAATTGGACTTGGTTTGATTGGACAATTGACAGCCCAATTACTACAAGCCAGTGGTTGTGAAGTCATAGGCTTTGATTTTGACCAGTCAAAAGTTGATTTAGCGAATGAAAAAGGGACTAAAGCCTTCAAAGTTTCGGACGAAGTTAATGCGGTAAAAATTACTCAAGAGATTACCGATAATATTGGCGTTGATGCAGTTATCATTACCGCTTCAACCAAGTCAAATGAAGTCATTGCCCAAGCAGCAAGAATGTCTCGCAAACGTGGTAAGATTATATTAGTTGGCGTAATTGGCTTGGAAATTCAACGGGCAGATTTCTACGAAAAAGAACTTATTTTTCAAGTTTCATGCTCGTATGGGGCAGGTCGTTACGATGATAATTACGAAAAAAATGGGCAAGATTATCCCATTGGTTTTGTTCGTTGGACAGCAAAACGCAATTTTGAAGCGGTGCTAAAATCCATTGCTACCAATCGGTTGAATATCAAATCATTAATCACAGAGATCATTGACTTTCAAGACTATAAACAAATCTACAATCATATTGGCTCATCCAAATCCATTGCTTCTATTCTCAAATATCAAGGTGATGTAGATATTTTAAGGACAAATATTTCCCTAAGAAATTATTCATTCGGTAACACAAAAGCTATTTTGGGCATTATTGGTGCTGGGAATTTCACCAAAGCAACTGTCCTACCAACTTTAGCAAAACTCAAAGCCAACATTAAATACCTTTCTTCATCTTCAGGGCTATCAGGGACTTTATTGGCGAAAAAATTTGGCGTACAAAATTCTACGACCAATAATGATGATATTCTAAATGATTCAGCAGTTGATGCAGTCATTATTACGACTCGTCACAATACCCACGCCCAAATGTGTATTGAGGCATTACGAGCGGGAAAGCACGTTTTTGTAGAAAAACCACTGGCTCTTTCTCATCAAGAAATCAACGAAATCATCACCGTTCATCAACAATCAGACAAAACATTAACGGTTGGTTTTAATCGCAGATTTTCTCCATTTGCTCAGGATATTAAACAGAAATTAGGTCATTCTAAAATGCCCCTCAACGTAATTGTTACGGTAAATGCGGGTGAAATTCCTGCGAATCATTGGACACAAGATGTCAATATTGGCGGTGGAAGAATCATAGGCGAAGCCTGCCATTTTATCGACTTAATTACTTACTTATCGAGCAGTTTAGTTGAGTGTGTTATCATGAATGCAATGGGAAAAAATCCAGTAGAAAATACCGATAATGCTACCATTTTACTGAAATATCAAAATGGCTCAACGGGTATTATCAGCTACTTTGCGAACGGAAATAAAGCTTATTCCAAAGAACGAGTTGAAGTTTATTCACAAGGTAAAACGATGATTATTGATAATTTTAGAAAGTCTGAATACTACGGCTTGAGTTCTTCGGGAATGTCACGGAGTCAAGATAAAGGACATTCAGAACAGTTCAAATTATTATTAGAAAGGCTTAACGACGGCGGAGAAGCCATTATTCCATTTGAAGAAATTATTAATACATCAAGGGCGAGTATTGCTGCGGTGGAGTCATTGAAATTAGGTAGTTGGGTGAAAATATCCACTAATATTGAATGATTAACCTAACGATTTTGAATTACAAACGGGAACGCCTTCAATTTTAGTGAAGGCGTTACCGTTTGTAATTATGCGTAAAATTCTACTGATGTTCTTCTCTCAATAAATCATTCACCGTTTTCACTGGATTGAAAGTAATCAAAGGCACTTCCACAAAAATCGTGTTCCAATCTGCCATTGAGCCGTTCCAAAGTCCTGGAAGTTCTTGAGCTTTTAAGTCTTTCCCGTCTTTTGATTTTTGCGTAACGAAACCCGTCTTTGGATCACGGAATTTCAAAAGGTCGAATTTTTCATTTCTATAATTTTTCAAAGAGCAAATCAAATCCACAGGATTAAAATGCGTTGAGTTATTGAAAATGGCTTTTTGTGCTTCATCATCCATATCAACTTGAGCCGATTCCACGATTTGTAAAGAAACCGTTCCGTCTGGATTTTTACACCAAAAAGGACCGCCACCAGGTTCCCCCGTATTTTTCACAACACCACAGACACGCAAGGGACGGTTAAGTTTTTTCTGGAAATACATAACCTTTTCATTGTGATTAAACCCTTCATAACCAATCGGAGGAAGTACGCAAAGTTCATCTTCAAAAAAGTGTGAAAGCTCCAATAAAAGTGGTTCAGCAGCCCATTCTTTGAGTTGATATTGGTAATCAAAAATACGGTCTTGGTATTTCAATAAAATACCCGCTAATGCTTTTTTATAAGTAACAGTTGGTTGTTTTATACGGTCAGGAACAACGTTATCAATATTTTTGATAAAGATAATATCGGCCGAAATATCATTTAGATTCGCCAACAAAGCTCCATGTCCTGCGGGACGAAACAATAATGAACCATCTTTTTCACGGAATGGCGTATTGTCAAGATTTACCGCAATGGTATCCGTAGAACGGCGTTGTTCCGAAAATGAAATATCGTATTTTACATTGTACGCTGCTTCATAATCAGGCACAACTTTATTCAATAGTTTCAAGAAACGACTCAAATGTTCGGGAGAAACCGTAAAATGAAGTTTTACTTTTCCGTCGTTATTGGCATAATTTGCCCCTTCTACCAAATGCTCTTCCAAGGCAGTTCTCGAAGTATCTTCGTATTTATGAAACTTCAAAAGCCCTTTTGGAAGCGTGCCATATTCCAAGCCTTTTTTAGTCAAATAATAGTCAACAATTGTTTTATTATCAGCCCCTTCTGGAACCACTTTCTTCAAATCGTCAGCAAAAGCAAAGTCTGATAGTTTTTCAAAAAACTGATCTGTTGATTTGTCCGATTTACCTTCTTCCAAAAAAGAAAATAACGACTTAAACATACGGGTAGCTGCTCCCGAAGCTGGAACGAACTTTAATGGGGTCAACTTAGCGACCTTACTTTCATAAAAAGTTTTAAAATCAGATAATTCTTCTTCCGACAATTGCGTCACACCATCATTAGGAGTTGCCGCTTTTTGCAATTGCATAAAAGGAAAACCATCTTTAAAATCGTTAATTTGTTGGTAAACAGTTTCTAAATCTATTCCTAATTCGTGAATCTGCGTAAAATCTTTTTCTAAAAACATAGTCTTGGGTTGAAGTATTTAATTTGAGAAAGTATTATTGGTCGGCGAACCGTTAAAGAAGTTATTCGGACTTTTCTTTTGAATTAAAACAAGCCTTTTAAAGACTTTTATATCAAAACAGAAAGTTCAAACAGCTCCTAAAATATGGAAACAAGCTTCTAAGTATTATTTACTTGAAAAGTAGTTTTTATTACTCCTTAAACAAAAATAGCACGACTCTGTGAATCGTGCTACTAAACTATAAGAGAATTTTATAATTAAAAATACAAAAACAAAAATTATTATTTAATCAACTGATAATCAGCAAATTAAAATCAATTAAAATTCATTATTTTATTCTAAAAACTGCTTTGATTTCATAACGAACTTTGATTTTCTGTACGTCAATCGTACTTTCTGGCATTGCATCAGCAGCCATTTCCATTTTTGCCGACCGCATCATCGTATTTGAGTACACAGGAGCCGGCGTATAGCCATTATCAACTTCAATTATTTCAATAGCTTCGCCTAATTGTTCGCCAATTCCTTCCAATAAATACTTCGCCTTTTCCTTCGCTGCTTGCAAAGCTTTAATTTTGATGTCTCTCCGTAATTGCTCGATTTTAGAGAATTCGTAACGGTCAATATTTGTAAAAGCAACGCCTTTTTCATCAACTTTAGCAATGATTCCGTCTATTTTATACAAATTTGGGACTTTCAAAATATAGCTTTTACTTTCTAAAAAAGTCGTTGGTTTCTTCTTTCCCCACCACTCACGATAGCCATTCACTGCCCCAATGGTAAAGTTTTCTTTAGGAATTCCAGCGTCTTCTACCGCTTTTTGGAGTTGTTTTTCCAAAGCCATGATATCGACCTTATTCTTATTATCTTTTTCCTTAAAATATTCCCGTAAAGAGACAGTAACAAAGATTTCATCAGGCAATACTTCTTGTTCGGCACTACCAGTTACTTCAATTTTTTTGATGAGCGGTTTTTCCATAGTTGCTTGTTGTGCATCACTCACAAAAGCCGTTGTAAGCATGAATGCACCGACTGCGAGCGTCTTAATTAACTTGTTCATTGATTTAATTTATTTGGTTTGAAGCTAAAACGAGCCTTTTTATAGGAAAGTATTTCGTTAACAAAACATTAACGTTTAGGATAGATATGTTTCATAAAACGTCTTCACACAGAACATATAAATCGCCCAAATTGCGTCCTAAACCATCATAATCTAAGCCATAACCCAAAACGAATTTATTCTCAATTTCAAAGCCGATGTATTGAACATCAATGGGTTGTTTTAATGCTTCTGGTTTTTGAAAAAGGGTTATAATTGACAAGGAAGCAGGATTTTGGGCTAATAATTGTCGCTTAATTTCAATCATCGTCAAGCCCGTATCCACAATGTCTTCCACCACCACAATATCTCGTCCTTCGATATTTTCTAATAGTCCCAAAATCTGGTGAACCTTTCCCGATGACTCAGTTGCTTGATAAGAAGACACCCGCAAAAAGGTAATTTCACACGCCACCGTTACAGATTTCATCAATTCAGCGGCAAACATAAAAGAGCCGTTCAAAATTGCTAAAAAAAGTGGACGTTTCCCCGCATAATCTTGATTAATTGCAGAAGCTAATTCGTTGATACGCTTTTCGATAACGGATTTTTCAATAAATACTTCAAAATGCTTATCGTGTACTTGAATGGTAGGTTTCATAAATGCTGATTCAGTTTTGACAAAAATAAGGGAAAGAGCTTTGGGAAAAAAATATCAACGAACTGGGATAGGCTTTCTCTCTATAATTAAATACTTTTTACCTCCATTTTTCGTTAATTTTGCACAAAAGAAAGGAACTCGAAAAATGAAAACAACATTAAATTATCCTATAATTATTAAAATATTCACAGTCATTTTTCTATTTGTGGCACAATCACAACCAGTTAATGCCCAGTGGTGGAAAGATACCGAAAAAGCCGAAAAAGAACGCTCGAAGGGAATGTTATTACTTACGAATGAAGTACAAATTGAGGCAACTACCGCCATCAATCACATGTATAATTTCAAATTTTATGAAGCTGAGAAAGAATTTAATTACTTGAAGGTTAAATATCCAGACCACCCATTACCCGAATTTTTATTGGGATTAATGGAATGGTGGAAAATTGTACCAAATACAGAAAACGCTCTTTACGACGAAAAATGTTTGGGGTACATGGACAAAAGTATTGAAAAAGCCGAAAAAATCTGGGACGATTCAGAAAACCCAGAAGCCGCATTTTTCATGGCGGCAGCGTATGCTTTTAAAGGACGTTTACATTCTGAACGTAAACATTGGTCGAAGGCAACTTTTGCCGCTAAAAATGCTTTAAAATACCTCGACCGTTCAAGGTCATTTTCCGATTTTAGTCCAGAATTGATGTTCGGCGATGGACTTTACAATTACTATTTTTACTATGTCAAGGAAAATTATCCTTTACTCCGTCCCGTGCTTTGGTTATTCCCAAAGGGCGATAAACCCAAAGGAATCAGTCAATTAGAGAAAGTAAGTTATAATGCTTTTTATACTCGTACGGAAGCTCGTTATTTTCTATTACAGATTTACGGCTTGGAAAACATGAATGATAAGGCTTTGGATTTGGCAAAATATACGCACGAATCGTATCCAGATAATCCATTCTTTGAACGGTTTCACGCTCGTAGTGCTTTTGTTTCTGGACGAGTTGCCGAGGCGAAAGCTTTATCAAGGAGTATTCTAACGAAAATTGACGAACATTATCCTGGCTATGAAGGCGTAAGTGGAAGATATGCTGCCTATTTTTTGGCGTATTACGCTTATAATTACGACAAGGACTTAAAGACTGCTAAAGAATATTATCAAAAAACGCTCGATTTTGCTAAAAATACGGGAACAACAAGTTCGGGATATTATTGGTCTTCAATGTTAGCACTGGGGAAAATAGCTTCGCAGGAAGAAGATTATGACAAAGCCATTGATTATTTCAAACAAGTAATCGAAGACACTGACCGCAAAGCAGCCCAACGAGACGAAGCAAAGAAATTATTAACCGAAGCTAAAAAAGCTCGTAGAAAGAAAAAATAAGCTATTATTTGACTGGAGGTTGTGTAAAAGTCTTGAAGCATTAAGACTTTACACAACCTCTAATTTTATTTAAACCGATTCTTCAGCACGTGACAAATTTTATTTTTCGAGTTACAAACATAATACCGCAGCATCCAAAGTTTTGTAAAACCTGTAATGGCAATGTTAATAGAGTGCTGAAGTAAAAGGCAATTTGCCAGTTATTTTTTGCGATAAAAAGCCCGAGTACGCCCAATGATAATTCCACCAATAATTCCAGGGGCAATCCAAACTATTAAACCAGGAATATACGGTGGGTTATTCACCACTAAAAATGCCGTTACCGTGGCAATATACGAGCCTCCCATTCGAGAAATATGATTTTGAAACCAATAACGAGAAGGAACTGGAACGGTATTATCAATAACTATTTTACCCATAAAAACCCGTAAATCTTCTAAGGCTAAAGCAAAAGTAAATATTCCAAAAACGGTAAAAAGAACCGTATAGAAAACACTTGCTTGTTGATAAGCCAAATAACCGAAATATAACATTCCCCCCGCAGTTATTACCATTAAAATTGCCGCAAACCAATCAATCAATTTGACTTCTGGGTTATTTTTTCGATGAATAAGTCGAACACCCGTGAAGGTATTATAGAAGCTAAAAACGGCAATTCCTGCCAGAAAAATTAAGCCCATTTTCATTTGAAAGCGTATTAGAGCAGTAAGTGCTACCACGAACATTGCCCAGAAATAAACTTTACCCCAAAGCACATGGGCTTTTCCTCCTTTTTTAGAAAACATCGGAATAAGTCCCGTAACCAAAGCGGTAAAACCTGCGAAAATATGAAGGTATAATGCGAATTTCAGAAATGTTTGCATGACGTTAAAAGGTTATTTAATTATTAATATTTTTTCAAAAAATAAATTTTGTTTACGACTTTAAGATATTCAAAACCAATAGTCTCTGCCTACATTGCCCGAGTTAATTCATTTATAAATACAGTATCCGTTTTTGATTGAGTCAAATTTACGTCATCAAATAAACATCAAACAAACGGAAGGGGAATTGAACATAGAAAAGGGCTATTCGACAAAGTAAAGGGGATTTTGACACATTTCTGGGGAGTTTGACAAAGGAGATTTTGAGTATTAAGTCGTAAATGCTCATCGTAAATACACTGCTTTTCTTAAAATCAGACTTTAGGTTTGAGTCATTGCAAAAAATTAATATTCTCATTATCAATCGCTTAAATACTCAGATTAGATAACACTTCCAATATTCACGACATCGTTTCCAAAAGGACATTAGGCACATTTTTTGCTGTATTTCTTACTCAAAGTATTTTTTCAAAAAACACGTACACAATGAAAATCTTTCCGCCAAAGGATTGTTCATGGATGAAAGGTTTTTGTAACGAGAAGGTAGCTGTTTTAACCGCTTTTTTATTACTAATCAATCTTTCTGACATCATAGCCCAATTTTCAGACGATATTAAAACGTCCGAGCGGTCTATTATTGCTCCTTCTTATCAGTCCAAATCTGAAAAAACTCTCCGAGAAATTGCAAAAGTCTTCAAAGCTGATGCCAAAATCAATTTCAAAAAAACGTTACGCTTGGCTCAAGAAAACCATTGGGCTATACACAAAACCCTACCAGATGGCCGTACAATGGCATTGCAAGGTATTGATGATTTAGAAAATCCCATTTATTACATCACGCATGGACAAGTATCAGCCTCTGCCTGTACACGAACAAATTCACTTTATACGGGTGGTAGTTTGGGCGTAAATTTGAGCGGTACGAGTTCGGTCGTGAAAGATAAATTAGGTATTTGGGACGGCGGATTGGTCAGAAGTACCCATCAAGAATTAGGCATTAATCGTATCAAACAGATTGATTCTCCACCCTATTTAAATGAACATACTACACATTTGGCAGGAATGCTCATTGGTACTGGAGTGAACAAACAGGCTCGTGGAATGGCTTACGGTGGAAATTTAAAAGTATGGGATTTTGGCGATGACGTTTCTGAAATGGCCTTTGCGGCAAAAGGCTTATTGGTTTCCAATCACTCTTATGGTGTTTTGGCAGGCTGGGTTTTTAATCCTGACCGCAACGGAATCGTTTTTGTAGATGATAATCTAAAATGGGAATGGTGGGGAGATACAACTATCTCAAAAACAGAAGATTACAGATTTGGTTTTTACGATAAAAAATCAAGTGATATTGATAAAATAGCCTATAATGCCCCATTTTATCTCATTGTGAAATCGGCGGATAATAAAAGAACTGAAAATGGCCCACCCCTCGGAACACCGTATTATTTCAGAAATTCTAACGCAAAAAGTACTATTTCACGTAGTAGAAACGACGGTTATGATACCATTCCAATGGATGGAAATGCCAAAAATATCATTACCGTGGGAGCAATTGACGGTGGAGAAACCGTTCCAATATTACCTTCAGACATCAAAATGTCAGCGTATAGTAGTTGGGGGCCAACGGACGACGGTCGCATAAAACCCGACATTGTGGGAACTGGCGATAACATTCTGTCCTCCTCCGCCAATGGCGATGATGCGTATTCAACCCTGAGTGGAACATCCGTAGCCGCTCCAAATGTGGCGGGTTCATTGTTACTCTTACAGGAATTTTATGCTCGAAACAACTACGGTTACATCATGCGAGCTTCTACTTTAAAAGGTTTGGTTTTACATACTGCCAATGAAGCAGGAACAACACAAGGGCCTGATTATCAATTTGGTTGGGGGCTTTTGAATACTGAAAGAGCTGCTCAGGTAATTGCAAATAAAGACCAAAATCATTTCATTTCCGAAAGTCTTTTATATCAAAATTCTACCAATAATTTCCAAATTATTGCTTCTGGTAAAAGCTCAATTACTGCCACAATTTGTTGGACAGATCCCGAAGCAACGGCAACAGAAGCAAAAATAGAGAACATCAATAATCGAAAACCAAAACTTATTAATGATTTAGACATCAGAATTAGTGATGGACAAACAACCAGCTTTCCTTGGGTTTTAAATCCAGATTCACCGAGTCTGGGAGCAACACAAGGGGATAATTTTCGAGATAATATTGAACAAATCTACATTGAAAAACCCGTAGCAGGCAAAACTTATACCATTACGGTGAATCATAAAGGGTCAATATTAAAAGGTGATATTCAATATTATGCTCTGATTATTAGCGGAGTTAGTGGTATTCCATGTCAACTTTCCGCATCTATTACCTCCACAGGCAATACTTCTTTGTGTAAAGGAGCAGTGAAACTATTAACCAATACAGGCACCAATCTCTCATACGTTTGGAGTTGGAATGGTCAGCCAATTCCTTTGTCAAATGCGTCCTCTTATATTCCGAAAGTTGCGGGAAAATATACCGTAACTATTACGCAAGGAAAATGCTCAGCAACCTCTCCTTCCATTACAGTTGAAAATGCACAAACTCCCATCATTTCTTCGGATAATGGTACAAGTATTTGTGCCGCCAATATCAATTTGAGCGTAAAAAACCTCACGGGAACTGGCATTACTTACCAATGGTTGAAAGATGACAAGAGTATTTCAAAAGCAACAACTGCTTCATTAATTATATTAGAATCAGGAAGTTATACCGTAAAAACAATTCAGAACAACTGTACTTCAATATCTTCTCCTTTCCTTATTACCAGTATGGGAGGTACCGTTTCAACCAAACCTATTACAGGAAAATACCTCCTCATTAGCGGACGTTCAACGACTATTCAGGCTGTATTGACAGATAATTTAAAATACACTTTTCAATGGTTCAAAGATGGTGTAGCTATCCCAAATGCCACACAAGTAAGTATAAGCATCAATCAGGCTGGAAAATATACTGTTCGAACAACATTAGGAAAATGTTCTTCGCTTTCGGGAATAATAGAGTTTGTAAAAGTGAGTAATGCAAGAGTTATAGCCTTCGATAATCTTGAGCAAGACCTTGACCCAGAAGCCTTAATACTCTCGCCCAATCCAACGAATGAATGGCTAAAAATTCAGTATTTCAAGCAGGAAAATATCCCGACTGAACCTTCGATAGAAATCTTTAACTCATTAGGAATGAACATTTTATCCGATAAATTAGGAAAAACACAAGAGAATACCTTTACGAAAGAAATTGACGTAAAAAGTCTATCCACAGGAATGTATTTTGTGAGAATTATTGATGGAGAAAAGGTTTTAGTGAAGAAGTTTATTCGGGGAGAGTAAATGTGATATAAAAATAGCCAACGTTTAAACGCTGACTATTTTTATATTATTCCTAATCTCCTAATTTCTTATAACGAATACGCTTCGGTGTGGCATCGTTACCCAAACGTTTTTTGCGATTTTCTTCGTAATCAGAGAAGTTTCCTTCAAACCAATAAACCTGAGAATCACCTTCAAACGCTAAAATATGCGTCGCAATTCTGTCCAAGAACCATCTATCATGGGAAATTACAACGGCACAACCACCAAAGTTTTCTAAGGCTTCTTCTAAGGCACGAAGCGTGTTTACGTCTAAGTCATTGGTTGGTTCATCCAAAAGCAAAAGGTTTGCCCCTTCTTTCAACATCATCGCCAAATGCACACGGTTTCTTTCTCCACCCGACAAATTACCAATTTTCTTTTCTTGGTCGGCTCCGTTGAAGTTGAATTTACTCACATACGCACGAGCATTCACTTGTCGCCCGCCCAAAAGCGTCATTTCAGTTCCGCCCGAAACCAATTCAAATACTGATTTATCCGCCGCTAATTGATTATGTTCTTGGTCAACGTAAGCCATTTGTACGGTTTCACCTACTTCAAATGTTCCTGCATCGGGTTGCACTTGCCCCGTGATGAGTTTGAAAAGCGTTGATTTACCTGCACCGTTTGGCCCCACAATTCCCACAATTCCCGCAGGAGGCAATGAAAATGTTAGATTATCAAACAGTAATTTATCGCCATAAGCTTTCGTAACGCCTTGAACCTCAATTACTTTATTTCCTAATCTTGGACCCGCTGGAATAAATAATTCTAATTTATCTTCTTTCTGACGGTTTTCTTCCGACATCAATTTATCG
Source organism: Bacteroidota bacterium (assembly GCA_040387735.1). Classification (GTDB taxonomy): domain Bacteria; phylum Bacteroidota; class Bacteroidia; order Cytophagales; family Spirosomataceae; genus Arcicella. The sequence goes on from JAZKDE010000014.1 coordinate 26,801, forward strand.
TAGGCTTCTAAACGTGCTTTCGATTTTGCCTGACGAGCTTTTGGCGACATTCTCACCCATTCCAATTCTCGTTGCAAAGTTTTCTGACGACGTGATTCAGTCTTTTCTTCTTTCGCTAAACGATTTTGTTTCTGCTCCAACCACGAAGAATAATTTCCTTTCCACGGAATACCTTCGCCTCTATCCAATTCCAAAATCCAACCCGCTACGTTATCTAAGAAATATCTATCGTGGGTTACAGCAATCACCGTTCCTTTGTATTGGCGTAAATGTTCTTCTAACCAAAGTACCGATTCCGCATCCAAGTGGTTGGTAGGTTCATCTAATAAAAGTACGTCTGGTTCTTGCAACAATAAGCGACAAAGAGCCACACGACGTTTTTCACCACCTGAAAGGTTTGCTACATTTTGGTCGGACGGAGGACAACGCAAAGCATCCATCGCACGCTCCAAACGAGTATCCAATTCCCAAGCATTATGATGGTCAAGTTTCTCTTGAACTGTTCCTTGACGTTCCAATAATTTATCAAAATCAGCATCTGGGTCGCCAAAGGCTTCGTTGATTTCGTCAAATTCCTTCAATAAAGCAACCACTTCCGCAACGCCTTCTTCCACAATTTCCTTTACCGTTTTAGTCGGGTCAAGTTCTGGTTCTTGTTCCAACATTCCCACAGAATATCCCTGCGAGAACACAATATCACCCGTATAGCTTTTGTCTTTACCCGCAATGATGCGTAAAAGTGACGATTTACCCGAACCGTTCAAACCCAACACACCAATTTTTGCTCCGTAGAAGAAAGAGAGGTAAATATTTTTTAAGATTTGTTTTTGAGGTGGAACGGTTTTAGAAACTCGCTCCATTGAAAATATTATGGTTTCTTGACTCATTTGATTTTAAATATTTGTGTAGTTCAAAGATAGTACAAACATTAATGTACCCCAAATTTTGGGCAGAATCTACACTATTTTTCAAGATGATTAATAGTTAGTGATATTCATAGTTTTGAGCTACCCTAACAGCAGTTGAAAACCCTATTAGCCGTTAATGATTCTAACGAATCAAAGAATACTAAATACTTCACACTTTCTTTCTGTACCTTTGTAGTTAAATTAAGCGAATAAAATTTATGACTTTCGAGGATTTTGAACTCAATCGACAATTAATAAAAGCCATCGAAGAAGCTGGTTATCAAGCACCTACGCCCATTCAAGAGCAAGCGATTCCCTTGGTTCTGAATGGACATGATGTATTGGGTATTGCACAGACGGGTACGGGCAAAACTGCCGCTTACCTCCTCCCTATTTTGATGAAGGTCAAATACGCACAAGGAACGGATATGCGAGTGTTGATTCTCGCTCCTACTCGTGAGTTAGTGATGCAAATTGATGAGGCAATCAAGGCTTTAGCCAAATATACCGACCTCCGCCATGTGGCTTTATACGGTGGTTTAGGACCAAAAACACAAATTGAAACGCTCCAAAAAGGTATTGATATTATTGTAGCAACACCAGGACGATTCATGGATATATATCTAAAGGGTGAAATTGGCGTAAAAGAACTAAAAACCCTCATTTTGGACGAAGCTGATAAAATGATGGATATGGGTTTTATGCCCCAAATTCGGAAGATTTTGGAAGTAATTCCTTCTAAAAAACGTCAAAATTTGTTGTTCTCGGCAACATTTCCAGCCAGAGTAGAAAACCTCTCGCATGAGTTTTTGGAATTTCCGCATAAAGTTGAAGTTTCGCCCCAAGCTACTACCGCCAGTATGGTGAAACAAAGTCTGTATGAAGTGCCAAATTTCATGACAAAAATTAATCTTTTGGGAATGCTCATGCGTGACCACGAGCGATTTAATCGAACTATTATTTTTTGTAGAAGTAAGGAATACGCCGATAATATTTTTAAGTTTTTGGGACGAAAAGTCGTTGGTGAGAACAAGATTCGGGTTATTCATGCAAACAAAGGACAAAATACTCGTATCAACTCGATGGAGGATTTCAAAGAAGGAAATATTCAAGTATTAGTTGCAACTGATGTAGCTTCACGAGGCATTGATATTCAAATGGTTAGCCACGTAATTAATTTTGATGTTCCATTGATTTACGAAGATTATGTTCATAGGATTGGACGGACAGGACGAGCAAACCAAACAGGAGAAGCTATCACTTTTATGACCGAAGCCGAGGAATATCACATCGGAAAAATTGAGAAAATCATCAAAATGACCATTCCACGTGAGCCACTTCCTGCTGAATTAGAGGTTTTACAAACGCCATTTGTAGAAAAGCAAATTATGCTCCGTGAAATGGACGAACAACGCAAACGTGAAGACCCTGATTTTAAAGGTGCATTCCACGAGAAAAAGGATTTCAAAGTAAAGGCAAAAGAGAAAGAGGTAAAAAATAAAAAGCAAATTATCGCAGGAGGAAAAGAATCTCGAAAAAGCAATTTTGGAAAATCCTCAAGTAGTAGCGGAGAAAGAAAAAATAGAGGTGCAAAAAAAGGCGGTAATAGTAGAAAAGGACGACAGTAGACGTTAATGGTGATTTAGTGAGTTGTGAATGAGTAATTGCAAAGTGTGCATTAACAAGCATTATTTACGGTAGTTCTTCTCAATTTTATCGTTTCTTTTCCGTTTTATCAAAAAAAGCTCATCATGACTTTAAAAAATATATTCCTTTTCATCTGCTTATTTCCAAGCGTGATTTTTGCCCAAGACGTAAAGCAGAAAGAAGCTTTACAAAAAGTCATTGAAACGGAAAAAGCCTTTGCCCAAATGTCTATCGACAAGGGTACAAAAAATGCTTTCTTGGATTTTTTGACGAAAGAATCAATCGTTTTTGAAAAAAGAATGCCCGTAAATGGTCTGGAACAATGGCAAAAAACTGATTTCAAAGGAGTTATCACTTGGAAACCAACCTTTGCAGAAATTGCAGGTTCGATGGATATTGCTTATACAGTGGGCAATTGGCAATTTCATAATGAATCAGCAACTGATAAACCTGTTTCATTCGGGAGTTTTATGACACTTTGGAAAAAACAAGCGGATAATTCATGGAAAGTAGTCGTTGATGCGGGTGTTTCACATCCAGAAACGAGTGCAGAAAATATCATAGAACTTTATCCAACATTTAAGCCAACAGAACTCAAAAATCAAATGGTTTTAGCCGAGCGAATGGTTTTTATGAATGACCATTTTTATTGGAAAAATGCCAAATCATCCCTCAATCCGTTTGAACCGCATCTTTCACAAAACGTAAGAATTTACCGCAAAAATCAGAAGCCAATTACTGGAAAGGAGTTGGCTAAAGCATTTTTGAAAAAGTCTTATGATAAAAACATTGTTTATACGGGTCTGAAAGCAATTTCCTCCAATGCAGGCGACTTAGTTTGTATTTACGGCGTAATTTCGGGTGCGGGTAAGTCAGGAAATTATGTAAGAATTTGGAAGCAGGAAACAAAAGATTCTTGGAAAATTGTGGTAGAAATGGTCGATATGTAGGGGCGACGTTCGTTAAAAGAAAACGGGGTAAAAAGTTTTGATACTTTTTACCCCGTTTTATATTTATGAGTTTACAACTCACTAATTAACAAATCACTAAATAAATTAAGCTAACTCCGCAATAACCGTTTCGCCTCCCACCGGTCTATCTTCAAGATTTACTAAAATTTTAGCATCTAAAGGTAAATAAATATCGATTCGTGAGCCAAATTTAATAAAACCAAACTCAGTTCCTTGCTCAACGGCTTGTCCTTCTTTCACGTACCAACAAATTCTACGAGCTAAAGCCCCAGCAACCTGACGGAAAAGAATCTCTGTTCCATTAGCGTGTTTAGTCACGATAGTTGTTCTTTCATTATCTGTACTCGACTTTGGATGCCAAGCTACTAAGAACTTTCCTGGGTGATATTTAAAATAAGTAATAATTCCCGAAATTGGGTTGAAATTGATATGCACGTTAATTGGCGACATAAAAATCGACACCTGACGACGTGGGCCTTTGAAATATTCAGTTTCTACAACTTCCTCAATTACAACAACCTTACCATCAGCAGGAGCAATAATATGCTTTGGATTTTTAACTGTTGTACGTTTTGGTACACGGAAAAATTGAAGCACGATTATTGCTAAAATAACGCTGAGGACTACGAAAATTTTACGAAGTATATCATTGTCTGGAAAAAAATAAGCAATTGCACTATTCAAAACTATCAGAAAAATAGTAGTTACTAAGATAGTTCCTTTGCTTTCTCTATGGATTGTCATTGTATTTTAGGGAATGTTTGATTTGCAAAGTTACAGAAAATCTCTGGATATTGAGAAGTAGCTGTTGGGTTTAAACGATATGATGACCGATTAGCTTATAAATCACACTAAAATATCAAATAATTTTGTTCTTCACGCAACCTAAATTTCATAACACCCGTACTTAATGTCAGATTGATTGCTTAACGTTGGAAAAATAATTTCTTTTTATCAGCAATGCCATCAGAATGCCCATTACCATAGACCGTAACCATACACTCGAAGACCTACTTGACGGCTGCCGAACTGGTAACCCGAAATGTCAAGAATTGCTATATAGGCAGTTCTATGGCTATGCCATGAGTGTGTGTTTGCGTTATACCCACACCCGTGATGAAGCCGTAGAAATTGTGAATGATGGCTTTATTAAGGTATTTAATCATGCTGATAGGATAGATTTAACAAAATCTTTTAAGAATTGGTTAAGAAGAATTATGGTTAATACAGCGTTGGATTATTACCGCCAAAACCATAAACATTATAATCACGAGGACATTCAAGAAGCTGAATATTCTATCAGCGACAATAAAGATGCGTCCTCTGATGTATCCTATGAAGAACTCTTAGGTTTTGTACAAAAATTAACGCCAGGTTATCGAACAGTTTTTAGTTTGTTCGTCATTGATGGATATTCGCACGAAGAAATTTCGGAAATGTTAGAAATTTCAGTCGGCACATCCAAATCAAACTTAGCAAGAGCCAGAATAAACTTAAGAGAAATGTTGAGTAAAGAATAAAGAACATTGATAACGTAGTATTCTTGCTTAAAAGCCGAGTTTCCCGCCAGAAACTGGTTTTTACAAATTTTTGCGGAAGAAGTAATACAAGAATAAACCATTAAAATTAATACTAAACAAAATGTCAGATAAGTGGTGGGATATGCCCGATGATGAACTGGATGACCTTTTCAGAGAAGCCTCTGATAAGGTAGAAATCCCGTTTGATTCATTGGCTTTCGACAAGCTCAGACATAAAATTGACAATAAGCCAAAATCTGAAACACCAAAAGGATTCAGGATAAAGTGGTTATTGCCCGCACTTACCCTTCTATTATTAGTTGGGGTGGGATTTGTATATTATTTTACAAGTAAAGATGTACGTTTAAAAAGTAATATTTCAACGGAGATTACAGAAAAAGATAATATCAAATCCGTTGTATCTAATCCAGCAAATACTCAAAAAAGTACAAGTGATTTAACAAAGCAGCATAACCAAACGACGGAAAAGTCAACATTATCAACGAGTGAAAAAGTAAAATCAAAAAATGAGGAAGTTTTCGGCAAAGAAAATACGCTATTATCTTTGAAGACAACGATTCAATCTTCTACGAAAAAAACGGCTAATCAAACAAAATTGTCGATGGAGAAACGGACAATGGTAAATTCGTTAATCTCAAAAAAATCACGAAGAGATTCTAATAGCAAAATTGAATCTACCACCCAAAATGAGATTTCAACGGTTGTTGAATCTTCAGAAATATCGGAAGCAAATATTGCTTCTGTTGAGTCAAATACAAATACACCTGAAATAAAAACAGGAAATACCTCAAAATTGACTAAAAATCAATCTTTTGAATCGAAAGGAAATCATCTCAATTCTGGGTTAAACAAAAATTGGAAAACAAAAAAGCAGGAAAACTCATACTTCGACAAAGCACAATCTGCAAAAAAAAATCCATTCAATCAAGGAGTAGATTTTACATTGAAAAATATAACCATCGAAAAAACAATAACCTCCGAAGAGGTAATTAATCGAACCAATTTCTTTGGTGTAAATGATTTAGCAAATGCAGGAACAAAATCACTTTTAACTAATTTAGAAGTTGATTTACCTCCATTTATTGATAGCCTTCCAAGAACCAAACCAACACCCAAACTTTCTCGCTTTGGCATACGTTTAGCTTTATCACCTGATATAAATTCAATCGAGAGTTTGGAATATTCGGCTTTAGGCGGGTCTGTGGGGTTATTATTTGAGTATCGAATTAGTAAGAAATTTGCCTTACAAACAGGGGTTTCTTATTCAAGCAAAAAGTACGTTGGCGATTTTGAATATTACCACGCTTGGCCAGATTGGACGAAAGGGCATCCTTCAAAGCCCACAGAAGTCGATGGAAAGTGTAAAGTCATTGACATTCCTATCAATTTGCGGTTTAATATTTTTCAAAAGCCCCGCCAAACATGGTTTGTTAGCTCAGGGATTTCGTCGTATATAATGCTCAATGAAACTTACATTTACAGCTATGCTTGGTCACCCACAAAAACAAGCGATTGGAGCGACAAATCAAGTTTCTATTGGAGTACCTTAAATCTTTCTATTGGCTGGGAAAAACAACTTACGAAGCATTTAACCTTCCAAGCGGAGCCGTATTTAAAAACACCCCTCAAAGGTGTTGGTCGTGGATTGGTAAATTTATACAGTAGTGGAATATTATTTTCAACGAAATATGTATTTTAGTTCCGTTAGGCTTTAATCAATCTTCAAAACCATAGATTCTAAGGTCAAACCTGGGCCAAAAGCACAGCTCAAAATGTTTTTCCCTTTGTCGGAATTCGTTGCGTTTTTCAAAATCTCATTCAAGACAAAAAGTACTGTACAAGACGACATATTTCCGTAATCTCGCAGAATTTCATAAGCATATTTATTATCTTCTTTGGTAATATCCAAAGCCGTTTCTATGGCTTCTAAAATTGCCTTTCCACCTGGGTGCATAGCGTACAAAGTAATATCATCATTGGTTATTCCAGCATTAATCAACAATCTATCAATCAATGATTTAATTCCATTTTTCACCAATTTAGGAATATACGAAGTTAGCGTCATTTCAAAGCCAAAATCTGCTACTTTCCAAGCCATATCCTGTTTGCCTTCAAAGTATAAATCACAGAAAAAAGACTTTAGTTCAAGACCTTTACCATTGCTTTCACTTTCAATTAAAACAGCGGCGGCTCCATCCGCAAAAAGAGCATTTGAAAGCAAGAAATCTTCCTCCATTTTTTTTTGGAAATGAAGCGTACAAAGCTCTATACAAACCACTAAAACTTTAGCATTTAGGTTTGCTTTACAAATAGTATCCGCCACTTTTAAACCGTTAAAAGCTCCATAACAACCCATAAAATTGATGGCTGTTCGCTGAATGGTCGTATCTAATCCCAAAGCTGAAATTATCTCAATGTCCAAACCTGGAGCATACATTCCCGTACAACTAACCGTTATAATATGCGTAATTCCTTTCTGGAGAATATCTTGATTAAGATTTGTGATTGCCTTCAAACAAAGGGGCAAAGCATATTCTTGATACGCTAACATTCTTCGAGAAATACTCGGAAATGGCTCTAAATCGGCACTTTGAGGATAAAATTGATATTCTGAAAAGGGCTTTCCGTAGTCCGACAACACAGAATGTCGTTGGACAATCTTAGTCATCCGATATAAGGCTTTCAGTTTCCGTTGTTCGTGTTCATCCATTTGCAAAGCAGAAGCCATAAACTCAGCAATTTGCATTTGAGGGAAACAATTTTCGGGAACAGCAGTGCCAATGGCGGTGATAAAACTCATATTCAATTCTAATTTAGACGGCAGTCACAACTGGTTCATATTCATGACATAGCAGTACTCCGTAGTTAACATACGAAGTAAAGCCAATAATAGTTGCTAAATGGTCAGTTATATGTCTTTTATAGACAATTTTTTAGCATTTATGATTCATAAAATACGTAAGCACTTTATCCACTAATCGCCCGTGACTGGCTTCAAGAGTAATAACGTCAACCTGATGAAGATGTTTGGAAAGAGGGAAAACTTTATGGGTAGGTAACAATTTATCGTATTTGCCAGTAAAGAATTTCACGGAAATTTCTTGATGATTAATTAATTGAGCAAGACTTTTCATATCAAATCGCAATTGATGAAATCCGATCCAAGCCCGGTATAACTGTTTTTGTTTTTGGGGCGTATCTACCATTATTTTGGCGAATTTGAACACACTTTCATGCACCAATCCTGCCCTCACCAGCGTTTGAACAGAAGTATGAAATTTGTGATTATGCGTTAAAACAGACTTAAAGACTTTACGACTCAGTCTAAATCGAGTTACAAAATTGTAAAATGGTGTTTCTGAAATACCATCGGGGGCTAAGAGGAAAAGTTTTTCTATCTTTTCAGAAAAGGCTCCGACGGTTGCCAAAGCAAAACGTCCACCCATACTAAAAGCGATAATTGAGAAATTTTGTATTTGATTTTCCTGCAAAAAAATCGTCAAATAATTCACCCAAATAGCTTTCGTTACCACTTCATTTTCAAGGTATTTTGAGCCATGAACTCCTTCACTACTTCCATGATAAGGCAAATCAAAAAGGTAAGTAGTATATTGATTGGCAAAGGTTTCAGCAAATTTCAGGAAACACGAAAAATCCTGCCCCATTCCATGAAAGGCGAGCAGGATTTTTTGACCATTTCCTATTTTTTGATAGTATAAATTCATTGTTATAGTCCGATGACATTTTGCATCGGACTGATGATATTTTTATTCCGATGTGAAACATCGAGTTACATTCTAATGTCCTGATTTTCCACCAGCAACCACTTCCTTATCAAAGTCGATGCCTTGTTTACGAAGAACACCCTGCACAATGATTCCGAAGATGAATAAATAGGCAAAACAATCGGCAGCCAATAAGTAAGAATGTTGAATACCAAATGAATCGGCAATTCGACCTTGAACCACTGGTATAATTGAGCCTCCCAAAATCATCATAATCAAAAATGCCGCTCCTTGATTGGTGAATTTACCCAAACCAGCCGTTCCCAATGAAAAAATACTCGGCCATAATACTGAGCAAAACAAGCCGCCTGAAATCAACGAGAATAAAGCAACTTTACCCGTTGTTACTACTCCAATAATAGTCATAATTGCTCCCAATGCAGTGAAAATCAATAATAAACGAACCGGTTTTTCATTACTGGCAAAATAAGCTAAAATTAACACTGTAATACAAGCAGCATAAGGTAATAAATCAGTTACATCTCCACTATAAAGTGCATTCACCAATAATACAATGGCGAAAGCAATAAATGGAACAACTACCGTCAAAATCTTTTTGAGGGATGCTGAGGGATTAAAATTGCTAATTGAAGCCGTCCAACGACCAATCATCATACTTCCCCAAAATAAAGAGATATATTTAGAAATTTGAGACGAATCTAAATTTTGAGTTTGCTTCAAGTATTCTCCTAAATTTGACCCAACTGTTACTTCCACACCAACATAAACAAAGATGGCAGTCATTCCCAAAATAGCTTGTGGATATTGCAAAACAGAACCCGCATTTTGGATTGCTCCAGATTTCGTAACAACTGCATAAATCAAATATCCAATCATCAAAATAACCATCAAGATAAACGTAAACATAATCGCTGTTTCAATGGTAAATGCTACCGCAACGCCTACGCAAAGCACCAAAAATGCAAGAGGTAAACCAATCACAATATTACTTACTTGAACATCTTCATCGTTCTTGATACGAGGTAGTTTTGAAGTCCAGAAAAGTAAAGCCATTAGTAAAAATAATGCTCCCAGACACAAATACGGGATTTTCACGTCTTCAATAGAAGCATTAGCCGCTGCATCTTTCGAGATTGACCCAAAAATAGCGTAAGAAACCAAAGCAGGTCCAATTGTTCCACCAAGATTATTAACAGCACCCCCTAAATTGATACGTTGAGCTCCTGTTTCGGGAGGCCCTAAAGCAATCATAAATGGCTGAGTAGCTGTTTGTTGCAATGAAAATCCAAGTCCTACAATAAACAAACCAGAAAGCAACAAATTGTAAGAGGCCATTTGAGCCGCAGGATAAAATAATAGTGTTCCAAAAGCTGAAATCAGAAGTCCAATCACAATACCATTTTTGTAACCAATTTTATTCAAAATATCTCCACCCATGATACGAGAAAAGATTAAATAAAGTACCGACCCAATGAAATAAGCGGCATAAAAGGCAAAGTCAACTAATTGAGCTTGCGTTTGACTAAGAGTGAATTTCTCTTTGAAAAGAGGTATTAATATACCGTTTGATGCCGCCACAAAACTCCAAAAAAACCATACGGTCATTAGAGTATATAAGGATGACTGATTACTTTTTGTTGAATTTTGTGTCATGAATTTGAAACTTTAGGGATAATTGATTAGAATTGAATTCAAATCTACTATTTTTCAAAGTAAAATTTGTGCTTTTTTATGGCTAAAATGAATAATTTTTCGGGATTTTGGGTAAAAGCACAACAAAATAATCTTTTATAAGAATAAGACAAGTAATAAATTACAGATATGCCTTTAGAACAAACATTTCGCTGGTTCGGAACGAAAGACCCCGTACCCTTATCTCATATTCGTCAGGCAGGAGCAACAGGAATTGTGACGGCTTTACACCATTTACCGAATGGAGTCATTTGGTCTTTGGATGAAATACAAAATCGTAAAATTGAAATTGAAGCAGCGGGGTTAAATTTCTCAGTTGTAGAAAGTGTTCCCGTACACGAGGACATCAAAAAACGTTCGGGAAATTATCGTCAATATATCGACAATTATAAGCAATCACTTATCAATTTGGGCAAAGCTGGCATTGATACGGTTTGTTATAATTTCATGCCCGTTCTAGACTGGACTCGTACTGATTTAGACTTTCCTTTACCCGACGGTTCAACAGCTCTTCGTTTTGATGCTACCGAGTTTGCCGCCTTTGAAGTTCATATCTTAAAAAGACCAAATGCCGAAGCAAGTTACACAGAAGAACAATTAGCAAAAGCGAAAGATTGGTTTACGAAGGCTTCGCAAGGACAAAAAGATAAATTGATTCGTAATATTATTGCAGGTTTACCAGGAAGTGAAGAAAGTTTTACGGTAGAAGAATTTGCTGAAGTTTTGAAAACTTACGATGAAGTTGGTGACAAAGAACTAAGAAATAATCTTTACGATTTTCTCCGTGAAATCACCCCAGTTGCCGAAGAAGCAGGTATCAATTTAGCCATTCACCCCGACGATCCTCCTTTTCCTATTTTGGGACTTCCACGTGTGGTTAGTACGGAAGCTGATGCACAACAAATTTTAAAAGCCTACGAAAGCCCAAATAACGGATTGTGTTTCTGCACGGGAAGTTACGGCGTGCGTCCCGATAACGATTTAGTAGGCATGGTTGAACGCATGGGCAATAGAATCAATTTCGTGCATTTAAGAGCCACCAGAAGAGATGTAGAAGGTAATTTCCACGAAGCTGACCACTTAGACGGTGATGTGGATATGTATGGCGTGATGAGAGCTTTGGTTTTGGAACAAAAAAGCAGAATTGAGGCAGGAAGAAAAGATTATCGTTTACCATTTCGCCCCGACCACGGACACCGAATGTTGGATGACTTAAACCCAGAAAAACGCACAAATCCAGGTTATACGGCAATTGGTCGTTTACGTGGATTAGCAGAATTGAGAGGTTTGGAATTGGGGATTTTGAGTAGTTTGGAATAAATGACTCATGGAACGCTGATGACGCAGATACTTCGTAACGCTGGATTTAAAGGATTTTATAAGTGAGTAATTTTATAAAATCCCTTAAATCTGCGTTATCGGCGTGCTATAAATTCTAAGTCTCATATCTTCCCCTTCAAAAAATCAGCCGTATAATTACCTTCGATTTTCACCATTGCTTCGGGTGTTCCTTCAAAGGTGATATAACCTCCTTTATCGCCACCTTCTGGACCAATGTCAATAATATGGTCAGCTGATTTGATGACTTCCATATTGTGTTCAATAATAATAACCGAATCGCCCTGTTCTACCAAAGCATTGATGGCTTTCAAGAGTTTTTTGATGTCGTGAAAATGTAAACCTGTCGTCGGTTCGTCAAAAATGAATAAGGTTTTCCCTTTATTCGGATTTCCTTTACCCAAGAAACTCGCCAATTTTACCCGCTGTGCTTCTCCACCCGACAGTGAATTAGACGATTGTCCTAATTTCACGTATCCCAAACCAACTTCTTGCAAGGGTAATAGTTTTTCCACTAATTTCGGCTGGTCTTTTCTGAATAAATCAATGGCATCATCCACCGTCATATCCAAAATATCCGCAATGTCATTTTCGTGATATTTTACGTCTAAAATCTCCTGCTTAAAACGCTTTCCTCCGCAAGATTCACATTTGAGTTTTACATCCGCCATGAATTGCATTTCGATGGTTACAAAACCTTCACCCTGACAAGTTTCGCAGCGTCCACCCTCCACATTAAATGAAAAATGGGCTGGTTTATAGCCTCTTGATTTTGAAATGGGTTGTTCGGAATACAACAAACGAATTTGGTCATAAGCCTTCACATACGTAACTGGATTTGAACGTGACGATTTCCCAATTGGGTTTTGGTCAACCATTTCAACGGCTTCAATTTTGCCGATACTACCCGCCATTTCCGTAAATTTCCCTGATTCGTCGGTGTAAGTTCCTAAATGTCTTCCGATAGCAGGATATAAAATTTTACGTACTAAAGTCGATTTCCCCGAACCACTCACGCCCGTAACAACCGTTAAAATTCCCAAAGGAAATTTCACCGAAACGTCCTTTAAATTATTTTCGTAAGCTCCTTTAATCTCGATAAAACTGGTTGATTTTCTACGGAATTTTGGAACTTCAATTTTATCCGTTCCGTTCAAAAAGTTAATGGTATGGGAAGTTTTCGATGTTTGATTTTCGATATTCCGAATATCAAACCGAAGCGTCGGTCGCATCGCACTTCCATCATCAAAAGAACCTTGAAAGACCAATTCTCCCCCGTTTCTTCCTGCATCGGGGCCAATATCAATAATTTGGTCGGCCGCCCGCATCACTTCTTCTTCGTGTTCAACTACGATTACGGTATTTCCCATATCTCGCAAAGATTCTAAAACCGAAACCAAACGCAAAGTATCTCTTGGGTGCAAGCCAATGCTCGGTTCATCCAAAATATACATTGAACCCACCAAAGCACTACCTAAAGAAGTTGCCAATTTTATCCGTTGAAACTCACCACCCGAAAGCGAAGAAGCCAAGCGATTAAGCGTTAAATAACCCAAACCAACTTTGTTCATGTATTCCAAACGAGTTTCAATTTCTTGCAAAATTCTTTTAGAAACTCCGTATTGATAATCAAGCAATTGCAGATTTTTGAAAAATTCCATCACGTCTGTAATGGGCAACAAAACCAAATCAATGATAGATTTCCCATTGATTTTTACGTAACCTGCATCTTTACGCAAGCGAGAACCTTTACACTCGGGACACGTTGTACGCCCACGATAACGGGAGAGCATCACTCGATACTGAATTTTATGAGTTTCAGCTTCTAACATTTTGAAGAAAGCATCTAAACCAATAAAATATTGATTTCCAGTCCACAAAACGGCTTTTTGCTCTTCGGTTAATTCTTTATAAGGACGATGAATTGGAAAGTCAAACTTGGTGGCGTTTTTGATAAGCGGAATCAAATATTCGCTCATTTTTTCGGTTCTCCACGGAGCAATTGCCCCTTCGTAAACGGAAAGGCTTTTATCAGGAATTACCAAATCAGGGTCAAGCCCTAAAATACGCCCAAAACCTTCGCAACGCTTACAAGCTCCGTAAGGATTATTAAAGCTAAAAAGATTCAGCGACGGCTCTTCAAAAGGAATTCCATCGGCTTCAAAGCGGTCGGAAAAAGTCTTTGTTTCAGACCCAACAATTTCTACAAAACAGATGCCATCACCTTCAAAAAATGCCGTTTGGACAGAATCTGACAATCGAAATTGCGTTTCTTCATCGGGCTGACCATCCGTTTCTTTCTTAACCGCCACACGGTCAATCAAGATTTTATAATTATTCGTGAATAGATTTATCGGTGGAAGGTTTTTCAATTCTTCTTTATTATCAAGGAGTTCTTCCAAGAATTTTATCTCTCCGTCAATCACAATTCTGGTATAACCTTTTTGCAATAAAACCTTCATTTCTTCGGCAAGTGTTCGTTCTTGTTTCAGAAATAAAGGGGATAAAATCATTACTCTTTGCGATTCTTCCAAAGTGAAAATAAAATCCACCACGTCCGAAATCGTGTCTTTACTCACCACTTTTCCAGAAATTGGCGAATACGTCACACCCACTCGGGCAAAAAGCAATTTCAAATAATCGTAAATTTCAGTAGTTGTTCCAACCGTCGAACGAGGATTCTTCGTCGAAACTCTTTGTTCAATCGCAATGGCAGGAGAAATTCCTTTAATGTAGTCCACATCGGGTTTTTCCATTCTACCTAAAAACTGACGAGTGTATGAGCTCAAACTTTCCACGTACATTCGTTGTCCTTCGGCAAAAAGCGTATCAAAAGCCAAGGAAGACTTTCCAGAACCCGATAAACCCGTGATTACCACCAATTTATTGCGAGGAATGGCAACATCAATATTTTTAAGATTATTCACTCTCGCCCCTTTAATGATGATAAAACGCTTTGGGTCGAGGTCTTCAATGGAAGTATGGTTTTGATTCTTGATTTCCGTAATGTTCATGAATTTATGGAGTAGTGATTTAGTTTTAAGACTTAGAATTTGCCCAACAAATCACTGGTAAATGAATTTAACAAAGATAATAAATTCTGAGATTGTTTTGTCAGAAGAGTGGGGGTTGGTTACATACAGAATGTCCTTACATAATTGAGACATAATTTCAGAAAAGAATGTTTCGTATCTTGCAAGAAATTATGACATCATTCGTTTATTTAGAAATGTTTTAACGACTAATAATAATCAAAACCATGAAAAAATTACTTTTCTTTTTATTTCTATCAATTATTTCATACACAAGTACTTACGCCCAAGACCCAATTGTTATCAAACAAGATAGTTCTGTTAGAGACTTAGATGAGGAGGTTGATGTCCGTGATTTGCCATTTCGTCAACGTATCAGAATTGGTGGTGGCATTGGCGGTTTACAGTTCGGAAATCCTACCGTAATTAGTGTGTCACCAATGGTTGGGTATCAGGTAACTAATGATTTTACAACAGGTTTAGCGATTGATTATCAATATACAAAATACAGTTATACCAACGCATTTAACTTGTATGGTCCACGTCTTTTTGGTCAATATCGTTTACATTTCTTAGAAAATATCCTTTCAAAATCTTTTGCTCAAGCGGAAATTCAGAAATATTACGGCTCGTATGCGGGGCAATCATTAAATTATGATGCTCAAGTTTTAGCTGGACTCGGTGTAGGTTTTGGCGGTTTTCAAATAACAGCTTTGTATAACTTAAATTACAATGTCAATACTTCCCCTTACGGAAGCCCAATCGTAATCAGAGTTGGCGGATTTTTCTTCTAAAAAGATGTCTCAAAAACTTAATTCTTTCGAGAATCTTCGTCCAATATTACTTTCGGTAACCGTCGGGATTCTCCAAGTATTTATTTGGGTAGAAATTTTGATTATCCTTGTTATGCTTTACGCTTGGCAAAAAGACGCTATTTTATTTACCCAAAACAGTACTGACAAAGGATTAATCGTCTTGAGCATAGTATTATTTTTGACTTACTTAGCCAAACGAAATATTAGCAAATTATTAAAGTAAAAATATTCATACAATCATTTTACAAGGAAAAACGTTCTATATTTGATTGTATTTAGTAACAAACCTCACCCGTATAATACACAGGTGAGGTTTTAATTCATCGAACATTCTCTAATAGGTATTTTTCATGCAAAAACTGCGTACTTCTATATCAATATTATCCGCAATTATTTTATTAAATAGTTGTAATTCCGCCTTGCAGTCCTTCAAAAAAGGTCAGAAAAAATTTGATAATGGCGAATACGAATTGGCTATCAAGGAATTGCAAAAAGCTTCGGGAGCAGGATATGAATTGGGTAAAACCAATTATCTCATTGCAGAATCTTATCGTTTATCAAACCGACCTTTACAAGCGGGAGATTACTACGAAAAAGCATTGGCGAGTGGCAGCCGTGAAAACGACTTGCGTTATTATTTGGCAACAACCCAAAAAATACAAGGAAAATACAAAGAAGCAGGCGAAAACTTAGAGAAATATCTTTCGGGTATTCCGAGCAAAGAGTTGAAAAACAAAGCTCAAACTGAAATAGATTTATTACCCGAAATTGAAGAATTAGCCAATAAAAAAACTTACATCGAAGTAAAACCGCTCAGTGTAAACTCATCAGGAACAGAATTTGCTCCCATTCCACAAGGCAATGATTTAATTTTTACGGCTTCACGCAAGGATGTAATTTATAAAAATAATGGTTTGCCGTTTTTGGGTTTGTATCGTGCTGCTTTAAATACGCCAACAGAAGTGGGTACACCAACGCTTTTTAGTGCAACTATTTTCAAAGACAATGCTAACGAAGGCACGCCAACGTTTTCAAAAGATGGAAAGATGATGGTTTTTGCTCGTGGAAATACGGGCAAACGCTCTGACGCATCACCTGATGTAGATTTGTATATTTCTAAAAATATTGATGGCGTTTGGTCTGAACCCGAAATGGTTTCTGTTTCAGATTCTTTGGCTTGGGATGGTTGCCCATCTTTTTCAGCCGATAATAAAACCTTATACTTTGGCTCAAATCGTGCGGGAGGAAAAGGTGGCATTGATATTTATCGAGCCAATATTGATAACGCAGGAAGATTCGGACGTGCTATCAATATGGGTTCAGATATTAATACCGCTGGCGATGAAATGTTTCCTTACGTTTCTAAAGATGGGAAATTGTATTTTTCTTCTGACGGACACGCTGGCATTGGAGGTTTAGATTTATATTCAGCAACTCGTGTAAACGGTGAAATCAAAGTAGAGCATTTGGGAATTCCTTTAAATTCTCGCTTCGATGATTTTGGTTTAGTAGCCATTGATTCGACGAAAGGTTATTTTGCTTCAAATCGTGATTCTGGCAAAGGGGACGACGATATTTATTATTACGAAAACACGCAACCTGGCAAAAAATACGAAAATATACCACCAGTAGTAGCCAAAAAAGAAGAGCCGAAAAAGAAAATTATTCGTTATTTCTTAGCGGGAAATATTACGGATAACAACAATAAAGCTCTTGACTCCGTGAAAGTGGCCATTTTGGATAATTCCACGAATCAAGCCATTGAAGAAATTTATACTAAAGGCGAAGGTACTTTTGGAAAAGTGAAAATGGAAGAAGAGAAAACTTATACCATTGTTACTGAAAAAAAAGGTTATTTCACTAAACGTGAGCCATTTACGATGGTTGGGAAGTCAGTTTCCTTAGATAAATTAACCCAAGCAGAAACGGATACAATTTTCTATGCAAGCATTAAAATGGAAAAGCCAGAAGTGGGCAAAGAGATTACAAAAACCTTTAACATTGCTCCCATTTATTACAACTTAGATAAATCTGATATTAGAAGTGATGCGTCTTCGGAATTGGATAGAATTGTGCAAGTTTTAGCAGATAATCCGAACATAAAATTAGAATTAGGCTCACATACCGACTCAAGAGCAACGACTGAGTATAACTTAAAATTATCTCAAAGACGAGCCGATTCGGCAGTTGCGTACATTATTTCTAAAGGAGTTTCTCCAACTCGTATTGTGGCGAAAGGCTACGGAGAAAGTCAATTAGTAAATCAATGTGCTGATGGTGTGACGTGTTCGGAAGAAGAACATCAATTAAATCGTCGTACAGAGTTTAAGGTTTTGGAGGTAAAGTAGGTCAGATTTCTATTCTGACATATTATCAAGAAGAAATTTTAACAAAATTTTTGATTCTAAATTTTAAATACTAAGTTTGCAACATCAAAACGACAAAATGACAACAAATTTCAAAAATACAGCATGGTGGTGGCAATTGACAAACGTCGGTTGAACAGTCCCATTGTGTATTTTCGATAAAGATATATTTATCAGAAAAAGGCTTACTGTTCAACCAGTAAGCCTTTTTTGTTTTCTAATAATTGAAAAAATATGAATTTTAAAGTAACAACAATCTCAAAAAAACGACTGGCAGACACAGTTACTCCCGTTGGAATATTCCTTAAACTCAGAAATCAGTTTAAGAATACTGTCATGCTGGAAAGTGCTGATTATCACGGCAAAGAACACGGATATTCGCACATTGCCTGCGACCCTGTTGCGAGCATTATCATCAATAATGACATCGTTACGCAGACTTTTCCAGACGGCACAAAAGAATCTTTCCCTTTAGCAAAACGCAAAGATGCAGTTCAGGCATTGATGAATTTTGCGAAAAGATTTGAGTGGACTCGTGAGCTAAACGATGCTCCGATGGCAAATGGAATGTTCGGACACATCAGCTACGATGCCGTTGAATATTTTGAGGATATTGAAATTCAAGAGAAAAATGAGAATACCGAAATGCCTTCGATTATCTATTACGTCTATCGCTACGTAATTGCTATCAATCATTTCAAGGACGAAATGTCCATTTATGAACACCAATATGGCGATGAAAAATTAGCAGAAAAGCCTTTTGAAAAACTGGATTTCTTGATGAATTTGCCGCATTATTCAACCAAGCCTTTCAAACTTACCAGCGAAGAAACCACCAATTACACCGATGATGAAATGCGAGTGATCATCAACGAATGTATCAAACATTGTTTAAGAGGTGATGTATTCCAAATTGTGCCTTCACGTCGTTTCAGCCGTACTTTTGAAGGTGATGATTTTCAGATTTATAGAGCCTTGCGGTCAATAAATCCATCGCCTTACATGTTTTATTATGATTATGAAAATTACCATATTTTTGGAGCATCGCCCGAAAAACAAATTGCGATAAAGGGAAATATGGCAGAAATTCACCCCATTGCCGGAACATTCAGACGGACTGGAGATGACGAAAAAGACGCAGAATTAGCTCGTGAATTATTAGCCGACCCCAAAGAATCTGCTGAACACGTTATGTTGGTGGACTTGGCGAGAAACGATTTATCAAGAAGTTCGGACGTGGTGAAAGTCGAGACTTTCAAGGAAGTTCAATTCTATTCACACGTCATTCACTTGGTTTCAAAAGTAACTGGACAAATGACAGCGGGAACAAATCCACTGCAATTAGTGGCTGATACTTTCCCAGCGGGAACGCTTTCGGGTTCGCCAAAACACAATGCCATGAGCATTATCAATCGTTTAGAAAACGTCAATCGCCACATTTACGGCGGTGCAATTGGCTATATGGATTTTGAAGGTAATTTTAACCATGCCATTGCTATTCGTACTTTTATGAGTAAAAATAACACGCTTTTCTATCAAGCAGGCATGGGCGTTGTAGCAAAATCTGTAGTAGAAACAGAAATGGCAGAGATTAAATTGAAATTAGGAGCTTTGAGAAAAGCGTTGGAATTGGCGGTGGAGATTTAGTTTTTTGCCACGAAGACACGAAGACGCTAAGGTTTAACGAGACATTGTTGCCTTTGTGGCTAAAATCACAGTAAAACAAAGATAAAAAAATGAAAATATTAGTCTTAGATAATTACGATTCATTTGTCTATAATTTGGTGTATATCCTTAAAGAATTAGGCAATGATGTGGACGTTTTTCGTAACGATAAAATTGCGTTGGAAGAAGTCAAAAAATACGATAAAATTCTCCTTTCGCCAGGGCCAGGAATTCCCGAAGAAGCAGGTATTTTATTAGATGTTATCCGTGAATATGCTCCGACCATTCCAATGTTGGGTGTATGTTTGGGACATCAAGCCATTGGAGAAGCTTTTGGGGCAAAATTGCACAACATGGGCGACGTACTTCACGGGGTAACTACTAAATGTATCATCACTGACCCTTCGGAAGTTCTTTTTCAAGGTATTCCAAAAGAATTTGACGTTTGTCGCTATCATTCATGGACGGTTGTAGCCAATACAATGCCCGAAGATTTAAAAATTACCGCTATTGATGAAAATAATTTTGTAATGGCAGAAGCTCACACTCGTTATGATGTGCGTGGGGTACAATTTCACCCAGAAGCATATTTGACACAATATGGCGTAAAAATGGTTGAAAATTGGGTGAAAATGTAATTGATTATCCTGAATCGAAAGAGATAAAAACATGAAACAATACTTACAAAAACGAATTTCAGGAGAAATCCTTAGCAAAATTGAAGCTAAAGAAGCTCTTTCAATCATTGGAAAGGGCGAAGCAAACGTTAGCCAAATTGCTGCTTTTTTAACCACTTACATGATAAAATCTATCACGGCAGATGAATTAGAAGGTTTCCGTGATGCCATGTTAGATTTAGCAGTTACGGTAAATCTTTCTGAATTTTCGCCGATGGACGTTTGCGGAACGGGTGGCGATGGCAAAGACACTTTTAACATTTCAACGACTTCCTCTTTCATCGTTGCGGGTGCGGGGCAGTACGTGGCAAAACATGGAAATCATGGCGTTTCGTCCTCGGTTGGTTCTTCAACAGTTTTGGAATATTTAGGCGTAAAATTCACCAATGATGAAAGTTATTTAAAGGCCAAAATCGAAGAGGCTGGAATTTGTTTTTTACACGCTCCATTATTTCACCCAGCGATGCGTTTTGTTGGACCAGTTCGCAAGGAATTAGGTATGAAAACCTTTTTTAATATGCTTGGACCAATTTTGAACCCCGCCCAAGTAAAAAAACAAGTAACGGGTGTTTACAATACAGAAATTTTAGGCATTTTTGGAGAACTATTCCAAAAGGCAGAAGGGAATTTTGGCGTTTTATTCGGTTTAGATGGTTATGACGAAATTTCACTAACTTCTGACTTTGAATTGATCACCAAAAGAGGAAAAGAAACGTTTTCGCCAGAACAATTAGGTTTCACAAAATGTAAACAAGAAGATTTACACGGAGGAAATAACGTTGAAGAGTCGGCAAAAATATTAGTTTCTATTTTGGAAAATAAAGGAACAAAAGCCCAAACTGAGGTCGTTTTAGCGAATGCTGCTACTGCTTTATATTGTGCCGATGAGAATTTAAGTTTGTCAGACGCAGTTTTGAAGGCAAAAGAATCTTTAGAAAGTGGAAAAGCCTTAACTTCGTTTAAAAAATTTGTAATGCCATGACATTTGCAGAATTAGACCTTAACGGCACTTATACGTATGCCGATTATTTGAAATGGACTTTTGAAGAACGCCTTGAAATTATTAAAGGTAAAATCTTTCCTATGTCCGCCCCTGCGAGGATTCACCAACGAATTTCAGGAAAATTATCTTTTGAGATACAAAAATACCTTGAAGGTAAAAAATGTGAAGTATATTCAGCCCCTTTCGATGTAAGGCTAACTCCTTTGAAAAGAAATAATTCTGACAAAGTTCACACCATCGTTCAACCCGATATTTGTGTAATTTGTGATTTAGATAAATTAGACGAAAAAGGCTGTGTGGGAGCTCCAGACCTAATTATTGAAATTCTTTCTCCAGGCAATTCCCGCAAGGAGATGAGAGAAAAGTATGAAGTTTATGAGGAAAATGGCGTAAAAGAATATTGGTTAGTTGAGCCACAAGACAAATGCGTTTTTGTCTATGTATTGAATGAAGCTGGCAAATACATTGGTTTACAACCAGTTACAGATGAAGACATTCTAATTTCTACTACATTCCCTGATTTACAAATAGATTTATCCAGAGTTTTTGATAATTAGAAAAGTAATGAGCATTGAACGCTGAGTTTAATTGAAAGATAAAACTCATAACCGCAACGGCGGACCGTTCATAATTCATAATTCATAAATAGAATGACCATTTTAGATAAAATAATTGCCCGAAAGCAAGAAGAAGTAGCCGAAAGAAAAGCACAAGTTTCAGTCAAAGAATTAGAAATGAAAGGCTATTTTGCCAAAACTACTAATTCACTGAAAACAAGTTTACTAAATCCTTCTTCAAGCGGAATAATTTCGGAATTTAAGCGAAAATCTCCTTCAAAAGGAATCATAAATGCCAACGTTACGCCCGAAAATGTTACGTTTGGATACGTACAGGCAGGAGCGGCTTGTTTGTCAGTTTTAACAGATATTGACTTTTTTGGTGGTTCAGACGATGATTTTCTAAGAGCCAGAAAAGCCAATCCGAGCATTCCAATGATTCGAAAGGATTTTATGATTGATGAATACCAAATCATTGAAGCAAAATCTTTGGGAGCTGATGTAATTTTGTTAATTGCCGCTAATTTGAGTCCTCAAAGAGTCAAAGAATTAGGCAAATTGACAAAAGAATTAGGCATGGAAACACTCTTGGAAATTCATGACGAAGAAGAACTAAATCGTAGCCTTTGCGAGTATATTGATGTGGTGGGCGTAAACAATCGCAACCTCAAAAATTTCTCGGAACAAAACGTTAATGCATCTCTCGAATTAGCCGAAAAAATTCCAGCGAATTGTATTAAAATTTCGGAAAGTTGTATCTCAGAAGCAGAAACCATAAAACTTTTGAAATCAGTTGGTTATCGTGGTTTTTTGATGGGGGAAACATTTATGAAAACCGAAAATCCTTCTAAAGCTTTAGCTGATTTGATTGCTCAACTTTAAGGATATTTACCTTTGAAAGCCACTAAATTTGATTTTATGATAATTGACTGATTTTCAGTAAATTTGCTCAATTGTTATTAGCCCTTTAAAATTATGCGACTAAAAGTTTGTGGTATGCGTGAGGCGGAAAATATTCGCCAGTTATTAGCCCTTCAACCTGATTATATGGGCTTTATATTTTACGAAAAATCGAGCCGATTTGTTGGTGAAGATTTGGATGAGGATTTATTAAAATCTTTTCCCCACACAATTCGTAAAGTAGGTGTTTTTGTAAATGCTACGGCGTCTTATATCTTGGATAATTACAAAAAATATAATCTCGACTACGTTCAGTTGCACGGCGAAGAACTACCCGATTTTTGTAGAAATTTAAAATTGAAAGGGGTAAATATTATCAAAGCATTTTCAGTTGATGAAAATTTTTATTTTGGCAAACTCCAAAATTATAAACCTTACTGCGACTTCTTTTTATTCGATACGAAAGGACAAGAAAGAGGTGGTAACGGAACAACTTTCGACTGGCGTATTTTGAGCAAATATGATAACGAAAAGCCATTTTTCTTAGCAGGTGGAATAGACTTAGAGAATGCTCATAAAGCACTCGAAATCAAAAACTTAAAAATCCATTCATTAGATGTAAATAGCAAATTTGAAATAAGTCCAGCGTTAAAAGATATTGATAAATTAGAAGAATTAATGAGAATTATTAAGCCAGAAATGGTGGAAGTATAAAAAAACACCAAAATGACAATCACAGAATCAGTATATAACGTAAACGAAAAAGGATATTACGGACAATTTGGCGGAGCTTTCATTCCAGAAATGCTTTATCCAAATGTGGAAGAATTACGAGTTTCATATCTCAGTATTATCGCAGAACCTTCATTTCAAGAAGAATATAATGCTTTATTGAAAGACTACGTTGGTCGTCCAACGCCGCTATTCTTGGCGAAACGCTTATCCGAAAAGTACAATACAACCGTTTATCTAAAACGAGAAGATTTATGCCATACTGGAGCTCATAAAGTGAACAATACAATTGGGCAAATTTTAGTGGCAAAACGTTTGGGCAAAAAGAAAATCGTTGCTGAAACGGGTGCAGGTCAGCACGGCGTGGCAACTGCAACGGTTTGTGCTTTGATGGGCTTAGAATGTATCGTGTATATGGGTGAAATTGACATTCAACGTCAAGCACCTAATGTAGCACGTATGAAAATGTTGGGGGCAGAAGTTCGTCCTGCGATGAGTGGTTCAAAAACGCTAAAAGATGCGACTAACGAGGCGATGCGTCATTGGATAAATAACCCCGTTGATACGCATTATATCATTGGTTCGGTGGTCGGACCTCACCCCTATCCTGACATGGTTGCGAGGTTTCAGTCGATTATTTCGGAAGAAATCAAATGGCAATTATTAGAAAAAACGGGGAAAGAAACACCCGATTACGTAATTGCTTGCGTGGGTGGTGGTTCAAATGCGGCAGGTGCGTTTTATCATTTCTTAGACGATACAGAAACTCGCTTGATTGCTGCTGAAGCGGGTGGACATGGCGTAACTTCTGGATTGTCAGCTGCTACTACTTTCTTAGGAAAAATGGGCGTTCTTCACGGAAGCAAAAGTCTGTTAATGCAAACACCTGACGGACAGGTAGTTGAACCACATTCTATTTCAGCAGGTTTAGATTATCCAGGAATTGGACCAATGCACGCTAATCTTTGGGATACCAAAAGAGCAGAATTTTACGCTATCACGGATGACGAAGCATTAGAATCAGCTTTGGAACTTTCAAAATTAGAAGGAATTATTCCTGCTCTTGAATCGGCTCATGCTTTGGCAGTTTTGAAATACCTAAATGCAAAGCCTGATGAAACCGTAGTCATTAATCTTTCGGGACGTGGCGATAAAGATTTAGATACTTATATGAAATATGTTTTGTAAGTAGGTGTCAGGGTTTTGTAGTTAGTGATTAGTCACGGCAATGGTTTTTTCGCAGAACTATTGCCGTGATTTTTTATTTAATATCGGGTAACTTTAAAACTTCAACCATTCTCCTTTTCCTCGCATCACTTGCTCAATTACATCACGAACAGCTCCTTTTCCTCCATTTTTAGGGGAAATATAATTGGCAATTTCCAGAATTTCATCGCAAGAATCAGCGGGACAAGTGGCAAATAAATCTGGGCGAGACATTACTTCGTAATCGGGCAAATCGTCTCCCATGTATAAAATATTCTCTTCTGCAACGCCCGATTCAGCCAACCAGCCTTTATAAATTTCTAACTTACTTTTTCCACCAGAACCCATAAAAACATCATGGATTTTGAGGTTTTGCAGACGCTTACGCACGCCTTCGTGCTTTCCACCCGTAATTACGCATATTCTGTAACCCGCTTGTACGGCACGTTCAATGGCGTATCCATCACGAATATGAAATACTCGGTAATGCTCACCAGTTTCTAACACGTGAACTGAGCCATCCGTCATAACGCCATCAATATCGAAGACGAAAGTGGTTATATTTTGGGGAAATTGTTTAGTCATTTTCTATTGAAGGGTAAAATTAATCGGAATTGTAAATTTTGATTTTATAAATTTCTTTCCTTCATAATCTTTTGCAGGAATCCATTTTGGCATTAGCCTTACAAGTCTAATTGCTTCAT
Organism: Bacteroidota bacterium; assembly: GCA_040387735.1. Taxonomy (GTDB): domain Bacteria; phylum Bacteroidota; class Bacteroidia; order Cytophagales; family Spirosomataceae; genus Arcicella. The sequence goes on from JAZKDE010000014.1 coordinate 52,301, forward strand.
CGTCGTATGCTTTTGCCAACGATCTTAAAATTATTGGATGTGTAACTCTTCCGTCTTTTTCAACTACGAATTGAATGTAAACTTTTCCAGTCACGCAAATATTATTAGGAGGATATTTTAGATTTTTTTCTATAAACTTCCTTAATCCGTTCATACCACCCTTGAATTCAGGTTGTCTTTCTGGGTAAAATATACACGTAATTGAGTCACCTTTAACTTGTTGAGCTTTTACCGAAATTGACAAAATCAACAGGAATAGGAAAAACGGTATTCGTTTCATATTTTTTAACCTAATCATTTAGTTAAAACTACGAAAGAGTTGTACGACTTCCTACTTTTTCTTCAAAATTCCTTCTGACACTTTTTCTTCAAAATTCCTTCTGACAAAACCCGATAAATTTGTTGATAATCAGGTTGTTGTTTCAAGAAAAGAAGATGTTGGTTAATTATTTTATTATCGCCACGACGAGCAGGACCTGTTTGAGCATTGAATATATTTTCGGAGGCCATCGCCTTACGGAAAGTCTCGTTGATAAGTGGTTTCAAGAGGTCAAATTCCAATTCGTTATCTTCAACAATTTCCTGAGCAATTGCCCAAAGGTGATTGGTAAAATTACAGGCAAAAACCGCTGCCACGTGCAGCACACGCCTTTCCTCTGAACTAACCGCATAGGTAATATCCGAAATATCCTGCCCCAAAGTTATCAACACTTTTTCCACAGATTCATCTTCCGACTCAATACAAATAGGAATTTCGGCAAAATTGAGCTTAAAGTTTTTTGTAAAAGTTTGTAATGGATAAAATACGCCAGTTTTTATCGTTACATCACTATTTATTCGGATAAGTTCATCCAATTCCGCCAGTGATTTACTACCCGATGTATGGATAAGCATCGAATCTTCAGGAAGCACTAATTGCTTTACGACTTCAAACATGGAATCGTCTGTTACGCAGAGAAAAAAGACTTGGGCGTTTGATTTTGAGAAGTTTAAATCTCGTTGAACTTTGGCATTGTATAGATATTTAGTAAGGTCTTCGGCATTTTTTGTATTTCTGCTAAAAACCTCTTCTACGCTATGTCCTACATTTTCGAGTGCTTGTGCAAGATGCCACGATACATTGCCAGCCCCAATGAATGATATTTTCATTTAAAAATTTGCTCGTAATTATCAGAATTAAAACCCATTACTACTATTTTCTCATTTTCTACAATCGGACGCTTTATCATAGAAGGCTTTTCCATCATCAGTTTTGTCGCACTTATTTCGTCTGTAGCCTTTTCTTCCTCTGAAAGTTTTTTCCAAGTTGTTCCCGCTCGATTAATAAGAATATCCCAAGGTTTTTGTGTTAGCCATTCTTGGATTTTTGTTTCTGAAATACCTGATTTTTTATAATCATGAAATTCAAAAGGGATATTATTTTCAGTCAGCCAAGTAGTGGCTTTTTTCATGGTGTCACAATTTTTGATACCGTAAACTTTGTACATTTTGTGGTTGATTTTATTTACTGATTGAATTTCAAGGAAGTCTTCGCTTTGAGCGAAAACTTCCTTTCTTATTAATGAATATCTTCAAATATTTATTTTTTCAAATATTTATTAAACCATGCAATATAACGCTCGAAACGGTCTTTTTGAAAACTCGGGTTTGTTATTCCGTGAAATTGACCTGGATAAATAATCAATTCCGTCGGGATTCCGATTGATTTGAAGGCTTGGTACATTTGTTCACTTCCCACCGATGGCACATTAAAATCACTTTCACCAACCATAAATTGCGTTGGCGTTTTAATACGTTCTGCCTTTAAAAATGGGTAGGAAAGAGCGATATATTTATCAATATTTTTCCAAGGAGCACCCAATTCGTTATCGTATTGCAAAATATATTGGTCAACTCCGTAGAGTGACGAAACCATAGCCACACCCGCACCACTCGAAGCAGCTTTGAAACGTGTATCCGAGGCAATGGTATAATCCGTTAAAATACCACCATAACTCCAGCCTCCAATTCCTAACTTTTCTGGATCAGCAATGCCATTTTGAACTACGTAATCGGTTGCTCCTAAAATATCCAATACTTCTTTATTACCCCAATCAGCAGAAATTATCTTACAAAAGTCCAATCCACGACCATTTGAGCCACGATAATTGACCGCCACTACGTTATAACCTGCGGCCGCTAACATTTGCCGAGACATATCAAAATTGAACTCATCCTGAGCCACAGGGCCACCGTGAATAAATAAGATTGTTGGTAATTTTGCTCCTTTTACAGCATTGAAAGGACGAAATAAAAGATTGGAAACCATAGCTCCATCTTTACTTTTTGAAGTAAAACCTTCAACAGTTGCTAAATTTAGTGGCGTAAGAAAATCTTCTTGGTGTTTAGTTAACCTCCGAGTAATCCCATTTTCTAAAACATAAATTTCATTCGGCGTTTGCGGATCACTTATTGTGGTCAAGAAACTACCTGAAGAGTGTCTTTCTAAAGTATTAAAAGTACGATTTCCACCGATTACTTTGGTCAATTTTCCATCAGAAATACTGATTTGAGCCACGTATTTTGTACGGTCATCGGTTACTAAAGCCATAATTGACATTCCATCTTTTGTCCAACGAGGCGTACTAACGGGTCTGTCTAAAGCTTTCGTTAATAATTTAGGTTCTCCACCATCTTTGGAGATTACGCATAAAATCGATTGGTCGTACATGATGTAATTATCCGAAGAAGTCGTACGTAAATAGGCAATTTGTTTTCCATCTGGACTCCATTCTGCGGAAAAATCTCTACCTGTCCAAGTCGTCAAACGCTTCATTTCAGCATTAGGTTTGGCATCAATCAACCAAATATCGGTATTAGCATTACGGTCAGGTTCAGGTGTACGATTACTCAAAAAAGCTATTTGAGTACCATCTGGCGACCATTTTGGCGTTGTTTCGTCGTAATCTCCTCTGGTAAGTGTATCTATTTTTTTAGACGCAATATCGTACAAATACAAATGCGTTGATTTTCTGGTCAAATATCCTTCCACATCTTGTTTAAATTGATAGCGGTCGAGTACAATTGGTTTGGGTGTTTTTGATTTTGAGGTATCCGCTGGATTTTTTATCACTAAAGCAATTTTTTTACTATCAGGCGACCATACATAATCATTCAAATCACCTTTTTTCAAATCCGTCAATTGCTTGGCTTCTCCACCACGTCGATCCATGAGCCAAACCTGACTACTGGTCAGTCCATTTCTGGAAGAAACAAAAGATATATATTTCCCGTCAGGACTCCAACGGGGTTGAGATTCTCCATCGGGCGTATGCGTAAGTTGAATTGATTCTTTACCATCCCACGACACCATCCAAATATCCGAATTTCGTTTATTTTTAACCGAATCAACCGTTGAGAGCGTGTAAGCCACCCAATTTCCATCGGGCGAAATTTGTGGGTCACCCAAATTTTGTAGCCGATAAACATCCGAAGGTTTTAAAAGTCGTTTGGCAATATTTTGAGCGGGAACATTAGAAAAACACAGAAAAAGTAACGAGTAAAGTAAAAGTGATTTCTTCATTTGGGAAGGGAGTGTTTTAGTGAATTGTCGATGATGAAAATTTGAGATACTGAAGTCAAAATGTTTCTCAATTGGTAAAAATAAGGCTTTTGATTAGGATTTACAATGTTTGAATAAGGTTAATTACTAAACAGTTTTAATGATTTTTCATTCATATCGAATTGTCTTAAAACTTCTTTAAATTATTGGTAAATATTCTTCTAAATATGTTAAAATTGATTCTCTTAAGTGACTAACTTAAACAAAATTTAAAGGCTGAAAAAGTATATCATTTTTATGCCATTTTGGTAAAAGACCCCTGATTTTCATTCAAAATTCTGGATTTTTCTTTAATCGTAACGAAATTTCATAGTTAATCCCAAAATAAAACGTATATGCTTCAAGGTTAGTAAAGAAGTCAATAGAAAGTATATTTTCCTTTATTTTAACGTAAAAAAAATATTTTAAAAAATTTAAAACTATTTACATACTTTATTCGTTACTCAATAGCATTATTATTAAAATAGTATATTTTTGCAGAAAATAAACAACAAATGACCAAACTTTAGTTGTATATTTATATCATACTTATAAAATCTACTTCTTTAAAGGAATTATTCTTCATTGCATTATCAATTTTTGCCTATTTTAACTAATCCATTTTTATAAATATTTTTATTGGGGCAATCCAATAAATCGAATTAATCGTATATACTCTTGTTAATTAATCATTAACAAGACTCGTGTGTGCTTTTATGAGTAAAGTTTGATTGTAATTTGATTAGCTATATAGGCCAAGTCGTAAACAGCATTAGTTTATCACTCAGCTTTACTATGCATTAAGTATTGTTTTTAACAATGGTATTTTTAGTATAGATATTCGTAATTGATAGCTCAATAGTTAAAAGAACAATTGTATTATTAGGCGGATAAGCAATTCTAAATATTTTATAAAGGAATCTATTTAACATTGAAATCACCCAACATTAACAAAATCCATCATTAACACACACAAGATACTTTTACGAAGTGTTTTTTAACAAAATCTGATAAGTAACCTCTTAAATACCAACATGAATTTTGCTTCGGCAAAAAAGTTAGATTTATTACCGAAGTACTTCGTAAAAGAATCATCAACCATTAAAATTTATGAAGGAGTATATTTATAACACAATTACACATCCTGTTGATTTTTATCGAGAGATGAGTCAATTGAGTCAATCAGTAGTGACACCAGAACACGAACATTCGGAAGCAAATGTTGTAGTACGTGAACTCATTGATTTAGGAGATGACAGCTGGGCTATTTACAGTAGTATGCGTTTTTCTGAGAGTATTAAACTTACGATGAAGACCAACTATGACAAAAACTGGATGCGATTATTATTCATAAAATTTCACGAAAATGATGTGATATTAGACGCAGAAATTTCAAAGGCGAATAATTATAGTTTTTTGCCCAAGGAACAAATAGGCTTTGAAACTTATAAAAGTGAAACTTGGATTCAAAAAGACGGTAATGTGAGAATGTTAAAAGTTTTTTTGAATGAAGAATTTCTAAAAAAAGAACTTTGGCATATTGACTTAAATACGATAAAAAACAGAGAATTAAGAATAAAAGTTAATGGCATTCAACCTCAAATAATGGATGTTATTCGTGTTTTAGGAATTGATAGATTAGATAATCACCAAAATCGTTTTATGGATTTGGATAAGTCCAAGCAAAAAGAATTAGTTTTAAAACTAATCAGAGATTGCCTTTGGGTTATTTTTCCTAATCAGAATGCTCAAATAACCGAAAAGGCTCGACAAGAAATCATTGGAATAAGAGAAGCCGAAAAACATCTTATGAGTGATTTCTCTTCGGATGTTCCTTCATTAGATGAACTTGCTAAAATTGCGGGTATAAATAGAGCAAAATTTCAGAAATTATTTAAAGATATTTATGGAGATAGCTTTTATACTTATTACCAAAAGGGACGCTTCAACCACGCAAAACAGTTAATTGAAGAAAAAAGTTATAATCTTTGCGATGCTGGTTACGCAATTGGGTTTAAAAATTTAACTCATTTCTCAAGACAATTTGAGCGTTTTATGGGAATAAAACCTATATCTCTCAAAAGTAAAATGGGTTCTCTTGTTTTTAGTTAGAAAATTCCATTAAATTCTTTTACAATAGTTCATATACGTACAGATTTTGTTCATTTAAGGAGATAGTTATGAAGCAAACTTTGACCATCTTTGTATAAGAAAAAAGAGAAAACATAGTTAACCGATTAAAAAGAAAATATTAGAATAACAGTCCAATATTTATTAAAAAACTTTGAGGGTCAATTAGTTAAGATTTCATATTAGGTTGTAAAGCTTATTGCATTTTTGTTAGACCACTATGTGACGGACAGTCATCTTTTTCTTTGAAACCGCTATTTTGAAAAAAAAAATGGAGGTTCGTCGCATAGTGATTTAACAAAGAACATTGTTACCAGAACGTAAGTTATTTTTTGAATTTTTTAGTGCAATTTAATTTAACAATTTTGGTATTTATTGTATATAGTAAATTTACGATTGAAAAAATTACGGGTAAATAATCGAAAACATTTTAGTTTTTGATTTTATCCAAACAGGAAAGTAGTCTGTATTAAATATCTCTAACGAAGTAGCTTCTTGGTTCTTGGCGGTACCAATCAGTGGTTAGAAATATTTGTCAGACTTCTTTCCTGTTTTTTATTGTAAAATAGTTAAAACTGCCTATTTCTTCTCCTCTATCAACTTCTTCAAGCCTAACATTTCATCTCGCAAACGAGCAGCAGCAATAAAATCTAATTCTTTAGCGGCTTTTTCCATGTCAGATTGTACCTTTTTAACCTGTTTCATCAATTCATCTTTAGTCATATAAGCCACAACTGGGTCGGCCGCCATTTGAATTTCTTGCGGGTCAGTATAATATTTAAGATTTTTGACTGGTTTGCCCATCACGTCTGCAATAGACGTTTGCTCCATAATTTTTTCTTTTGATTTCAAGATGGTTCGTGGAGTAATACCGTTCTCCATATTATATTCCATCTGAATAGCTCTCCGACGATTTGTTTCGTCAATTGCCTTCTCCATTGACCCTGTAATGCGGTCGGCGTACATTAAAACTTTGCCGTGGTCATTACGAGCAGCACGACCAATAGTTTGAATTAATGAACGAATATCTCGAAGGAACCCTTCTTTGTCAGCATCCATAATTGCCACTAAAGATACCTCGGGTAAATCTAAACCTTCACGCAATAAATTTACACCCACAAGCACGTCAAACACACCCAAACGTAATTCTCGTAGAATTTCAATACGGTCTAAGGTTTTTACTTCCGAGTGAATGTAGCGACATTTCACACCTACTCTTTCCAAATATTTCGATAATTCTTCCGCCATTCGCTTAGTCAATGTCGTTATCAAAACCCGTTCATTACTTTCAATTCGTTTGTGAACTTCTTCTAATAAATCATCAATTTGATTGAGACTTGGGCGAACTTCAATTTCGGGGTCAAGCAATCCCGTTGGGCGAATAATTTGCTCTACCACCACTCCTTCCGAACGTCGCAATTCATAATCAGCGGGCGTTGCTGATACAAATACGGTTTGCCCAGTAATATTTTCAAATTCTTGGAAAGTCAGCGGACGATTATCCATCGCCGAAGGCAAACGGAAACCATAATCCACCAAAGCCTCTTTCCGAGAACGGTCGCCTCCCCACATGGCTCTAATTTGGGGCATCGTAGCGTGGCTTTCATCGACTACCAGAAGGAAATCGTCTGGAAAAAAGTCTAATAAACAGAAAGGTCTTTGTCCAGGTTTTCTTTGGTCAAAATAGCGTGAATAGTTCTCAATACCTGAGCAATAACCCAATTCCCGCATCATTTCCAAATCAAATTCGGTACGTTGTTTGATACGGTCAGCTTCTAATAATCGACTTTCAGATTCAAAGAATTTTATCTGCGAAACCAAATCATCTTGGATAAAATTAATGGCATTATTCAACACATCACGACCTGTCACAAAGAGATTGGCAGGAAAAATAGCGATCATTTTTTCATCTGAAATCTTCTTTCCATTTTGTGGATTGATGCGTTGAATTATCTCAATTTCATCGCCAAAAAACATAATCCGATAGCCAAAATCAGCGTAAGGCAAGTTTATATCAACGGTATCACCTTTCACCCTAAATGTTCCCCGAGAAAATTCTGCTTCCGTTCGTGAGTACAGAATTTCAACCAATCGAAAGAGAAATTGGTTACGAGAAATAATTTCTCCCACGCCAAAACGCAAAATACTTTTACGATATTCCTCTGGATTTCCCATACCATAAATACATGATACAGAAGCAATTACAATAATATCTCTACGTCCAGACATTAAAGAAGAAGTCGTAGAGAGGCGTAATTTATCAATTTCTTCGTTGATGGCAAGGTCTTTTTCTATGTACGTATTCGTGGAAGCAATGAAGGCTTCTGGCTGATAATAGTCGTAGTAAGAAACAAAATATTCAACGGCATTCTCAGGAAAAAACTGTTTGAATTCTCCGTAAAGTTGAGCGGCAAGCGTTTTATTATGGCTCAAAACCAAAGTCGGACGATTGACTTGTGTAATCATATTAGCCACCGTAAAAGTCTTTCCAGAACCCGTTACCCCCAATAAAGTTTGGGATTCTTCTCCGTTTTGAATTCCCTCTACGAGTTTAGTAATTGCCTGTGGTTGGTCGCCAGTTGGGCTATATTCTGAAATAAGTTTGAAGTCCATTTTTGAAGATTTTGTAAAGAGTAAAGATACCAAAGAAAACTCCAAATTTATAGTACCTTACTTGGCAATTCCCCACAATAATTCCAGATATTTTCAGTAGGTTTATAGTATCAAAACAACAATTTTTATGAAAATACCTTTTTTATCAACTACGCTTGGCGTGGTTATTATTTCGATGGCTTTTAAGACGGACAACAGCTCTTTGCCCATCCGAGATTCTTCTTCAACAACTTATAGATTTGAATCTAAACCCATCTGGGCGGATGAATTTGACAAGGATGGTTTGCCAGATGCAAAAAAATGGGGCTATGATGTTGGCGGAAGTGGTTGGGGAAACCATGAATTGGAATATTACACCAAGAATAATTTGAAAAATGCCCGCATAGAAAATGGTAATTTGATAATTGAGGCAATCAAAGAAAAATTTGAGGGAAATAATTATACCTCCGCCCGACTCACCTCAAAAGGCAAAGGGGATTTCTTGTATGGTCGCTTTGAAATCAAGGCAAAAATCCCCAAAGGTTTAGGAACGTGGCCAGCTATTTGGATGTTAGCGACTGACCATTCTTACGGTAAAAATTATTGGCCTGACAACGGTGAAATAGATATTATGGAACACGTTGGCTATGACCAAAATGTCATTCACGCTTCCGTGCATACGAAGGCGTATTATCACAGTATTGGAACGCAAAAAACGGCTATTACGACGATTCCTACTGCCTCAACAGCATTTCATGTTTATCGAGTCGATTGGACTCCCGAGAAAATTGAGGCATTTATTGACGGTATTTCTTACTTTACTTTCAAAAATGAAAAAACGGGTTGGGAAGTCTGGCCTTTTGATAAGAAACAACATATTCTACTCAATGTTGCTGTCGGTGGTGATTGGGGTGGACAAAAGGGCGTAGATGATTCTATTTTTCCCCAAAAAATGGAAATTGACTATGTTAGGGTTTATAAAATGAAGTAATACTAATCTTAAATATACTTTGTCTTACGGAAGTCGTCGCTTTGAGCGACAACTTCCATTTTAGAACATTTTTATTGTAATAATATAATATCTACTTACTCAACTACGCCCACATAATTAAATGGTGTAATGCGTTTCAATTCATATTTTATTTTATCGCCAATCTCCAGATTATCAATAAATTCGGTAATTGTTTTCTCCGTAATTTTATCATTTTTACGGGTCAACGCTTTCAAGGCTTCGTAAGGTTGAGGATAATTTTCACGTCTCAAAATCGTCTGAATTGCCTCCGCAACGACTGCCCAGTTATCTTCTAAATCTGCATTAATCGCATCTTGATTAAGTTCCAATTTATTCAAACCTCTCAATAACGCCGTTAATGCAATGATTTGGTGAGCAATTGGCACGCCCAAATTTCTAAGAACGGTCGAATCCGTTAAATCTCTTTGTAGTCTTGAAACGGGTAATTTAGCCGCCAAAAATTCATACAAAGCATTCGCAATACCCACATTTCCTTCTGAATTTTCAAAATCAATCGGATTAACTTTATGCGGCATCGCTGATGAACCAACTTCTCCCGCTTTTATTTTCTGCTTGAAATATCCCATCGAAACATACGTCCAAATATCACGGTCGAGATCTAAAACAATATTATTCAGGCGTTTGAGGTTATCCATCAAAGCCGCCATATTATCGTAATGCTCAATTTGGGTTGTAAATTTACTACGAACTAAACCAAATGATTTAACGAAATTATTCCCAAAATCTACCCAAGAATTTTCTGGATAAGAAACCGTATGAGCATTAAAATTACCCGTGGCACCACCAAACTTTGCGGAATATGGAATCGTTTTCAATAAATCCATTTGACGTTCTAATCTTTCCACAAAAACCTGAAATTCTTTGCCTAATCTTGTCGGTGAAGCAGGTTGTCCGTGCGTGTGAGCAAGCAAAGGAATATCTTTCCATTCTACCGCTAACGAAGCAATTTTAGCAATAACTTCGTGCAATTTTGGCACAACGATATCATTCATCGCCTCCATTAATGACAAAGGAATGGCTGTATTATTGATGTCCTGAGAAGTCAAACCAAAGTGGATAAACTCCAAATACTGTTCAATTCCGAACTTCTCTAATTTATATTTGATAAAATATTCAACCGCTTTTACATCGTGATTGGTTTCACGTTCTTTTTCCTTAATCCAAAGAGCATCATCTTCCGAAAAATTAAGATAAATATCTCTTAATGAATCAAATATACTTTTTTTGACACCTTCCAATTGCGGTAACGGAATTTCACAAAGTGCAATAAAGTATTCGATTTCGATACGAACTCGATATTTGATAAGTCCAAATTCGGAAAAATATGGAGCAAGACTTTCGACCTGCTTGCGGTAACGCCCATCAACAGGCGATATTGCGGTTAATTGATTTAATTGCATACTTCTTTCAATATTTGAATAAGAGAATGATGACGGTGCGAAACCTGAGTGAATTGACAAGACTCTCAAACATAAAACACAAATTTACGAAAGAATAATTTGGGATAAGCAACTGATGACTTTAACAATTGTAAATTTGTATATTAAGTCGGTGGTTTTGTTTATTTACGTAACCATTCAGTCAATCATTTACTAATTGTAAAATGCTACTCAACCCGAAACTATTGGCTTTTCTTTTGGCCATTTCAATTGCCATTTTTACGACATCATTTTTGTCTTTTTTACCCGAAACTAATGGTAATGTATTATTTATCAGCTTTGTAGCATCATTAGTCATTAGCGGATTGTTAATTTATTTCGTATTAGATTATTTGATTTTTCAGGAAATCAATAAAATGTACGATACTATTAATCGCTTAAAAATGAAGGATTTTGGCGTTTCAAGAAAGAAGCTGCAAAAAGATAATAATCCACTTCGTAAGTTAAATGATGAGCTATTTGTCTATGTTTCAAAGAAAGAACAAGAAGTTACCGAACTAAAACGCTTAGAGAAATACCGTCGGGAGTTTCTTGCTAATGTTTCGCACGAATTAAAAACACCCATTTTTGCAGCTCAGGGCTTTGTTCATACACTTTTGGACGGGGCAATGGATGACGAAAACGTTCGGGAGAAATTCTTGAATAAAGCCGCTAAAAGTTTAGATGGATTAGATATTTTGGTAAAAGATCTTCTGACACTTTCACAAATGGAAACGGGTGATATTAAAATGAACCCAGCTCGAATTGATGTAAAACAAATCACCAAAGAGGTTTTTGAGCAATTAGAAAATAAAGCGACTTCAAAAAACGTCAAAATTAACATCAAATCTCCGCTACCAACGATTTGGGTTCGGGCAGATGCTCAGAGAATTGGGCAGGTAATGACGAATTTGGTAGAAAATGCCATCAAATACGGCAATGAAAACGGCAATGTTTGGGTAATTTTTGAAGAAGATAAAAAAGATTGGAAAGTTTCCATCAAAGATGACGGCCCAGGAATTGCATCCGAACATTTAAATCGAATTTTTGAGAGATTTTATCGAGTTGACAAAGCTCGTAGTCGTTCAGATGGTTCTTCTGGATTAGGATTAGCGATTGTAAAACATATTTTACAAGCTCACAGAACCAAAATTTCGGTTATTTCAAAACCAGAAAAAGGAACTACGTTTTCCTTTAGATTGGAAAAATCTTTGAATAATGCGTAGTGCATTATTTGATTTTAGATGTTCGTTTTTCGATGTTGGAACCAAATATCGAAAAACGAACATCTAAGTTCTAAACCGCTCCTTCTTTCAATCGTTCGGCGTTATCTGCTATTCTTAATTGCTCAATAAAATCGCCAATTTCTCCGTCCATTACCACTGGAAGATTATAAACTGTATAGCCAATACGGTGATCGGTTACACGTCCTTGTGGGTAATTATAGGTACGGATTTTATCCGAACGGTCGCCAGAACCAATCATTGAACGACGGTCGCCCGCAATGGCTTCTTGTCTTTTTGCTGATTCTATTTCATATAAACGTGAACGTAAAACGGTCATCGCTTTATCAAAGTTCTTGATTTGTGAACGCTCATCCTGACATTGAACTACCAAACCTGAAGGTAAGTGAGTTACTCGAACGGCTGAATAAGTCGTGTTTACCGACTGTCCACCCGCTCCCGAAGAACAGAATGTATCTTTACGAATATCATTCATATTAATTTGAACATCTACTTCATCAACCTCTGGTAAAACCGCCACTGTCGCCGCTGACGTATGAATACGTCCTTGAGATTCGGTTGCTGGGACACGTTGCACACGGTGTACACCCGATTCAAATTTCATTTTTCCGTATACATCTTCTCCTTGAATATTGGCTACAATTTCTTTGTATCCACCCGAAGATGCCATAGTAAAATCAATAATTTGAAATTGCCAACCTTGATTTGCACAAAAACGTTGGTACATTCTGAATAAATCCCCCGCAAAAATTCCTGCTTCGTCTCCACCTGTACCAGCACGGATTTCCATGATAATATTTTTGGAGTCGTTAGGGTCTC
>JAZKDE010000014.1:65126-126400 GCA_040387735.1 Bacteroidota bacterium
ATCATTTCTTTCAAAATACCTTCCAATTCTTCTTTTTTAGGAAGAAGTTCATCCAATTCTGATTTTGCCATGTCTCTGAAATCTTCATCTTTTTCAGTAGAAATCACTTCTTTGGCAGAGTCAATATTCGACAAGACATTTTGGTATTCTTTATATTGATTAACGATTTTTTCAAGGTCTTTATATTCCTTACTAATCGTTTTGTATTTGGACATATCCGAAACGATTTCGGGCTGCGTCATTTGCTGAGCAACTTCTTCAAACCGTTCTTTGATAGCTTCTAATTGTTCTAACATATCTTTTTTATTGCGGAGTTTCGAATGTGGATTTCGGAATTTTTCTTTCCATAATTGAAATTAGGGTGCAAAGATACAAAAGATTTGTTTTGGACTATTCAATCCTAAAATTTTCAAATTTGAATAGGGGTATATTTAAAGATTATTGTCTCATGTTCAGATACCTGAGTAAATAGTTTTACCCTTTTTTTAAACCTTTTCGTTACAAACATCTCTAATTAATAAAACAACCTGTTAAGAATTACAGCATTTTGATTTTTAAAATATTACGTTACAAATTTCGTTTCACTTTATATTATTTTAAATTTATGACAAAGCTAAGATTTCATAGAACCCTCGTAATCTTAACGCTAATAGTTGGGATTGCTCTCATGGTCACTTCATGTGGGCCTACTTACGTAAGAAGTGGCGGATATGGATATAATAGACCTTATGGTTACGGTTACAATTATCCACGCCCGTACCGATATGCCGTACCACCGCCAGTAGTAGTGGTGCCAAGATACAACTCATATCCTCGACGTGGACATGGTGGCTACGGTGGCAGAGGAAGAAGATGGTAACAGAAAATATAATATTGCTTTAGAAAGTCGTGACGCTCCGTTACGACTTTTTTATTGCCCAAACTCAAAAGGTAGTATCTTTGTGGAAAAATCAAACACTGACAATGATGCTCAAAAATATTTTCAAAAACAGTTTATTAGTTGTTACTTTTTCATTTATGCTGACAAGTTGTGATTTTAGCAAAAGAATTGATACAACAGCAGCCGTAAAAGAACTCCACGAGCGAGAGGTAAAACGTATTACACCCGCTCAATTCACGGCTCAAGTGGATGAATGGGGTAAAATCATTGTAGATTCATTGAACAAAAATTTAGCAAAAAATCTGGATGAAAAAACTTTAATTGATTCATTATCGAGCAAATATCGAGTAGAAATTCTGTCAGGAAGTCCATTAAAATTACAAAATCCAGCGTTTGGGAATAAAATCAACGAGACATTGGATGCTTACCAATATAATGCTGAAAATCACTTGGCTCAAATTGATAACATTCAAAAATCGGATGACGAGAAATTCTTTTTTTATACCGCTCCCATTATGCTAAATGGACAATTTGACGCTTTGAAAAAAGGCAAAATTGACGCTTTAGGAATTAAAGCAAAATTGGACAGTTTAACTTTTCGAAAAAAGGGAGATTTTGTAGGTTTATGGTTAGTAAAATTCTCCAAAAAAGAAGTTGTCCGATTGGCAGACCCTAAACATTTGAAAAAATTGAGCGAAAAATAACTGCTTGCATAACTTCATTTCCATGCTAAAAATCCTCAAACAACCTTATCCCCATTCAGATTCTAATAGAAAAAAAATCCTCACATCATTGGGGACGGGACTTTTCATTGCCTTGTTTCTTATTTACTTTCAGCCTTTTAGCATTAACGAGTTAATTACACCCTACAAAATAGTATTTCTGGCGGGTTACGGAATCATTACCTCCATCACAATGCTAATCTTCTATTTTGGCATTCCTTTAATTTTTCCCAATTATTTTAAGGAAGAAAATTGGACGGTTGGTAAGGATATTTGTAGTATTATGTTTAATGTCATTGCCATTGCACTTTGTAATGTGTTGTACAGTCAACTTATCTTCGGGGGACAAACCAACATTGCCAATCTTTTAAGTATGATTAGCTATACCTTTATTTTGGGTATTTTTCCAACCATAGGCATTGTGATGATTAATTACATCTACTATCTAAAACAATACAGCCACCCGCCGCAACCTTCAACTACAAGTACATTATCTCAGAATTCACTCTTAACCTTAGTTGCTGAAAATGAGAAAGATACCTTAAATATTTTTCAAGATAATTTATTTTATATCGAATCTAATGATAATTATTCAACGGTAATATTTCAAAAAGAAGAGCAAATTTTAAAGGAATTGATAAGAAGTAGTCTGATAAGATTAGAAAATCAAATTCCTTCCGAGTCGATTGTTCGTTGTCATCGTTCATTCATCGTTAATTTGGATAAAGTCGGAAGAATTTCGGGTAATGCTCAAGGATACAAATTACACCTTAGAGAAACGGATTTTATCGTCCCTGTTGCTCGAAAATATTCAGAAATTGTGAATCGCTTTAAATAACACGGCCTTCAGTCTGTACCTGTCAGTAACTCAAAGAAATATTTGTACAGACAAGAATTTATGTCACAAAAAAACCGACAACTTTTCAGCAGTCGGTTCTATTTCAAAACAAGGATTATAACTCGAAAATCTTAAATATCCCTCAAAATTCGTTTAAAGAAATCAAACTGAACCTTAATAGATTTTTGCCAATAGGCTTTATCATTTTTTCCTGGCTGAGAAATATAGGTTGCTTTTACTTTCAATTCGTCGCAACGCCTTCTAAAATCGTTATTGGCTTCATAATTAATATCGTCCGTTCCACAATCAAAAATAATTTCTTTTTGTGCGGCAGCTAATTTACCAACGTTATTGATTACCGAAAACTTCCTTAAAACATCCGCCTCGCCCGACCCTAAGATATTTTGTAAACTCGCATTGGCAGCTTCTACACTTAAATCAACTACACCTCCCGAACTACCTGCGGCTCTAAAAAGCTCAGGTCTTTTAGAAAATAAATTCAACGCCCCGTGTCCTCCCGAACATATTCCCGTAATAAAAATTTGTTCATCCTCTACCCGATATTTTTGTTTGATGGCAGGGTATAAATCCTTAAAGAAAAAATCTTCGTATTTACTCATTTGTTTACGTGGACTATTGATGTACCAAGAGTCCTTCAAGCCATCTGGACAAACGATAATAAATCCGTAAGCGTCAGCATATTTTTGAACATTGATAATAGTACTCCACTGACGATAAGTTGCTCCACAACCGTGCAAAAGGAACATTACAGGGTATTTTCGCCCTGTTGCCATAGCATATTCCTTGGGTGTAAAAACTAAAGTTGTATCCGTATGTGGGACATAAAGTGGATTAAAATACAATTGATCTTGTGCAAATATCGACAAGGAAGCCAAGAACATTCCTATGGTAAGAATTAAGGACTTCATAACTTTAAGTTCATGGGTTAATCAAATTTTATAGTGTAAAATATTCAAATTTTATGCCAGAGAATCTATCCTTTCAAGACAGTATTCTTGGTTTTGAAGCCTTAGTTATCTTCATGAATTGTTGTTAAAATGCTGACTACTTCTTTACGAATCTCAGACGTTGATTTTGTAAAATTATTGTTCATCATACTAAAAATAAACACTTTACCTTTTTTCGTTATCAAAAAGCCACTCAAACAGTAAACATTACTCAATGAACCTGATTTAGCAAAAATGAAAGGTGCATCAGTTTTCAAGATATTTTTAAGCGTTCCTGATTTGCCAGCAGCGGGTAAAAGTTTAAAAAGTCTGTCTTGTGGTACAATCTCATAAATTTTATTCAGTAACGTTACGATACTACGTGGCGTAAAAAGGTTGTATCTCGAAAGCCCCGACCCATCCACCCAATTAGGAGCATCGGGCAAATCTGCCAAAAATTTAGCTTTCACTGTATCAATACCAAGCGTAACATTTAATTTATCGGTTAGAGCATTAGCATTTAAAACCATTAAATGTTCGGCAATCATGTTATCGCTCACGTGCAACATACGCTTATAAAGTGTATCCGCTGGAAGGCTATAAAATATCTTTGCTGACTTTTCTAAAGGCTTATTTATTAATACAACTTCTTTTTTCAAAGTATCAGACAATAACGCTGTGGTAACTTCCACGCCCGTTTTAAAAGGAACATCCTGTTCATAAGTCAGCTTAATTTGTTTGCCTGCGGGATAACTAAATAAGTTTGCTCCTAAATCTCTTTGAACGGAGAAACTTGCCGTTTTAGCCCAATTATACGTTTTTTCAGCAAAGAATGTTGGTTGAATTGTCAAGGTATTTTCTTTATTCCCAGAAAATCTAACAATATTTCCATGAATGGGAAAAGGCGAAATTTCAGCGGCGTAATAATCGTTGTAATCGTCCCAAGCCCAACCTTGTCCGTAGAATGAACCCGTAAAATTATCATTAGAGAAATAGAGTTTTTCAGGGCGATTCTTCAAGAAATCGTACACTTTACTTTTCGGTAAATCAGGGTTCAGAAACGATGGATCACCAGTTCCCCAAAAAATCAATGAATCTCCCGAAATTTGATAATGAAAAGCAGGAATTGAATCTCCCAAAGATTTTAAACTGGCATAAAAAGTAAATAATTTCGTGTTAGACGCTGGCGTAAAATAACGTTCAGCATTATATTCCACGAGCATTTTCTTATCCGTAAGGTCATAAAGGGCAAATCCAGTATGATTATGGGCAAAAGTTGGTGATTCTTTCAGCTTTCGAGACACTGATTTCATGCTTACGTTAGTCGTATTGCAAGCCAGCACAAAAACTGTCGAAGATAAAATTATAAGTTTTGAGAGCGAATTCAAGGTAAGTTTTTTAAAGTAAATAGCAATATAAAGCGGCGGTGGTATTTTAAATGAAATTAAATATTTCCATTGAATATTACTATTGATGAGGAATAATTTTATTTTATGGTATAGGTAAGTTTATTTCTTTTCAACACATTGTTCCCCCAACAACAAAAAATCTTGATTAACTTTGTGTCTGTTTTCAATAATTACTCAAACCAGAAGGTTAATTATCAGTTATTATTGAAAGGTTACATAAAATTTACAAAAGTCGAACGCTAATGTCAGTAAAATATTTTCATCTTACAGTAAAAGAAATTATTGAAGAAACACCCGATACCAAGACGTTTTCATTTTGGCATCCTATTCACGCTGCTATCCAATACAAAGCGGGGCAATTTCTTACGTTAATGCCCGTGATTAATGGTCAGAAGTTACGTCGTAGTTATTCAATGTCGTCTTCGCCAAATAAAGATGCTTCCATTGCCATCACCGTTAAACGTGTAGCCAATGGATTGGTTTCTAATTATTTGTGTGACCATGTGAAAGTTGGAGATGCCATTGAAATAATGGAACCAATGGGGCATTTTGTGGTTGAACCAGATCCAACGAAAGAACGTACGATTGTCCTTTTTGGTGGTGGTTCGGGCGTTACGCCTTTGATGTCGATTTTGAAATCGGTTTTACCAGTAGAACAGAATACGAAGGTTTACTTGATTTATGGTTCACGTGATGAAGGCAGTATTATTTTCAAGAAGCAACTCACTGAATTAGAACAGAAATATGAGGGTCGTTTTAGAGTATTACACGTATTGAGTAAGCCCACTTATACTTGGACAGGCTACAAAACTCGTATTCATCAAGCATCAGCGGTTACGTTTTTGAAACAAGATTTTGCCATTGATATTGCTAAAGCTGAATATTATTTGTGTGGACCAGAAGGCATGATGGAAGAAGTGGAAAAAGCTTTGAAAATCTTTAACGTTTCTACCGATAATATTCATAAAGAACATTTTGGCAGCGGTATTTTACAAGTTGAAGAAGAAAGTGATGATTCACTCAAAGAACAAATCGTTACAATTCAATATGAAGGAACGGATTATCAAGTTGTTGTAAAACCACACGAAACTATTTTAGAGGCAGCTCTTCGTGATGACATTGACCTCCCGTATTCGTGTCAGGCGGGAATGTGTACGGCTTGTATGGGTAAATGTGTTTCTGGAAAAGTACACATGGACGAAGAGGACGGATTAACCGATAAAGAAATTCAACAAGGATACGTTTTGACTTGCGTTGCTCACCCGAAAACATCGGGCGTCGTTATTGAAGTGGAGTAAGACATTTAGTGCATTGGTGATTTAGTGATTATTTACATTGATAAAAAAATATTATGATTTTAGAACTCGCAACAATAGAGATTAAAGCGAAACAAAGTGTAGAATTTGAAGCCGCTTTGGTGAAAGCCCAAGAGGTTTTAGTTACTGCAAAAGGTTATGTTTCACACGAATTCAAGAGGTGTATCGAACAGAAAAACCGTTATATTTTATTGATAACTTGGGAAACATTGGAAGACCACACCGTTGGTTTTAGAGAATCAGATTTATTCCAAAGATGGAGAATTATTATTGGACCATATTTTGATAAAGCTCCTGTGGTTGTGCATTATACCGCATTGTAGTTATTTTAACAAAAATCCCGTCAACTCTCAATTGACGGGATTTTTTGTTTTTGACAGGTTTTCAGCCTGTTCTACTTACCTTTCTTTATCGCCTGATAAATCACTTCGTTGATATTCGTTCTCACGTTCAAATCTGATAATTTTGAGTTGTTGCGGGTTGGATAAACTCTATTACAAAGAAATACATAGACCAATTGATGTTCTGGGTCAATCCATGTGTATGTTCCCGTAAAACCCGAGTGTCCAAAACTACTTGCACTCGCACTGGCAGCGGCACTAATACCTGCACGTTTGCGGTCGGGTTTATCAAAACCAACGCCTCTTCGACTATTTACTTCCGCCGGGAAAGGGTAGCTTGTCCATTCGTTCATGGTCTTTTCGCTGATGAATTGTTTGCCTCCGTAATAACCTTTTTGCAAATACATTTGCATCAATTTTGCTAAATCTTGAGCAGTTCCGAATAAACCTGCGTGTCCAGAAATTCCACCTAACATAGACGCACCTTCATCGTGAACACGTCCGTGAATTAGTGTTTTACGGTAGAGAGAATCGTATTCTGTCGGGACAACTCTTGACAATGGGTGAAAATCTCTGGCATTGTACGTCAGCGTAGTTGCCCCCAAAGGCTTATAAAAAGTATCCTTCAAATAGCTCTGAAAATCTTTGCCCGTGAGACGTGGAATAATTTGTGGATAGAGATAATACGATAAATCTGAATAAACGTATTCCTTTTTCTCACGCAAAGGCGAATCTTCAATGGCTTTGTAAAGCGTATTGTGATAGTCTTTGTGCAACCATAAATTGTCCGCTACTTGCACCGAAAAATCGGCCGTTTGCTTATAAGAGAATGTATTTGGTTTCCATAAAGTTGGGTCTTTTGTAAGATTTACACAATCTTTCCAAAGGTTTTTATCCGTCTGAATCGCTTGACACATTCTTTGTAAAGCCTTCTTTTTTCTGAATAATTTATCCCAAAACGTCATTGTATATTTCTCAGAATACTTTTCTTTATAAATCTTACTTGCTAAGACCATTTTGGTTGAGTCAATACAATCCATCCAGAACGGAATCCATGCTTTTAAACGTGCTTGGTGCGTAAAAATATCTCGATAAATCAACCCTACTTTGTTAGAATTTTGCCACGCAGGTACTAAGTCGCCCATTGTATAATCTAAATTAAATTTACCTTCGTCTTCCATCTTCATCATAGACGGTACGGAGGTACTGATTTTCGTTATCGAAGCCAAATCGTATAAATCGGTCAATTGTACTTTTTGCGTGCCTTCGTAGGTTTGTTTTCCGTAGGCTTTGTGCATAATCACTTTACCATTTTTAGCAATCAATACAACTGCCCCTGGCGTTGCTTTTTGCTTAATCGCTTCATTTACAATAGAATCTACTTTATAATTTAAGAATTTTGAATCAATTCCAACGTTTTCAGCCAAAGCATATTGAAATCTTTTGATGGGTTGCGTCGTGATTCCGTCATTGTATCTGAAAGTCATATTTACCGAAACGGGTAATTTCCCTTTCGCTCCGATTGCTCCAAAAATAACTTCGGCAGTGGCAACCACTTCGTGCATTTGTGGGCTTTCTTGGTACGTAATCGTCAAGGCTTTTGCTTTATCTAAATTCTCGAATTTCGACAAAGTGTAAGCATTTGAAAATAAAGAAACCACCGTTTTAGGAGAATTAGCAAACTCTGCTACCAAAGTCTGAATTTTAGGATTGATGCTATAATTTTTCGCAGGACGAACCGATTGTCCGTTAACCGCCATCAAAACTAAATTATAATTTTTCAAAGATTCACGCACTTGTTGAATGGCAGCTTCATCAGAATTTTCATCTAAATTAAAATGCGTAACATCGGTGTAATTTGAAAGCATTTTTTGATAATCTGTCGGTAGTTTTGAGCCAAAACTTGGATTACCTATATTCAAGGAAGCAATGCGTAAAGTATCTAAATTTTGAAGAGGAAGAATATTATTCGTATTTTTCAAAAGCGTAATAGTTTCTTCCGCAAATTGACGATTAAGGGCTTCCGATTTCTTCGGATTCAAATCTTCAATCAAACCTTTAATTTCAATCGGTTTGTATTTATCTAAACCCGCCCAAGCCTTTGCCGTCAAGATTCTTTTTACCCTAAAATCAATATCCGCCTGAGCAATTTCTCCTTTTTCCAACGCCTTTTTTATCGCATTGAATGCAGCAGGAACATCCACAAAAGTTTCTAACACATCATTTCCTGCCAAAATAGCTTTTACGTTTGCCGTTCCTTCAGGGAAAAACTTCACTGCCCCTTGCATATCCATCGCATCGGTAAAGACTAAACCTTTGAAATCTAAATCTTTACGCAACAAATTGGTTACGATTTTTTGAGATAATGTCGAAGCTAAATTTTTGGTCGTATCCAAAGACGGAATGCTCAAATGAGCCACCATAACACCTTGCAAGCCATTTTTGATTAATTCACGGTAAGGGAATAATTCAAGCGAATCCAGACGATTACGAGAATGTCCGATTACGGGCAAATCGGTATGCGAATCTACGCCCGTATCACCATGTCCAGGAAAATGTTTTGCCGAAGTGATAATTCCGCCTTTTTGCAAGCCGCGCATATACGCAAGGGCTTTTGAGGTCACTTTCTCACGATTTTCACCAAAAGAACGGAAATTAATTACTGGATTATTCGGGTTGTTATTTACGTCCACCACAGGAGCATAATTGATGTGTACGCCCATGCGTTTGCATTGCTGAGCCAATTGCAAACCCATTTCTTCTATCATGTTTTCATTGCCCTGCATCGCTCCCAAAGTCATTTGGTAAGGAAAACGAACAGTGCTATCCAAACGCATTTCCATGCCCCATTCCAAGTCCATTCCAATCATCATTGGGATTTTACTCATTGCCTGTAACTTATTGACTAACAACGCCTGAGCCGTTGGACGGTTACGAAAAAGCACAAATCCACCCACGTGATAATCTCGAACTATTTTGTTCAGTCGAGCGGTGTCATATTCGTAGCTATAATTACCACGAGGCATCATTAATTGTCCAATTTTCTCATCGACCGATAAGGTATTAAACACCGAATCTACCCAACGTAAATTAGCATTTGGGAAAAGGTCAGTTGAATTTGTAGGAGCAATTGTTGTTGAATTAGTCGCCTGTGAAAAAACAGACAAGGGTAATAATGGTAAAATAATAAAGAGAAAAATACTTTTGATGAAGTGATTTATTTTCATAAGATATTTAATTTATTTGCCTTGCAATTTACATAAAAAAAGTGGCGAACCGATAGGTAAACCACTTTTGAACAACATCAAAATTTAAAGATTTTTATTCAGGAGCATTCGTCATTACTTTCTGAAGGACAGGCCAAA
The DNA here is from genome assembly GCA_040387735.1 of Bacteroidota bacterium. Classification (GTDB taxonomy): domain Bacteria; phylum Bacteroidota; class Bacteroidia; order Cytophagales; family Spirosomataceae; genus Arcicella. Next base: position 74,945 of record JAZKDE010000014.1, read on the forward strand.
TTCCTGGTTTTGGTACACTTACACCTTTAGTAACCCCTCTTACTTTATTATCTGGTCCAAAATAATACAATGGCCAGCCACGATAGGTAATTTGTTTTTTGCCAAACACATCAATCGTACCGAATAAAGTCTTGTCTAAAACCGAAGGAACATCTTTCAAATCAGTCGTGTAAATTGGCCATGTACCATCATTACTAAAATCAGCTTTTGTGTAATTATTTTTGCTCTTTTTATCGTTTGAAAATCCGTAAAGTGTACGTCCCATATCATCGACAAAGTACTGCGTATCAGCCGTTCCTTCTTTGTAATTGTTGTCGTATAGTTTGCCATCGTTACCAACCAATTGGGTATTTGCCAACATGATAGTGTACGAAGTTTTAGCAACTACCCACACATTATTTACATTTTCACCTTTTACGTCTCCTGCGGCAACATCAGAAGCGAAATAATAAAGTGGCCATCCTTTGTAAGTTACCTGCTTTTTACCATCAGCACGAGTGATGGATGCAAAATCGGTAGCGGTCAGTCCAACATCTAAACGTAAATTTTCCACCGAGAAAATAGGCCAAGCATCCGTACAACCTCCCGAACAAGCAGAAATTCCAGCAACGTCTTTGGTAAAAAAATAAAGTGTTTTTCCGTAACCATCCGTCAAAATTTTACCTAAAGAAGAATCCTTGATAGTAACGTCCACACTCGGAAGTGGGACTTCTTGCTTACAAGCTACAATGGCAAGCATCGAAATGCTGAATAGAATAAAGAGTTTAATGAGGCTTTTAATTTTCATTCTTTGTATATTTAATTGTCCAATAATGTGATTTCGTAGCCAATACGCCATACTTGGTGTTTAGGTTGCGTAAATCGGTAAAATAAAACCAAACCCCATTTTGAGGTTTGGTTTTTTGTCGATTATGGATAATAAATTTAAATGCCAACTATTAATCCAACCATATCATTTATGAATTTTGCAAGCATTAATCAATTGTATTTCAGAAATTTAACTATTGTATCCTACCAATAAATTATCTTAGCTATGTAACGATTCTTCCTTAAACTATGATCGACTACTACAACGACATATTTCCTATCTTTCAAGGTATGATGTGCATGATGCTCGTGTACGTCGGTTTACAGAATTATTTTATTCGAGATAAGGCTTACCGTTATTATTTCTTTCATATTTTATGCTGGTTATTGTACTTCACGGTCAGAGAAGGTATGATTTATGATTTTCAGGAGAATCCTAAAAAAATGTTTTGGGGGAAATTCGTTTGGGATTTCCATCGCATTGGTTTTCCAATGCTATCTTATCTTTTGTATTATAGCTTTGCCGACCGATTGTTAGATTTCCCTAACACTGTTCCCGAAGTCAGTTGGAAAGTCCGCCTAACCCAAGTTATTTTGTTAGTTTATATCAGCTTTATTCTGGTTGCTGCTCTTTTTTTCCATGAAATACATACGCAAATGTGGTATGAAATAATCCATACCATCGCTCGAATATTCATCGCAATTGCTTCTATTTATTTTATTATTATTCTGCATAGCTCCGTGGATAAATTACGGTGGTTTTTTGTGATAGGCTCAATTTTCATGATTATTTTTGCCCTTTTTGCGATGATTTCATCAATTATTTACTTCCAAAATGGCGAACCCATTAATTTATTTTTTTGGCAATTACCGATGTTTAATATGCAATTGGGGGTGATTTTAGAAATCGTCTGTTTGTCTTTAGCCCTCAGTTATAAAACAAAAGTCATTGAAAATCAGAAATTTATTGCCGAACAAAATTTACAAAAAGAGAGAGAACAACGGGAAATAGAACAATTGAAATTAGAACTTGAAAAACAAGAATTGAATCGCCAAATGACCACCTTGAGGATGCGAGCCCTACGAAGTCAGATGAATCCGCACTTTTTATTCAATAGTCTAAACGCCATTCAAGAATGTATTATCACCAACCAAACTGACTCAGCGGTAATGTATTTAGCTAAGTTTTCGAGGTTAGTAAGGCTAATTTTAGAGAATTCAGACCAACAAAACATTCCACTTTCTCGTGAAATAGAGACGTTAAAATTATACCTCGATGTTGAGTCTTTACGCTTTACTCATTCGTTTAAGTACGAGATTCAAGTGCAAACCAATATTGACCCAGTTTTGTTGAATATTCCCCCAATGCTGGTTCAACCCTACGCTGAAAATGCAATTTGGCACGGATTATTGAATAAAAAAGGTGAAAGAATTTTGAAAATTATTTTTGAAAATGACGAAGATTCTCTCTTCGTAAGTATTGAAGATAATGGCATTGGTAGAAAAAAATCCGCCGCCTTCGAAAGCCCAATGAAGAAAAGTAAAACCTCAATGGGCATGAAACTCACCAGCGAACGTCTTGGCGTTTTAAACGAAATTAAACCCGACCAAGCTTTTGTAGAAATTGAGGATTTAATAGATTCCCACGGAAAAGCCACAGGAACTTGCGTAAAATTGACTTTACCCATTTGAATTTTGTATTGTGAGGATATATTTGGTATCAAGTATTTTTTAAGACCATTTATATCCTCATTCTTAATTCATAATACTTCACCCAGCCTCATTACGTCGCTCTTCTTCGCCCATTCATCACAGATTGTTTTTAAATAAAACCATTCTTCTGTATTTTCGTTGTTTATAGAAAATACTAATAACACTATTCATCATGCTAAAATTTACTAAAACTGCCTTCTTGTTGGCTTCGGTGGCGTGCCTAACCCTTTCCGCCCAAGCCCAAGACAAAAAAGGAGATGCTAAAGCTCCAGCAGCACCAACTGCTCCTGCTAAACCCGCCGAAGCTCCCAAAACAGGTCCAAAACCTTATAAAGAGGTTATTACGGACAAAGCCAAAACAACCAAAGGACTTTTTACGGTTCATAAAGTAGAAGACAAATTCTTCTTTGAAATTCCTGATTCATTGCTTGGTCGTGAAATTATGACCGTTACCCGTATCACCAAATCAGCTACAATTCCAGGAACTTACGGTGGGGAAATGTTGAACCGTCAAGTAATCAATTTTGAGAAAGGCCCAGAGAACAAAGTATTTTTGAGAGCCATTCAGTACATCAACGTTTCGCCAGATTCTACGGCTCCAATGTACAAAGCAGTAAAAAATTCTAATGTTCAGCCAATTGCTCAAGCATTTGACATTAAAGCATTCAAGAAAGATTCGGTTAGCAAGCAAAGTAGCTCAATTATCGAAGTAACGGATTTTTTCAAAGGCGATAATCAAATCGTTTCTTTACCGCCGTTCACGAAAACGATGTATAAAATTACTTCTATCGCTGCTGACCGTTCTTATATTCAAAGTATCAAAACATTTCCGATAAATACGGAAATCAGAACGGTGAAAACCTTCAATGGAACACCACCAATGCCTTCGTTTGGGCCAGCCGCACCAAGTCCAATTCCTTCGGTAAATATTCCTTCCATTGCCGTTTCTGGAGCAGTAACGATGGAAATAAATACGTCAATGATTTTGTTGCCAAACGACAAAATGAAACAGCGTTATTTTGACCCACGTATCGGATATTTTGCCAATGGTTATACCGTTTTTGACGAAGGTTCACAACGTACAGAAGACCGTACATTTGCGGTTCGTTGGCGTTTAGAGCCTAAAAATGCCGAAGATGCTGCCAAACAAAAACAAGGTCAATTGATTGAGCCGAAAAAACCAATCGTTTATTATATCGACCCTGCAACACCTGCAAAATGGAGAAAATATTTAAAATTAGGGGTTGATGACTGGCAAAAAGCGTTTGAAGCTGCTGGTTGGAAAAATGCCATCAGAGGAGAAATTTTAGCGGATAATGACACAACTATTAGCTTAGAAGATGCTCGTTATTCTGCCATTCGTTATTTCGCTTCAGACATTGAAAACGCTTACGGCCCCAACGTACACGACCCACGTTCGGGAGAGATCCTCGAAAGTCATATTGGTTGGTATCACAACGTAATGAAGTTATTGAAAAAATGGTACATGACGCAAGCTGCTGCCGTTGACCCAAGAGCCAGAAAAAATAAATTTGACGACGAGCTGATGGGAGATTTAATCCGTTTTGTATCATCTCACGAAGTTGGACACACGATTGGTTTACGTCATAATTATGGTTCAAGTAGTACAGTTCCCGTTGAAAACCTTCGTAACCCAAAATGGATTGCCGAGCACGGACATACACCTTCAATCATGGACTACGCTCGTTTTAACTACGTGGCACAGCCAGAAGATGGGGTAAAAGACTTATATCCACGTATCGGAGAATATGATGTTTGGGCAGTAAAATGGGCGTACCAAACGCTTGAAGGTGCAACTGCCGAAGACGACCAAAAGACCTTAAATAAGCAGTTTATTGCTGAATATGCAAAAAATCCAAGAATTTGGTTCGGAACAGAAACCAATCCTTATGACCCACGTACACAGTCGGAATGTTTGGGAGATAATAATATGTTGGCAAGTGATTATGGTATCAAGAACTTGAAAAGAATTCTGCCAAACTTAGTTGAATGGACGAAAGAAGAAGCTCAAGATTATGATATGTTGACAGAAGGTTATGGTGAAGTAGTAACGCAATATCGTCGTTATATCGGTCATGTTACTAAAAACGTGGGAGGTATCTATGAAACACCAAGAACAATGGACGAAGCAGGAGTTGTTTACGAACCTACCCCTCGTGCTATTCAAAAAGATGCCGTTTTATGGTTAAACCGTCAGGTTTTTGATACGCCAACTTGGTTATTAGATGGAAAAATTATGGCTCAAATTCGCCCAGACCAAGGTGTTGATGCCATCAGTCGTATTCAGGAAGCAACTTTAAATAGTTTGTTATCAACTGACCGTTTACAACGTTTTATCGAAACAAATGCTAAATATCCAACTTCATACAGTTTGGATGAGTTGTTTACCGACGTTCGTTCTTCTATTTGGTCTGAATTACGTTCACGCAAGGCAATTGATGCTTCACGCAGAAATTTACAGAAGATTTTTGTTGAGAAAATGGTTGCTACGGTAAATGCTTCGGGAGCTGTACAATTATCTGGTTTTGGTTTCAGAGGAACGGTTGTTCCTGCGGCAGTTGACCCTCGCAAAACGGATATTACATCGGTAACTCGTGGTCATTTATTGACGTTGAAAGACGAAATTAAATCGGCTTTAGCTCAACCAACTTTAGATAAAATGAGCAAATATCATTTACAGGATTGTTTGTTCAGAATTGAAAAAGGACTTGACCCAAAATAGTAATTGGTACATAAGTTTATAGAAATAAAAATGGTTTGGTTCTTTGTTGAATCAAACCATTTTTTATTTAATCCCCTAAAAATTAACTCCTAAACGTACTGCCATTCTATTCAGTTGATATTGGTTTTCAGAAAAATAGGGATTATCCGCAATTCCGCTGGTAGTTTTGGTATTGAAGACATTTCGTTTATAGCCAACACTAAAAGTAAAATTGGCATTTCCGCCTGTCGGAATTAATAATCCTATCATTGGACTAAAAGCTAATCCTCCGTTAATTTCCTGATTTATAGATGTATTATCGTTCAACCACATAAATCCGTAACCTGCATCTATTCCAACAAAAGGTTTAACTTTTTTGGTTTTATTCTCACCCAATGAACCACGAATTCCCAATGAAATTGGAATGATTTGGTAATTACTGAACCAATCAACACCAACCGTCGCTCCAACAGCTAAGTTTTTATACACCTTCAAACCATTAAAAGTTTGAATGGTAAAATTTGTGCTTGCTTCTACGGGAAAACTGTACATTGGGCTCTGGATAGCATTGGGCGTTATTTGATAAGATTTACCAAATAATCCCCCTAAATCGGTAAAATTGACGTAGTTTTCTTTTACAAAACGCTTAAAAGAACTTTGCTTTTTTTTCTCTTGCGAATACGCAATCGTGCATACAAGCAAGAATACGAGCGTGAATATCGTTTTCATATTTATTTGTGGGTTAGGTAGTTGTTTTTACGGCTATTTTACTCAACAACTTCAAACTATTCGGATTTGAATAATCATATTGATATAAACCGTCTTTTCCAATCAACATCAGCGTATTATTCAACGGAATTACATCGTAGGCATTCATATCTTTAAAGTGTTGTAATTGCTTAATATCTAAAATATTGGTAGCATCAAAAGTCTTCAAACCGCTTGTTCCTTCACAGATAAAGAGTTTTTTATTGTCTATTCCCAAACCGTAAGGACTTTCCATTGGGTACGTTTTCTTCAAAATGGGTACTGCTGGATTTGATACATCAATGACATCCAATTGATTAGCGATAGCTCCACCACAACGAGAAAAATTATTTACTGAACGGAGGGTTACATACGCAATATCATTTTCTACTACCACAGGGTCGCAGGCACGAGCATGGTCGAGACGAGATAAATACGTTGGTTTTTGTGGATTAGCATTGTCCCAAATTTGTACGCCCGTTGATGTACCCAAAAACAATTTGTCTTTGTACGGGAAAATGGTTTCTATTCCGAACCCCATAGATAAAAAGCCCTCATACGCAGGTTTTTCGGGGGTTTTTAGGTTAAATAACTTCATGTCATTTTGCGTAACGGCATATAAACGTTCATTGACAATGGCAAAACGAGAAGTAGAACCGCTCACGCCCGTACCCGTTCCGCCCGTGGTTGAAGGAGAAACGGCTTTAATTCCCCCACTGCTGTAAAATCCTATGTCATTATAAACGTAGTATAATTGTGGTTGTGGGTCACAAGCAACTTCTTGCGTTGTTGTATATATTTTGTATCGGGCATCATAAATGGTTTGGTCATTGGCATTATAACTCCACCCAATTCCATCCATTTGTCCGTTACTAAATACTTCATTCGTTCTTGAAATCTCCTTTACGGCTGTCGGATTACTAATATCAAGTGCGATAAAATCAGTGTAGCTATCGGCGTAAAGAATATTTCCTTTGATTGCCATATCAACATTTCCCAAAATTTGAATAAAAGCAATTACTTTCGGTTCCGACGGGTTTGCATTATCAATGATGTGAATTCCTTTTTTCACTTCGTTGATAAATAGATAATTATTTTTTACATAAATCTTCCCGGGGTTTTCTAATGCCTGAGCAGGTAGCATTTTTACACTACTACGCAACTCGTTGAGGGTAATTTTCACCGATTCTGTACCTCGATAAGAGACTGTTTGCGTGCAATTATCTTTACAAGAGACAAAAGCAGTTGCCAACGCTGCCATTCGGAGCGTTTGAATAATAATCTTTTTCATGATTTTAAGATTTAATTATTTTGAAGTACAAACCCCATTGAGGCAGTCAACCACTGGGGGAATTAGAGCAATGCAAGTACCCATTCTGTTATATTTTACGTTGAGTTCTTTTTCTAAATTGGTATAAGCCGTGACTTTATCGGTCAATTGTTTCTCATCAGTTTTTGACAAGGCATAAATAATAAATCGGGAAGGTCCACCGCAAGGTCTTGCTCCCATAGCCATAACTTTACAATCATCACCACCCGCACAGCTTTTGTTTTTAGCAAAAGTTTCGATTTCAACACCTATATTTTCTAATTTTTGGTCATCAGAAACCGTAGAAACATCTTCTTTTTTACAGGCAAAAAATAGTACAAATCCAACAATTGAGAGTTTTAAAAAGAGCGTTTTCATAAGTCTAATAATATTTTGAGTAGTGTTTAATTATATTTTATTTCCGAAATTATTTCACCTATTTTCTGCCCATAAACTGACAAATATTTAGGAAAAGGTTGGTTAACTGTATCATTTTCACTCCGAAAAACAGCATCATCAATTCGCCAAGTTTTTAACTCTTGACCTTTCGTCTTTAATTGAATAAATAGCATTCCGCCATCGGCACAGCCGGGACAACCGAAAGTTTTACTTTTTTCATTGGCAAGTTCCACAGGAAAATTCGTGACAAAAACCTTGGCTTTATTGTACTCGCTTTCGGGCAATTGATAGCCCGAAAACGAATAGTTTTCTTGGTTTTTACAGAATATTTTTGATGTGTCAGCGTATAGTTTTCCATTTTCTATCTTGTAAATGACATTTGCACCGCAAACTCTACCAAGTCCAACATAGCCAAAAACAAGATAGTTTGTGGACGTTTCTAAAGTTGAATCAGCAATATTGACATCGTCTTTTTTACAAGATTTTATAACTAAAGTCCCAATAAAAAGCATCAAAAAGCTTAGTATTTTCATGGTTATATATTTTTAAATTGAGTGAACTCTCGATATTTCTAATACCTATTTATTCTTACTGATAAACCCCAATTCCACCTGAAACTCTAACATTTCTAAAAATTGACTTTTTCTTAGGCTTAGGTCTTGGCTTTTCATAATAAGGCGTTTGTTCAGTCTGAAATTCTGGAATAACCGTAGTAAAATCTGACTTTATCTGTTTAGGTGCAATTGGCGTGATAAAATCAACCGAATCGGCAAGTTTTCTTTCTAACTTTTCGGGTTGTATATCCAAAATTGGAGATTCAACATTTTCTTCTATTTCTGGAATACTTACTTTATTGACGGTTACAGGCTCATTGAGTTTAATTGTTATTTTTTCTTCTATTTTGGGCAAAACGACTTTTACCTTTTTTTCTATCACAATCGGTTTATTATCAATTATTTGTGTCGGTTTTTCTCCGACTTTATTTCCCATAAAAAACCACAGACTTAGTCCCAAAATTACCACTGAAATTACTCCCAAATAATAAGGACCATTACCAGATTTTGGCGGAACGTTATTTCCTAAACCTAATTCAATCTTCTCCCAAACCGCATCGGGTGGAGTCATGGAGGCATCATCAAAGGCATTTTGCCATTGTTCCTCGAAAGAATTATGTGATAAATCGTCTATATTCATTTCACTGACAAAATACTCTGTAAAATTGCTTTTGCACGAGAATATTGTGATTTTGAGGTGCCTTCGGTAATATTTAACATCTCAGCGATTTCATTGTGCTTATATCCTTCAATGGCGAACAAATTAAATACCATCTGACAACCTTTGGGTAGTTTTTGAATCATTTCAAGTAATTCCTTAAAATGAATTCCTTCTATTCCCGAGTGATAATCACTAATTTGATTTTCGTAGTCCTGTACATCACCCATATCCTGAAAATGCTGTTGTGAACGAATTTGATTTATGGCGGTATTAACCACAATTCGCTTAATCCAAGCACCCAATGTACTTTCAGCACGAAATTTGTCTAAATTTTGGAAAATCTTGATAAACGCTTCTTGCAAAATATCTTCGGCTTCGGCTTGACTTTGGGCATAGCGATTACACACGACCAACATTCGCCCTGCGTAGGCGTTGTAGAGCTTTCGTTGGGCATTTCGGTCATTTTGCAAACAGGCTTGTATTAGTTGAGCTTCAGTTTCCAAAGAAATTAGAAAATTTCAATCTTCATTTTTATAAAGACTCAATTTAAGTTAAAACGGTTGGAATGAGCTTGAAATTTTTATCAAATCCTTAAAATGCTTCATCAAAGGTTTAGCGAATGGTTTTTGTTATCTTTGCAAACATTTTCTTTTTTGTTGAACCAAAGATTATTTTCATTGAATTTTAAAAGATTTCATCAGTGAATAAAGTTTTGATTTATTCGCTTTTCGTAAATCGCATTTTCGCTCAGTACACATTACATGAAACAAGAAATTAGAGATAAATACGAAGTCGTTATCGGCTTAGAAGTACACGCTCAGTTACAAACTGAAAGCAAGATTTTTGCGGCTGATGCTGCCTCTTTTGGTGGCTCTCCCAATACGCATATATCGCCCATAACACTTGGACATCCAGGAACGTTGCCAAAACTCAACCATAAAGCGGTGGAATATGCTATCAAAATGGGTTTGGCTTGCAATTCTCAAATTACAGAAAATCAATATTTCGACCGTAAAAATTATTTTTATCCTGACCTTCCAAAAGGCTATCAAATTACGCAAGACAAAACCCCAATTTGTATGGGCGGTGGCGTAAAAGTGAAACTTTCAACGGGTGAAAAAACAGTTCGTTTTCACCATATTCACTTAGAGGAAGACGCAGGAAAATCGCTCCATACAGAAGGTTCGGCTGATAGTCAGATTGATTATAACCGTGCAGGAACACCATTGATTGAAATGGTGACTGAGCCAGAATTAAAATCTGCCGAAGAAGCCGCAACTTTTATGAATGAAGTTCGCAAACTGGTGCGTTATTTGGGCATTTGCGACGGCAACATGGAAGAGGGTTCACTACGTTGCGATGTTAATATTTCGGTGATGTTAGTGGGCAGCAAAGTATTTGGTACGAAAGTTGAAATCAAGAATATGAACTCAATGCGTTTTATCCAAAAAGCCATTGAATATGAAGTAGTTAGACAAATTGATGCCGTAGAAAATAACGTAAAAATCATTCAAGAAACTCGTAGTTTTGACCCCGCAACTGGTCGCACTTCGGGAATGCGTGAGAAGGAAACACAGAATGATTATCGTTATTTCCCTGAGCCAGATTTAGTGCCTTTGACAATTTCAGAAGCATGGCTTTCGGAAGTAAAAAATATGATGCCTGCCTTACCTTGGGAGCTTTTTGAGAAATTCACGAAGCAATATAATTTACCAGAATACGATGCCAATGTATTGACTGAAACTCGTGAAGTAGCAGAATATTTTGAAGCAACTTGTCAATTTACCAAAAATTACAAAGCTGTTTCTAACTGGATTATGGGTACGGTGAAGTCGTATTTGAACGATAATAATTTAGAAATTGGTCAATTAACCGTTTCTCCTGAACGCTTAGGAGCATTAATTAATTTGATTGATGAAGGAAAAGTAAGTACGTCAACGGCAGCACAGCAAATTTTCCCTGAATTAATTACAGATTCGTCAAAAACACCACTGCAAATTGCCGAAACAAAGAATCTGATTCAACAAAGCAATACCAATACACTCCAAACGTTAATTGATGAAGTTTTAGCAAGTAATCCTGCCAAAGTAAAAGAGTACAAATCGGGTAAAAAAGGGCTTTTAGGAATGTTCATGGGCGAAATCATGAAGAAATCCAAAGGTTCAGCTGACCCAAAAGTTACGACAGAATTACTACAAAAAACGTTAGAGTTGTAAATATAAATGGAGCCGTAAGACATAAGTTACAAGTTCTAAAAATAGTATTTTAAATTCTTAGAACTTATGACTTATAACTTACAACTGTTACAAAATTCATGAAAAAGCTATCATTAAGCGTATTATTCGCTTTCATAACCACACTTACATTTTGTCAAGCACCCAATGGTAAACCTGTTATCATCACGGGAAAAGTCAACAATGTAGTTCCCGATAAAAAGGTTTATCTCCAATTTATCAACGGCAGAGGTACACCTATCACAATGGATTCAGCAAATGTTGGTGCGGATAAATCCTTCAAGTTTAAAACTAACATCATTGACGGCGGTGGTTATTATCTGCTTAATTTCTTTGCGATGGACTTGAGCCAGAAAGTTCTGTTGATTTTAGAAGGTGGAGAAACCATCAGTGTTATTGCGGATGGAATGGATATGCCCAATAAACGTGGTGCTTTTCAGTTAACAGGTGATTCAAAAAATATTGAATACTTCAACAGAATCGTTAAAATCAATCAAGATTTGCAAGTAAAAGTTGAAAACTGGAATAAGCAAGTAGCCGCTGCCCAAGCCAAAAAAGATGAAACTACTTTGCAGAAAATCCAGAATGAATTTCAAGCGGCACAACAAGCCAATGTGAATAAGATTAAGGCTTTACTTCCCGAAATGGGAACAAATTTAGTGGCTTTATGGACGGCAGGAAATTTTTTGAATCCAGAAAGTGATTTGGAAACTTTGATTCAAATTTCGGAAAAATTTAAGGCGGAAAAACCCAACTCCCCTAATATTCACATCAAAACTTTTCATCAGCAAATGATGCGTTTGAAAGGCATAGAAGTAGGAACAGAAGCTCCAGAAATCGCCATGAAGATGCCAAATGACACAACATTGGCTCTTTCGTCATTACGTGGAAAATACGTTTTAATTGATTTTTGGGCAAGCTGGTGTGGCCCTTGTAGAAAAGAAAATCCTAACGTTGTAAGAATGTATTATAAATTCAAAGACAAAGGTTTTGACATTTTCTCCGTTAGTCTCGACCAAGAAAAAGATTCATGGGTAAAAGCTATTGAAAAAGACCAGCTTCCTTGGCATCACGTTTCGGACCTTCAATTCTGGAACTCCGCCGCCGCCGCTGCGTACGGCGTACAAGCCATTCCTGCTACATTTTTATTAGACAAAGAAGGAAAAGTAATTGCTAAATATTTGAGAGGGGACGATTTAGAAAGGAAATTAGAAGAAGTTTTGAAATAGGTAAATTAGAGGATAGAGTATCTTTATGTCTATTACAGAACAATAGTTAAGATTATCAAAACCCTGATAATGTAGAAATTATCAGGGTTTTTCATGTACTTTTGTTTCTAAAATTTAGTAAGAAAAACACTGATTTAGTGAAGCGAATGCAAAATCACTAAATCACTCATTCACAATTAGACAATGAAAGTAGCCATTATCGGAGCTGGAAATATGGGTATGGCATTTGCCAAGTCATTCATCCAATACGAATTAGTAAAGAAAGAAAATCTCTTTTTGATTGAAAAAAATGCAGAAAGAGCCGAAATCCTCCGACAGGAAAAAGCAGGAGCAGTCATTGATACCATTTCTTCTAAAATTGGAGAATATGATTTAATTATTTTGTCGGTAAAACCACAAGATTTCGCCTCTCTCCAAGAAGAACTTCGTGCGGTTATTCAGCCTAATCAATTGATTTTGAGCATTATGGCTGGTATTTCAATCGAGAAAATCCAAGCGTCACTCAATCATAATCTCATCGTGCGGGCGATGCCAAATACGCCTGCTCTTTTGGGTATGGGAATGACAGCCTTCTCGGCAGCGGGAGATATTACTTTAAGTCAATTAAAGAAAATAGAAAACCTAATCAACTCAACTGGAAGAGCAGTTTTCTTAGAAGATGAAAGTCTTTTGGATGCTGTAACAGCTTTGAGTGGTAGCGGACCAGCGTACTTTTTCTACTTGGTAAAAGCCATGATTGAAGCAGGAAAAGAAATGGGATTTGAAGACTCAATGGCTTCGCTATTAGTTAAACAAACGATGTTAGGTTCTTTTCATTTAATTAATAATTCAGAGAAAAATTTGGATGAATTAATCAAAGCTGTTGCCTCAAAAGGAGGAACAACTGAAGCAGCTTTAAAACGTTTTGAAGAGGGTTTATTAGCCCAAAACCTTAAAGAAGGTATTTTTGCGGCTCAAAAAAGAGCAACTGAACTTTCTAAATAAATAGGTATTAGGATTTAAGGCTTAGGTGCATTGGTTAGTTAACCCAAAAATATTGAAGATTGACTTGATTTACGATTAAAAACCATAATCGTAAATCAAGTCAATCTTCAATCGTAATTATACTAACAACTAAAACTCAAAGCCTTTCTTAACAACTACAAGCCTTCTTATATTTCCAATTAAAGTAATAAGCAGCAGCAATAAATAATGCTCCAACCGTTCCCGTAATAAATTCATATTTATCTCCTAACCACATCACTTCCAGTAATTTAGTCAATAAACTTCCGCTCAATAACACTAATGGTAATGCGTTCTGATGCTTACGAAAATCAGCATATAAGAGCGTTACTGCCAAAATTAAACTTCCTCCGATAAACCAAAGCTCCCAAGAATGATTTACTAAACTGCTGCCCAAAAATGGAAGTACCGTTATCAAAACAGGCGTGGCAATACAGTGAATTGCACAAGCAACCGAAAGGTAAAAACCCAACTTTTCAATCTTATTATTGTCGTGTGAATGGTTCATTGTTGTAATCATGTTGCAAAAGTAACAATTTGCAACATGATTGCAAAAGAAATAGCAAAAATTTTAACACAATTGATACTCTGGCAAAGAAGTAATACTTTGGGCGAGCGATTTTATTACTTCTATACCAATTTTTCCATCTGCTTTAGTAATGATTACTGCTTTTTGCTCAAGAGTAAGCGGTCGTGCTAATAAATAGGCCTCTAATTTGCTGAACAATTCTTGTGTATTATTCCCCAAAAATTCACTTTGGAACGCTTCCCAATTAATAGCCGCTTGCATTTGATTTACTTTTTTACTCAAAATTTCGGTATTTACATCACCGTCATCTTTAGCTCTAAAGTTGATTTCCGAATCTTTGAAAATAATCTCCGAAAGCTTCATTCTGGTCAACAAAGTGGAAGAATCTATCCAATTTTTTCCGCCCGACCAACCCGCAACATTAGGCGGATAAAATAAAACTTGTCCCAGCGATTTTTGAATAAATAATACGGATTGTTTTTGTCGAAAATCAATTGCAAAACTTCGTTGCAAACCCACCAATAACTCAACGGGTGATTTAATTCGAGTACCGATATTTTCTGAAAAATAAAACCAATCACTTTTAAAAATGTATTCCATTAAATCAGTAATGTCGTATTCGGTTGTACGAAAACGATTTGCTAATTTTTCAATTATTTGATTATCAGGGTTTTCATTCACAAAATAACGATAAATTTTAGTGCAAATAAAAATGGCAGTTTTGGGGTTTTCAAGAATAATTTTCAGAATATCATCTCCGCTAAAATTACCCGTTTTACCTTGAAATGTCTTTTGTCCATCATCATGCTGATTGGCTCTAAAGATAAACTCTCCCTGCAGGTTAGTTCCCCAACCCGTAAATGCTCTGGCAGCCTCTTTTACATCATTTTCAGTATAATTTCCACGCCCCAGCGTAAACAATTCCATTACTTCACGAGCAAAATTCTCATTAGGTGAATTCTTTCTATTTTGCTGATTATTAAGAAATTGTAACATTTCTGGATCTTTAGAAATTGCCGATAATAAATCACCAAATTTACCCAAAGCAAACTGTCTAATTAAGTTATTTTGTAGCTGTATTGCCAATGGTCGAACTCCCCGACACGCAAAATGTCCGTGCCAAAACAAGGTCATTTTCTCTCGAAGCATTGCTTCGCCCGATGCCATGCGGTTAATCCACAGGAAGTTTAGATCCGTAATTTTTTCCCGTCCTTCTTTGATTTTCTCCTTGATTTCTTCGGGAGAAGTTCCTTTCATTTCCAGCAAATTACGAAATGCTTTTTTCTTGACAACTGCATAGTTTTCTTCGTCAATTACTGTTATTGTACTTATCTTTTCAGCATCTTTTATGATAAAATTTACGACTTTATTCGTTGATTTATTTTCAAAATCCCGTACCTGAACGGGCGTTGCTCCGAAGCCCGCCCGTTGAAAAAGATGTTCTATTTTTACCTGATTAGTAATTTTCATGTCTTCCTGATTTTCAATAAGACAAAGTCCAATGAATAAGGTTTAAAACAAAAAACCTCCTCAGTTCAAAACTAAGGAGGTTTTTATAAATATTTAGAATGACTATTGCCCTAATAAAATTTCAAGTTCTTTTTTAAACTCAACCAAAAGGGTTTCTTTCATTGATATTTTACGTTTTTGGGTATTGATTTTGTTCATAACCAATTTATCACCCATTTGACCGCTGTATTGAGAATCGGTAATGAAAGCATCCAATTCGTTTTTCTCTTTTTTAGTCATGTAATCCATCTGATTAATCATGATTTTCAACTGCTCTACCCGAGGTTTATCATCTAAAGATGGGTGACGATAGCTGATTACACGCAAAAGATAATTCATTTCAAAAATCTTATCACAAACATTTCTAAAACGCTCAGCGATATTACGGTCGAGGTTTTTAGTTTGTGCTGCCAATTCTTTCCATTTCACTAAATATCCTTTTGCTTTTTCCGATGTTGCAGGAATTTGCGTTTGTGCTTTCAACAAGCCCTCCAATTCCGTGGTCATCTCTTTCATTTGCTGTACACGTGGGTCAATTCTAATTGTTACCACAATACCTTTCTCACGGTTATAACGCTCAAAGAAGAAGTCGTTAGAACGCTTGAATTGTTTCCAAAGCATACTTTGCTTTTTCGGTGGAACATTAGCAATTGTTTTCCATTCACGTTGCAAGTTTTTGATAATTTCAAAACCAGCATCAACGTCTTTTTCATAACGAAGATTACGAGCATCATCAACGATACGCTGAAGTGTTGCTAATTTTTCATCAATAACACGGTTTTTCTCAGCGTAATATTCACGACGACGAACGAAGAATTCGTCAACAATTTCGTTAAATTCGCCTTCTACTCCGTCTTGCAAGGCTTTGTCAACTGGACCCGTTTTCAACCATTTGGCTTTTATTTCCATGATGGTTTCGGTCGCAACAGCCCAATCCTCAATCGTTCCTGCTTCTTTTACTTCCGCAATTAAAGCTTTCTTGATTTCGAGGTTTTTAATTTGGTTATTGAGAATTAATTCTCTCAATTCAAGCTCCAAACCGTCCAAACGATCAAGTAAAGGAATGAAATTTCCTAAACCATCAAATTCAGTGAGGCTTTTGCGTAATTGGAGAAGTTTTGTCAGATACGAGCCTTTATTTTGGGCTTCTTCTACTTGTTCAAATAATGTGCTTACTTTATTTTCAGCAATAGAGAAGCGATTAACAAAATATTGTAGTGCTTCTTCTTCGGTGTTTCTTACAACACCAATTTGGCGTTCTTCGTATTCAGAGTAGCCTTTTAAATAGACCTTACCGTCTTTACAGTAGCCATACTCGGCGGGGTTCTTAATTGTGTTTTCCATTGGTTTACATTGACATGAATAGAGTTTCTGGCAAGGCTCATTACTCTAAGGGATTCATGGTTTAGGTTAATTATACTTTTAGTAGTTTTATTATTTGATAATCGTTTTGGGTTGTTGTTAATATTTCTTTGCAAGTTACTGATTTTCAATAAAAAATCTAATCTTTTATCCACATAATCCATTGAGTGGTTATTTTCTGGATATATCTTGAATATCTACTATGAAAAAGCAACAACCACACCAAAATTACCAACAATCTACCCCATATTTTGTTAAAAATTTCATATAATCAATTTTTAACAAATTCAATTATATTCAAATTCAGAATTAAAAGGTTAAGCTGTAACGGTTTTTATACGGCGATAAACATACAGAAAGGAGAATATTTTTGTTAAGTCAAACTCACTTCTTCCAAATGAGCAGGAATATATACATCTTTATAACCCTCCTTCAATAGTTTTTCTCTAAAAATAGTCTGTACGTCTATTTCACCATGAACTAAGAATATTTGTTTTACTTTTGATTTATCTTGACAGGACAGATATTGTATTATTTCTTGATAGTCCCCGTGAGCAGAAAACGAATCCATCACGATTACTTCGGCTCTTACATCAAATTCTTTTCCAAAAATATTTACCTTTTTCGCTCCTGCTTTTAATTGTCCTCCCAAACTATCTGGTGAAGTATAACCCACTAAAAGTATGGCACAACGTACATCTTCAACATGATTGGCGATGTGGTGTTTGATACGTCCTGCTTCTGCCATTCCCGATGAAGAAATAATGATACATGGCTCTTCAATATCATTTAGTTTTTTAGAATCTTCCGTCGCTGAAATGTAATATAAATTTGGAAAACCGAAAGCATCTCCGTCTCCCTTTTTCAAATATTCTAATACTTCAGGATTAAAGCATTCGGGATGATTTTTCATAATTTGAGTTGCATTCACCGATAGAGGAGAATCAACAAAAACCTTTATTTTCGGCAATTTACCTTCATCTTCCAATTGGTCGAGGGCATAAACTAATTCTTGAGTACGGTCAATTGAAAAAGCAGGAATTAATAATTTTCCTCTTTGATTAACGCAAACTTTTTGAACAATGGCCAATAAATGAGCCTTCACATCGACTTCAGTTTCGTGTAACTTTGAACCATAAGTCGATTCACAAATAATATAATCGGCTTGCGGAAAGGCTTCGGGAGATTTTAAGATTTTATCATTAGGGCGACCAATATCTCCCGAGAAAAATAACTTAATAGTTTTATCATTTTCTTTAATAGTTAATGACACCGCCGCCGAACCTAAAATGTGTCCCGTATCCGTAAAATAACAACTTACTTCTTCATTGAGCCAAAATATTTCTCTAAAATTGACGGCTTCCATTTGGCTAAGCGTTTGCTCAACGTCTTCTTGCGAATATAAATTCTCCAAGATTGGTTCATTTCGTTTTTCACGACGTTTATTAATACGGGCTAAATCAGTTTCTTGAATTCGAGCAGAATCTCCCAAAAGAATCGAGCATAAATCTTTGGTGGCTGAGGTACAGAAAATTTTTCCCGTATAACCTTTTTTAATTAATCGTGGAAGTAAACCCGTGTGGTCGATGTGAGCGTGAGAAAGAACTACAAAATCAATTTCTTTGGGGTCGAAAGTGAAATTTTGATTTAATTCTTGCGTATTCAATCCTTGAAATAATCCGCAATCCAACAAAATTTTTGTTCCTTTTTCTGTAATAATTAAATGTTTTGAACCTGTAACTCGCTGAGCGGCCCCATGAAATTGTATTTTCATATTATCGTTTGAGTAAAGAGTCTACCAAAAACGGAAGTCTGTGGTAGGCAAATTGAATATCACCTATTAACTGCAATATAACAATTTTTTAAAAAAATTATACAAATTTGTTATGCAAGCATACTATTTTGTATATTTGAAAACATTTTTAATAGGTATTAGAGGTGAGGTTTTAGTGGGTAGTTATTTCTACCCTAAAACCCAACAACTAAAACCTAAAACCTGAAAAAACATGAGTACAATAACTTTAGAGGGTTTGAACCTTGACTTAACCGAAGAGCATTTGGCGGTTCAACAAGCTGCTCGTGATTTTGCCCAGACTGAATTACTTCCTGGCGTAATTGAACGAGATGATAAAGAATATTTTCCCGAAGAATTAGTTCGTAAAATGGGAGAATTAGGTTTCTTGGGAATGATGGTTTCGCCAGAATACGGAGGAGGTGGCATGGATACCATCTCGTATGTATTGGCAATGGAAGAACTTTCCAAAATTGACGCTTCGGCATCGGTGATGGTTTCGGTGAATAATTCATTGGTTTGTTTTGGTTTGGAAGCTTACGGAACGGAGGAGCAAAAACAAAAGTATCTGGTACCTTTGGCTACTGGTCAAATTATTGGTGCATTTGCCTTGTCTGAACCCGAGGCTGGCTCTGATGCAACCTCGCAACAAACCACGGCTGAGGACATGGGTGACTATTATTTATTGAATGGGACAAAAAACTGGATTACCAACGGCGGACGGGCAGCAGTCTATTTAGTTATGGCTCAAACTCACCCCAAATTAGGACATAAAGGAATTAATTGTCTCATCGTAGAGAAAGGAATGGAAGGTTTTCAAATTGGGAAAAAAGAACAAAAATTGGGTATTCGTGGCTCAGACACACATTCTTTGATGTTTACAGATGTAAAAGTACCAAAAGAGAATAGAATTGGAGCGGACGGATTTGGGTTCAAATTTGCCATGTCAACCCTTAATGGCGGACGCATCGGGATTGCGGCTCAGGCTTTAGGCATTGCTTCAGGAGCTTATGAATTGGCGGTGAAATACTCAAAAGAACGAAAATCATTTGGTAAACCCATCTGCGAACACCAAGCCATTCAATTTAAACTTTCGGATATGGCAACCAGTATTGAGGCTGCCCGCTTGCTTTGCTTTAAGGCCGCATTAGACAAAGACAACAAACGAGATTACGTAAAATCAGCCGCAATGGCGAAACTTTTTTGCTCGCAAGTTGCAATGGACACGACTATCGAAGCCGTTCAAGTACACGGTGGATACGGTTTTGTAAAAGAATTTCACGTAGAACGATTAATGCGAGATGCAAAGATTACGCAGATTTACGAAGGCACTTCCGAAATTCAGAAAATGGTAATTGCCCGAGAAATATTAAAATAAACGTACAACTAACAAGGTGGGAAGTCTCAGAGAAACAGCCCACCTTGTACTTTTGAAAACATCCTTTCATTTCTGCTTCCACATTTACATTTCTTTCCTTCCTAATATTTTTCTTCGTTTTTTCATATTTCCTTTAAAACTACAAATAATCATTCTTCAATACAGAACCTCTAAAATTTAACTTTCTTAGGATATTACAATAAAATAATGTTCAAAAGTTAATCTATCCGTTCAATAAGTATTTTACACTTTTTTTAATTATATTTTGGAATTTTACATGGATTTATTAGTTTTGTCCAAAATTAATCATGGTACAACTGAATATAATTAAAAAAAGCCGCAAAGATGGAAGATTATAATAAGATAATTGAGTCGCTCGGTGTGAAGTTTATAAAGTCACGCAACATTAGAATATTACAACCTATCCGTATCAAAAACTTCTACGATGTCGAGAACACACTCTTGATTTTGTACAACGGAGAAGTTTCTTTCGGAGAGGAGGCAGTTCATGCTGAGGTAGGTGATATGCTTTTCATTCCAGGCGGAAAAATGCTTTCTGTAACTTATGGAAGTGCAGAAAGACCCAAAGCGATTTCGAACGAAGAGTTTATGACTCATCGTGAACTATATTTTGAACCCAACGTCGAGCCTGCAAGAATTGGTCATATCGAAAACTCTTTTGGTATGGTTGCCTTTGAAGCAAAAGTTTTTGATTCGGTAAATTTCTTCACTTCTCTCGACATTCCTCCTTTCTTAATCAAAAAAGACGATAAGTTAGCATTTATGTTAGCGGAGATTTTGAAAGAAGATATGACCGACGATTTAGGAAAAGGACGGGTAATCAAGATTAAAACCGAAGAAATCGTTATTGAGATTATTCGTTACATCATCAAAAACCGTTTATTCGTTGAGCAATTAGCAACCAACAGTACGTACTTCAAAGACCCTCGTTTAATTGATATTTTCGCTTATATTAAAGACAATATCGGAGGAGATTTATCGAACAAAGTATTGGCTAACGTCGCTAACGTTTCGGAAGATTATGTTGGACAGTATTTCAAAATGTTGACGGGTATTAATCCACAAGATTATATCGAATATCAAAGAATGGAAGCTGCCGTGGGATTATTGAGAACTTCTAAGAAATCTATTCGTGCCATTGGTGCAGATGTAGGATATAAAGATACCGCTTATTTTTGTCGTCGTTTCAAAATGATGTTTGGTATTCCAGCAGGAAAAATGCGAAGAAGAGAATCATTAATGAATTTGTAGAAGAGGGGTTTAGGGTGACCGACGCTTCGGGTTAGTTTTAGAGATTAGGGGCGTGAGTAGAAATTTCAAACCTTAAATCCTCCTAAAAACTAATGAAAATAATCATCAAAAAGCCCGATTCATTTTTGAATTGGGCTTTTTGATTTATTCCCAACAAGTAATCCTTACTATTCACAAACACCCAACTCCTAATACCTAAAAATAGATGAAAACAGTAATTATAAAATATAACGCAGGAAATGTACAATCAGTCATGTACGCTTTGGATAGAATCGGCGTAAGTTACCTGTGGACCGACGATGAAGCAGAAATCCGTTCTGCTGACCGAGTAATTTTCCCAGGCGTAGGCGAAGCAAGTACAGCCATGAGTTATTTACGTGAAAAAGGTTTAGACAAAGTTATTCCATCGCTTACGCAACCCGTCTTGGGTACGTGTGTAGGAATGCAATTGATGTGTCGCCATTCAGAAGAAAATGACACGACTTGCATGGGCATTTTTGATATTAACGTAAAACGCTTTCAATCAGCCGAGTACAAAGTTCCGCACGTAGGTTGGAATAATATTTACGACTTCAAAAATGGCTTAACTCAAGGTTTACAAGAAAGCAGTTTTATGTATTTTGTGCATAGTTATTATGCTGAAATGAGCGAATACACCGTTGCCAAATGTGATTATATTCAGCCATTTTCTGCTATGCTACAAAAAGATAACTTCTATGCTGCACAATTTCACACCGAAATTAGCGGAAAAGAAGGGCAGATGATTATTGAGAATTTTTTGAAGATTTAACTCCATCATCTATCTTACCTTCCCGAAAGTATTATACCTTTCGGGAAGGTATTTATGAACTAAAGTCTATCTTAGGGTTGCTTCCACTTTCCCAAAGTCTTTTTCGTAAACGCACTCAAAACCAACCTTCCGCTTATTTCCGCTCTTTCTGCAAGTAGTTCATCCCAATGGTCGGTATTTTTCCAAAGGATTTTTTTGAGTTCCATTAATGCTTCTGGATTATAAGTAGTTAAACGATTGGCTAAGTCCTTTACGGCTTTATCCATTTCTTCAATCGTATCAAAAACTTCCATAAATAACCCTTTCTCTTTCGCCCAATCTGCCGAAAAGAATTCATTGGGGTTTAAAGCCATTTGTGAAAATGCTGATAAGCCCATTTTTCGTTCAACGACTGGTTCAATAACAGCTGGAATGATACCAATATTTAATTCTGATAATTTAATGGACGCAAATTTCGTAGCCATACAATAATCCGTTGCGGCGGCAAGTCCAACGCCTCCCCCAACGGACTTTCCTTGTACTCTTCCGATGATGATTTTAGGACATTTTCGACAAGAATTAATAATTTTTGCAAAGCCATTAAAAAATATTTTTCCCGAATTTTCATTCTCAATCTGTAATAATTGGTCAAAATCTGCTCCCGAACAAAAAGTACGTTCTCCACCACTTTGCAGAATAATCACTTGTACGTCCGAACGTTCTCCCAAAGTTTCTATGGTTGATACTAATTCTTCCAATAATTTGATTGGCATAGAGTTGGTAGCGAGATTACAAAAAATGACCTTCGCCACTCCTTCCTGCCCATTCTCAACAACAACTGACCCCGATGAAATAGCTTGCATAATGAAAATATTTTAAGAAATTACAGTATAAAATTAAGAAATAGCTTTGAGCATTAAGCGATAAGCAATGAGTTTTTGTTGCCTCAGTGTCTTTGAGGCATTTACTTAACACCATCAACAATCAAATTAAAATGTACAAATCAGAACAATTAACATTAGTACGACAATCTGCCCGAGATTTTGCAGAACGCTTTATTCGTCCGCACGTGATGGAATGGGACGAAGCCCAAATTTTTCCTATCGACCTCATGCACCAATTAGGTGAGCATGGTTTTTTAGGCGTACTCGTTCCTGAAGAATACAGTGGTGCGGGTTTGGGCTATCAGGAATACGTTTCAGTAATTGATGAAATTTCACAAGTTTGTGGCTCAATTGGCTTATCCGTGGCCGCTCATAACTCTTTGTGTACCAACCATATACTCCAATTTGGTTCGACTTCACAGAAAGAAATATATCTGCCAAAACTCGCTACTGGTCAATGGATTGGAGCATGGGCATTAACGGAAGCCAATACGGGTTCAGACTCCGCCCGTATGATGTGCGTAGCTCGTCGGGAAGGAGAAGAGTATGTACTAAATGGTTCAAAATGTTGGATTACGCACGGAAAATCAGGCGACGTAGTAGTTGTTATGACTCGAACTGGTGAAATTGGAGCAAAAAATAATTCGACCGCTTTCATTGTTGAACGTGGGAATCCTGGCTTGAAATATGGCAAAAAAGAAAACAAATTAGGAATGAGGGCTTCTGAGACGGCGGAAGTAATTTTAGAAGATTGCCGTGTACCAATTTCAGCTCGTTTAGGAAATGAAGGCGATGGTTTTAAACAAGCTATGAAGATTCTGGACGGTGGACGAATTTCGATTGCGTCATTGTCTTTAGGAATAGCCAAAGGTGCCATGTCTGCGGCCGCAAAATATGCCCAAGAACGTCATCAGTTTGGACAACCAATTGCCAATTTCCAAGGAATAAGTTTCAAATTAGCCGAAATGGCCACTAAGGTACACGCCGCTGAATTGATGACTCGTGAGGCGGCAGAACTCAAAATGGAAGGAACAAATATGACAAAAGAAGCTGCTATGGCAAAATTTTACGCTTCCGAAATTTGCGTAGAAGTTTCAACCGATGCAGTTCAGATTTTTGGTGGATATGGCTATACAAAGGATTTTCCAGTAGAAAAATTCTATCGAGATTCTAAACTTTGTACCATCGGTGAAGGAACTTCGGAAATCCAAAAAATCGTGATTGCGAGAGAGGTATTGAAGGAGTATTGATAAGTTTATCGTACAAGGATTAGACGGCATATTATTTCGTTTACCCTATTACCTTCCCTAAAGTTTTAGAACTTTCAAGAAGGTAATAGGGTCTTAAATATCCCAACGAAATAACATTGCTTACAGAATAATTAAAAGATAAATCTGTGAGCCATAACACTCAAAACAAAGGCACAATCAATTTAAACTCACTCCCCTCTCCCAAAGTACTTTTTAACTCAATTTTCCCTTTGTGTCCTTCCACCATTTCTTTGACATAGTACAAACCTAAACCAAAACCTTTTACGTTGTGGACATCGCCCGTATGAACACGGAAGAACTTATTAAAGACTTGTTTTTGGTCACGCTCAGGAATTCCAATTCCATTATCTTTAATACTGATAATTAATTCATTACCGATATTTTCAGTGGTAATATTAATCACAGGCGACAGCTCACAGTATTTCATAGCATTGTCAATAAGGTTATGAATAATGTTCGTAAAATGCAGTCGGTCAGCTCTAATTAGAGTATTATCAGCATTTAGATTTACGATTAATTCTCCATTTTTTTCCTTAAATAATGGCTCACAACTGATGACTAAATCCTCTAAAAGTTCATGTACATCAACGTCTTCAAAATTCAGTTTATCAATTTTTTGAGCAATATTTGCCGTCTGTAAAACCGTATCTACATTCTTTTTCAAGCGAGCGGCTTCTTTCCTAATAATGGCGGCATAACTCAATAATCTTTCGGGCGTATTGATGATTTCGGGCTTCATTAAGACTTCACTCGAAATAGAAATCGTCGAAATGGGTGTCTTAAATTCATGCGTCATATTATTAATAAAGTCATTCTGAATCTCCGAAAGGCGTTTTTGCTTGAAAATCAACATTAAAGCATACACAAAAAATGCCATTACCACCAACAAAATCGCCGAGGACACAAACCAATTATTAAGGTCGCCCAAAAGGAAGCGTTTTTTATCGGGAAAATGAACGCCAAAGTAATAATTATGAATATTCAAATCGGGGAAATGGTAGTTTGCGGTTGAATCAGAACGGTCACAGTTTTCAGAATAACACACAAAAGAAGCGTACTGAATCTGGTCTTTTGTACAATCATAAATACCATATTCAAAATTTAGACGAATATCAGAATGAGCAAATTCTTGTTTCAGAAACTCTTCCAAAATTAAGTGATTTATTGTATCATTAACCTGTACCGTATAATAATTAGACGTTATTCTTTCAACAGGTTTTAGCAATTGACTATTGGGGTTTTTATTAAAATCCAGCAATCGTTTATTAACCATCCTCAATGCCGACGTAGCTCGTTGGTCAAAATCACGGTCTTCGAGGTTATATGCCTGTTTGAACCAATAATATTGAACCACGATGACACTTCCCAACAACAACACGGATAAGGCTACAAATATTCTGAGTGTTTTTGCATTCATTTTTAAAGGATTTTACAAAAAGTTTACCACTACTCAAAGTGGAATTTTTATTAAAAGCGTCATATTACTTAGAACAAAATTAATTGATTGAGACGCTCATTGATTTCCAATTATTTCTATTCGACAAATTTTCAGTTATTTTTGGAATAATTTTTGAGTAATTCCTTTCTATAAACCCATAAATATCAACCTGTTATGTCCAAGAAAAATAAGGCTGTAAATACTCCCCAGTCTTCCTCAAACACATCTAAAACACAAAATACTGATCATCAAACAAATGTGCAAAAGAACAACGCCCCCATTCAATGGTATTGGATTTGTGTTGGTATTTTGGTTTTTTCAGTAATTGCCGCATTTTCTGGTGGATTTAATAATGAGTTTGTCAATTGGGACGACCAGACTTATGTTAAACTTAATCCAATTGTTATTAAACCAAACGGACATTGGACTGAGGCTTGGAGTAGTCATGTAGCCCTCAACTACCATCCCCTTACCATAACGTCTTTAATGATAAATTCTGATATTTTTGGTGTACAATCCGCTCGTTCATTTATTATTACCAATACTTTAATTCACTTATTAAATGTTCTTTTCGTCTTTTATTTTATCTTATTATTGCTGAAAAAGTCATCCGAAATTACGCTTCCCAAATCAGGAAAAGCCCTTTTCGTCGCTTTTTTTACGGCTTTATTATTTGCTATTCACCCAATGCGAGTTGAATCTGTAATATGGGTATCAGAGCGTAAAGACGTACTTTACAGTTTCTTTTTTCTGGCTGGTTGCATTAATTATTTAAAATATTTAGACTCTGAAAAAAATCGTAAATTTCTAATTTACTGCTTCTTTTTATTCTTAGCATCGTGTCTTTCAAAAGGTCAAGCAGTAGTTTTACCTTTAGTCTTTTTATTATTAGATTATTGGCGTGAACGAAAATTTGAAAGAAATGTATTCATCGAAAAAATACCATTTTTAGCAATTTCACTACTATTTGGACTCATTGCCACTAATATTCAAAGTGGTGGTAATTTCTACGGACTTTTACACGGAATTGGGCAGGCAGGTTTTGCCATGGTTGACAGCGAAAAAGTATCTATCGCCAAAAATTTTACCTATGCAGGTTATGGGTTCATGATGTATTGCTACCATTTTTTCCTACCGTTCAATTTATCTTCTTTTTATCTATACAATCCTTTTGAAAATATCCATATTGAGTATTTTTTAGGGCTACTTCTTATGATTGCGATCTTTGGTTTTGGTATCTATAATTTTGGCAGAAACAAGGTTATTTTTTTCGGAATAGGCTTTTTTGTCATCACGATAATTTTAGTTCTTCAAATTTTGCAAGTTGGTCTGGCTATTATGGCAGACCGCTATACTTATTTACCTTATATCGGCTTTTTCTTTATGCTTAGTATGTTTTTTTGGGGTTTATATGAACGACAAAGTTTTCAAAAATATCTCTCAATGGGGTTCATTGGAGCTTTTTCAATTATGTGTTTCCTCATTACTCGTAAACAAGTAGAGGTTTGGCAAGATACTATTACACTGTTTAAAAGTCGATTAACCTTAAATCCAGAAGATTATCGAGGACATTATAATTTGGGTGAGGCTTATGTCGCAAAAGAAAACTTGGACGGTGCTATTTCAGAATTTTCATTAGCCATTGAACAAGGCTGGAAGGAAAATATTGCTCCGTGGGCAAATTTGGCAACCGCCTACGAAAAACAAGGAAATTATATAAAAGCCATTGAATACCACGACCAAATTATCAAAAAAGATTCTGCCACTGCTGAAACATACATGAATCGAGGGAATGCTTATTTGAACGCCCAAATGCCAGAAAAAGCACTTCCTGACTTAGAAAAGGCACTAAATATGCCTAAGTTAAAAGACAAAGTTTTAACTCGTGGCTCCTTGGCTACCGCTCAACTAAATGTGGGTCAAGCGAAAGAGGCTTTGGAAAACTATAATATTGTCATTGATAAAGAAGGGAGCAAAAATCCCGAGTATTTTTACAATCGTGGAGTTGCCAAAAGTAAATTTGGTGATAATTTAGGAGCAATAACGGATATAAAACAATGCGTAATACTCAAACCAGACCATATTAAAGCAAATGAAGCATTAAAATTATTGGGTGTTAAATAACTAAAATCCCAACCTAAAAGTTGTCCCTTGACCTTCGATAGAAGTAACCGTAATTGTTCCTTTGTGTAATGCCATAATTTGTTTCGACAAACTCAGGCCAATACCCGAACCATTTGGTTTTGAGGTGAAAAAAGGTACGAAAATTTTATCCATCAGGTCGGGGGACATTCCAATTCCGCTATCCCGAACTTCAATGACTATTTGTTCTTGATTACTCAAAAAAGCTAAAAGAGTTACTTTAGGATTTTCTTGAGCCTTTACTGCATCTATTGCATTGATAATCAAGTTTATAAGTACTTGTTCTATTAAAACCATATCACCTTCAATCATCAAATTAAAGTCTTTAATCACGACATCAAATTCAATGTTTTTTTGCTCTATTTGATTTTCTAACAAAATTTCTACGCCTTCAAAAAGGTCCCGAATATAGAATTCAGAAAAAGATGTTATCGAAACTTTAGCTAATTGGCGGTAAGTATCCGCAAATTTTAGCAAATTTTCACTTCTTTTCCGAATGGTAGAAATCCCCAAAACAATATCATCAAATTCATCCTCACTTTTTCCTCCTTTCCTGCGTGCAATCGTCTTTTCCATCGTTTCCGCCAAAGAAGCAATTGGAGCAACCGAATTCATGATTTCATGGGTCATCACTCGCAAGAGTTTTTGGTAAGCCTGTGCTTCGGTATCTTCAATAGCTTCATTTACATTCTGAAAAGCAATTAAATTCGTTTCAGTATTATCATTCAAAAATGTCGTTTTAGCTAATAGAACCTGCTTTTGATTAATCTTTACCAATTGACTATTTCCATTCTCAAGATTAATAATTACCTGATAAACAATCGAATCCCGCTTTTCGAGCGAGGAAATATTCCGCAGATACGGCACATTCATCATTCGCTTGAATGCCTCATTTATCCAACCAACATTCCCATTTTGATCGTAAGATAAAATACCTGTATCCACCAATTCTAAGATTTTTTGGAGATACTGATATTGTTCCTCACGCTCAGAAGAGAGTTGTTTGAAGGTGAAATTTATTTGATTAAAAGCTCTTCGGAGTTGTCGAACGGAGACGGGAGCATTTTTTTCGGTAAACTGTAAAGAGAAATCTCGATATTGAACGGCTTCGATAAATTGAGAGAGTTCTACATTCGTTTTATTGATAAACTGGACAAAGTTAAGTATCTGAAAAACAATCAGTAATGCCAAAAAAATCAGTAAAGTAAAACGTTGGTCAACAATACAGAATGCCGCCGCTGTAATACTGGCAAGCAATAAAAGGACACGAATGGTCAGGCTGATTTCGTAGCGATTAAATTTCATCATCTCGTTTAAATATCATATTTTCCTAAACGACGATACAAAGCAGTACGAGTTAATCCTAACTCACGGGCGGCTTTGGTAATATTACCGTCGTGGCGTTCAATAGCTTTCAAAATCGTTGATTTTTCTATTTCATCAATACGTAAGGTAGTAGTTTCATTGGCAACCAAAACTGGTGTTTCAATGGACGAATTCAAGTCTAAATCTCTTGCCATAATTACCTGATTTTCAGACATAATAACTGCTCGTTCAATGGCGTGTTGCAGTTCTCTAATATTGCCAGGAAAAGCGTATTTCCGAAGTTTTTCTTGAGCTTTTACATCAATTTCTTCCAGATTTTTACGATACTTTTCGGCATAACTTTTCATAAAATAATCTGCTAAAAGTACAATGTCATCCCCACGCATACGCAAAGGAGGAAGGGTAATTTCAATGGTATTGAGGCGATAAATTAGGTCTTTTCGGTATTGATTTTGCGAAGCCATTTCTTTAATCGGAGCGTTGGTCGCCGAGATAAGCCGAATATCAATAGAAATGGGCGAATTCGTTCCCAATCTGGTTACCTCCCGATTTTGCAAAACTGTTAATAATTTTGCCTGTTGCGGTAAAGAAATATTGCCAATTTCATCCAAAAATAACGTCCCGCCATTAGCCGATTCAAAGCGTCCTGCACGGTCTTCTCGGGCATCGGTAAATGCCCCTTTTTTATGCCCAAAAAGCTCCGATTCAAAAAGGCTTTCGGTCAAAGAACCTAAATCAGCGTGTACAAAGGCTTTTTGATGACGTAAAGATTTTTGGTGAATCAGTCGGGCAACTTCCGTTTTACCTGTTCCATTTTCACCCAAAATTAAGATATTAGCATCCGTTGGGGCAATTTTATCAATTTTATATAAAACATCCTGCATAATTTCCGAAGAACCAAGTAAGGAGTTTTGGGGCTTTGTTGACGATTTTTTGGCTGAATCGTTTTTCTTACCATTTGCCGATTGTAGATAACAACTTTCAATGGTTTCTAATAATTTTTCATTTCTCCAAGGTTTCAACACAAAATCGTTCGCACCTTCTTTGACTGACCGTACCGCCAAATCAATATCGCCATACGCTGTAATCATAATCACCGCAACGGTTTTATTAATTTCTCTAATTTTACGAAGCCAAAAAATTCCTTCATTACCCGTATTCAACGAACTTTTATAGTTCATATCCAACAAAATAACATCAAATTGATTTTGAGCTAAAAGCGATAAGATTTTCTCAGGATTTTTTTCGGTAACGATGTCTTTTACTTCTGGACGAAGGAGCATTTTCACCGCCACCAATACGTCTTGGTCGTCATCAACGGCTAATATTTTGGCATTTTTCAGAAGCATTGTTTAGGGGTTGTTGGATATTATTTCAAATATAACAAAGATGCAGGCTTGAGCCTAAAAGTTGCAATAGGATTTATTTAATACTTTTTTATTCACAACTCAATTATTGAAAATTTATTCCAGTAACGCCAACACATCGTCTTTAGACAATGACTTCACAAAACTTTCTTCCGTAGTTATTAAATCATTGGCAAGGCGTTTTTTGCTTTGTTGTAATGCTAAAATCTTTTCTTCCACCGTATTTTTTGTGATGAATTTATAGGTAAAAACCGTATTCAATTGTCCGATTCGATGAGCTCGGTCAACCGCTTGGGCTTCAATAGCAGGATTCCACCACGGGTCTAAAATAAACACGTAATCTGCGGCAGTGAGATTTAATCCCAAACCTCCCGCTTTCAATGAAATCAAGAAGATTTTTACACTTTCATCATTCTGAAACAGCTCCACTTGAGCCTGACGGTCTTGCGTACTTCCGTCTAAATAAGCATATTTTAGTGATTGCTTATCTAAATGTTCTCGGAAGAGGTCAAGGTGTTTTACGAATTGACTAAAAATTAAAACTTTATGTTTTCCTTCTAAAACGGTTTCTAATTTTTGAAGAACGTCATCCAATTTCCCAGAATCACCGTCGTAATCCACATCCGTCATTCGGGGATGATTGGCTAATTGACGTAATTTGGTCAAACCTTGTAAAACTACCATTTGTGATTTAGCAATTCCTTCATTTTCAATGTGTTGCAAAATCATATTGCGGTAATATGATTTTGATTCTTCGTATTCTTTTTCTTGTTGCTCGGTCATTTGAGCGTAATGAATCGCCTCAATTTTGGGTGGTAACTCGGTAGCAACCTGCGACTTATGCCGTCTCAACATAAAAGGTTTAATGATAGAATAGAGCCTTTGAAGCTTGGTTTCATCCGCTTTTTTCTCAATCGGAATTTGAAATTCATTTCTGAAAAAATGTTGCGTTCCCAAAAGTCCAGGATTAATAAATGTCATCTGCGACCATAAATCCATCGTACTATTTTCCAGAGGCGTACCCGTAAGTACCAAACGGTGGCGAGTATTTAACTGCATTACCGCTTTTGTGATGTAAGATGTTGGGTTTTTTATCGCCTGAGACTCATCCAAAATCACATAATTAAAACGGTGATTTTTCAGCAAATCAATATCAATTCTAACAATTCCATACGATGTCAAAACGACATCATATTTATCAAACTGTTCAATATTTTTATCTCGGTAAGTGCCCGTATAAGTGAGAATTCGGAGATTTGGGGTGAATTTTTGAGACTCTTTTTCCCAGTTATAAATCAACGAAGTCGGCATAATTAACAAACTCGGCAATTGCACATTTTGCTCTTTTTGGGACTGCAATAAAGTAAGCGTCTGCACCGTTTTTCCAAGTCCCATATCATCAGCCAGACAACCCCCAAAATTATAATCATTCAAGAAACGCATCCAATCGTAACCTGCTTTTTGGTATGGACGTAATTCTCCTTTGAAACCTTCGGGTAATTTATAGATTTGAATTTCTTCAAAATCACGTAATTTTTCCAATTTCCTACTCAAAACCGCCGTTGCTAATGATTCATTTTGCAAATCTTGAACCAATGAAATATGATATTTTTTCAATATAAAACGCTCACTTTCAACATCTTGTTCAATAAAAGCAAATAATTCAGAGTACTGTGTAAACCATATTTCGGGAATAACCGCAATTTCACCGTTTGGTAAAGCAAATTCTCGTTTTTTCTGCAAAATCAAGTTGCGAAGTTTTAGAAAAGGAATTTCATAATCCCCAAAAATAACTTTAGCGTGAATATCAAACCAGTCATTTCCTTCAATAATATTGACCTCAATTTTTGAATAACCCAAAAAATATTTTTTGCCATTATCTTCTACATTTTGCGAAACATCAAAACCCGCATCTGTTAAATTTTCGTAGTTTTTTTGTAACCACATAAATGCTTCACCTTTTGATAAAACGGCTCTTCCATTCTTTAATTCTAAGCCTAATTCTTTTAAAATCAACAAATTAGCCTTCTCTTTTTTTAAATCTCGTCTGACTTTATGAAAGACATAATCATCCCCTTGTTTTTCCATACTCACGTTGGCGGAAGCTGAAAAACTATCAAATTTGAATAAGTACTTTCCGTATTGAAAAGATAGACTTAGGGTTACTTCTGAATCATCGTAATCATCAGTAGAATTGCCGGCGTCGTGGGTGTCAAAAAGCGTAGTTTGTAAGCGTTTTTGTTCTGACAAACTTAATAACGGTACGCAAGAATACGCCTCCGAACGAATCTCAAAACCTTTAGCGTAAACATCGAACATCGTGATGATAGACGTGACGAATTTGCGGTAATAATCCTCTTCAATCGTTTTAGGAATAACGATGAAGTTTTTATGCAAAAACGGACGTAACTTCTTGCCATCCACATCTTTAGCGAAGTGATAGAGTTTATTTTCCAGAATCATCCATGCGGGTTCATCGCAAACGATGAAGGCATTTTTATACTGAAAATCAACTTTTTCGCCTGCGTATTTAATTCTCGGGAAATAATGGGTATTATCTTCATTTCGCATGAAATGAAACAGTACAGTTGCTTTTTCGGGAAGGACTTCTATTTTTTGCCAAATTGGGTTGCCATCACCACCCATGATGAATAATTGTTTGCCCAAAAGCAGCGGTAACATCTCAGCTTTGACCTTTTCTACATAGCCCGAAATGAGTTCTTGAATGGGTTTTTCTCCTTTTTGTGGATCGTAAACTTTTAGGAAAAAATCGGTAACCGTACGTTTTTTTGTACCGACGTATTTCTTGTAAATATTCTCGGGCTGAAGCGAATCAATCAATTTTACGATATGTAAATCACTTGCCTCCAGTCCATCACTAAACTCTTTTATATTCTTGATTGATACATTTTGATTCAACAAAGTAAGTTCGTTTTTCGAGTCTAATTGTACGACAAAAGCCTCAAAAAGGTAACCAAGATACTCGTGGTTAAGGATTGAATAAATTATTTGAAATGGTTGAGCAGTAGAAACCTTCATGTTTTGTGCTAAAATACAGTCGTCTGTTTTCTGAAATATGATTCTTTGGAAGGAATCAAAAGATATGATTATTATGTTTTTTCAAAGTATCCGAATATTAAATGTAAAAAATTAAAATGGTAAATCCAAAAATAAAAAGCCTTTTAACTGTGATAAGCGAAGGGTTTATTCCATAGGCAAATGGATTTTCATTGAAGTCTCGTTTGGGTGGATTTAAACAAAAAGCCGTCAGAGAGTAATTCTCTAACGGCTTTTACAACGCAAATCCTTTTAAATGGTGTAGAAAAGAAATCAATATTGCTTTGTGACCGGATGGAAGGTTTTCCAACTATGCCAAAATTCTTGGTAAGCGTTTACTTTTGTGAGAGCAAATTTTGATTCTGAATTTATTCCTTTCAAATCAAAACGTTGATTTTGTGTTAATAAAGAATCATTTTTAAGACTGAATTTCATTTGATTATTGAGTCTTTCAAAGGCAAAAAAGCTTTTATTATCGCTTGCTAAAACAATGACTAAAGGTTTTTGGGCAAGTTGAATATTAATAACTTTTTCTTTTTTCAAGCGATTCCAGTCGATGGCAATACTTTCTTTACCGATTTC
Source organism: Bacteroidota bacterium (assembly GCA_040387735.1). Lineage (GTDB taxonomy): Bacteria > Bacteroidota > Bacteroidia > Cytophagales > Spirosomataceae > Arcicella. The sequence continues at coordinate 109,000 of JAZKDE010000014.1, forward strand.
GATTCCTACCACCCACGATTTTCGTTTCCATGAAAGTGAATCCGTTCCCGTTAATTCTTTTTTCGATTTTCCTGATTCATATTTAGCCGTACTGTCATAATTTTCCTTAAATTTTAAGTCAGGTTGCATTATTTTGGAATTCGGGTAAAGTTTCAACCACGTGGCCAAAGACGTTTGTTGAGCTTCTAATTCGGGTAAATACGTTCCCTTCAACTCTCCAGTAATTGCTTCGCCATTAGCTTGTCGCCACCAACTTTTGGTAGTTTGGTCTTCAAACATCGCATTAAAATGGTCCATACCTACAAGTCGAAAATATTCAGGTTTTCCATGAATAGTAGGTTCAAAAACTCGCCCTGTTCGACAAACGGTGCAGTAAGTGACCATAATGGGCTTTCCTCCCAAAGTATCCCGAACTTGATGATGATACCCAATCAATGAAATCGGGTAAGCTTTTGACTCTCCGTTGAGATGTACGCCCAATACCATTCTATCCTGCGGAATTTTATTTTGTTTTGCTTCGAACATTTGAAGATTAGATGGTTGGTAAAACATGGTATCGGCTGCCATTTGAAAATTGAAGGCATAAATTGCCAGAAATGTCAATGTTAATGCCCCCAACACAAACCATTTTTTAGCAACAAAAGCTTGACGAATTCCAAAGATGCCTAAAATTGCAAATGTACCCCTAAAAATCCAGCGATTTTTGTGTAGAAAATACGCAAAGTCAATGCTTCTGATTCGTTGTGAGCCAGGCATTGGCATAATGAAATAAACATTAAGTATTTCAAAAATTATGAGTCCAATGATGCCTAAATAGAAAAATTTTTTCATGTTTTTATTATGATTTTGGAGGAATATAACCCAACGTCCCCATTCGCTCGCCCATTACTGCGTAAGTATCTGCATCCGTAGGCGTGAGCGTTGCGAGTCCGTCCACATAGCGATTGAACATACAAAAACTTGCGGCAATCAAGACCGTGTCGTGAATATCTCTATCGGTTGCTCCGAACGAACGAGCCAAAGCAACATTCTCTTCGCTGACCGTTCGGGCATCCTTTTGAACATTCCCTGCAATGGTCAAAAGGGCTTTTAATTTATCCGAAATGGGAGCATTTTGATAATCATCCAACGCTAAATCAACCGTTTGGGCTTCGTCTTTGTACAAATATCTTGCGGCAGCAGCGTGGCTACTCGTGCAAAAAGTACAATCATTGCGGGAAGAAACGAATGTTGCAATTAATTCTCTTTCGGCTTGACTCAAAGGAGAATCTTCCCGCAATAAAATTTGGGCTAATTCGTATAAAGGTTTGCCTGCATCGGGGCGATACATGACCAAACTACGAATGCCGGGAACGTCTTTTTCTAAATGAATATGTGCCATGAATGGTAACTGGTTATTAATTATTGGGAGTTATGTGTTAATATTTTACTCATTCATGGCATGACTTTGAGCCATGTCATGAATGAGTAAAATATTAAGATTTGTGAACCTCTTTACTAAAATAGGCCGTTATCAAAGCAATTAAGAACACAAAAGAAAACGACAATAAAGCATTACTGAATCCGCCCAAAAAAGCAACCATTGAACCCACAAAAAACACGGCAGTGGCAGTAAAAAATCTACCAAAATTAAAGCAAAAACCAGAAGCCGTTGCTCTAATAATGGTCGGAAATAAATCAGGAATATAACTGGATAATGCTCCCTGACTTATTCCAAAAAATAAGGCCAAAAAGGCGGTTTGGAGGTAAATAATTTTACTGAATTCTTGATTGCTTAAAAACAAAATAAAGCAAGCCAAAATACAACCTAAAAAGGTAAATATCAGCGTTTTGCGACTGCCAAAATACTTAATCAAAAAGCCCGAAAGTATCCCGCCAAGAATTCCTCCCAAACCCAAAAGCATCATGGTAATACCACGTTCTTGTTGTCCGTTTTGTCCTGCGGGTAAAAGCGTTTGTACCCACGTGGGAATCCACGAAAAAATGCCCCAAAGTCCGATGAGAACTGAACCAAAAATGAGTGAACCCGTTACGAGATTATTACGGTAAATAGGCTCAAAAATGGTTGAATAAGATACTTTTTTTGACTTTTCTAAATGAGTCCATTGGGTAGATTCTGGTAAGATAAAGAACATTAGAATTGCCACGCTTATCGGAATTAATCCTAACCAAAATGATTCACGCCAACTTGAAAAAGAGACGGTCAATCCTCCCGAAGTAACAATTCCTATCGGAAAAGCAACGGCCAAAATTCCAAGGGCAATTGGGCGAGTTTTTTCATCCCAAATCTCTGAAATATAAACCGTTGCGATTAACAAAACCCCTCCCACGCCCATTCCCGTGAGGAAACGATAACCCATTAAAACGTACCAATTTTCTACAAAAACGGTCAATAAAGTAGTAATTCCGTACAATAAAGTAACGAAAATCAAGACTTTTTTACGACCAATTCTATCGCTGATAATTCCGAAAAGTAAACCTCCAAACATCCAACCATAAATAAAAACGGCACTAATATAGGCTCCTACTTCTCCCAAACGAGCTTCTGAAACATTTCCACCCAACAACTCAGGAACAGCAACGGGCAAAGAAGCCGACATCAACGTTGAAACTGTTCCGCCGAAAAGGTAGCTAATCATGCAAAGAGTAAAGGCGATGTAATTATTTTTGTGGTTATCAGTCATATTTCCGATTATTTCAGGGCTAAAGTTTTGATAGGATTTACGCAAGTTGGTATTCCTCCGTCTTTTGTTTTAAAGTCGAGTTTTTTCAGATTTACCACTTCGGTTTTATTTTCCCCTTCTTTAATTCTTAGAAATTGATTAGGCTTAATATTCTTTAAAATCTGCGTTTTATTGCTTTTTGACCACGTAATGGCTATTTCGTCAATTATCGTTGCCTGACCAATGCCAATTTCTCTTCGTAGCGGTGATGAACCAAAACTTCCGCCCGAATTGAGTTCACGATAAACGGTTCTTTGCTTACCATTTTCTCGGAAAGTTACTTTGATTTTTGTGCCAATGGCGGAGCGATTTCCCACGGTGGCTTCTAACTTTAATTTTATCCAACGATTATCATTTTGCCCTGGATTCATGTACAGAGAATTGGTGTAAGTATCACCTTTGTAAGCACCGCCAACTTCAATAAAAATATCTTGATCGCCGTCATTATCCATATCTGAAAAAGCAACACCGTGACCTTTTTGGAGATTTCCAACTCGTCCCGCAACGGTTACATCAGCAAATTTTTTACCGTCCATATTTTTGAATAACTTATTGGGAATCAAAGATGAATAGTTAGGATTGCCAGTTCCAAGATACATATCCAAATAGCCATCATTGTCAATATCGCCGAAATTTGAACCCATCGCAAAAACCGAGTGATTCAATCCCATTTCTACCGATACATCTTTAAAAGTGCCATTATGATTATTGTGATAGAGATACATTTTACTGGCATTAGTGGCATAACCCATTTTATCCTCCAACATAGAAGCAGCAATACTTTTTCCAAAATCGTATCCGCAAACAAAAATATCCTGCCAACCGTCATTATCGTAGTCAAAAAACCAAGTTGGAAAAGTTGAAACAGCAATATTTTGGACTCCAGATTTATCACTTACATCTTCAAAAGTGAGCTTCCCATTCACCGTTCCCTTATTTTTGAACAAATATTTATAGCCACCCATCGTAGAAATGTAAATATCCTGCAAACCATCATTATTGTAGTCTGCCGAGGCAACCCCTTTGATGAAAGAATTTACATTTATACCTGCTTCAGTGGCAATATTGGTGAATGTTCCCTTCTGACTTCCTAAGTATAATTCGCAACCGTGTAACTCAACATTCTCTTGCAGTCGAGTTTCGGTTTCATTTCCGATAAATAAATCTAACCAACCATCATTATTAAAATCCCGAAAAACGCCTGCCTGTGTGGGATGTTGAGAAAATAATCCGCTTTGCAGGGTAACATCCGTAAAAGTATTATCGCCATTATTGCGAAGTAAAGAATTGGGCTGTTTACCAAAAGGGTCATTCATCCAAGCACCACGCATCACGAAAATATCCGTTAACCCATCATTATTATAATCGGCTTGAATCATGTTTAATCCACCTCTAAATTTATCAAGCCCCGATTCCGTTGAAATATCCGTAAAAGTTCCATTCGTATTATTTTTAAAGAAGTGCATCGTTCCGTCCAAAAGCCACTCAGAAATGACAATATCGTCGTAGCCATCATTGGTAAAATCATCAATAATTACACCGCCCGCCAAATTGCGTTTATTCATTCCCAAATGAGGAGCAACATCTTCAAAAGGCTTAATTGATATACCTGAGTCATCTTTATCTAAATTTGGAATAAAATATTTTTGAGGAACACCACTCGGATATTCACCCAAAGTCATGTAGGCAATGTTCAGCATCCAACGAGATTCATAGTCGTTAGGTTGTTTTTCCAAAAGCGTTTTATATACCTCAATTGCTCTACGAGAACCACTTTGCTTTTGGTGAATCCCCCCATTTATGATGGGCAAAATACACGATTCGGCATTATGATTTCCTACACAATTTTGACGCTCTGCCAGACGAATATTGGCAATTCCTAAGCTAATCAGTACCTTTTGAGCATCTGAAGGGTATAATTCCGTTGCTAATGGTACCATTTTTTCAAGTATTTCAACGGCTTTTTGTTCTCTGCCTGCTTTTAGTAAAGAATTGGCTAAATAATATTGAGCCTTAAAAGCCATAAATGGATTATTTGTTTTTGAGGCAGTATAAATTGAATCGAAAAAAGCCGTTTCTGCTTCTGGACAAAACGAGTTCTTAGGACTGGCAAAACTTTTTTGATTTTCTTCCAAAATTTGAATCATCTTTTCGTGATTATTTCTTTCGGTATTACAAGAAAATAGCAAGCTCGACAAAAGCAATGCAATTGTCATTAGTTTTGGGTTTGTGAACATGGTTTATATGTTTAGCTAATGAGGTTAATTGGAAATATAATGATAGGTTTATTCCTTTTTTGATACCACCAAGGCAATAAGACTCAAAGAAAATATTAAATTAAAACTGAGTCTTATTACCTTCGTGGCAAAATATTTTATCGAAATAATTCATCAAAATTCAAGCTCACATAGTATAATCCCCCCACCGCTGGCGAGCCATACGCTTGCACAACGTATTGATTTGTTAAGTTACTTGCCCCTACTTTCACGATGGTTTTTAGGCTTGGCATTTTTAGGCTTACTTGTGCGTCAATTAAACTATACGCATTGATTTTGCCAGGCAATGGCGTTGTAAAAGTTCCGTACCAATCAAACGAACTTTGCCAGTGCCATGCCACACTAAAACCTAATCTTTCGGTTAGTTTAGCGTTACTCAAGGTCAAATTAGTTTTCCATTGGGGCGTGTTGAAAGCAGGAATATTGCTTGGATTGGCATCTAAAATATTAAAATCCGACCATGTCGTATTGCCATTCAAACGGTAATTTTTAGGTAAAACATAAGATAATCCTACACTAATGCCTTGAATAGAAACCTTATCGGCCGCATTGGTATAAAGTTGGTAGAGTTGCGTTTTACCGCCTAAAATATCTGCCGCCGCATTAAAATTTGGTTTTCCATCACTACCTAAAACATCGCTATTAGGTGCCATTACGACGGTATTAATCAAAAAATCTTTGTACTGACTGTTGTAATAATTGATGTCGAACAATAATTTATCGGTCAATAAACCTTTGTAACCAATCTCAAAACTCTGTACTTGTTCTGGTTTGATATATGCCACATTCGATTTTACTAATTTATCTTTATTATTAGCAACTGCCTGCGGAAAAGGTACGCCACTGGCAATTTCTTTGCCAAAAGCTGCCCCAAAAGCACTCACGGAGGCAATTGTATATGAATTGCTGTACGCATTTGCTTCTTTGGTATCCACTGAATTCACGGGAGCCCCTCCCAAAACAATAATTGGACCTGCATTCAATTTGATGTATTGGTCGCTAATGGTTGGGTTGCGGAAACCAGTTTGATAGCTAAGTCTAAAATGCTGATTTTCTTTTGGACTGAATACCAGCGAAGCACGAGGTGTAAATCGTCCCTCAAAATTTTCATTTTTATCGTAACGTCCTGATAATGTAAGTTTTAACTTTTCGTTCAATAAAGATTTTGAGGCCTGAGCAAAAATCCCATATTCCTGATTAGTCAAGTTTTTACCTTTATCGTCAAATAAAGTTCCTTGTGTATCCAGAGCAAATTTTCTGAAATTCCCTCCAACTTGCAGGTTCATAAATTTAAGGTCAGAACTAAAATCATACATTCCTTCAAGGTGAATTAAACCACAATGACTATAAATTCCAGCACCGCTAAGCCCTTGTGTTTCAATGAGTTTTTGTTTAGCAGCTTCAAATTCAGAAGTATTTGGTAAAATTCTTCCTTGGTCGGCAAAACCTCTTGCAGTAGCATCACTATTCCCAGAAACCCCCGAAATTTTACCCGTAAAAGCGGCAGTATAGCGCTGAAACCAAGTAGCATCGGCATCTTGCGGAGCTACAGTATTTCCATTGAGATCTTTTACCCAAGTTTTATTAATCAATTGTCCCAAAGAACGAATTTGGTAAGAGCTATTAGAATTCTCCTGACTTGAATAGCCTCTGAGATAAAATTTATTGCTTTTTAATTCTAAACGGTGTTGTGTAAAAGCAAATCCATTTATTCCAAAACGCTGACTGCCCGTGTATTGAGCCACACTTTCGCTATAACTAATCTGATAACTTGCTTCTAAATTATCGTTAAATCTATACACCAAAGCACCCCCTACTTTGGTACTCCGCACGCCATAATTTGCCAAATATCGTTCTTCGTAACCCGTGCGTGATACTCGCCCGATACCCGCAATCGTCTGAGCGACTTCATCACCATAAATATTCAATTGATTTTTTCCTGGATTATTCGCCCCACGACTTGCCTCAGCGGTGTTGGCATCAATATCCGTTAAGTCGTTGGCGTACCAATCTGTACCACCCAAATGAGAAACATTGATTTTGAAAGCGAACTTGTTGTTAAATGCTTTGGCATAACGCAAAGCTAAATCAACCATTGGCTTTGCGCCTAACTCCGTTCCATCGCCAATATGGTTTACGCCAATTTTGGTTTGAACGCTAAGTCCTTGATAATCAAAAGGATTTTTGGTACGAGTAGAAAGTAAACCATTGAAAGCCACAGGGCCATACAATGCCGAAGCTGCCCCAGGGATTAATTCTACACTTTCCACATCAATATCGTGGGGACCAAAAAGATTGCCCATCGCAAAACCCAATCCCGCAGATTGACTATCCATGCCATCAACCGTTTGAAGAAATCTGCCGTTTCCAGTAGAATTAAACCCACGAGTATTGATGGCTTTGTAGGTTAAACTGCTCGTTACCATGTCGATGCCTTTTACATTGACTAAGGCATCAAAAAAGTTTGCCGAAGGACTTTGTTGAATGGCTCTACTATCCATTTTCTCAATCGTAACGGGCGATTTCATGATATTTTCCTCAACTTTGGAAGCCGATACCACCACTTGTTCCAATAATTCATTCCCTGTTTTCAAGGCAATTGACAAAACATTATTATCCGAAATTTTCACTTCCTGACGTTCATAACCCACCATCGAAACGATTAAAGTAAAAGGAGATTTTTCGTTTGATTTTAAAGAAAACTGACCTTTTGAATCGGTAACAGTACCCGTATTTTTTCCTTTTAGCCTTACTGTTACGCCCGCCAAAGGTTTTTGAGTTTCAAAATCCGATATTGACCCCGTGATGTTTTGTGCAAATGTGGTAAATGTGGTGATTAGGAAAATTGTTAAAATATAATTTTTTTTCATGGTTTTTTGGGTAAAAGGTAAACAAAGCTTTCCTTAGTCAATTATTTAACTGATCCACTCTTCAATTGCCCATAAATTGAAGGCACACGATTGTATCCATTGGTGGTAATTCTTTCACCTAATTTTTGATAAAATGCTGGTTCAGTGGGCGTTGCACTTGCCATCCCATCCACGTATTTGTTGTAAAGACAAAAAAGAGCAGCAATCAAAACGGTATCGTGAATTTCTCGGTCGGTTGCTCCTGCCTTTTTAGCTCGTTCAACTTTTGAATCCGTAACCTTTTTTCCACCTTGCTGCGTTGCTGCTGCGATGGCCAAAAGCGCTTTCATTTTCTCCGAAACTGGAGCCGTTTCAAAATCCTTTTTCACCATTTCGCAGGTTTGAGATTCGCCCAAAAGAATATCTGCCGCCGCCGTGTGGGCAGTTGTGCAGAACACGCATTGATTGCGAGATGATACCAAAGTGGCAATTAATTCACGCTCGCCTTCGGTCAACGTGGATTCTCCACGCAACAAAAGTTGGGTTAATTCACGGATAGGTTTTGCCGAATCTTGGCGATATTCAAGCAATCCAGTGATTCCAGGCAAATGACTTTCTAAGGGGATATGTGGCATTTCTTTGAAGATTAATATGACTAATATCGTTTATTAAATTCTTCCTTATGGATAGGAAATAACATAAGTATCTAAATTTCAATTACTTAAAACATTCACATTGGACAATATTTTATTCTACGAACGACAGATTATTCTCCAATTCATAAAAAAAGGACTATCTATCGAAAGTCCATTTTATTATATTACCCAATCTTTGATTATTTCACTAAACTCCCTTTCCACTCAGGAGTTTTTGTTTTATTTCCAATTCTAAACGCATACCCAATATTGATTGAATAATCAGCAAAAGCAGCATCACCTTGTACGTGAACGTATTTTGTAGGGTCTGTAATTGTACTGTTTTGTAAGTTTTCAGTAGCAATATCAGCCGCACTTTGAATACGATTTCTCACAATATTATTTGGTACAAACAAAGTAAACGTATGTTGTCCTTTGCGGTAAGTAATACCTGGTTCAATGGCAACTACATAACCTGGGCGACGATACGCAACTTGTCCACCAAAAGCATCATACGCAGGAATTCCTTCAAATCGTCCCGCCAATGAAACCGTAAAGTTTTGTTTTTTACCCACTGGCATCATGAAACCAGCTCTACCAAAATATTGGTCTGGCGAAGCATAAATTTCATAACCTTCCAATCCTTTTTTAGCCGCTGATTTGAACGTACCATTTGATTCTCTTGGATTAAACAAATAATATCCATTCACAAAACCGAAAATATTTTTGTAAATCGCCTTAAAACCTTGTAACTCAATTGAGAAACCTACACCACCATCACCCGGTTGAATTGCTTGATCCATTACCGCATTTTTCAACGTTCCATCCGTTTGCAAAGCATCATCCGTAGCGGTATAACTACCCGTTGCTAATTTAATACCAGCACCAATACTAAGGTTTCCTCGATGTGCTTTTGCGGGACTGATTAACCAATAATTTGCACCAAAACGGACATCTGCCAAACCATTTGCAAAAACACTGTAACGAGTTAATGTCTTAGCGGCGACATCTTTTGCGAGTGTTAGTGTTTGTGAACGTTCATTATTAACATAGGGAATACTCACATACGCTTGTAAACGGTCAGAGATTCCGTAGGTAAAATTTATGTCAACCGCATGAGAATAAATATTAACTGCATTGCCTAATTCTTGGCGTTGAGGCTGTTCTTCCGTACCAACAAAATGTCTGAAAGAATGAAAATAACGATAATTTGCTCCTACTTGAATTTCGCCTTTTGCAAGATTATACGATGACGAAGAAAGTCCTGTTAGTCCGCCCATTTGGCGAACTGCCACACAACCTTGTGCTTGAATATTTTGATTTACACTAATTGCCAAAACAGTAAAACCGATTAATTGTAAAATTTTTTTCATTATATACTTTTTGAGTTTAAAGAACAGAAGAAAAATATTGATTTGATTCCGATGAATAAAATCCTTGTATTTTTATATTTTTTCCAAATTTACGAACATTTAATTTAAAATTCCAAATAAATGGAAAAATAAAATTTTCTTCCCACAACTACGATTTATATCATGGGTGTAAGATTTATGATTAAAAACCTTCTTAATGTACAAAATTCAAACTATTTTACATAGTTTTGTTCTATTAAACCTAAGTTAGTTAGTCTCTCTTTTCCATTTTTCTGTAATTTTTGTCTTTGGCTCAATATTTGCTTTCCATTTTATTGGAAATTTAGATTAATCCATCATTATCTAACACTCCTTACTTGAATTAATCATTTCGTTCCTCGAAATGAATTCTATATTGTCCAATTCTCAAACACTTAAACTTTTATGAGGCCTTTTTATGCTCACTCATTTTTGAGATTTTTATCCGCTCCTTTGGTAGTGGCTTTTCTTTTATTGGTCGTTTCTTCTTGTAAAACAACTCAAGAGACCCAGCCCACAGACTCCAATAGCAACATCGAAGCAACCGTTGCTTTAGGTTGGATGGATACATTTTTGGAAATCGAGCGATATGCTCCAGGTTTTCGTCCGCCCGTTGCTGCTCGTTCTTTAGCTTATATCAACTTGGCCGCTTACGAATCAGTAGTTCCCAGCTCTTCGGTGTATAAATCGGTATCTACTAATCTTTCGGGTTTAACCATGCCTACCAGAGAATCTGGCAAAACGTACAATGATCAAGCGGTAGTCAATGAAGTATATTATTTAATGCTCAAAAATTTCTTTCCGCACGTAACGGACGAGTATAAAACACAAATTGAAACGCAATACAAAAAATTTGATGCGACTAAAATTTCGGCAGATGAATTCGCTCGCTCAAAACAATATGGGCAGGCAGTCGCTAAAGCAGTTTTTGACTTTTCTTTGACTGATGCCATTGGAAGTAAAGGATATTTAAACAATCAACCCGCCGATTATGTAGCACCTACGGGTTTGGGAAAGTGGCAACCGTCTTACCCAGATTATGGCAAAGCATTATTACCTTATTGGGGTAAAACAAAAGCTTTTGCCATTTCAGAAGCTGAAAAATTATCGCCTCCACCAGCACCATTTAGCAATAGTCCTTCTTCTGCTTTTTTCTTTCAAGGGTTTGAAGTTCATCAAGTAACTATGCCATTAACTTATGAACAAAAATGGATTGGCGAGTTTTGGAGTGACGATATTTACAAATTAACGTTTGAGCCAGCGGGTCGTTGGATTGCCATTTCTCAACAAGTTATTAGAAAGGAAAAAGTTTCACTGGAGAAAGCCATTTATACATACGCAAAAGTGTCAATGGGTTTGAGTGATGCAGGTTTAGCCTGTTGGAATTCAAAATATGTCTATAATGTTGAACGCCCTATAACTTATATTCGCAGAGAAATAAATCCTACTTGGGTTAGTAGTTTGAATAATCCACTGGTAAAAGTAAATGGTGTAACGCCTCCATTTCCTGCTTATCCATCGGGTCATTCAACTTTTGGTGGTGTTGCTGCCGAAATTCTAAATGATATTTACGGAAAATCGTACGCTATGACCGATAAATGTCACGAAGGAAGAACAGAATTTAACGGAACACCTCGCAGTTTCAAAAGTTTTGACGCAATGGCGGAAGAAAATGCGTATTCACGCATTCCTTTGGGCGTTCATTATCGAATGGATTGCTCAGAAGGCTTACGATTGGGTTACCAGACTGGTAAAGCCGTTAATCGTTTAGCTTGGAAAAAATAATTTTATCTCAACTGTTTAATTTATGAAAAGTCTTGGGAAACATTTCTCAGGACTTTTCTTGAATATCTTCATCATCATCAATAAACTATTTTAGTAATTTTGTAATAAAATAATTGCCAATATGAAATACATTTTCCTTTGTTTAATCTCTTCCTATTCAGCTTTTTCTCAAAAGCAAACTGCCGATACAACTAAATCTAAATTATTAGAAGACGTTACCGTGCAAGGCTATCGGGCCAATGAATCGGCTATAAAACAATTACCTGATGTTCATCAAAATTATATTATTGCGGGTAAAAAAAACGAAATAATTGCCATTCAGAATCTGGATGCGAATATTTCGGAGAAAACGGGGCGACAAGTTTTTGCCAAAATTGCGGGAGCTTTCGTCTATGATATGGATGGTTCGGGAAATCAATTGAATATTTCAACCCGTGGACTCGACCCGCATAGAAGTTGGGAATATAATATTCGTCAAAATGGCGTAATGACCAATTCTGACATTTACGGTTATCCTGCCAGTCATTATTCTGCTCCATTAGAATCTATCCAAAAAATAGAATTAATCCGTGGAACGGCATCTTTGCAATACGGTTCTCAGTTTGGTGGAATGATAAATTATGTAACCAAACAAGCCGATTCGACTAAAAAAATCAATTTTGAAAGTATCAATTCTGTGGGTTCTTACGGGCTTTTTAGTTCGTATAATGCCATTGGTGGTAGTTCGGGAAAATTTCGATACTACGCTTATTATCAAAAAAGAGTATCGGATGGCTACCGTAAAAATGCCAGTTCGGATGCTGAAGCGCAATTTTTGAGCTTAGCTTATCAGTTTAATTCAAAACTAAATCTGAAAGCCGAATTAGGACGCAGCACTTATGTATTTCATTTGCCCGGCCCACAAACCGATGCACAATTTTACGCTGACCCACGCCAAGCCACCCGAAGTAGAAATTATTTCAGCCCTGATATTTACATTCCTTCCATTATTTTGGATTGGAAAATTAATGAATCTACTAATTTGAACTGGACGACCTCGGCAGTTTTGGGCAATCGAAGTAGCGTACAATTGGTAGCGTTAGCCAATGTTGTAGAAGACCTTACCAAAAACAGACAAGTTGACATTGATAATTTCAATAGTTATTCATCAGAATTACGCTTGAAGAAAAACTATAATCTTGGCTCTTTACCAAGTGTGTTGATTACGGGTTTGCGATACGTTAATAACGATTTGCACCGTCAACAATTAGGAAAAGGTACAATCGCCGCTGATTATGACCTTTCGATTACGGGCAATTTTGGGAGGGATTTACATTACAAAACCCAAAATGTGGCTTTTTTTATTGAAAATTTAATTTATCTCACGCCAAAATTGAGCGTTTCGCCCGCTTTTAGAATTGAAAGTGGCACAACCTTGATGTCGGGAACGATTAGTTATTTAGCCCCAGAAAAAGTACCTAACGAAATCAAACACGCCTTTCCCTTATTTGGCGTGAATACTCAGTACAAAATAACACCAACGATTCGGGCGTATGCGGGTTGGGCTCAAGCGTATCGTCCCGTTATATTTTCGGATGTAATTCCTCCAACGGCTTTGGATGTAACGGACCCTAATTTAAAAGACGCTTTTGGTTATAACGCCGAAGTTGGCGTGAGCGGAACGATTGAAGATAGGTTGAGTTTTGACGTGAGTTATTTTCAAATTCAATATAATAACCGCATTGGAAGTCTAATTGTACCCGACCAAAATGGACAAAATTACGTCTATAAAACCAACGTTGGCAATACTTTAACGAATGGACTCGAAATTTATGCCGAAGCCAAAGCTTTGAAAACGCACCGTAGTAGATTATCAGTTTTTACGGCAACTTCTTATTTTGAAGGATTTTATCAGAAAGGAACGGTGGTAATTAATGGCGAAAACAAAAGCATTGAAGGCAATCGATTAGAAACATTACCCCGTTGGATTAGTCGAAGTGGTATTCGTTTTCAGCACAAAACCTTGAGTGCCACTTTCCAATGTAGTCACGTAACGGAAAGTTTTTCTGATGCATTAAATACGGTAACGCCAAGTGCTGACGGAGCAAAGGGAATTGTGCCCGCTTATACCGTTTTGGATTTGAATTTTACCATGAAATTTGCCAGTAATTACAGCTTAAAATTAGGCATCAATAATTTGACAAATGAACAATATTTCACCAAAAGACCAACGGGTTACCCAGGCGTGGGCATTTGGGCTTCGGATGGACGGAGTATTGTGGCAACGTTTAGTTTTAAATTATAATAGAAATTTATCACAAAAAAGCCGTTTGGATTGTTCCAAACGGCTTTTTATTTTGTAAATTTTCACCTTACTCAACCCGCTTCAAATGTACATTCTCAACTGGACGAATAATTAATGGTACTTTCTCAACCTTTACTGCTGAAGTATCAAGTCCAAACCATTTATCTTCGGATGGGGTGAAATCTTTGATGAAGAAATAAGCTTTCATAATACTTCCTTCCACGAGCGAAAGTTGATTTTCAAATGAAAGAAAACGCTCTAACACGACAAAACGGAAATCACCAATAACATTTTGCTTATTTAATGATTCGTATCGTGAAGTAATATCAACTTCTCCTTTTTTCACCATATCCTCCACAACTTTTCGGAAATAAAGGTTTATTTTTTGTTCAACTTTAAAACCTAATCTAAAATTAACTTTAATAATATCGTCCGATTCGATGACATTTACTTTGTATTCCATTGTATATGGATCATCTAAGGTATCAACGTGGACGAACCAATAAATATCTGCTCTTTTGGGGCGTTTTTGGAAGATAGAGTAAATAATTTTATTTTCAATATCAGAAGTTCGAGCGGCATTTGACATAAAAACTAAGTGAGTTGCGTATTTTGGAATACTCATATCTTGACTCAATTCTTTGAGTGGCTCAATGTAATCCATCAATTTAACGTACTCCGTCAATCGCATTTTAATGATATTGGCTCGGTACCAAATAACCATCAAAGCAATAATAGCGGCTGCCATAAACAGAGAGACATATCCACCGTGAACAAATTTGCGAAGATTGGCAATCAAAAATGCTCCTTCAATGGCAACGTACACCACAATAAAACCAACAACCCACCACATATCAAATTTCTTAATATGTAAATAATAAGCCATTAAAGCAGTAGTCATCAACATAGTAAGTGTAATGGCCAAACCGTAAGCCGCTTCCATATTAGCTGATTCTTTGAACCATAAAACGACTCCAATACAACCTAACCACAAGAAAATGTTCATACTCGGAACATACAATTGTCCTTTTTGGTCAGATGGGTAATGCAAACGAACTTTAGGCCAAAAATTCAAACGAATGGCTTCTGAAACCAAGGTAAAAGAACCCGAAATCAAAGCTTGACTGGCAATAACTGCCGCCGCCGTAGCGATAACAATTCCCCAAATCAAGAACCATTCTGGCATCAATTCAAAGATTGGTTTTCTTCCGTTCAATAACTGTCCATTTTGAGTCAGCAACCATGCTCCTTGTCCAAAATATTGTAAAAGAAGACAAAGTTTTACAAATACCCAGCTAACTCGGATATTTCCACGTCCACAATGTCCTAAATCTGAATACAGTGCTTCTGCTCCCGTTGTACACAAGAAAACAGCTCCCAGAATCCAGAAACCACTTTCACTACCGTGTGGGTTAGTCAAAAGTTCATAACCATAGAGTGGAGAGATAGCTTTTAAGATTGTCCAATCCTGAGCAATCCAGATAATTCCAAAAATGGCTAACATTGAAAACCAAATCAGCATCACTGGGCCAAAAGCACGCCCCACAACTCCCGTTCCGAAAATTTGGAACATAAAAAGTCCCGTAATAATAGCAATTACAATAGGAACTGTTTGAAGGTCAGGATAAATTTTGAGCAATCCTTCCACCGCCGAAGCAACTGAAATTGGAGGTGTAATAACTCCGTCCGCCAAAAGTGTAGCTGCTCCAATGATAGCAGGAATAGTAAGCCATTTTGCGTGCCTACGCACCAAAGCAAAAAGAGCTAAAATACCACCTTCGCCACGGTTATCGGCTCTCAAAATCAAGATGACATACTTGAGGGTTGTTTGAAGGGTGAGTGTCCAGAATATACAAGATAAACCACCTAAGACTGTTCTTTCATCAATGGCTTCTTTATCAATGATAGACTGCATAACGTACAGGGGAGAAGTCCCAATGTCGCCGTAAATAATTCCCATCGCTACCAGCAGACCCGCTGCGGTGGCTTTGTCCATGTTTTTGTGTTCCATAGATGGAAGCGAACTGTAAATTCGGATATAGTTAATTGCCAATAATTATTGATTAAGGCGGTGAAAATTCACAACAATTAACAAATAATCAGTTACTTATAATTAATTCACGAAATATTACAATTATTTAGTGTTTGTAAAGGTTTAATCAAACAATATTACGATTTGTTTACTATCAAAAGCAAATATAATATTTCTAATGAAATATTTGTTATAAAATAGCCATTTCAAATTTGATTTTGAAATGGCTATTTATCGATTTATCTAAAATTTATTCTCTAAAAATCTATCTATCTACCTCACCCATCACCAAATCCATTGACCCAATAATCGCCACTAAATCTGCCAACATGGCTCCACGGCTAATTTCTGGAATGATTGACAAATTATGCAACGAACACGCACGAGCTTTTAAGCGTACAGGAATATCCGAGCGTCCGTCTGTACGGAAGAAGAAACCTAATTCGCCTTTCGGGTTTTCGGCACGAGCGTAAAAATCCATTGCTTGCGGACGAATTTTCTTGGGTAATAATGCTTGCGGGTCGAAATCTTGCGTTCTTTTATGGTCGTTTTTCAGTTGAATAAGGCATTGCTCAATAATCTTAATTGATTCATCACATTCTTGCACTCGCACGTAATTTCTATCCCAACAATCGCCAACCGTTCCCATTTCGCCTTTCCCGATGGGAATATCAAAATCTATTTCTGGATAAACCGAATAACCATCGACTTTACGAAGATCAAGTTTCAAACCCGAACCTCTCAAAACTGGCCCAGTACAACCGTAATTTATCGCCAAATCCATTGGAAGAACGCCCACATTTGCTGTCCGTTGCACAAAGATTTTATTCTCAATAATCAATTCTCGCAATTCAACCATTTTGGGTTTTAGGTAATTGATAAACTCCGTACAACGTTCTTCAAAACCAACGGGCAAATCATAAAACAGACCACCCACCCAAATATAATTATAGAGCATTCTCGCTCCGCAAATCCATTCCAAAAGTCGCTGAATATGCTCACGGTCACGCATAATCCACAAAAATGCTGTGTACGCCCCAATATCCAAACCATACGTACCAATTGCCACAAAATGCGAAGCCAAGCGGTTCATTTCTGCCACCAAAACACGGATATATTCAAGACGCTTAGGAAGTTTCCCCGTCAAATCCAACATTTTTTCCACGCCCATTACATAAGCATGTTCGGAGTTCATCGCTGCCAAATAGTCCATTCTATCCACGTAGGGAATGATTTGGTTGAATGGCAAAGACTCAGCGTGCTTCTCAAAGCAACGGTGTAAATACCCCAAGTGCGGAATAACATCCACCACAAGTTCACCGTCAGAAATTACTTCCATTCGTAAAACTCCGTGCGTAGAAGGGTGTTGTGGTCCCAAAGACAAAATCATTTCCTCCGACCGCAAGTTTTCTAAAACGTACTTATT
>JAZKDE010000015.1:0-21539 GCA_040387735.1 Bacteroidota bacterium
GAGATTGTTAATAAATACCTAAAATATTTATTTTCCTCTACATATTTAGTCGAAGTAAATGGTACTTTTTTGTACTCAATCTTTATCTAATAATACGGTTCATATTTTTTATACTTTCTTTCTGTTAAATTGTGTTAATCCGAATTCAAATATATTTTCTGTTGATTATCTTCATAATGAAAATAATTAACAGAAAATATGATTCAAAATTACTTCAAAATAGCTTTTCGAAATTTAAAGGGAAATAAGATTTTTTCGTTGATAAATATTGCGGGTTTAGCATTGGGAATTGCTGGCAGTATCGTTATTTTTCAGTTGGTAAAATATCATCTAAGCATGGATTCTTATCATAAAAATGCCAACAACATTTATCGTGTTGTGATGAATTTGCACTTGGGAGACGGAAGTACTGAATATGAAAAAGGTAGCCCCTTTATTTTGCATAACACCTTAAAAAATGATTTTGCATCCGTTTCAAATGTGGCATATATTGGGAAACAAGAACTTGTTATCTCCATTGCAAAAGATAATGGAATAGTAGATAAATATCTCGAAAAAGAATCAGCTATTTTTACGAATAGTGGATATTTCGATTTGTTTGATTATCAATGGCTTGTAGGAAAAGCTGAATCATTGAACATTCCTAATGCTATTATTCTTACAGAAAAATTTGCCAAAAAATATTTTGGAGATACAAATCCAATTGATAAGACTTTAAAAATCAATAACTTACAAAGTTTAAAAGTAGTTGGATTGTTGAAAAATTATCCAGAAAATACTGATTTTAAAACAGACGTTTTCATTTCATTACCAACCCTAAAAACCATTGTTCCTGATTATGGATATAACGATTGGTATTGGTTCAGTTCTACCAGAGAAACCTTTATTTCTCTTCAAAATAATGTCTCAAAAGAAGATTTTGAAAAACAATTTCCCGCATTTTCTAAAAAATATTTTGGACAAGATGCGAAGGTTTTTCAATTTCATTTACAAGCACTTTCTGATGTACATTTCAATCTTAATTACGGAGGAAAAATTAAAAAATCAACGATTATACTGCTTTCATTTATTGGCCTTTTATTGATTTTGATTGCTTGTATCAATTTTATTAATCTTTCGACCGCTCAATCTTTTAAAAGAGTCAAGGAAATTGGCGTGCGAAAAGTATTAGGAAGTTCTCAGCGACAATTATTTTGGCAATTCATTACAGAAATTACAATTATTACAATCATTGCGATTTCTTTTGCGTTACTTTTGGGATACATGGCAATTCCTACGCTCAATAGTTGGCTCAAAACGGAGATAAATTTCTTTCAATTTTTTGATACTAAGTTATTGATTTTCATGCCATTACTTCTAATTTTTATCATTGTAATTGCAGGAATTTATCCTTCCTACATAATTTCCAATTACAATCCCATCAAGGCGTTAAAGGGTAATAATCAAGGACTTGTCAAAGGCATTTCTCTCAGAAAAGCATTAGTAACCACTCAATTCTGCATTTCATTTGTCCTTATTGCCGTCTCTATTTTAGTGGTTTTTCAAATAGATTTTCTTAGAAATAAAGATATCGGACTCAATAAGGATTTAATTATTCACGTCAACCTTCCTAATAATGAAAAAAGTGTTTTGACGACTTTAAAAAATCAACTTTCTGAAAAATCTTATATCAAAAATATCAGTTTTGAACGTTCTGCTCCTTGCTCCAAATTTGGTGGTGGTGGGCAGATAAAATTTGAGAATCGAGAATGGGAAAAATTTGCCGTTCGTTCAAGAATTGCGGATGAAAATTACCTGGATACGTATCAGATTAAACTGGTTACTGGCAGAAAACCAATGGTTTGCGATACAGTTAGAGAGATTTTAGTGAATGAAAAATTAGTGAAAAATTTGGGTTTGAAAACGCCAGAAGAGATTATCAATAAACGCTTATTAATTGGAGATTCTGGGCAAACCGGAACGATTGTGGGCGTAGTGGCAGATTTCAATAACGCTGATCTTTATACTAAAATTGAACCAACCGTTATTTTTTCATTAATGAATCGGTATAAACAAGTTGCCATCAAATTCAATAGTTTTGATTCAGACAAAACCATCCAAGATATTTTAAAAACATGGGAAAAATTATTCCCTAATGAAGTCATGGAATATTCATTTTATGACCAAGAACTTACCCAATTTTATGAGCGAGAAGACTTGATTCGTAACCTCACAATTTCGTTTGCTTTATTATCTATTTTTATTTCTTGCTTGGGGCTTTTTGGATTAGTAAGTTTTACCATTACGCAAAGAACCAAAGAAATTGGTATCCGAAAAGTATTGGGTGCATCTGTCAATCAGATAGTTACTTTGCTTTCAAAAGAATTTTTAAAATTGGTTTTAATATCTTTTATCATTGCGATTCCATTGGCGTGGTGGGCAATGGATAAATGGCTCCAAGATTTTGCTTACCGAATTGAAATTGGTTGGTGGATGTTTGCTTTTTCAGCAGGATTTTCTTTATTAATTACGTTATTAACAGTTAGTTATCAAGCAATTAAGGCAGCAATCGAAAATCCAGTAAAATCGTTACGGGCAGAGTAAAATAAGGAATCATAGATTCTTGCGATTCAACGAACTTACTTAGATTTTTTAAATCTGTATTGTTATTGTCTCCACTGTATATTCTTGTTAAAAAGGTTCATCGTCAATTTTGGTCAAAGCTTAACTCTCCTTTAAAATCACAGATGCTTAAATTCTCATATTCTCCTCTTTTTTTTAAATGGGCGGGGTATTAGGAGTGCATCAAAAAGTGTGGGGCAATCTAAATAATATCTTAAATTAAGTACTCAGAACTATTCAATTGAACTGTTAAACATCTTGAAAGATTGTACTAAAACAATTTGCCCCACACTTTTTGATGCACTTCCTATTGGGGCAATGGAACCCTATCATCTTCGGATGGGCAACGTTTTCCAACTTCTGGGAATATTCGTAACGCCAAAGCGGTAACTAAGTATTTTGGCTACGGTAGAGGCACGGTCCGCCGCAGCGGTTACTTTTTACTCTTACATCTCCGACCAATACTCACAATACGGTGGTAAAGTGATTGCCACCACCGAGAGAGATGCCACTTATGTATTGGATGAAGCATTGGCGAATGAAACCGATTTAGAAATCATGGAGCATACTACTGACACCCACGGTTATACGGATTTACTCTTTGCTCTTTTCAATTTAGTAGGTAAACAATTAATCTCTCGATTGCGAGACCTTGGGTCTCAAAGGCTTTGCAAAATCAAATCCAGCCTACACTCAGAGTTTGACAAATTAGAATACCCAGCCCTAAGATTTACAGGTACGGTCAATATTGATTACCTCAAAAAACACGCTCAGGAACTGCAAAGAGTGGGAGCGTCGTTAATGACAGGAACAGTAACTTCCTCATTATTAATGAGGAAGCTACAATCTTATCCAAGACAAAATAATTTGATGTATGTACTTTTGAGTTATGGGCAATTAGAAAAAACTATTTTTATCTGTAATTACTTACTGATTCCACCCCTGAGAAAAAAGGTCAGTCGCCAGCTTAACAAGGGGGAGCAATTACATAATTTAAAACTTTTTCTACGTTTCGGTGGCGATGGCTTTATTAGGAAACAACAGGAAGAGGGCTCTTCGTCAATTTTGGTGAAAAGTATTTGATAAAGCAGTTTTAGAAAATAAACTTTCACAAAGAACCCGCCAATTTAGAAATAAGAGGAGAATATGAGAATTTAAGCATCTGTGATTTTATAGGAGAATAAATGTTTCACCAAAATTGACGAAGAACCATTTTAAAATCAATACTCATGCAGACCAAGTATTTCGGTATTTATTTGGCAATAGAGTAGATATTAACTAACAAACAGGAGGCCGTTAGGAATGGGCGAAGTCCTGCGGAGTATTTTCAGAAATGAATATTTTTACGTTGAATGTTTTCATAATGTCAAATATTCCAAACAATTTACTTATTTTTGTTTATAATATCAAACATTATGAAATCAAAATCAACTCTTTTATTACCAACCGCTTCTAAAATATTAACCCAATTAGGAGAAGATATAAAGCTTGCAAGATTGAGAAGAAAATTATGTACAGAGCAAGTGGCTGAACGTGCGGGAATTAGTCGCTCAACGTTATGGCTTATTGAAAAAGGTACGCCAAGTGTGGCAATGGGAGCATACTTACAAGTGTTATTTGTGATGGGTTTGGAGAAAAATTTATTGCTAATGGCAAGTGATGATGTTTTGGGACGAAAGCTACAAGATGCCGAAATATTGGTAAAGAAACGAGTTACTAAGAAATTAAAGGAGGAATAACGATGGCAGATAAAAAACGAATTATACAAGTCTTTGCGGATTGGGAAACGATGTCTGAGCCTCACTTAATGGGTTTATTGTCGGCTACGCAGATTAGAGGGAAAGAAATATTTGCCTTTGAATATGACAAAGAGTGGTTGAAGTCGAATCAAGATAAACACACACTCGACCCTAATTTATATTTATATGGTGGACAACAATATCTAAATGACACCAAAAGCAATTTCGGAATTTTCATGGATTCTTCGCCTGACCGTTGGGGTCGTTTGCTCATGCGTCGACGAGAGGCTGCGATGGCGAGATTGGAAGGTCGAAAAGAGCAATTACTTTTTGAAACAGATTATCTTTTGGGTGTTTATGACCAGCATCGCATGGGGGCAATCCGCTTCAAGATGGAAACTAATAGCAATTTTTTGAATGATAACAAAGCAATGGCTGCACCTCCGTTTACATCACTCCGTGAGTTGGAACAGGCAAGTTTGAATCTCGAAAAAGAAGATAGTATTGATAATCCTGATTATTTGAAATGGTTAAATATGCTGATTGCTCCAGGATCTTCTTTGGGTGGAGCAAGACCCAAAGCCAGCGTCATGGATTCAAAGAATAATCTCTGGATTGCTAAATTTCCAAGTAATTTTGATCACAGAGATACAGGTGCATGGGAAATGGTTGTCAATGATTTAGCCCAAAAAGCAGGTATTGATATGGCAGAAGCCGTGATTCAGAAATATAGTGGCCGCCATCATACTTATTTGACCAAACGTTTTGATAGAAATCGAACCAATAAAAGAATTCATTTTGCCTCAGCCATGACACTCTTGGGGCATTCAGACGGAATGGATTATCAAGACGGTGTGAGTTACTTACATTTGGCAGAATTTATTATGCGTAATGGTGCAAAGGTAGAAAGTGACTTGGAGCAACTTTGGAGAAGGATTGTTTTTAATATTTGCGTTTCTAATACAGACGACCACCTCAGAAATCATGGGTTCTTATTGACTAATAACGGATGGATACTTTCGCCCGCCTACGATATTAACCCAATCGAAACGGGTAGTGGTCTAAAGCTAAATATCTCTGAAAATGACAATGCTCTTGATTTGGATTTAGCTCTGGAAGTAGCACCATTTTTCCGACTTAAACCTCAAAGAGCTAAGCAGATTACAGAAGAAATTAAAGGCGTTGTTTCTACATGGCAAACCGTTGCGAATACGTATAAAATTGGAAGAAATGAGCAGGAAATAATTAGTAGGGCATTTATACAGTAGTTGTAAATTGGAGTGTATCAAAAGTGTGGGGCAATCTCAATCAAATTTTGTGTATCTATTTTAGACAGTCAACTGAAATGGTATCTTAAAATGATTCTCCAAAATATAAATTACTTGCCCCACACTTTTTGATGCACTCCAAAGTTCTGAATGAGTTTCCATAAGTTATTTTTCTACAATATCATCGTTTCTAATCTGAGGCTATTTTTAAAAAGAACTCACAAAACGTCAATTTCAATTCAATTAGATTTTATTATTTGTGTAATGTGTGATGTTATTTTTTTTTACGAGATTCTCAAGAGGTTTATTTATGAATTATATTTTGTATTATGCTGATAATTAAATAATTAGCTATTATTTAATTGAGTTTGTACTTTCAGTTTAAACTCAATTATTCTGCTGCTTACCTATTTCATACAAATAATGAGTCATTGTTGATAAAAAATATAAATTTACTTCCGATAAGGTTTACTTATCGGAAGTAAATTTATATTTTTTATTCTCACCTTTAAGTGAGAATATTTTTTAACTTGGGAAAAGACCTAAAACTGATGCTTGATGAATTGACACAACATCTTCAAATGAATTATCAATTATTAAATCTTCTGAAAAACCCCTAAGTTTTCTCCAAATCGGAACTAAATTATTTTCAATAATAAACTTTCCTGAAATATTAATCGTTATATCTGAATCGTAAGCATTTTTTATTTTTCCTCTAACAATCTTCGCATAGATTTTATGCTCGTTCTTCTCTTTTAATTTATCGTTGGTCATTTGGTTATTATCAACTAAACTGTTCTTTTCTTGTGAATAAATGAACTGTATCGTTTTAGCCGTAATTGTTTTTCCACTTTCTTTCTGCTCGTCTACAACCTTCTGCCAAATCACATTTCTCATCTCTTCTGGAATTTTGCCTAATGCCACAGCATGGGATTCTCGAATATTTATACTTGGCAATACTTTAATTTCATTACTATTTTTGTCGGAAATTTCCGACAAAGTGTTTACAATACTTGCCGCATCCATTAATTCGTAAGCTCTTTGGCGTTTAATTTGCCATTTTTGTTTACAATATTCTTCAAAAGTTGAATGTTTCTCACGGTACAATTTATTATTTCTAATCTCAAAAAGTGCATTTCCAACCTCAATGAAGGTATTGTAGCCTTTTTCAATGATAGTTTCACATAGATTAAGTTGTTCTTGCTCCGCTGAATTAAGGGCGGATAATTCAATCGGTTCATTGAAATTTGGAATTAAATCAATAGTGAGGGTTTCACTATGAAGGTCTCGTAATAAGTCGTTACTAAAACTTTTCTTAGCCATTTTATAAAAAGAAGGATTAAATTCTGGGTTAAAATAAATATTTCGGATACTAATTCTGTAAGATAACCTCTTCGCAAAGTGCTTTAAAGTCTGCGGCTCCTCTTGAATCTTCGGCATATTCAAATATACTTTTTGAAAATGCTGTACATTCCATTAAAGAAACATCTTGCCGAATGTTTGATTTGTACAGACTAATATCAGGATTTTCAAGAAGTTTGGCATATACCATTTGACTAAATTTTGTACGCATATCGTATTTATTCATCAAAATTCCACCAAGTTTTATATTTGGATTCATTCTCTTTTTTATTTTGGTACAAAGTTGTAAAATTTCGTCTAAGCCCACATAAGCAAAATTTTCACCTTGAATTGGTACGATAAAATAATTACTGGCGACCAATGCATTAATTGTTAATGTCCCTAAACTTGGTGGGCAGTCAATCAGAACATAATCATATCCTTTGCCATCTAACTGCTCTTTTAGGAAATAGCCAGAATCTGGCTCAATGTTTAACCGATATTCAAAACTAAGCAAAAGCCGACTTGAAGGTAATAAATCCATGTGTTCGCCTTTTACAATTGTTTCCTCAAAAGTTGCTTCTCCTACCAATAATTCTCCAATATGATGCTGATTGTTTTTGAAACCAACGGCTATACTCAGATTGCATTGAGCATCCAAGTCAATCAATAATACTTTATATCCTTTTTGAGACAAAGCCGCTCCTAAATTTAATGTTGTTGTTGTTTTTCCTGTTCCTCCTTTATTGTTGGTGATTGAAAATACTTTCATGAAGTAATGTTTTGGGGTTATTATTAGATAAAAATAATTTTAATGCGACAAATTTACAAACTACAACTAAAATAAAATTCGTTAAGATAATGATCTATTCGAAGTATTTTTTTTGATTATCATATCTAAACAAGCAAGAATATAGGCTGTTTTATTCTTGACTTTGGGATGAAGATTATTTTCAAATTCGATATGAAGAGTCGCAAATTTATTCATTTTTTCTTTGTCGCTAAGGATAATATTTCTGTGATTTTCTCGAAAGTTGTAATTTTTGATTAAAATTTCTTCAAGTTTAATATTGACTAATTTAGGGTTAATTAGCGTAGCATCTATAAACTCTTGCTTTTCTGATTGACTAAGTTTAAAGGCTGTATGTATCGTAAATTGAAGATGAGTTACATTTCGTTGTTTGTTTCCACAGCTTTCATAATCAAAGTTGATAGGAAGACCATTGATTTGATTAAGTTCAACCTTTACAGGTTCGAGAACACGCTTTTTAAAGTCGTTTAAATTAGTATATTTATCCTTATCTACTTGCAATAGCTTCCTAAGCTCTTCAATGCTATATACAAACGTTGTCCTATTTTGTCCGATGTGTAATCTAATAAGTTTGTACATCAAAGTTGAATAAATAGATTTGAATTCAAGAATTGTTTTAAAGTCGTAGCGAGTATATTGCGTTCCCAAATTGGCTAAATATGGCGATAGTTATGAGTTCGATTTGAATTCTAAATGCCCGTTGTTATCCTCATTGTAGCTTATACTGGAAAATATTGGGACGTGTTTAAATTCTAAATTAGGTTTAGATAAGTCAAAAAAGGTCATAACTTTCTGTGCCATACTCTAGGTCACGGCTAAAATCTGTCGAGGCGTAATAAATTCTTTAACTTTTTCTAATGGAATACGAATAAGCATTCCATGCTTGGGGTCTATTGAGCCATGATCAACTTGATTTACAAAATACTCAAAAAGGCGTTGCTCAACTCGTGTAAACTGTGTATTGCTAACAACAAGTTTGTTGGGGAGATAATTATCTTTTCTATTAGGAGTGTATGGATGTTCGAGGTATTGCTCCGCTTCAAGAATTATGTTTGCCATTGATAAAAAATATAGTATAAAGGTAGGTAAAATGCAAAAATGTCGCCTTAATAGTTCATTGAACTATTTGAAACTACTTATACTATGTAAAAATGTCGCTTTAACGTAAAACATTACCAACTTGGTATATTATAAATTATTGATTATCAGTAGTTTATGAATATTTATTTACACATTAATTGTTATGTAAAAATGTCGCTTTATATTTAAAATCGTTGTTGATGAATTAGAAAAATGAATTATAATTTTAAATACAAATATAGGAATAATTGTAAGATATTGAAAATCAGATACATACATTTTTTTAATTTTCAATAGCTATTCTTTTAATTCAGTAAAAATGTCGTCTAAGATTATTAACATTACTATTAATGGCATAATATGCAAAAATTATCCGTATTCAAATACGATTTTTAACCTAAAATAAATATCATGTTTTAGTTATAATGTATTGTTTTTAAGATAGTTATAAATAATGGATCTAATTTTATTAACGATGGAGTATCTGTAAATTGTTTGAAAAAATGTCGCTTTAACATTTTTTTCATTTTCTATTTAGGTGTAAAAATGTCGTCTTAACAACTTTTGGATTGAATTATTATTATCGTTTATAAAGCTTGCTCATTTCTTTTTGGTTAAAATAATCCCTTTATTAGTTGAATATTCCGATGAAATTAGTCTGCATTTCTCGAAAAACACAAAAACAGCATCCGATATGGGTATAATTTGCGATGGGTATAACTTAATTAACCAATTTAGATAAGCCTTACAAAATGACTATCTAAATGATTTCTCATGCCATTTCTGAACATTTCGGGTGAGCCGTGTTCAAGAATATCTATTAGTCCTTTGTGTGAAACAAATTTTTTATTGTAGATCTGCGTCTTTATTAAATCACTATTATGTACATAATCAAAAATAGGGAGAAGCATTTTTTGAAAAGTTTTCATGGTTTTGTTACCTGTTATTTCATATAATTTTCCATGAAATTCTATTTCGTGTTCAATATTAAATAGATAGGATTCGCTTGATATAGGCTCATTTTTTACGATTTCTTTTAATTCTTCAATGTCTTTGGAAGTTATTTTCTGAAAAATAAAATCAGCCATTCCAATTTCCAAAACTAATCTGATTTCAAATATTTCTTTCAATGTTTCTTGGTCAAGAATATGCGGATTCATGCTTTTACTCATAATACCAAAAACATCGGGACTTGTAATTACTGAGCCTTTTTTCTTTTTCGACTCAATAATCCCCATAGTACGCAGCCTTGCCAACGCTTCTCTAATAACAGTTCGGCTTACCCCTAAAGATTCAACCAGTTCAATTTCCTTTGGAATCATATCCCCAACTTTTAGCTTTCGGCTCTGTAATAATTCTACCAAATTTGCCTCAACTTTATCAACCAGCGAACTGTTTTCAACTGTTTTGAAATTTTCTATCAATGAATTAGTTTCCATATTTTCAATTACTTATGAATTACAAAATTAGCTTATTTTTTAAGGTAAAAAAAGCGACTTGCGTCCCAGTTTATTTCAATGATTAAATACTTCTCCTTTTAATGTATAAATATCCCGCAGTGGATTGGTACAATTGATTTTCTTTATTTAGCGAAGTGCTTATAATTCAATCAACTAAATATTTGATATGAAAATTTAGTATTATGTAGTATGTAATATTTGCCAAATATACATTATGTTAATAAAACGGATTCATAAGTAACTTATAATTACCAAATATATAGTTTTTATTATACTTTTTAAAAATAAATTAAAATAAGTTTGAATATCAGAAAATATAAAATACATTTGTTATGTAATACATAATACATATTTTCAAAATTCATCATGGAAAAAGTTTATTCAAGAATTGTTTTATTGTTTACTTGCTTGTTTTTTGCTTTCGGCTCGATAGCACAAGTAAAAACCGTTACTGGACGGGTAAATTCAGCGGAAGATAATAGCCCTCTTCCTGGCGTATCAATTACTATAAAAGGCAAAACCATTGGTGCCACAACTAATGACAATGGGGAATTTTCTATTGCAGCCGCAACGGGAGACCGCCTTGCATTTAGTTCTGTGGGATTCATCAAAGAAGAAGTCGAAGTAGGGAAAGCTAATAAAATCAATCTTGTTCTGAAACAGGATTTGACCGCACTTGGTGAAGTGGTTGTGGTCGGGTATGGCACACAGTCAAGAAGAAATATTACCAGTGCCATTGGGAAAATTGATAAAACTGTACTTCAAAACACGCCAAGAGCTAACCTTGGTGCTGCTTTGCAAGGTAGTTTGGCGGGTTTGCAAGTTGTAAACCAATCTGGTTCACCTGGCTCATCGCCTTCAATTTTATTGCGTGGCGGGGCTTCAATCAACAGTCCAGGTTCACCCTTAGTGGTGGTTGATGGCGTTATTAGGTCTTTTAATGATATTTCTTCTGATGATATTGAATCAATTGAACTATTGAAAGATGCTGCTTCGACGGCCATTTATGGTGCAAGAGCCAATAACGGAGTAATTTTGATAACTACAAAACAAGGTAAATCTGGCGGTGCAAAAATTTCGTATAAATTTACCGCTGGTTTTAACCAAAATAGAGAGGGTTATAAATACTTAAATGCTCGTGACTATATCTATTACAACAGATTGGGCAATTTGAATTCGCAAAGAACTTTAGCACAAGTCAATTCATCAAGAGGTTACGGGCTTTTAACAGACGTTGCTAACATTGCCTTGTTTGACATCAGAACCAATAATACCGCTAATGCCGGGCTTTTGTCGCAGGGTTGGGAGGCGTTGGATGATCCTTATGGTGGTTCGATTTTATTTAAAGACCACGGCGGTGAAATTCAAAATCTTGTTTTTAGAAATACTCAAACAAAAGACCATTATTTAAGCGTTTCGGGTGGCAATGATAAAGGAAAATACTTTGCCAGTTTTGATTATTACAACGAAGATGGTGTAATTGTAGGGTCAAACTATGAGCGTTATTCGGGTAATTTGAATGGTTCTTACAAAATAAAGCCAAATCTAGAAATCACTACGAGTACCACATTCTCGACTTCTTCACAACTTGGTACGTTAGCCTCGGATGTCAATACGATTTACCGAAATTTAGCACTTTGGCCCACCATGAACCCTTGGGTAGATTCACTTAAAACGCAACCAAACCCAGGAAATAGTATAAGTGATGGAAATCCACTTTATTGGTTAAACAAAACAAAAAGAAACAATGAAGTAAACCGATTTACGGTCAATGCAGCTTTGAAATATGATATTACGAAGGATTTTTATGTAAAAGTTTCGGGAAATGCTTACTTATTTGAAAATCTCAATCAATCATTTACGCAGGCTACTCAAACTTACAGCAACCTTTATACCATTCCGCAATCATTCAGTAGCACTACTCGAAATTCTATTATGTCCTTTTCAAGGACTGTCCAACAGCAATATAATGCCATTGCTAATTATAGTAAAACACTGGCTGATAAACATAATTTCAACCTGATGGTTGGTACTGAGATATTTAGTCAAAAGAACCTAAATATGCAGGTTTTTGGACAAAATGCACCAACTGATGATATTGTTACGGCAAATGCTTCCACCACTTTTGCCGCAGGAAGTAATTTTTCATCCAGAGATGAGTATCAGATTTTATCTCAATTTGGTCGCCTAAATTATGATTTTGAAGGTAAATATTTACTTACAGCCGTTTTTAGGCAAGATGGTGTTTCGAGTTTAGCCCAATCTAATCGCTTTGGTTTCTTCCCAGGAATGTCGGCAGGATGGAATGTGCATAAGGAAAAATTCTTTCAAGATAGTCCCGTATCAAAATACGTTTCTGTTTTGAAACCAAGATTTAGTTACGGAGTAAACGGAAATGTTGCGGGAATTGGAAATTATGAAGTGCAGGGTGTTTATGGTTCACAAGGAAATTATAATGGCAGTTTGGGTTTTCTTAACACGAGCATTATTAACGGAGATTTGAGATGGGAGAAAAGTAAAACCCTTGACTTGGGACTTGATATGAGCATTCTTGATAACAAAATTAATATTGTCTTGGATTATTATGACCGCCAAACCAGCGACTTGCTCACAAACCTGACACTCCCAAGTTATGTGGGTTATAGCTCAGTTAGAACCAATTTAGGAACTTTCCAAAACAAAGGTTTTGAAGCCACTATCAATGCAACAATCATTAAAAAATCAAACGGATTGACTTGGAATTTAGGCGGTAATATTTCCTTCGTTCAAAACAAAATATTACAGCTGCCCTTTAATGGAAACGATAATAACCGTCAGGGCGGACTTCAAATCTACGACCCTGAGCAAGGAAAAGTTTTGTGGGTAGGCGGTTTACAAGAAGGACAACCATTAGGGGCAATTTACGGATATAAGCAAGTTTCGATTTTTAAAGATGCCGAAGAGGTTGCAAAAATTGCGGGAAATAGAGTGGATAACGTGGCAGGTATTGGTGGTCCAAACACAACTTTGGTTAATAAAATTACCCCGGGAGATGTGAATTGGTTGGATGTTAATAACGATGGAATTATTGATTCGAGAGACCAAGTATATTTAGGAAATGTAAACCCAAATATTACAGGAGGATTTACTTCAAATTTATCTTACAAGGGCATTTCAATCTTCACTCGTTTTGATTTTGCCTTGGGCCATACTATTTATAATGATTTGGTAGCACGTACATTAGGAAACTATCAGGGTACATTTAACTATATCGAATTACAAAAGAGTGCTTGGTCTCCAACCAATACAGATACTGATATTCCAAAAGTATATTATGCGGATCAAGTGGGAGCTCCTGCGGGCAAGAAAAACTATACCAGAGCTAACAATGGTGGACAGGTTTTGAACGGAAATAATTCAAGGTTTTATGAAAAAGGTGATTATATAGCTTGTCGTGAAATCACGTTATCTTATGATTTAGCCCAGACGAAATTATTGAGAAAATGGTTTTCTCAATCAAGGATTTATCTAAACATGAATAACCTTTTTTATATAACCAAATTTAGCGGTGCCTCTCCTGAACCACCGGCTGGAGGTATCTATGCGGGAACTTACCCAACGCCAAAGTCTTTTGTATTGGGTGTTCAAGTTACATTTTAGTCAAAAAAAACGAATCAATTTATGAAAAATATAGCAAAAAAAATTATTATTTGTTTGGGGTTTTCGCTGATGATAATGTCTTGTCAAACAAGCCTCGACTTAGCACCAATTAGTACTATCAGTGATACTAATTATTGGAAAACAGCCGACCAATTTGATGCGTTTGTATCAGGTATTCATGCCAGATTCAGAAGCGATAATGGTTCTTTTCAAGCATTAGGAGAGCTTAGATCAGACATTTTTGGCACAGAATCGGGTAATTCTGGTTCATTCACGGGCGAAGCTACCCAAGGGTTAGAGCGTATGTGGTTACATAATTTGGATTTAGACAATGCGGGAGTAAGTAATTTTGGCGGTTTTTATAATAATATTGGTCAGATTAATCTATTGATTTCTAAACTCAACACCACCAATATTGTAACTCCCGCCACAAAGGGCTATTATTTGGGAATTGCCCACGGAATGCGTGCATTTTATTACTTCCAAATGATGAGAACTTGGGGTGGAGTTGTCATTCAAACCGATGCCACCACAACTATTGATATTGCAAATTTGGCAAAACCTGCCTCAACCGAAGCTGAAGTAATGACACTTATCAAATTGGATATTGAAACGTCATTGAATAGTTTTGGCACAAATTATACCTTCAGAAACACGAAATCATTTTGGTCAAAAGCGGCTTCGTTGATGTTAAAATCAGAAGTTTCGCTTTGGAATAGTTACCGAGGTGGCGGTTCAAATGATGCCACAATCGCTTTGACAGCTTTAAACGAAATCAAAACCAATATCCCAAGTTTGGCATTGTTGCCAAGTTACAGTTCTGTTTTTGCTTCAAATAATAAAGGAAATAACGAAATCATTTTTGCCATTAGATATGCGCTCAATGAGGCTACAATGGGTTTTATTTCAAATAGTTTTGTGCCACAGTCGGGGCTAATTGCAAATTTTTATGACCTAAATGGCTCTCGGCAATTTAATGTTACTACCGACAATTGGGGTGGTTTACTGAGAGCTCCCGTAAAAATTTCAACCTACAATAAATTCGATGATTCAGATAGTCGAAAACTTTCTTCCATTCAACCAGCTTTTCAGAAAAATGGCTCTGGTTTTGAGATTGTTGGCTGTTTTACTAATAAATTTCAAGGCGAACAAAATGCAGGGTCACGGGCATATACCAATGATTATCCCATTTATCGATATGCAGATTTATTGTTAATGATAGCCGAAGCAAAGGTTATCTTGGGACAAAGCCCAGAAGCTGAAATAAATTTGGTGAGAGCAAGAGCTTTTGGTGCAAAATATGACGCAAAGAAATTCGGTTTCCCAAACCAAACGAAAGATGTAAATGCTGTGAATGCCATTTTGAATGAGCGTCTTTACGAATTCGTTTTTGAAGGAAAAAGATGGTACGATTTACGCAGATTGGGCAACAATTTTGTTTTTGCAAACACTACTCTTTTATCAACCGAAGCCTATAAAGTGCTTTGGCCCATTGATAGAAACTCATTGACCAATAACAGAGCATTAGTACAAACAACTGGGTATCCAGCTTTTTAATATATTAATGGAGCAGGCAAAATAGCTTTACTTGCTCCATAAATTTTATTTTTGAATATTTCAACTATGAAAATAAATCATTTGACTGGACTAATTTCAGCACCATTTACGCCAATGAATGCCGACGGCTCATTGAACCTTACTGTTATTCCACAATACTACGAGTTTTTAAAATCAAATGGCGTTTCAGGAGCGTTTATTTGCGGCTCTACTGGCGAGGGAGTTTCTCTTACACAAAAAGAAAAAAAAGCAGTGGCCCAAGCATGGGCAAATTGTACCAAAAACGATTCTGATTTTACAGTAATGATGTTTTTGGGAGGCACAAGTATTGCCGATTGTAAAGAATTAGCAATTCATGCCCAGCAAATTGGACTTGACGCAATATCGTTCACAGCTCCCTTTTATTTTAAACCTGCCAATGCCGAAATGCTCGCTCAAGCGTGTATTGAGGTGGCTTCGGATGTGCCAGATATGCCATTTTATTATTATCATATTCCAGTTTTAACGGGCGTGGGTTTTGCTATGTATGACTTATTGAAAGCAATAGATGGTAGGATGCCAAATTTCGCTGGAATCAAATATACACACGAAGATTTCATGGATTATCAGTCTTGTTTGGTTTATAAAAACAACAAATATGATATGCTTTGGGGGCGTGATGAAAATATGCTTTCGGCTTTGGTTTTGGGAGCAAAGGGTTCGGTTGGAAGTACCTATAATTATGCCGCTCCACTGTATTATCAATTGATAGAGGCTTTTGAAATCAACGACTTGGCGATGGCACGTGAACACCAAATGACTTCAATCAATATGATTCGTTTATTGGGAAAATACGGTGGAATTTCAACTGGAAAAGCCTACATGAAACTTATCGGCATTGATTGCGGAGAGTTTCGCCTGCCTGTAAAAAACATGAGTTCAGAACAGTTTGAGCATTTCAAAAATGATGTAAAATCCTTAGACTTTGCTAATTACTGTTCAAAAAAGCCAGTTTTAACAAATTAGATATGTTCCAAAAATATTTTTTAACCCTGCTTTCTTTTTTATTTTTCTTGAAAACATTTGCTCAAAAAGAGACTATTCATGCTATAAATTGGTCAATAGCAACACAACTTCCCACAGCCGATGGTTTACAGAAACAATCGGGGCTGGCTGGGGCAATTTCGGGTATTCATCATGATGTATTGCTGATTGCAGGAGGCTCAAATTTTAAGAACAATATGCCTTGGGAAGGTGGTAAAAAGAAATACTATAATGATGTTTATGTTTTGCAAAAAGATAAAAAAGGGCAGTTTTCTTGGAAAGCAAACACGTATAAGTTACCATATAATCTGGCTTACGCAGCCGCCGCAAGTACACCCGAAGGTATTCTTTGTGCGGGTGGCGAAAATGAAAGTGGTGTAAGCAATGAAGTATTTTTATTGAAATGGAATGAAGAAGAACAAAATATTTCAATCGTAAATCTTCCAAATTTGCCTTATGCCGTAACGAATACTTCAGCAACTGTGCTTTCGCATTATATCTATCTGGCGGGGGGTGAAATAGCTTCTGGCGTTTCAAATGCCTTTTTAAGTTTTGACCTTAATGATATTTCGGCAGGTTGGAAACAACTGCCACCTCTCCCACAGCCTACTTCTCACGCCGTATTTTTGGCTGAAAATAAAAGTCTATTTTTAGTGGGTGGAAGAAAGAAAAATGCAGGTGGAATTAGTGATTTATATCAAACCTTATACGAATTTAATATCGATAAAAATTATTGGGTTGAGAAATCAAAATTACCCTACGCATTATCGGCAGGAACAGGTTTATTGCTTAATTCAAAAGATATTTTACTTTTTGGCGGGGACAGAGGCAAGACTTTTCATAAGGTTGAATCATTGATTGCAGCCATTGGTGTTGAAAAAGATGAAGCAAAAAAACAGGAACTCAACCAACAAAAATCTCAAATACAAGCCTCACACCCTGGATTTAGCAAAGAGGTTTTGATCTATAATATTATGACCCAAAAATGGTCGAAACTCAATGATATTAGCGTGACCGTTCCCGTTACAACTTTGGCTTTGTTATGGGGCAAAGATATTATAATACCTTGCGGAGAAACCAAAGCGAGAGTTCGTACTCCCAATATTTTAATGGGTAAAATAAAACCCTTGAAAAAATGAAAACTTCAAAAAATTACCCTTGGATTGTAGTCGGATTGCTTTGGGTGGTGGCTTTACTTAATTATATGGATAGGCAAATGCTTGCCACCATGAAGCCCTCCATGCAAATCGACATTGCAGAACTACAAACTGCCACTAATTTTGGCTATTTAATGGCAATTTTCTTATGGATTTACGGTTTTATGAGTCCTGTAGCGGGCATAATTGCCGACCGATTTAATCGAAAATGGCTTATTGTTATGAGTCTTTTTGTGTGGTCGGGGGTTACTTTTTCAATGGGCTACGCCACTACTTTTAATCAACTTTTTGCACTCCGAGCATTAATGGGAGTCAGCGAAGCCTTGTACATTCCCGCAGGACTTTCGCTAATTGCTGATTATCATTCGTCAAAAACAAGGTCGTTGGCAATTGGTTTGCACATGACTGGACTTTATGTTGGACAAGCATTAGGAGGTTTTGGAGCTACTATTGCGGCAAATTATTCTTGGCAAGCCACTTTTCATACTTTTGGTTTTATTGGCATGACTTATTCTGTCATTTTGATTATTTTCCTACATGAACAAAAAACTTACGAACATATTACCTCCGATACATTTGATTCAACTCCCAAAGAATCTATTTTGAAAGGTTTAAAGGTTTTGCTCACGAATGTTTTCTTTTGGATAATTCTTCTCAATTTCACCATTCCGAGTTTTCCAGGCTGGGCTATTAAAAACTGGCTACCTACTCTTTTTTCTGAAACCTTACATATTGATATGGCAAACGCAGGTCCATTTGCAACGATAACCATTGCTTTTTCTTCTTTGGTTGGAGTAATTATCGGCGGTGTTTTGTCTGACAAATGGGTACAAAAAAACCTTAGAGGTAGAATTTACACGAGTGCTATTGGACTTTCGCTCACTATTCCAGCGTTGATTTTAATTGGATTTGGTCAGACCTTGCTTCCGCTCGTCGGGGCAGCCGTATGTTTTGGGTTAGGTTATGGTATTTTTGATGCCAATAATATGCCAATTCTCTGCCAATTTGTAGCTTCAAAATATCGAGCAACGGCTTATGGTTTGATGAATTTAGCAGGAATTTCGGCTGGAGCTTTTATCACAAATTTTTTAGGAAAATCTTCTGATTCTGGCAGTTTGGGACGTGATTTTGCCTTATTGTCAAGTGTTGTTTTAATCACGGTAGTGGTTGTTCTTGTTTTCCTTAAACCCAAACAAAATGATTTTGCTCCAGTTAGCCCAATAATTAAATAATTTTTCAAAAATATGCTCCACACAACCCAGTCACTCACTGAACTTAGAAATTTTTATAAAAATCAATTACTCAATGATACCATTCCTTTTTGGTTTCCCCGAAGCTTTGATACCGAAAATGGTGGTTATTTATTGATGCGTGACCAAAACGGAACACTGATTGATGACGACAAAGCCGTTTGGATTCAAGGTCGGGCAGCGTGGATGCTTTCAACGCTATACAATACTTTTGAAAAAAATCAAATGTGGGTAGATGGTGCAAAGTCAGGTATTGATTTCTTAAATAATCATTGTTTTGATACTGATGGACAAATGTTTTTCCATGTAACACGAGAGGGCAAACCCATTCGTAAAAGAAGATATTTTTTTTCAGAAACCTTTGCCATTATTGCCAATGCGGCTTATGCGAAAGCAAGTGGTAGTGAAGCCGCCGCCAAAAAAGCAAGGTTTCTTTTTGGAAAATGTATTGAATATGCCACTACGCCAAATATTCTTCCTGCAAAATTTACTTCAACTCGTCCAGCCAAGGGAATTGGTGTACCGATGATAATGATGAATACCGCCCAACAATTGCGTGAAACAATTGGCGATGAGCGTTGCGATGAATGGATTAGCAAGTGGATTAAAGAAATAGAAACTGATTTTGTGAAAGATGATATTCGTTGCGTTATGGAGCAAGTTGCACCCGACGGGAGCATTATTGACCATATCGACGGTCGCACCCTCAACCCTGGTCATGCCATTGAAGGGGCTTGGTTCATCTTGCACGAAGCAAAGTATAGAAATAACGACCCACATTTGATAGCATTAGGTTGCAAGATGCTCGATTATATGTGGGAACGTGGATGGGATGAAAAACATGGCGGAATTATGTATTTCAGAGATGTTTACAACAAACCCGTACAAGAATATTGGCAAGATATGAAATTTTGGTGGCCCCATAATGAGGTTATCATTGCCACACTTTTGGCGTATTTAATGACGGGAAACGAAAAATATGCTGAATGGCACAAAAAAGTCCATGATTACGCATACACGCATTTCCACGATAAAGAAAATGGTGAATGGTTTGGCTATTTGCACCGAGATGGCAGCATTGCTCAAACCGCAAAAGGCAATCTTTTCAAAGGTCCTTTTCACTTGCCTCGCCAAGAATGGTACTGCTATACGATATTAGAAGATTATTTAAACTCAAAAAATTATGAAAAAACTAATCCTATTTTTCCTTTTAATTGGACTGAAAATTCAAGCTCAAGAAACTAAAATACCTGTTTTTGTTTCAGGAACTGATGGACATAAATCTTACCGAATTCCTGCTATTATTAAAACCCCGAATGGAGATTTACTCGCCTTTGCCGAAGGGCGTGTAAAAGGAAGTGGCGATTTTGGAGACATTAATATTGTGCAAAAAAGAAGCACCGATAATGGAAAAACGTGGGGTAATATGATCACCGTTGTAAATTATGACTCACTTCAAGCAGGA
The DNA here is from genome assembly GCA_040387735.1 of Bacteroidota bacterium. GTDB lineage: Bacteria > Bacteroidota > Bacteroidia > Cytophagales > Spirosomataceae > Arcicella. The sequence continues at coordinate 20,392 of JAZKDE010000015.1, forward strand.
AATCCAGCCCCCGTTTTTGATAACGCTGACCCCGCTTTCCCCAAAGGCAGATTATTCCTTTTTTATAATACTGGGAACAACCACGAGGGAGAAATTCGTAAAGGAAAAGGCTTGCGTGAAGTATGGTACAAAACCTCAACCAATGGTGGAAATACTTGGAGCGATGGTGTAAATATTACCGCTCAAACGCACAAACCCAAACAACCAAATACAAATCCAGTCTATAATTTCAAGGAAGATTGGCGTTCGTATGCCAATACGCCTGGTCATGCCCTGCAATTTCAGAATGGAAAATATAAAGGAAGAATATTTGTAGCGGCAAATCATTCAGTTGGTGAGCCACAAAAACAATATACCGATTATATTGCTCATGGTTTTTACACCGAAGACCATGGAAAAACCTTTAAACTTAGTCAAAACATAAATATTGAAGGCGGAAATGAATCAACAGCCGCTGAAATTTCAAACAATGGATTGATGTTTAATGCTCGTAACCAAAAAGGTGATATTAAGCAACGAATCGTAGCTATTAGCAAAGACGGAGGCGAAACTTGGGATAAGACCTATTTTGACCCCAACCTACCTGACCCTGTTTGTGAAGGAAGTATCTTGAATATTGGAAAGAAAAAAGGTAAATCAATTTTAGCTTTCTGCAATGCCGCCGATACCAAAAATAGAGATAATTTGACTTTGAAAATTAGTTTTGATGAAGGTAAAACATGGATAATTTCTAAAGTAATTGATAAAGCTGAAGGTGAAAAAGTAAGCGATAATTCGGCATATTCGGATATTGTACAAATCAATAAAAATGAAGTCGGTGTTTTATACGAAAAAGGAAATTATGCCCAGATTGTATTCACGGTGGTGTCTTGGAATAAATAATTTTACTAAATCATGTTCAAAAAACATTCATTACTCCTAAAACACTAACACATATACCCATCAGAAATGAAAAATTTAATTATTCAAAAGTATAGTAAAAGCAAGTTTTAATACTTGAAATGCAGGGTTTACAACCAATAAAACATAACGAAGCAAAAGAATTATTTAAACAGTTTTAGGGCATATTTTAATTTTGAAAACATGAAGTGCTTAAAATATATTTTAGTCTTTTCTTTGGGGATGTTGTGCCAAGTTTCAAAGGCTCA
>JAZKDE010000016.1:0-10990 GCA_040387735.1 Bacteroidota bacterium
ATCCGTACTCCATACATTTATTTTACCTTTTAATACCTCAACCAACTCTTTAACTAAAGCCAAGCCGATTCCTGTTCCATCAAACTTACGATTCATATTTTCATCAATTTGATAAAATCGGTCGAAGATATTTCCAATCTTATCTTTAGGAATACCGATTCCTTCATCTTTAACTTTTATTCTGACGACACTACTTTTGTGCAAATACTCCATTTCAATCAGCACTTTTTTACCACTTTCAGTAAATTTAAAGGCATTTGAGAGGAGATTATTGACAATTTTTTCCACTTTATCCGTATCAATGTAGCCCCTAACCTCCTCAATACCTTGAGTAACTTCGAACTTAATATTTTTACTTTCTGCCAAAGAAGCAAATGAACTCGCCAATCGTCTAAAAAATGAGGTTAATTCCATTTCCCTAATCTCAGGCTTCAATTGCCCCGCCTCTAATTTCGAAATATCTAATAATTGGTTGATGAGTTCAAGTAGTCGATTAGCATTTCGATGAATAATCTCCAAAACCTCATCTTTCGGATTCTTCTTACGTAAATCTTCCACGGGAGCTAAAATCAAGGTAAGCGGTGTTCTAAATTCGTGGGAGATGTTAGTAAAGAAGTTATTTTTCGCCAAATCTAAGGTCTGTAACTTAAATGATTGTTCTTTATTAAACAATAATTCATTGTTCGTCTCAATTCTATTTTTTTCGTATTTTCTGATAATTCTTCCCAAAAATAAGCCGAATAATATAATCTCAGTAACAAACAAAAATAAAGAGAAAAGTCCGCTACCAGGAAAGTCTTGCATTCCCAACAACCGTGCGGGGATGTATACATTACTACAAATTCCCAGTAAAAATGGAGTAGAATAAAACCACTCGATTTTATACTTTTTTACAATAGAAATGATGTGTAGGATTACTACAAAAAAAACAGTAAAAACAAATAATATCGTAGCCGCTTTTAGCCAATACCATTTATAAAAAATGATAATATTCACGCAGATAAAAATGGTGAGATAGGGAATAATTTTTAAAATTATTATTAAAAATTTAGGCAAGCGATTAACTTCTAAAAATGAATATAGTATTATTGAAAACCAAATTGGCATGGTATAATAAACCTGCTGATTGATGTGCATCGCAAGAGTTGGATTGGAAGTAAAAGTAGAACCTAAAATCCCCAATAAACCCCAATAAGCCATGGTTCGAGCAACCGTTAATCCAGAATACTGCCGAAAAGTTCGGTCTCTAACTACAAAAAATGCTATCAATACTACATAGATAATTCTTAGAATAAAAAGCCCATTCATGAATCCTTCTGTTCTAAATTTACTGAGATTATACTCATGAAGTTGGGCCGTAGAATGAACCTCAAACGAAGCTTGATGCCCTCTTTGACTCTGAACTTTCACGTAGAAGACATGTTCTTTATTGTCAAATGTTTTGAAAGGAATCGTTACAGTATTTTCGGCAAATTTATTTTTGGGTTTGTAAACTAAACAGCCTTCTTTAATGACTCTAAATGTTCCGTTGGGTTGAGGAATGTAAAAATACAGGTTTTCAACCATGGCATTATCCCACAAAAGAATCCAATCTTTTTGAAACTTTGATTGATTTTCAAGTTTAAATTTCACCCAAAAAGTACTATTTGAAAATGGGAAGAAATACATTCTTTTAGGATACGTTACGAAATTTTTTGACCTAATTTCTGGAAAAGTCAAGGCTCCCGTTGTATCTTCAAAAATGGCCGTTTGCCGGCAAATATTAGGCGATTTAAAATCATCGTTCAGAACAATTTTCTGACTAAACGAAGAGAAGGACAAAATAAAAACTAACGTTAAGTGAATAAACTTCATAATTTTCTAAAAGCACTATTTATTAAGGAGTAATTAATAAACATTACAGCGAATTCTGGGCTGTATCTTATTACAGTTCATCTCTATGCTTAAGAAAATCATCGAAGTAAATTGAAGGCCGAGTAGTATTTTGGGCAAACCTAATTGGCACACAAGGGTGTATCATCTATAATCGAAGAAATATTTTCGTGCGTTGAGTGAGCTAAATAAATAACTTTACATATTTAGCATTTTTTCAACGATTTTCCAACGAATTCTGACAGAATTCATCGCATAACAGTTTAAAAGGTACATATAATTTGAATACCAAAACTTATTCCACATAAAATTCATCAACCAATAACCACGCTTTTGCACCTGCTCCGTATTCGCCCGCAGGAATGATGCCTTTATTTTCGGCTTGTATTTTTACAAAACGAGCCTTTTTAGCTTGAATTTTCGCCCGAATTTCATTAATGCCATTCGCCGGGAAATTACTGGTTTGATAAACTTCTTGATAATTAATGCCGTCTTCCGACAATGAAAAAGTTATTATATTTGGCTCCCACATTCTTTGCCAATGGTATTTCAAGATATTTAATCCCAACTTAGAAACCGTTTGAATACTTTCTAAATCAATGACTGCTTCCAAATTTTCACCGCTAAAACCAACCCATTGCGTATTGTTGTAACGGTTATTTCCTGTTAATCCGTTGACCAAGACGAAAGGTGTTGCAGGATTATAACTTGCTTTGGGTTGATTGGTCAAAGTCACCTTTTTTGCAATTGCTTTATGATAGGTAAATGCTTGCTCAAATACCTTTCTGTAAGGTTTTTTATCGACAAATATTTGGGCTTTTAAAATGGCACTTTTCGAGATAATGAGCTGATTTTCAAATGCTTTATCATTCGCCGTTGGTGCTTTTCCGTCTAAAGTATAATAAATGTTAGCATTTGGCAAAGTCGTTGCTAAATGAACAATACTTTCCCCAGATTTTTCTATTGAAAAATTATACGTAATTTCCTCAAATTGGTCAAAGAAATTCACTTTCTTGTCTTTTAAAATACTTCTGTGCTGACGTAATCTGATTAAAAAATCATTATAATTTCGCAGTTCTTTGGGCGACCAAGCAATTTCCGCTAAAGCAATTGCTCTCGGAAAAACCATGTATTCAACCTGCTGAGACATGGGCATATATTCCGTCCAAACATTAGCTTGAATTCCTTTGATATATTGCTCATCTTGAGGTAATAATTCCGATGAATAAGGCTCGTAATTATATACTTTTGAGAGTGGCGTAAAATTTGCCGCTGCCGTTGGTTCATCGCCTCGAAGTGATTGATAATAATCTAAGTACAGATGACTTTCGGGCGACATAATTACATCGTGTTTTTGTTTGGCTGCCGCAATGCCACCTGCTTCGCCTCGCCAACTCATCACGGTTGCTTTTGGACTTAATCCGCCTTCCAAAATCTCATCCCAACCAATAATTTCACGATTTTTACTGTTTAAATATTTCTCCATTTTTTGGATAAAATAACTTTGTAATTCGTGTTCATCGGCTAAATTTTCCTCTTTCATGCGTTTTTGGCATTTTGGACAAACTTTCCAACGAGTTTTGGGACATTCATCACCTCCTATATGGATGTATTTGGAAGGAAAAAGGGGTAATATTTCATCCAAAACATTTTGCAAAAAGACAAAGGTGCTATCGTTTCCTGCACAAAAAACATCATCAAAAACACCCCAAAAGGTAGCTGTTTTGTATTTGCTTCCTACGCAACCCAGTTCTGGATACGCCGTTAATGCCGCCAAAGCGTGTCCTGGCATTTCTATTTCTGGAATGATGGTTACGTACTTTTTTGACGCATATTTTACCAACTCTTTTACTTCTTCTTGGGTGTAAAATCCACCGTATTTTTTTCCGTCAAAACGATGAGGAGAATCTTTTTTATGTCCAATAATGGTTTCACCTCGGTAAGCTGAAATACTTTGTAATCGGGGATATTTTTTGATTTCAATTCGCCAACCTTGGTCGTCGGTGAGGTGCCAATGAAAGGTATTGATTTTATAAAATGCAAGCAAGTCAATGTATTTTTTGAGGAATGAAATCGGGAATAAATTTCGACCAACATCTAAATGCAAACCACGATAGGAGAATCTTGGATAATCATTAATCCGACAACCTGCCAATTGAAAATTATTATTTCGAGCTTGATAAACGAGTTGAATCAATGATTGAAGACCGTAAAAAACGCCAGCTTCATCATGCCCAGCTATTTCAATTGACTTTTTATTAATCGTTAACTGATAGCCTTCTTGCTGTAAAACCTTCGTAGAATCAACTTTCAAAACGATGTGATTTTGTAAAGTATTACTTGAAATTGAGAAGGAATATTGGGTTAATGAATGAAGGGCTTCTTGCAATAATTGAGCATTTCTATTTAAGGAACCCGAAGGTTTAAGAATTGCAGTCGAAGAATTTAGCGTAAATTTACCCTGATTTGGAACAATAGATACAGGTTTTGGAATGACATTAAAAGGCTGTTGTTCAGTATTTTGTGCCGAAATAGAGATTGAAGAACACGATAACAACAACGAAATTATACCACAAATTAGTCTTGCTTTTTTTGACATGGGAAGGGAATTAAAAATCATAAACTGACGGCTCGAAACACCATCGGTGGATTGAAACCCACCGATGCAAGATGCTCCGAGCCGACGGCTCTTTTTATTAACATATTTATTTACGCCCAATTTTTCCTTAAAAACCTCAACCAGTTGCCGTGCATAACGTTTTCAATGTCAGTTGGAGTATAACCTCTTTTTTCGAGAATGGTAGGAATGGTTTGTAAATCGGCGATGGTATCTAAATCGTAAGGGCTTTGTTCACGCCCAAATGCACCGTCCAAATCTGAACCAATGCCGACGTGAAGAGCGTTTCCTGCCAATTGACAAATATGGTCGAGATGGTCAACCATGACCGCCAAATTGCAATTCATATCTTCGGGTGTTGATTTGCCTCTTTTCCAATTGGGTACCATCATCCAAGCATCCAACGCTCCGCCAATTACCGCATCTCTACTGATTAATTCCTTAATTTGTTCATCGCTAAATTGTCGATTATGATTTACTAAACTCCTGCATAAATTGTGACTCGCCCAAACTGCTCCATTAAAATGACTCATGGCTTCCCAAAAACTATCATCACACAAATGCGTGGCATCCAAAATGATGTTGAGTCTTTCCATTTCTTTCAATAAATCTTGCCCAGCTTTGCCCATAAAACCCGTTGCATCCGTTCCCTGAGCGTAACGCCCCGGCCCATAATGTGCAGGACCAATGGCTCGCAAACCATATTGATAGGCTTTTTCTACATGATTTATTGTTACAAGTGAATCGGCACCTTCCAAACTCAAAATGTAGCCAATCGGTTTATGTTCATTGGACGTTCCGTCGTTCCAAAATTGCAAATGCTTTTCCAAGGATTCAAGGTTATTAATTTGAACCATTTCGCCACATTCTTCCATACTTTTATACCAAGCAACTTGCCCTTGCGTTTGAGCCCACGCCTGTTCGGGCGATGCCCATCCAGGTAAAGTGCTGTCGGGTTTTACGAAACGAGCAATTTGCGTGGCAACGACCAAGCCAATATTTCCTGCTCGCAAGGCTGGAAAAGTAACCGTTCCTTTGGCACGGTCGGGTTTATCGGTCATGCCTTTTTCTCGCTCCCGAATTTCCGAAACCGATAATCTTAAATCACGATTCCATTCCATCGCATTCATGCTAAGGTCAAGATGTGCGTCTATTGTAAACATAAAAGTAGGGCGGGTTTCTAACCCGTCAAATAAATGTAACGGGTTAAAAACCCGTTGTACTATTAAATACTAATCTTTCTATCTCGGGCAATAATTTTCCATTCTTCGCCCTTAAGATCCTCATCTTCAACGATATAAGCCCGTTCGTACAAAGCACACGTTGGACAAATATGAATCGGTAATCCATAGAAAATATCGCCAATTTTGTAGTCATGATTTTCGGGAACACCCAAGACTAAATGCTCCTCACTTTGTCCAATAAACGTTACTGTTGGGGCATTCAAGAAAAAAACTCTTCTATCCAATGGGTTTTCAGCGGCAATTGATTTGTGTCCCAAATCCAGACAAATTTTATCTTTATCAGGCAAAGAAATCACCCGACTAATCACCAAAGCTGCCGTTTCAAAATCTTGTTCTTGGAATAAATTTTGATAACCTTTATCCCAAAATACAAAGGTTCCTGGGCTACATTCTACTGTTTTTCTTTGGACATGAATCGGGAAAGTAGGCGTTCCTCCAGCCACGATGTTGAGATTTGGAAAGCCTTTTTCTACTAATTTTTCCACTAAATTTTCAACGGATGGAAAATAATCATCACATTTCTGCTTCCGTATTTCAATGTCAGCATCGTGAATATGTCCATCGTAACCATGTAAACCTTCTACTGATAAAGCAGGCAATTTTTGCAATTCAATAAATAAATCAAGTGCTTTTTCGGGCAAAATTCCCGTGCGATTCATGCCAACATTTAGGTCAATGTAAAGCGAAAGTGTCAGGTTATTTTCCAACGCCATTTTTGACATTTCTACCGCAACTGAAAGAGAATCAACCAAACACGAAAAATGTGTTTCGGGAAATTGTTGAATAATTTCAATCAATCGCAACAATTTTACACCCACAGGTTGATACGCCAATAGCACGTCTTTTACGCCACAAGTCGCCAATAATTCCGTTTCGGCAATGGTTGCACATTTGAATTTTTGGATACCTGCTGCTTGCAAAAGTTTGGTAACTTCCTTTGTTTTGTGGGTTTTAATGTGCGGTCGCAAACGGCTAACCTCATCAATTGAAGCTACTAATTTTTCAATATTTCGCTTGACCCTACTTTGATAAATTACCAAAGCGGGCGTATCAAGCGTGTTTATATTTTTTATGTTGTACCAAGTAGTTTTATTACTCATAGCGTATGGCTTAGTCTTCGTGAAGTTCAAATAAAGCCTCAATTTCTACGGGAATATTATCGGGAAGCGTTCCCATGCCAACAGCACTTCTTACACCGATGCCGTTTTCTGTACCCCAAACTTGGGCGAAAAGTTCGCTACAACCATTAATTACGTAAGGATGGCGTTCAAATTCAGAAACACAGTTGACCATGCCCAAAATTTTGATTACCCTTTTTACTCGGTCTAAACTTCCTAAATGCGTTTTAATGGTTGAAAGCATGGTTAAACCCACTTGACGAGCCGCCAATTTACCTGCTTCGATGTCTAAATCTTTACCAATTCTGCCAATAATCAAACTTTTATCGTCATTTACAGGCCCATGACCTGACAAATACAGATATTTTCCGTCAATCAAATAAGGTTTGTAAACCCCCAAAGGAAGCGGTGCAGGTGGTAAAGAAAGTCCCAGTATTTCAAAAGAAGTTTCGGGTGAGAGGAGTTCAATTGTATTCATAATTTATATTGATTTTGTTTCAAATGATTTGTTGATGAAGGTAATTTTTATTTGCCATCCACCTTATTTGCAAGGTGAAAAAAAGCGGTATAAATGCTGTCCCTATTAATCCTGACCTTGTTTCGTAATGATAATTTCTTCTATTTATTTCGCTCCATCTATTAAACTTTGACTGGCTTTTGGAGCGTTTAGTTTTCTGAATTTTGCGTTTTCAATTTTTAACACCACCGCATTTTTCCACTGATTATTTGTGTAAAAACGTTGTCCATTTACGGCACTTATTACCAAGCCAATATTAGTTGGAGCGGTGTAAATTTTGGCATCGAAGTCTTTTTTATATTCGACCAATTCACTTTTATAACCCAAAACACTCACTTTCGTATTGGTATTTCCTTCGATATGGGTCAGTACCAAATTCTTGCGTGTTCCGTACTTCCAATCTTCAAAACTACTTCTTTGCACGATGGCATAAATGTACCTTTCATCGTTAGACTGCGTGTACCAAATATTCTCCTCACGTACTACAGAAAGCGGTTTTACTTCGTGAATGGCTTCGGCATTGGCAAAATTCCAAAGGGCGATTTCTTGTAAAAGTGCCTGTTGTTCAATCTGCAATTCTCCGTCTTGTTTAGGTCCAACATTCAACAAAAAATTGCCTCCTTTTGCCCGAATTTCAATTAACATATTGATAATTTCAGTACCCGATTTTTGAGGGTCGTTGGTTGGTTTATATTGCCAATCCGTTCCCATAGTGTAGCACGCTTCCCACGGACGAGCCATTGGTTCATCGGGCGTATTTTGCTCGGGAGTGGTCATAATATCACGAGTAATTACCAATTCTGGATTCAAACTCCAAGCGTATTCACGGAGTCCATCGCCTGGGCCATCAATGAAAAGAATGTCAATTTTCCCGTAATTGGTCAGTAGTTCTTGCAATTGCTTTTTGTCGTAAGCCATCAAACCTTTATTATTGGCAGGAAAATGTTCGGGCAATTGCAAACGTCCAATTTGGATATTGTTTTTCTGGAAATAGTTGAAATCTTCGGGCGAAAAATAAATCCCGATGGCAATGCCTTCCTTCCGAAAAGCGTCAATAATTTCTTTGGTAATATCCTTTCCGTAGGGCGTATTCATCACATTGAAAGGCGTAGTTTGGGTGTTGAACATACAAAAACCTGAATGGTGTTTTGTCGTAAAAACCACGTATTTCATGCCCGCCAATTTGGCATTTTTTGCCCATTCGGAAGGCTTAAATTTATTGGGGTCGAAGTATTTTGGTAATTCATTGATGTATTTTTCAACGTATTCTGTCGAAGCTCCTGCCAACGAATGACTAATAACTGCCCCCAAAGAAACATCAACATTCCAATGAATAAACATTCCGAAAGCCAAATCTTGAAACCAGTTTATCCGCTCAGGTTTGTTATTTACCTGTACTTTTTGAGCCTGTATTTGCAGCGAAAGACAGGTAAAAATAAGGACTATAATTATCTTTTTTGAAAACATAAGATTTAGCTAATCGGTTGATTTTAGGCAATTTAAGAAATAACAAAATTAATTGAGCTTTCGACTATTAAAAATAAATAGTTCTTCTACAATTTATTTGGAAAGTTACGGTCGTCGTCCTTCAAAAGGACAACGACCGTGTCCGACAAACAAATCCAGTATAAATCATAGAAGAACCAAAATAAATCAATCGTCAAACAGGTTAATTATTTATCCCACCAAACACGAGTCAGCAAATCATCAACACCTTGTCGAGTTACTGCTTCGTTATACGATGTTCGGTTAAGGGTTTGTTCTGATACTGGATACAAGAATCTACGGAAAATTTTACCGCCCGTTGCGTTTCCTGGATATACATTTGGCGTTAAAGCTGGATAACCCGTGCGACGGTAATTGTTATAAACCTCCTGTGCATCTGGAAAAAGACCTACCCAAAATTCATTGTAAATTTGTTCGGTTTGCGTTGCCACAGTTCCAGAAGTTTTCAACGTATGAGCCGTTACATAGCTGTCGATACGAGCCTGAGCAATCGTGTTGGTACTTCCGCTAATCAAATCCCATTGTTTCATAGCCGCACGAATTCCAGTTTCGTATAAATTGGTAGCTGTTTCAGCCGTGTACCAACCTTTTAAAGCGGCTTCCGCCAACAAGAAATTAGTTTCTGCTACGGTAAATAACAACAAAGGAGCATCAACTTTCAAAACGGTTGATTGTTTCGGTTCTGAATAAGTAATAAAATCCGAAGGTTTTGTTCCGTTGATGTTTGAAGCCATCCCTTTTTGAATACTCTCATCCGAACTTGCAACACCGTTTACGTATACAACTGAAAGTACACTTAATCGAGGGTCATTATTGGCTTTCAAAGAACTGATAAATACTTGTTGGTATTTGCCACCTTCGGTATTATTTGTACCATCGGCACGAAGATAATTATCACTCAATAATTGCCAAGCTACTGGATTCTTGTTAATATTTTGTCCAGATACATAGCTCATTTTGGCAATATCTGCATAATCTCTAATTACCCCGCCAGCTACCGCTTTGTTTACCCAACTTTGTGCAGCAGCGGCATCAACTTTAGTCAAACGCATACCCAAACGCAACATTAGCGAATACGCAAACTTTTTCCATTGCGTAACATTTCCTTGATAAATCAAATCAGATTTACCAAAAGTCGTAGCATTTGAAGCATCCAAAGACGTAGCCGAGGCTTCTAATTCTTTCAGCATATCGGCATAAATCGCACTTTGGGCATCGTATTTAGGCTGGAAAATAGAAAGATTGTATCCCTGTCCTGCTTCACCATAAGGAATATCTCCGTACAAATCAGTCAAGCGGCTGTAACAAAATACTCGCCAAATACGTGCTGTTGCGTATAGATTCACCTTTGTTGGATCATCTTTTACGGCTTTAATTACTTCCCCTATTTCGTTAATCTGAGTAGGATATGAGTTGTTAAAAACTGCTCCCGTTCCATTTACTTGAGAAGCAGTATATTTAGAACCAAATCCTTCTACATCATTGTAGCTGGTTGTGTATTGCATCAGACCAAATAAAAGGCTACCCTTGTTTCCACTATTGGCTGCTCCATCATACAAAGCTTTGCTAAATATGTATGGAGTAGTGGGTACGGAAACCGCATTAGGGTTGGTATTGATTTCAGCGAAATCTTTATCGCAGGATGAGAGTAGCATAACACTACAAGCTGCGAAAAACGGGAATGTATATCTTGAAAATATATGTCTCATTGTTTTGATTTTTTTTTGGTTCTTCTATTATTTATACGGTATGGAACGCAGGCTGGGTTCAAAACCCAGCCTGCGTTATTTCAATCATAGTAGAACATTTTTTGTTAAAATTTCAGATTCAAATTCACACCATAAGAACGAGTACGTGGCAGACCAATCGACTCAATTCCTTGTGCTGCACCATTTGTCAAGCTTTGCTCTGGGTCAAAATTGTCAGTTTGCTTATACAAAATCAGCAAGTTACGTCCTACCAATGATACGCTCGCCGATTGTACGCCCAATGATTTCAAGAAACCCGTTGGTAAACGATATGAAATAATTACCTGACGTAATTTCACAAAACTGGCATCATGCACAAACAATTCCGTATATCTGTTTAGACTGTTGTAATAAGCACTGCGTAAGTT
>JAZKDE010000016.1:11000-62747 GCA_040387735.1 Bacteroidota bacterium
TGGAACTGTATATGAGTAAGCATCTCCACTGGCAGTAACTCCTTTCAATGCTAAACCATTTTCACGACCTGGTAAAGTTGATTTCAATAACCCCAAACGAGTTGCATATACTTCCATTACTGAGAAAACACTGCTACCAAATTTACCATCAATCAATACATCCAATGAGAAGTTTTTGTATTTGAATGTGTTCGTTAAACCCATTGTGTACGGAGGAACCCCATTACCCAAAAACTGGTTATTGTCGGTTTGCAAAGGTAGATTTGAGTTGGTATCATAAATAATATTTCCTGCTGCATCTTTCTTCATGCGATACCCATAAATTCCCCCAAAAGGCATACCTACTTGGTTGTTAATGAAGGCGTTACCGTTGGCAGAGTTACCAATTGAGAAAGTATTGATTCCGTCAGCCAATTTCAAGACTTCACTTTTGTTATAAGCAAAGTTAAAACTTGTATTCCAAGTGAAATTAGCCGTTTTGAAAGGAGTAGCTTCCAATAATATCTCTATCCCTTTATTACTCAATTGACCTGAGTTTAAGATTGCACTTGTATAACCCGAAGCTCCCGAAATAGGCACACTTACAATATCATTCGTTGATTTTTTGTCGTATAAAGCTACATCCAAATTTAAACGACCTTTAAATAATCTTGTACTTAAACCAAGTTCAAATGTGGTAGAAGTAAACGGTTTTAGTTCAGCATTAGTAATTGACACAGAACTTACATTTTGTAAAGGAACTGAACTGGCACTTGGAACATTGCTGTACGCTAAATTGATAGCATAAGGGTCAGGACCACCGCCACCTACTTGAGCCCACGAACCACGCAATTTTACTTGGTCAAATATTTGTGGCATCGTAATGACATCCGAAAGAATTAAACTTGTTCCAATACTTGGATAGAATACATTATTATTCTTGGGACTCAACGTTGAAAACCAATCCTGACGACCCGTTAAGGTTAAAAACCAAATGCCTTTATAATCTAAATCTGCCGAACCAAATACCGAATTTGTTTTAATATTACTCGTAATTGGCGTAGCCGAAGAAGTTGCCAAATTTGAGTAACTATAAAAATATGGAATCGTATATTCTTGTCCCAAAAAGTCAATTTCGTTATTTTTAAACTGACGAGTATTTCCGCCCCCTAAGACTGAAAGCCCGATTGTTCCACCAAATTTGGTATTGTAAGCGGCGGTAATCATGCTGTTAGTTTCCGAAACATCGGCTTTGATACCGTCATACTGACCTTGTGGCAAATATTGTCCACCCGTTGGCATAATACTCGTGAAATTGTAATTATAGAAATCACGTGTAGTCGTTGCTTTTACGGTCAGATTTTTTAATAAATCGTAAGAAATGGATGCCTGACCAATAAAACGGTCTTTCGTATCGGTTTCTTTAAATTTATTGGTAAAAAAGTAGCCGTTTGTTACAATACCCGCATCATTCCAAAAAATTTCATTGCCATTAGCATCGTACCCAGGATTCAACCAACGAACATCCACTGTATTGGCTACTTCATAAGCCATCCAGTTTGGATTTCCCAAAGCATCCCCTGCGATTGGGCGGTTATTGCCTTGTTCAAGATTGTATTGTACTACGGCTTCTGCTCTGAGGCGTTCGCTAAGTTTTGCCGAAATATTTAAGTTGGCCGTTTTACGGTTGTAGGTATTTGTAGGCAATACACTTTTTGCATCCATATCGGCTAAGGAAAGACGATAATTAACGGCATCATTTCCACCCGACAAAGCAATAGAGTTGGTAAAAGTCGTTCCTGTCTGATAAAAATTCTTCAAGTTATCTTTCTGAGCAAGATAGGGGTGAGTTTTGCCATCAGCAGCGACGTAATCGGTTGAACCATCAATTTTTGACCCAAATGAACGGCGACCTGTGCCTTGTGCTTGTGCCAAAGTAGTTGGTTTTACACCGCCATCTCCTTGTCCGTATTCGTATTGAAAATCAGGAAATACGGATATATTTTCCATCGTATAGGTACTATTATATTCTACACCGATGCCTTTTTGTCCTTTTCCTTTTTTAGTTGTAATCAGGATAACACCATTTGCACCTCGTGAACCGTACAATGCCGCCGCAGCACCACCTTTCAATACGGTCATGGTTTCAATATCATCGGGATTGATGGCTGAAATACCATCTCCACGGTCAGTACCAGATTTAGTACCCAAACCATTTGGTAAAGAACTTCCGCCAGGTACACTATTGTCAATCGGCATCCCGTTGATAACGTATAACGGCTGACTATTACCCGTTAGAGATCCATTTCCACGAATAACTACACGGCTCGAACCACCTGGGCCAGTTGATAAACCAGTGGCATTTACCCCAGCAATTTTACCCGTTAGAGCATTTGCAACGTTGTTTTCACGAGCTTGCGTAAAATCCGAACCATTGATTTCTGATACAGAATAGGCCAATGCTCTTTTGTCTTTTTTCACGCCTAATGCCGTTACTACAATTTCACCAAGTTGTTGAAGGCTTTCTTTCAAAGTAACTACCATTGCACTTTGACCGGCTGAAACCGTCACTTCAAATTTTTCAAAACCAACACTGCTAACTACTAAAGTGATTTTTTTAGTAGCAAGAACATCTGGTAAAGTCAAATTGAAGTTTCCTTCCGCATCAGTACTTGTGCCAACATTTGGGCTTTCTTTGACAAAAACAGAAGCACCAATCACAGGACTTGCATCTTTTGCAGAAATAACTTTACCGCCAATTTTATTTACTTGATTCAATTTTGAAAAACTACGAATGAGCGTAAAGTCTTTTTCATTCACCTTGGCGTGCGAAGAATAATTACTCATGGTCAGTCCTCCGAGAAGGGAAAGCCATAATAATCGTTGAGAGCTTTTTATGAGTCTAATTTTTTTCATGCGGAAAAGTTATTTAGGATAAACTTGATTTGTTGCAATAAATGCAAATTAATATTGCAATTATTGCAACAAACATATTAAATTTTCGATAAATAAAACAATTTTATGAAAAAATAAGTAAAAAAATTTAACAAACTAAGTATTTAACCTCATTTGTTGCAAAATTTGCACCATCCCTAATTATCAAAAGGATTCATTTATTGCAGTTTTTTCATATCTTTGTTTTCAATACATTTGAAATATTTCAATAGATACGATGTCGGTTAGCTTATTAAAACGAGAACGCAAAGATTTGATTTTGAAGGAAATCAACGTTCACACAAGAATATCATTAGGGGAATTGGTGGAAACTCTAAAGGTCTCGGAAGATACCATTCGGAGGGACATGAACGAATTAGCAGAAAGCGGCGAAATCATCAAGATTCGTGGGGGAGCGATGTCTAAATCGTATCATCATTCTTCTAATTTGAAAGAAAACTACGCCCATTCGCACAAAGTGGAAATTGCCAAAAAAGCCTTGACATTACTCAAAGAAGGAATGTTAGTTTTGATTGGCGGTGGCACAACTATCCGAGAATTTGTCAAATTAATTCCAGAAGATTTAGTGGCAACTTTTATGACAGTTAATCCTTTGACTGCCGTAGAATTATTGGATAAACCAAACATCGAAATTATCTTAATCGGAGGTCAAATTTCGAGATATAGCCAAATGTCGATTGGTGGAGAAGTACATCACCGACTTTCAGAAATGAAGGCTGATTTATGTATTATTGGCACAAATGCTTTGGATGCTCAAGGGGGTTTAACTGACTCAGATTGGGAAACGGTTCAAGTAAAAAAAGCAATGCTCAAAGCAGCCGACAAAGTAGCAATTTTAGCAATTTCTGAAAAACTAAACTCCGTCATGAAAATGAAAGTAGCTGATTTACAGGAAATTGACTATTTGATAACTGAATTACCCGCTGATTCTCCCGAATTTATTGCTTATAAAAACCTTGACCTCATCGTTTTATAAACCTTTAGTGAAACTTATTTATTAAACATCAACGATAAAATGCAGAATATCAATCGCCGAAAATTCATACAAAACACTACAATTGCCAGCGTTGGGCTACTATTAAACGCTAAAGGAAATACCAATTTATTTCCAACGGTAAGAATTCCATCCGAAAAACGGAACTTTAATAGCCCAATTATTGAAGCCACCATTGAGCGGGTAAAAAAACGTATCAAAGATCCAGAATTATCGTGGTTATTTGAAAATTGTTTTCCCAATACTTTAGACACAACCGTTAATTTTAAAATAAAAGACAAACGTCCAGATACTTTCGTCATCACTGGCGACATCCACGCTATGTGGTTGCGTGACAGTACGGCACAGGTAACGCCTTATTTGTCGCTAATTAAAGAGGATGAAAAATTAAAACAATTAATTGCTGGGGTAATTAATCGCCAGTCAGAATGTATTTTGATTGACCCTTATGCCAATGCTTTTAATGACGGTAAAGGACATTCGGAATGGTTATCTGACCAAACCGATATGAAACCCGAATTACACGAACGAAAATGGGAATTAGATTCGTTGTGTTATACCGTTCGGTTGGCGTATAATTACTGGAAAATCACGCAAGACACGAGTGTTTTTGACGAAAAATGGTTTAAAGCTGCCCAAGCAATTATTGCCACTTGCCGAGAACAACAACGGTTTAATGGCCGAGGTAAATACAAATTTGGGCGAACAACCTCTTGGTCAACCGATACCGTTCCCGGTGATGGTTACGGCAACATAACTAAACCCAACGGCTTGATTCACAGTATTTTCAGACCTTCGGATGATGCGACTATTTATCCATTTTTAATTCCTTCCAATCTATTTGCGGTCGTTTCATTCCGACAAATTGCGGAGATTTCGGAGAAGGTTTACCAGAATGCTATTTTTGCCAAAGAATGCAAAATATTTGCTGATGAAGTTGAAACAGCCATTAAAAAATACGCTGTCATCAATCATCCCGTATTTGGCAAAATTTATGCGATGGAAGTGGATGGTTTTGGTAACTGTTTATTACAAGATGATGCCAACGTTCCAAATTTGATGAGTTTACCTTATCTCGGTGCAGTCAAGGCGAATGACCTAATTTATCTTAATACACGACGCTTCATTCTCAGTAGCTCGAATCCTTATTTTTTTAAGGGAGAAGCCGCAGAAGGCGTTGGAAGTCCCCACAC
This sequence comes from Bacteroidota bacterium, assembly GCA_040387735.1. GTDB lineage: Bacteria > Bacteroidota > Bacteroidia > Cytophagales > Spirosomataceae > Arcicella. Next base: position 16,122 of record JAZKDE010000016.1, read on the forward strand.
TTTGGTAAATCAAATTTGGCATTTGAGTATCATTATGCGAGCTATGACTTCCAATAATGACAACGAAATTTTAGACCAATTACGTTTCTTGAAAAAGACTCACGCCAATACGGGATTTATGCACGAATCTTTCGACAAAGATGATTCGAAGAAGTTCACCAGAAAATGGTTTGCTTGGGCAAATACTCTTTTTGGCGAAATGATTCTAAAAATAGAAAAAGAACGTCCCCATTTACTCAGTAAAATACTTTAATTTTATGACCATAAATGGACGGAGGCTCTAAAATTCAAAAATTAGAGCCTCCGTCCATTTATGGTTAATAGGTCATTTCCAGAATTTACTTTATAAACTTGTACAAATAAGGAGCTTTATGAGCAGCTCCCGTAAATTTCTTTTCAACTCTTTCTAAAATATCCATCGACAATATCTTTCTTTGAAAATTATCTCTCCTTAAAGGTTTATCCAGAATTGTTTCGTACAAAATTTGAAGTTCCTTCATGGTAAAAGTTTCGGGCAGTAAATTGAGTCCTATCAATTTATTATCCAACATAAATCTCAAGGTTTCCAATGCTTTTTGGGTAATGTCAGCGTGATCAAAAGCTAAATTTGGTAATTGATGAATATCGTACCATTCGCAGGTTTCGTCATAAATTCCAATTTTAGTAACTACTTTCGAGAAGTCAACCAAAGCATAATATCCAATTGATACGAATCTCTCCAAAACCCATCTATTTTCTTGAATTCCAAAATCATTTGCCAATAATACCAACTTCAAAGTTTCAGCAGTTGAGCGAGTTGCTTTTCCAAAAACGTAAAATTGTTCAAGATAAATATTAGTTAAACCCGTTCGTTCTTCCAAAATTCTTTGGGCGGCTTCCTCAATTCCTTCCTCTTTCAACACATATCCACCCGGCAACGCCCACAAATTCAAGTGTTTTACTTTGGGTAATAATACTTTTAGCTGTTCTCCATAAAATCCAAATATTACACAGTCTATGGATAATTGTGGGATAAACTTATCCTCGTCAATAATTAATGTATTGGATTCCATATTTGCTTTTTAGGATACTATTTTTTACAAAAATAATACAAAAACTTGGTGGATTCAAAAAAATCAATTATCATTGTTCCATAATGAAACAATGATAATAATTGATTATAAAACCCTTTCATTATTCCTTTCAAAACATAATTTTATAAAGTTGAAAATGCCTCACTATTAATGTTTGGCATTTTTATTTGCTTCAATATTTTGGGGTGAGAAAATTAAATATGACAGTTTAGTATTGCCCAAAAATAAAAAATCCACTCATCGCTAAGTGGATTTTTTATTGACGTATTTTATGGAAAATATTAATTCTTTCCTAATTTCTTAGCACTTTCTTTGATTTTCTGCTCAATTCTTTCCAGTACTTTTTCGCTATTTTTCAACTTTTCAGAAGCAGCCGAATTTCCTGCATTGAGCGTATTTTGCAAATCATTTTTAATAGCAATCCATTTTTCTTTTTGTTGTAAAAGAGCATTATAATTTTGTTCTTCTTTGGCCGAATCAAATGAACGTCCTTTCGATAAAGATGGCTTAGAACCTTCAAAACTATTTTCACTACTACCTTTAGTCGATTTTTTCGAAGAATTATCAACTTTAGGTTTCGATGAAGAATTATCAGCAAAGTCCGATTTCGGCGTTTCTGTTTTTAATTCTTTAACAGGTTCATTGGCAAAATCATCTTTTTGTTCTGGCGTTAAAACTTCTTGTTTCTCCGTTTCAAATTCTTTGGTAATTGAATCATTTGCTTTTGCCAATTCTAACGAATCCTTATTGATAAACTTTAGCGTATCTTCTAAAATAATATTACTCTTGCCTAAACCTAAAATATTTCCAATATCAATGCTCTTATTTTTCGTCAGAAAATAAAATCCACCGCCCAATACCAACAATAACAATGGCAAAAGGAACCACAAAGGATTGATTTTTGAAGGAGTTTTTACGGCTTTACTATCGACGATTGGCGTTGGTGTAATAATTTTTTGATTATTAATTACCTCCATCACTACAATATTATGCGTATTTTCAACCGAAGTATCGACATTTGCAATTTTTAACAAGCTCTGACAAGCAATTTCAGAACCGTTACTTTCTTGCAAAATCTCATCAATTTCGTTATCTGACAGGTTCTGACGCAAGGAATCACTACAAATTAATAGTTTATCACCTTCATCTAAATTAAAACTGATAATTTCTAATTTGGAGGGACGAGCCAAAAATTGCAATTTTTGTCCTTTTCTGCTTAAATAACAGTGAGTATCACTAATCCAATTCATCAAAGAAGTATCCCCCAATTCCCAAGAAACTTGTAGTTCATTGTCTGGATTTGACTCTTTGGCTATTTTACTACCAAACTGATAAATTTGTAATATGGAATCACGTAATGCTCGATATGTTGCCTCCGAATCGTTCGGATTGAGGGCATTTTCCAGTGAATTTGTATCCATTTGTAAGGAAAACTGTTTATGCCCAGACAGGCGGGCTCTGGGTGTGTTATTTGTTCTACTCTAATGATTTACAAAAAATATGCCGAAAATGAAATTCGACTAAATATAAAAGCTTTAATTGCCCAAATTAGCCTATTCAGGCCTAATATACCTAAACTTGAATGTTAATTTACACGATATTTTGATATACATTCCACGTTTCTTGGGCAAATTTCTCCCACGAAAATGTCTTTGCTTGCTGAATAGATTTTAACTTCAAAGACGTAATTAAAGACGAGTTTTGGTATAAATCCAACATCGCCTGGCTAATTTCTTCTCGGTCTAAAGGAGAAACTAAAATTCCTGCATTGCCCACAACTTCGGGCAACGAGGTTGTATTGGAAGTAATAACTGGCGTTCCGCACTGCATTGCTTCGAGCGGAGGAAGTCCAAACCCTTCACAATGAGACACATACACAAAGCTTAACGCTCCTGAATATAAAGCCGCAAGGTCTTCATCGGGAACGTACCCCGTTACGATTATTCTATTTTTTATACTCGGAGAAACGTTGATTGCTTCAAATATCTTTTCAAAATCCCACCCTTTCGTTCCCACCAAAACTAATTGCAAATCATTGACTTTTTCTTGAGAAACCATCTCGGCAAAACTCTTAATAACCGTATCAATATTTTTACGAGGTTCAAGGGTTGAAATACTCAGAAAATATGGTTTGTCTGCGGCTATTGAATATTTTAACAAAATTTGGGCGATTAACTCTCGGTCTAAAACAGGATAAAATAATTCCTTAGAAGCCGCCAATGGCACTACAAAAACTTGCGAATCAGACAATCCAGAAATTTCTAACAAATCGACTTTGGTCGCTTCTGAAACGCAGACAACAAACGTATCGGGCTGAAGAGAACTAACAATTTGATGTACCACGTTATCCGTTCGATTCTCAAAAAAATGTGGATATTTTATCGGAATCAAATCATGAATAGTAATCAATTTTTTAAGCTTTTTTCGCTCTTGAATTTGATTTGGAATCGGGAAATAAGGAGAATGATACAGGCTTGCATCAGCTAATAAATCGTCTTGATAACTTATATTTGAGGAATGAAACCGATAAAAAATCTTTTTAATGACCTTTTGAGGAATGGAATTTAAAGGAAAAGCAGCGAGAATTTTACTTTGCAACTCAGCAAAAGAAACCTGCGAATCAGGATTTACAAACTTACTATTTTGCTTTTTTAGATGTTCATTGACATACCCAAGCGTTGCGGTCAAATCAAGATTATCAGCAAAAAGTATTTCTAAATCGGGAGAAATTGTGGGCAATAACGTGGCCAAATTTTCAGCAACTCTAAAAACGCCAGTCCGTGCTTTTTGATGATAAAATCCTTGTCCCAATAAAGAAACATCTAATATTGTTTTCATAAATTTCTAAGCTCTACTTATCAAACTCTGCTCCTGAATAGTTTCGGAAATACCTTCCCAAACTTCGTCATAATTTAGTTCAGAACAAGGTTGTCCTTCTTTGATAATAAACTTAGCGTTGGTTTTTGCTTCGTAACTGCCCGAATACGGCATATAATGATTAAAATCGCCTAATTTCCCGAACAATAAAAAACCGTAAGTGCCTACTGCATTGGCAAAATGGGCGGGTCCGCTATCAATGCCAATAAAGAAATTTGCTCGCTTAATAATCTCCGCAGTTTCAAGTAATGACAATCTACCACAAAGATTATAATAAGTTGAATGATAGACACTTAGTGTACTTTTTAGTCCAATTTCAATAATTTTATAATCGTAATTATCAATTAAATCAACGACTAATTTTTCCCAATAATAAACTTGCCAGTCTTTAGGTGAAAAATTGGAATGACAATGAATTACAATATATTTTTCTGGCAAATCAAATTCATTAATTTTCTGCTCCACGGTGGCAGGAATATAAATTTTAGGAGCAGATTTTAATACAGGCAAGCCACTAACTTTAGCAAAAACTTCCAAAATATTACCATGATTAAAGTAATTATTTGTGAGAATATCTAAAGAAACAGCTAAAGGATTTTGGAGGGTTTTTCGCAAAAAATCATATCTCCGTAGTCCCGAAAGGTGGCAATTATAAAACTCATCAAATGGATTTAATTGGGTCAATAGCATTGAAAATAGTACGCTATATTCCTCCACAACTACGTCAACATTTGGATTATAGTCTAATAATTCACGGTAAGGTTTTCTCACAATCCAATAAACTATTGAATTCGGATACATTTTCTTTAATTCACGAGAGAGTGGCTCGCAGGCAACAATATCGCCAAAATGTTCCGCCAACAACACGCCAATAATCACTTGTTTTTGCCCCGCAAATAATTTATCAATTTTAAGGCGTACACAAAATTTTATCCATTGAAAAACGGACATAATAACATTGATATATTTGTGGTAACGATATTGCCAAATTTCAACAAATCTTTTAGGTGTCATAAAAGTAGAAAAATTAGTGTGTACTGATATTTTTAAGCTACAAAATCAAGTATCTTTTTGAATGGAATTTGTAATGCTTTTCGCACTCGTAAATACCGTTTGACTTTTGTTGGTTTTATGTAAAAACAAGCAAATTGACTGTAATAATCATTAAAATTATCTCTCAATTGCTGTGCGTAATATTCAAAAAGCGGAACAATATCTGGTCGATTTTCAAAAGAAGAGCGATTTTGATATTTGGAAACCTCATTCGGTTTATTAATTCCGTAACCGCTAAAATGGAAGAAAATCAATGGAACATTATTGATAAAATAGTTGCCATTTTCTTGGGTAACCGTACGTTCGTGCAAGTTCCAATAGGCTACATTATAACCCGCATATTTATCTACAAATGCCACATCTCTAAAGAAAATAGGCACAAAAATCATCCAATGTTGATCCACAAAGAGTCCGTTACAAAGGTCGATAATACAATCCTTTTTCAGTCTTTCCATCCACCAATCAATCATTTTATAACTGGACTCACTTCTACCAACTGCCACAAAACCTAAATTATACAATCCCGTATTGAGGTGGTCAATTTCACGGGTATCAAATTTATCATTGATGGGTGAGGTTATATGCGGTGTCAAGACGATACTATGTTGGTCGAGCGTATCTCTTAGAGGTTTTAAACTATCAAAAACAATAATATCAGGGTCAAAATAAATGACATTTTTGATGTCTGGGCGATTTTTGAAAAAATAATCGAAATAGAAAGGTTTTACCGCCGTATTTAACTCCGTGATGTCATAATTATCACACATTTCATCCAAACACGCCATGTTGATTTTATCAATTTCTAATAGTTGAAAAGGGGGGATTTTATCCGCATCAAGTTGAACTTTATCCAATCTATCAACCAAACCAATCACAAACTCAACGTCAGGGTTAGTTTGTTGGAGCGACTGACCCAAGGTTTGAGCTTGGGCTAAATAATTTATGGAGCAAATGGTAAAAGCTAAAGTCATTTTATCGGTTATGGGCTTCAATATTTCGGTAGAAATTGCAAATCAAATCAAAATTGGTGAGCAAACCAAAGGTTTCAATCATTCAAAATATTAACAAATGTCTGAAAAGCTTTTTCTTGATTGTGTCTTGTTAAGACTTTTTTTCTTCCCGCAGCTCCCATTTGTTTATTAAGTATCGTATCCTCTTTTAATTCTACTATTTTTTCAGCAGTTTTATCAATGTCTAAATAGTCAATTATTACGCCGCAATCTTGCTCCACAAAATCTTTTGCTCCTCCCGCTTTATCAAAACAAAGAATTGGTTTTGATAACATCGCCGCTTCCAAAACCACCAAAGGGTATGGGTCTTCCCGAGATGACACAAAAAATACATCAAAACTCGACATATAGTCTAATGGGTTGTTTACAGAAGTTTGAAAAACAACATTTTGCAAGCCCAAACGATTTTTATCCAATTGAAATAATTTATAATCCGTTTCAGTATTTTGTCCGCCCAACCACAAAAAGAAAATATCATTGCGACTCTTCAATTTTCTGGCAACTTGCAGGAATACATCTACGCCCTTACGTAAATCCACCGTTCCAATACCGCCAACCAGAAAAGCGTTTTCGGGAATATTATATTGATTTCTAAGAGCTTTTATTTTATTAATATCAGCATCAAAACTAAGTGCTGATTCTGGCAATAAAGACGGTAAAACTTTTATATCAGTTGATTTAACGGAATGATTTTCAATCAAATTCTGCTTTACCGACTCTCCGCAAGCAATAAATGAATGGCTCAACGACAACACATTTTGAAAGAATTCAGGACGAGTATATTGTTGAATTCCCATTTCCAATTCGTGAACGTAGGTAATTATTGGGCAATTCAATTGAGCTAAAGCTGGCAAAATATCTCCATTCGCAATCGTGTTTGAAACTATCAAGTCAAAATTTTGCTCTCGAAGTACATTGAGAAGTTTATTTTGATTATTTCTATTTGCCGAAGCCTTCCGATATATTTTTTTCAGAATAGATTCACCTCCATCATTAGTTTCCCAAAAATAAGTATCGGCGATATCTTTAAAATCCTGCTCTATGATACCTCCATTTTTCAGTAAAATAGAAAACTTAAAATCTTTAGTATTTTTTAATAACCTCAAAAAACGAAGTAATAAAATTTGGGCTCCCGCCCTATTAGCATCATGACTTACGAAAAGTATATTTTTCATCTCTAAATTTAACATCAGAAAAAGGGATAACCACTACCGTAAAATAAAAAAATTGAAGTATCTGGTGTGTTTATTGTAAAATCATCGCCAAACGGTCAATCTCTGTTTGGTATTTACGCACTGTTTTTTCCAAAATTTCCGAATATTGATACGCAAAGTATTGGTCTAAATTTGCAAACATTTCCATTCTATTTTTCAAAAAGAATAGATTTTGGGGCGTGTGAATATTGGTCATTCCTCCTCGGTGTTTTCGATAACCGCCCATGGTTTCGGGTAAATATTTAATTTTCCCATGACGAGCTACTTCAATAAAAATCCCTAAATCTCCACTGGCAGACTTCCACCACCAATCGGGCATTCCAGTTTTAAAAACGTTTCTAAATACAGTACTGGCCGTTCCCACAAACCAAGAGTTATCCATCAATAAATCTTCAATAGAAGACATATCTCTTTGATTTTCAGGATTGAACGAATGCTTGGGGGAATTATCTTCATAAACCACCTCTAATTGATGGTGACACAGTGCATATATAGGATTATTATTTAAGAAATCAACTTGCCTCTGCAACTTCAAAGGGTCAGTCCAATAGTCATCCCCTTCGCAAAGAGCTATATATTCTCCCCGACATTCGCTAAAAAGAAACGCCACATTGTTTTTCCCTCCCAGTTCACGGGGTTCCGTCGGACCTAAATTTTTAGGATGTAAAAAAGCTCTTATTTTTTCTGGAAAACGCAATGCGAAATCCTTAATAATCAATTGATTATCATCCGTCGAAGCATCGTCACCAATCACAATCTCGAAGTCAAACGAAGTCTGTTGCATCAATACTCCTTCCAACATTTGGACGATAAATTTACTATGATTAAAAGTGGGAATAAGGACGCTTAGTTTGGGCATTTAGGTAGTTAAATAATGGTAAAATTGACGTTTTGTTTCGACGTGATCCAGGAATCAATTCCTCAAAATTACAAATTAGAAAGAGGAAATATAAATATTTACCAAAGAAAAACGCTTAATTAAATAGTTTGTCAGTAATTTAGCAAACGAATTTATTTCGCATAAAAAAACTGTATCAAATGAATATTCACGAGTATCAAGCAAAAGACATTTTGAAAAGCTATGGTGTCCGAATACAAGAGGGCATTGTGGTAGATACGCCAGCGTTGGCAGTTGAGGCTGCCCGTGAACTAACCGCCCGCACGGGTACGGGGTGGCACGTAATTAAGGCACAGATTCATGCTGGAGGGCGTGGAAAAGGTGGTGGCGTTAAATTGGCTAAGAGTTTAGATGAAGTTCGTCAGAAATCTGAAGAAATCTTAGGAATGCAATTGATTACGCATCAGACTGGTCCTGAAGGTAAGAAAGTAAGCAAAGTCTTGATTGCTGAAGACGTATATTATCCTGGTCCTTCGGAAGTTAAGGAATATTACGTTTCAATTTTGTTAGATCGTGGTAGAGGTTGTAATGTCATCATGGCTTCAACGGAAGGCGGAATGGACATTGAGGAAGTAGCAGAACATTCTCCTGAGAAAATCATCAAGGAATGGATTGACCCAAGTGTTGGTTTACAACAATTTCAAGCTCGTAAAGTAGCATTTGCTTTAGGCTTGTCGGGAGATGCGTTCAAAGAAATGGTGAAATTCATCAATGCTTTGTACAAAGCTTACGTTGAAACAGACTCATCAATGTTCGAAATCAACCCTGTGTTGAAAACTTCTGATAACAAAATTTTAGCAGTTGATGCAAAGGTAAATTTAGATGATAATGCTCTTTATCGTCATCCAGATTTCATTCCATTGCGTGATGTTACTGAAGAAGATCCATTAGAAGTTGAAGCATCGGCAAACGATTTGAACTACGTAAAACTTGACGGAAACGTGGGTTGTATGGTGAACGGTGCAGGTTTGGCCATGGCAACAATGGACATTATCAAACTTTCAGGTGGTGATCCCGCTAACTTCTTAGATGTTGGGGGAGGAGCTAATGCGAAAACGGTTGAAGCTGGTTTCCGTATTATTTTGAAAGATCCAAATGTAAAAGCAATTTTGATTAATATCTTCGGAGGTATTGTTCGTTGCGACCGTGTTGCTACGGGTGTGGTTGAAGCTTACAAAGCTATCGGCAATATTCCAGTACCAATCATTGTTCGTTTACAAGGAACTAACGCTGCTGAAGGAGCAAAAATTATTGACGAATCTGGCTTGAAAGTATTCTCGGCTGTATTGTTGAAAGACGCTGCTACGAAAGTAGAAGAAGTTTTGAAAGCATTGTAGTTTTATAATAGAGTTTAGTTGATAGATTTTAGTGTATAAATTATTCACAACTATTCGCTAAATCTAACGCAAATAAAAAAGGAGTAGAATTTAATTCTGCTCCTTTTTTATTGCATTCTGTCAAATAGAATAACGTTTTTTTTCTAATATTTAAACTCTATTCTCTAATATCTGCCATTCGATCCACTTTTCTTCGAAGCATTATAATATTGTAAAGCCTCACCCATACGACTTTTAATATCGGCAATTCGAGTAGCATCAGAAGGGTGAGTTGACAACCAAACTGGTGTTTTTGCTCCGCCAGAATTAGCAGCCATACGCCCCCAAAAAGTAACTGCTTCCATCGGGTCATATCCTGCCATTGACATAAAAATCAAACCCAAATGGTCAGCTTCAGACTCTTGATAACGTCCGTGAGCCATCATTCCAAGCTGAGCTCCAACGGGTGCTGCCACTCCGTAAACGGTATTCCAAAGATTTTGAGTAGCCGCAGGTTTGTCTTTCATTGCAATTCCCAAACCAATTTGTCCAGCTACTAAAAGCCCCTGAGCTAACAATCCTTCACTCATTCGTTCGGCACCGTGTTTTGCAATAGCGTGCGATACTTCATGCCCCATTACTACGGCAAGTCCCGTTTCACTTTGCGTAATTGGCAAAATACCCGTGTAAACTACCATTTTTCCACCAGGCATACACCAAGCATTTACTTGGCTACTTTGCACCAATTCGGTTTGCCATTGATAGCCCTTCAAATAATCGGGATTACCTGTTTCTGTAAAATATGATTGAGCTGCTTTCGCAATTCTATCCCCTACTCGCTTCACCATGGCAGCTTGTTGAGAATTGGCAGGAACAACTTTACTGGTATCCAAGAACTGTTTATAACTTGTAAAAGCCATTGCATTCATTTCGTCATCGGATACCAATAATAGTTGACTACGACCCGACAAAGGCACTTTTGTACAAGCCCAAAAGGCAGCAAGGAGGAACGCTCCGTAAAAAAAGATTCTCTTCATTTTAATATTTAGTTTATGGTACTTAATGAGCTATTCACATTTGGTATTTAGCCGTTAAGCAGTATTTGTAATGGCAAAAAGCAAATTGACTACACATTCAGACGCAAAAATTACAAAAAGGTTCTACATTATTGCAATTTCGAGCTAATTTTGTTTGAATATAAAACGAACAAATATGAAAATCTTGTGCATTGGGCGAAATTATGCCGAACATATCGCCGAATTAAATAATGAACGTCCTTCAGAACCCGTTATTTTCTTGAAGCCTGATACCGCTATTTTAAAAGACAATGAACCTTTTTATCACCCAGATTTCTCCAACGATGTTCACCACGAGGTAGAACTTGTGCTAAAAATCAATAAAGTTGGTAAAAATATTGAAGCGAAATTTGCTCATAAATATTACGATGAAATTGGTATTGGTATTGATTTTACCGCCAGAGATTTACAGGCAAAATTGAAAGAAAAAGGTTTGCCTTGGGAAAAAGCAAAAGCATTTAACGGCTCCGCTCCTATTTCAAACTTTATCTCGAAAAGTCAATTCGCTGATTTAAAGAACGTAAATTTTCATTTAGAAATTAATGGAGAGGTTCGTCAAAAGGGAAATACCAAAATGATGTTGTGGCATTTTGACGAAATTATCGCTGAAATATCAAAATATTTTACTTTAAAAACGGGAGATTTAGTTTTTACTGGAACACCAGCGGGTGTTGGTAAAGTTAATATAGGTGATAAATTAACCGCATTTATAGAAGGCCAAGAAATGCTTGCATTTGAAATAAAGTAATAAGACTATTAAGATTGGAATTGCTTACGGTATAATCAATTCCAATCTGCTTACAACTATTGACCAAGTCCATATTTTACAATACAATATAAAGCTCTAAAGCCGTCCTTCCAATTAATCTTTTTTCCTTCTTCGTAAGTACGTCCGTAATAAGAAATACCCACTTCATAAATTCGTATCTTCTTTATTTTCGATATTTTAGCCGTAACTTCTGGCTCAAAACCAAATCGTCTTTCCTTCAATTCAATGGCTTGAATAATATCAGTTCTAAACAATTTATAACACGTTTCCATATCGGTAAGATTAAGATTAGAAAACATATTTGACAAGAACGTCAACAATTTATTTCCGATGGTATGCCAAAAAAACAAGATTCGGTGAGCATTTCCCCCAATAAATCTTGAGCCATAAACTACATCAGCAAATCCATCCAAAACGGGTTTAAGCAATAAATTGAATTCTTGCGGGTCATATTCCAGGTCGGCATCTTGTACAATTAAATACTGTCCAGTAGCTTGCTTAATACCCGTATGCAAAGCCGCTCCTTTTCCTTTATTTACTTCGTGCTTATAATATTTTACGTCAATGGCGGGGTTCATTTCCATAAAACGCTGTATTTCAGATTCGGTATTATCTTTTGATGAATCATTCACCACAATCAATTCTTTCTGAATATTATTTAACAATTGAACTTCTGATAATTTGCTCAATACATCTGTAATCGTTTTTTCTTCGTTGTATGCGGGAATGATGATGGAAAGTTTCTGAAATACGGTCATTTGTTAGATTTTAGATTATTTGACACAAAAATAATTAGATTCCCTGCATTATTTGGTATTCTATGGTATTTATCGTGCTGATTTAATGTTAGAAAATCATAAGGTGGGTATGGCGTGAAATAAATTACGCAATCTGGCTTAGGCGAATCAACCTGATATTTCTTAGATTCGTTAGTAACTTGAACGGGAATAAACGTTTTTTTGCCTCGCAATTCGTACATAATCGGGTACAAAGCATCGTTTCCATAAGGGTCATCGGTCTTAATTCCAATTGTTTTATAGGGACTTTCTTCCAAAAACTGAATAAAACTGTTTATCTTTTTTGAATATTCTGTCTCAAAAGTATAATAATGAGTATTGCGAGGATGCGTAAAATAAATTTCAGAAGTTAACGGTGGAAATTTAATTAAAGGTCTGCCAAAAGTAAAAACTGCGTAAGAAATACCCGAAATAGACAGCAAAATAAAAGCTATATATTTAAACTTGAATTGGTTTAAATAAATGGCAATTAAAGGAGCGGACAACAAGAAAATGGGCAAATGCAAACGAATATGCCAGATTTGAAATTTCACTACGTAGCAAAACACCAGAAAACTCAATCCAATAATCGCCAGAAGAATTCTTGACATGGCATTTCCTTTTCTGATAGTATAAATACTGGTCATTATAATCAAAATCAGGTGCAAGAAACAAGAAACGGTGTCTTCAGTACTGGCCAAAAGTGGCAAATCAAAGTGTGTAAAACTGGTTGCAGGATTATTCAGTGGTTGATTCAGAATATGCTCGTGAAACCATAATAACGACATTTCGGTAACTTTATGGAGTCCAGGCAAACCAAAATGTAAGCCAACATTACGACTAATCACCGACACCATATCGGCAAGAGAATGACTTTGGTTATTATAATGATAGTACAAATCTTTTGAAACGCCTAAAGGACTGCCTATATATTCATAATTTCTGGCGTAGAAAGTTAGAATATTTCCTAAAAAAAACGCTACTAAAATAAGTATTTGAAAAACTAATTTTGAAAATAAGAACCGTTTTTGATACACTTCAACCAGCCTGTTTAAACCCCACCAAATACAAATTGGCATTAAGAAAATATAAGCCGTTCCTTTCGTTAAAATAGCTTGTCCAATGGCTAAACCTGCCCAAATAATAGTCGTTTTTCTGCCTTCTCGAATATCCAATAAAAAGTGGAGAAATGCCGCTGAAATGAAAAAAGCGTGAATTAAATCGTTCTGCGTAGTTCCGCTTTGTAGAATCAACATTGGAATTGTAGCCGTAACAAAAAAAGCAATTAATTGCGTTTTCTTATCGGAGGCAATCAAAGAGGCTATTAACGAAGCAATTACGCAACTGCCCAAACCAAAAATCCATTGAACAAAAAAATCAAAATAATCGGCATTATCAATGATTCTGAATTGAAGAACCATGTATTCAGCCAGCGGAGGTTGGTATAAATTTCTATCCGTTTGAGTGGCGTAATAAGAGATATTTTGATGCTGAATCCAAAATTCAATACGGGGCAAATGATAACTAAGTGAATCGTAAGTAATTGGTGCATATAATAGTCCCACAAAAAATGTTAAGGTCAAAATCATTAATGAAGCGGACAATAACAGTTTATCTTGTTTCCATAACGCAGTTATTTTTTTGGGTAAGTCTCTCAATACTTGAAAACTTTGCACAAAAAATACCGAACCCAGTAAAATCACCGCCCAAAATATACGTACAGTTGTAGCATTGAGAATATTAAAATAACTCAGAGCCTCAACCGAAACAAGCGATAATAATCCAAAAATCTGTAAGGTAATAATAAAGTTATATCGTACTGAAGTAGAAAAGACTTCAGTACGGCTAAGTACAAGAAAAATCGAGATTAGGGCTAATAAAATTAAAATCATACAGAATTTTAAGACTTTTAAATTAGTTTTGTTATACCATTTTACCAAAGTTAGAAAATTAATCGAAGAATTGGTTAGTTTGGAGTTCACTCATCTATCAGAATTGAAGAATAAATAAGATTATATGAAATTTATAAACCTCATTGTTACACTTAAAATATGGTAAATTATGAGCTTCGTATATGCAGAATTTGAATTAATGAAAAAGACATTGCAATGACGAAATCAAACGTATTCCAGTAAACGCTCTTGTAAATTCATATATGCTTTGTATTGATGAGTCAACTCAAAAATAGTTGCAATTTCCGACTGTTGAAAAACGAAAAAAACTAATAGTTAACGACACAATTCATGATTTTGACGAAGAAGATTTCATCCTCAAATACATCAGGAATTAATTTTAACCCAGACCACCTTTATTTCATCTAAATGAAATTGAAGGGCATCAGAAAATAAAAAAATAAAAACTACGGTTCCAAATACTTTGAAAAAATATATCATACTCGTTTTCCTGAGCCTCATTTGCCAAATAATTCAAGCTCAGAAAACACAATTAACTTACCCAAAAGGCTACTTTTTATTCCCAATCAATCCGAATCAGCAAAATTATTTGGCAGGCGGTATGGGAGATTTACGTTCAGACCATTTTCATGCAGGAATTGACATCAAAACCCAAGGGCGTGAAGGCTTACCAGTTTACGCAACAGGCGACGGCTATATTTCGGAAATACGTGTACAAACCAGTGGTTACGGAAATGTTATTTTTATCACCCACCCTAACGGCTTTGTTTCAGTTTATGGCCACCTCAAAACTTTTGCAGAACCTTTGGCGAGTTATGTAAGAAAGAAACGTTTGGAAAGTCAAACTTTTGAAATAAAACTCACTTTCAAACCCGACGAATTTGAAGTAGCAAGAGGCCAGATCATTGGGCTTTCTGGCAATACTGGCGGTTCTGCTGGGCCACACTTGCATTTTGAAATTCGGGACAACCGTAACAATATTTTAAATCCTCTCAATTTTGGTTTTTTGGAGGTAAAAGACAACCTTCCTCCTATTTTCCAACAACTAATTATCAAGACTTTAGCAACTGACGCTCGAATCAATGGCGAGTTTGGGAAAAAGCTATTTTATCCCGTAAAAATGCCCGATGGTTCCTACTCATTAAACGCCAATATTTCAGGAAATGGAGCTTTAGGACTTGAATTATTAGCGGTTGATAAAATGAATGGCACGAACAATTCCAACGGAATTTCCTGCGTAGAAGTTTTTGTTGATGGCCAAGAAACGTATTATTCTCACTTGGAACAATTACCAAATGAAATTTCTCACGACATCAATATTCATAATGATTACGCCCAAGAACAAACAAAGGGACAGAGATTTCAAAAGCTTTTTCAAGATGATGGCAATGTAGATTTGCCAATTTACAAGCCATCCATTACCAAAGGTAAATTAAATGTTTCGGTGGGAAGAACACACCAAATAATTGTCAAAATTTGGGATGCTTACGAAAATAATGCAGTACTCAATTTTACAGTGAAAGGGGAAAGTTCAGAAAGCTCCAAGACGGTAAGTTCCAATACCTTGCCCCTTACTATCAATCAGACAATTGAAGACAATACACTCATTATAAAGGCTCATAACTTAAAGACAATCAACTCGGTAACAAGCCTTAAATTCGCTAAATCTGCCATAGATTTACCCATAAATTATGTTAAAAACAATGAAGCGGTGTATCTTTGGGACTTGAAAAAGGGTTTACCTGATTCTATCAGAATTGATGGATTCTCAAAAGCGACCAATTTAAGAAAAGTAATTGTTCCAAATCAGGAAAATTCATTCATTTCTGAGAATTTAAATTTAAGTTTTGAGTATAATACTTTATACGATACGCTTTATTTACAAACAGAATCGGCGGGAAATACACTAAAAATTAGCGAAGTAACCATTCCGTTGAAAAACAAACTATCGGTTTACTTTCAACCTGATTTTCAGATAATTACACCCGATAAAACATCAGTTTACCACGTTTTCAGAAATGCAAAAACATTTTTAAAAACCAGTTATAGTCGAGATAAATTATCATTTACAACCAAACGTTTAGGCGATTTTTTAGTATTAGTCGATACAATTCCACCAAAAGCGAATCTTATTCGGAAAAACCCCAATGATTTTTCAATAAGAATTGGGGATAATCTTTCGGGAGTAAAGAGTTTCAAAGCCTTTGTTAACGACCAATTTGTGTTAACAGATTACGATGCAAAACGCTCCTTACTTTGGTCGATAAAAAGTGATTCTACTCAAAAATTCTACGGAAAGCTGCGCATAGAACTTGAGGATAACCAAGGTAATAAGAGTGCTTTTGAAACAACAATTGACAGCGTAAAAGCAATGGTAAAACAAATAAAAACAATAGCTAAAACGAAATACCATGAACCTAAAAATAGGCGACAAAGCCCCAAACTTCGAGCAGAAAGACCAAAACGGAAACATCGTTAAATTGGCTGATTTTTCAGGTAAAAAAGTAATTTTATATTTTTATCCGAAAGACGATACGCCAGGTTGTACCGCTCAGGCTTGTAATTTAAACGAAAACTTACCCGCTCTTCAAGGCAAAGGTTTTGAGATTATTGGGGTAAGCGTTGATGGGGAAAAAGCTCACCAAAAATTCATTAAAAAGTATGATTTAAAATTCACCTTACTTTCCGACGAAGACCATCAAATTGTAGAAGCTTATGGTGTTTGGGTTGAAAAATCAATGTACGGCAAAACTTATATGGGTACAGCCCGTACTACTTTTGTACTTGATGAGCAAGGAATTATTACCGACATTATTGCCAAAGTGGATACAAAAAATCATACAGAGCAGATTTTAGGTTAAAACAACAGATTCTTAATAATCAATTATATATAATGCAAATTACTGAATTACAAAGCGTTGCGTCACAAGTGAGACGTGATATCGTTAGACAAGTACACGCTTGTCAGTCTGGACACCCAGGCGGTTCGTTGGGTTGTGCCGATTTATTGGTAGGTCTTTATTTCGACCAAATGACCCTCAAATCTAATGCTGATGGAACTAAACCTTTTGATATGAATGGAACTGGTGAAGACCTTTTCTTCTTGTCAAATGGTCATATTTCACCCGTTTTTTATTCTGTTTTAGCTCGTGCAGGCTATTTTCCTGCGGCTGAATTAGCGACTTTCCGTAAGTTAAATTCACGTTTGCAAGGACACCCAACAACGCACGAACACCTTGAAGGAATTCGTATCGCTTCGGGTTCTTTGGGACAAGGAATGTCTGTTGCCATTGGAGCAGCACAAGCAAAAAAGTTGAACGGCGATAATTCATTAGTATTTGTATTAATGGGCGATGGCGAGCAAAATGAAGGTCAAGTTTGGGAAGCGGCGATGTATGCACCTCACCACAAAGTTGACAACTTAGTAGCGGTAATTGACTACAATGGTCAGCAAATTGACGGCCCTACTGATAAGGTAATGAACAACCGTGATTTAGGAGCCAAATACGAAGCTTTCGGTTGGAAAGTTATCAAAATGAATGGTAATGACATGGCTGACGTAGTAAAAGTTTTGGCTCAAGCTCGTGAATTATCAGGAAATGGAACACCAATTATGATTATGATGACCACCGAAATGGGTGCAGGCGTTGATTTCATGATGGGTTCTCATAAATGGCACGGTGTTGCTCCGAACGATGAGCAATTAGCAGCCGCATTAGCACAATTACCTGAGACTTTGGGTGATTATTAATTAAAATAGTTAAAAAATAGTATCTTGAAAATCAAAAAATTACATATCAAAAATTTCAAATCTATTGCAGATTTAGAAATCATTGAACCCAACCCATTCACGGTCTTTGTTGGACCAAATGGGTCTGGGAAAAGTAATATTTTTGAGGCTTTGGAGTTTTTTAAATCTGCATTTAATATACGTTTATATGGCGGATATGAAGCTCTACAAAATAGAAAACTTCCTGATTCTGAGTATATAGTCCATATTGAAACTGATTTATTTTCAGATAATAACTATACTGGTAAATACATTAATTACAATGAATATGTTGGAACAAGTAAAGTTAATGTTACAGAAAATCTCTTAAATGGTACATCAGATATTAGACAAGAAAAAATGAGGCTGCTTCAAGACTCAATACAAAGATTGTTTATTGATAAGACAAAACTTCAAAAAATTAATTATCAAGATAACTTCAAACTTACTTTTTCTGGCGATAACCTTGAAAAAGTATTGAGAAGACTTTTAGATGATGAATATAAAAATGAAGAAATAACGGATTGGTTAAGTTTATTCCTTCCTGGTTTTGAAAAAGTTGATGTTATTTCAAGTGGTCTAAGTGGTACAGATACTTTATTGATTTATGAAACAGATATTGAAAAACCATTCACAAAAGATTTACTCTCAGATGGAACTTACAATATCCTCGCTCTTTTAACAGCCGTTTTTCAATCCGATGAACCACAATTTCTATGTATCGAAGAACCAGAAAATGGACTCACTCCCGATGTGATAAAAGAGATGGTAACACTTTTCAGAAATGCTTGTGAAGAAAAAGGACACTATATTTGGCTGAATACACATTCTCAATCTTTGGTTTCACAATTAACTGCTGATGAAATTATTACAGTCAATAAAATCAAGGGAGAAACTAAAATTAAACAATTTAAGGGAAAAGATTTTCACGGATTACGAATGGATGAAGCATGGCTAACCAATACTCTTGGAGGTGGGTTACCGTGGTAAATATTGGTTTTATTTGTGAAGGTTATACTGAATTATTTATTTTAGAATCGGATAGTTTCAAGAGCATTCTAAATTCATTGAAACTTAAATCAGTTGGAGTAATCAATGTTGCAGGTAATGGGAATTTATTGCCCCGTAATATTAAAATTCATCAAGAAAACCTTTTTGAAAAGGGAGCAACGTTGATTTTTGTATTGACTGACCTTGATAAAGACCAATGTATTACTAAAACTCGTTTAAGAATTACAGAATCGGAAAATCAAATTATTATAGTTGCAGTCAAGCAAATTGAATCTTGGTTTTTAGCTGATGATTCAACGATGAATCTAATTTTTAATGGTGATTATTCATTTGAAAATCCTGAAAATGAAAATATTCCTTTTGAAACCATTAGAAAAACTTATCTTGATAAATTTAAAAGAGGCTTAATTGGAAGAGATGAAAAGAAAAAATTAGCCAAAAAAATGCTGAATTCTGGTTTCTCAATACAAAATGCCGCTGATCACCCCAATTGCCCAAGTGCTAAATATTTTTTAACTAAGTTACAATCAATTGCAAATAATTGAAATTTAATATTTTAATGAAAAAATATACATTTACAGAAAAAAAAGATACTCGTTCTGGCTTCGGAGCAGGTATGCAGGTTTTAGGTCAAACTAATCCTAATGTTGTGGCTCTTTGTGCCGATTTAATCGGTTCATTGAAGTTGGATGCTTTTATTAAAGAAAATCCAGAAAGATTTTTCCAAACGGGTATCGCAGAAGCAAACATGATTTGTATTGCGGCGGGTTTGACAATCGGTGGAAAAATCCCTTTTGCAACCACATTTGCTAACTTCGGAACGGGTCGTGTGTATGACCAAATCCGTCAGTCAGTTGCATATTCAGACAAAAATGTTAAAATTGCTTGTTCTCACGCAGGTTTGACTTTGGGTGAGGATGGTGCAACCCACCAAATTTTGGAAGATTTAGGATTAATGAAAATGCTTCCGGGCATGACCGTTATCAATCCTTGCGATTATAACCAAACGAAAGCAGCTACAATTGCCGTAGCTGAACACGTTGGACCCGTTTATTTACGTTTCGGGCGTCCAGTTGTGCCAATTTTTACTGACCCTGATCAAGAATTTATCATTGGAAAAGCATGGACGGTAAACGAAGGAAAAGATGTAAGTATCTTTGCCACAGGACATTTGGTTTGGGAAGCAATCTTAGCAGGTGAAATTTTAGCCGAAAAAGGTATTGATGCTGAAATAATAAATATCCACACGATTAAACCTTTGGACGTAGATGCTATCTTAGCTTCAGTACGTAAAACGGGTTGTGCGGTTTCGGCTGAGGAACATCAGATTGCAGGGGGCTTAGGAGATTCAATTGCTCAGGTTTTAATCAAAAATCATCTTGCTCCATTAGAATACGTTGGCGTTGAAGACTCTTTCGGGGAATCTGGAACTCCAGCTCAATTAATGGAAAAATATGGTTTGAATGCTGCTTCTATTGTTGAAAAAGCAATGAAAGCAATCGCACGTAAGAATTCTTAATTTTTTGATTGTGAGTATTAAAACTCCGCAAGAATATAGAATTCTTGCGGAGTTTTTTTTTAAGACAGGTTTCCAACTGAGACGCACAGTCCTGTCTGGGTAATAACAGGACTGTGCGTCTCAGTTGAAAACCTGTCCTATTTAATTCTGAATGACCGAAAATAAATTAACCGATTCAGAAATATTAGCAAAATTCTCAGTTCTCGAAACTCGTAATTTTGCCTTTAACCAACTGGTAAGAAATTATCAGCAGAAAGTCTATTGGCATATCCGTAAGATGGTCATTGACCACGACGATGCCGATGACTTGACCCAAGAAACTTTCATTAAAGCATGGAAAGGCTTAGAAAACTTCAAGGGTGAGTCTCAATTATTTACGTGGCTTTACCGCATCGCCACCAATGAATCTCTAAATCATTTAACAAAAAAGAAAAGACGCTTTTTTCTACCCATCAACGACATTACAGATGAATTATCGAATAAATTAGAAGGCTCAGATATGATTTCGGGCGATGAAATTCAACTGAAATTACAAAAAGCTCTCTTGACTTTACCCGATAAACAACGGCTGGTTTTCAATATGAAATATTACGATGATATGAAGTATGAAGAAATTTCTGAAATCACAGGAACATCCATTGGAGCCTTGAAAGCTTCGTATCATTTGGCAGTAAAAAAAGTAGAAGAACACCTTAAAAAATCAGTTTTTTGATTACCAGTTAAACCTTCAAGTACCATTACTGTCAAAGAATAAAAAAGTATAATTAAATTCCCATTGAACATAAATACTAAATTTTCGGTGTATTCTATGTTATAGTGTGGTTCAGAAAATGAAAAAGGAAGAATTTGATTTAGAAAATTTACCCAGAGAAAATATCTTCAAAGTACCCGATAATTACTTTGACGAACTTCCCATGCGAGTACAAACCCGTACCTCCGCAAAAGCAAAAGTGGTACCTTTAGTTTCATGGTCGAAACAGCGAACTTGGGCGAGTATTGCCGCTTGTTCTACAATTATGATTCTGGGGTATTTTACGCTCATGCCTAAACAAGAATCGTTGGGAAATGAGGCTTTATCGGGTGTAAAAAACCAAGAAATCGTCAATTATTTAATTCAAGAAAACCTTACTCAAAATGATGTAGCGGAACAATTTAATAACAATAAGGGACTCAAAATAAACGACTCTGATTTTTTGGATAATTTAAAAGTAAGTGATAAAGATATTTTACAAAGTGTTGATTTAAAAGACATTGAAGAAGAAATTTAGTCACCTTAATTATAAAAAAAATGAAAAAGATAAGTATTCTAATCACAATTTTGACTTTAACATTTACTTCATTTGTTAAAGCACAGGATGAAAACCCAAGAGGAAAAGAGAAGATAAAAGCCGCCAAAGTTGGCTTAATTACCAACCGTTTGAACTTGACCGAAGAACAAGCAAAAACGTTCTGGATAGTTTACGATGAATTTGAGAAAAAACGCTCAGAAATCAGAAAAAATATCCGTCAAATGACCGCCGAAAGTAGAAATATTACAACTTCTGACGATAAAATTTTGACTGATTTAAAAGAAGTTTTGACTCTCAAACAAAAAGAAGTTGATTTAGAAAAAGAATACGTCAACAAATTTTTGAAGACTATTAATGTTCGTCAACTATCAGAATTGTATAAAACTGAGCAACTTTTTAACCAAATGCTGGTCAAAAAATTAAATCGGACGGAGAATAAATTTGACAAAGAATAAATAAACCTGTTGAAAGCCCTTTTCACATTAACCTTTCTAAGAAAATTAGAAAGGTTTTTTATTTTACAATAAAAATAAAATTTCACCGCAAGTTTTATTTTTATTTATCATCTAATTATTTATAAGCTCAGGAATCCCCACTGAATGAACGAACAAGAACTGCTAAATCAATTACAAACTGGCAATGAATCCGCCTTTAAGACTTTGGTTGAAACTCATCAAAAACGAGTTTTCAATACTGTCTTGGCAATTGTCCAGAATTTTGAGGAAGCCGAAGACGTTTCTCAAGAGGTTTTTATGGAAGCTTATCAATCAGTCAATAAATTTAGAGGGGATTCTAAATTATCGACTTGGTTATACAGAATTGCGACGACAAAAGCATTAGAGGAAATTCGCAAGAAAAAAACAGCAAAGCGATTTTCTTTTTTCACGAAATTGTTTGGAGATGATAATGAAATTTTACACCAACCTGTTGATTTTGAGCATCCAGGAGTTGTACTTGAACATAAAGAAAATAGCAAAATTCTGTTCAAAGCTATTAATTTATTGCCTGATAATCAGAAGGTTGCTTTCACACTTTATAATATTGAAGGATTAAGTTATCAAGAAATTACAGAAGTGATGCAATTATCACTTTCATCGATTGAGTCACTTTTATTTAGAGCAAAAACTAATTTACGTAAATCATTAGGTGATTTTTATAAAAATCAAAAAATCTAATATGGACAATTTGCCGAACATAGAAACCAAAATAGAACAGACGATAAATGCTTTAGAAGGTATTCAATCGGCTGAACCAAAAGCCTATTTTTATACCCGTTTACACGCACGAATGGAACGTGAATTACTTACGACTAAAACCGTTTTAGGCTGGCAATTCAAACCAATTTATGCTCTATCAGCAGTTGCTGTTATATTGATTATCAACATTTTCACCTTTATGAATCTACAAAAAAAGGGAACGAATTCGCAACAGCAATATAATTTATATGAAAGCGGAGAATTTTAAAAATTATTAGTCTAAGAACATGGAAGATAAAAAAAAAATAAAAACACTGTGGATTGCGATTATCATGTTGATAATCATCAATCTATCAGTTTTAGCATGCCTATGGTTGTCTCCACGAGGAATCCAAGGGCAATTAAGTCCAGAAAGAATTGAAAAAGCACTAAATTTTGATAGTCAACAAAAGGAACGATTTGAAATAATAAAAGATAAACACTTTGCCGAGGTAACTCCAATTCGGGACAGTATAAAAATCATAAAATCGGAATTGTTTGACTACATCAAACAAGATAAGCCAAACCCAAAATTTATCGACGAAAAGATGAATTTATTGGCGAGTAAAATCAAAGAGAATGAAGAAAAAACGCTCAAGCATTTTACTGAAGTTAGAGCTATTTGCAATGAAGAACAGAAGCACGTTTTCGATAATGAAATTTTAGAAAGATTCAAAAAACAAGGACCAAATGGTGGTGGTCGTCCAGAAGGCGAAGGTAGACCACCAAGACCTGACGGCCCTCCTCCACGTTAAAAAAATAAAACCCAAAATGAAAAAACGCTACTTCTCAACTTTTAAAAATCAATCAATGAAAAAACTAATCTTAGTTTTCGGAATTATTATGTTTGTAATGGCTTGCAAATCTTCGACAGATACAACGCCGAGCACCACCACTACAACTTCGGGAACAACCTACGACATTTCAGTTATTAAAGACAAATTTTATAGTACCCCAAGTTTCAGCAGTACCGTTAGCGTAACCATTGAAGGAAACTATTTGATAGTCAAAACCAATGGAACGCCCGACCATAAAAGTCCGTATTATAGTTCGTCTGATTCACGATACGAAGCATACAATGGCTCAAATACAAGTTTCAAAATTGCTCCAAACACAATTGCCACTCAAAACTTGACCTTCAAAATTCCATTAAATCCCAAAGAAGCAAGTAGTAAATCAAGTACGCCAATGGGACCAATTGGGGTTTCATTAAATGGAATTCCATTTTACAACCAATATGCGGCTGGCGGTGCCAAATTATCAGGAGAAATTAACGGTTTTGACCAATACGGGGGACATCCACAAATGCAAGGTCAATACCATTATCACGTTGAACCACTGAATTTAACCGCAAAAAAAGGGACAGATGCTTTTTTAGGCGTTTTATTGGACGGATTTCCAGTTTATGGTCCAAAAGAAAACGGAGTTTTAGTAAAAGAATCAGATTTAGATGCTTATCACGGTCATACTGCCAAAACCACTGAATTCCCGAACGGAATTTATCATTATCACATTACTTCAACCGACCCTTATTTAAATGGAAGTGGATTTTTTGGTACTGCAGGAACAGTTAGTCAATAAAAAAATTAATCTTTAAACCTTCAATCAAAATTATCATGCTGAGAAAACCTTTTTTATTAATAGGAATATGTTGGATTTTAGTCTTTAGTTGTAATAAACAAAGCGATGATACAACAGTAACACCAACCACCAATACTGGCTCAACTACCTACAATGACCTTTGGATTCCTCCAACCATTTCGGGAACAAATTTTGATTTAACGTTAGCTAAATCAAGCAAACAACTGAAAACGGGAGCGGCAACGCCAACTTATGGCTATAATGGAGCGTCATTTTGGGGACCAACTTTGATAATGAACAAGGGAGATTTTGTTCAAATGAATGTTACCAATAATTTATCCGAAACCACTACAACGCATTGGCACGGTTTTCATATTCCAGCAATTATGGATGGTGGGCCACACCAAATGATTGAAGCAGGGACAACTTGGAAACCATCGTTTGAAGTCAAAAATAATGCAGGTACTTATTGGTATCACCCGCATTTGCACGAGAAAACTTTTCAGCAATTGACTTATGGTGCAGGTGGATTAATCATCATAAAAGACCCAATTGAATCAGCATTGGCTCTTCCACGAACTTACGGAACGGATGATATTCCCTTGGTTTTGACCAGTAGAAGATTTAATTCTGATAATTCATTTACCGTTACAGAACATGCCTACGGAGATTATGCTCTCGCCAACGGAACACTTGATGCACAAATTACTTTGCCTAAACAATATGTTCGTTTTAGGATTTTGAATGCCGAAACAGAACGTGGCTATAATTTAGGATTTAGCGATAATCGTTCATTTTATGTCATTACCAATGATGGAGGATTATTAGATGCACCCGTTGAAGTAACCAGAGTAAAATTGGCAGTTGGGGAACGTGCAGAAATTTTGGTAGATTTAGGCAAAGATGCCGTTGGAGGCAGTTTAGATTTAAAAGCCTACAATACAAATCAAGAATTTGGTTTTGGTGGAAGTGAACCACAAACCAGTGGGCAATTTGGTAGTTTACTGAATAATAAAGATTTTACGGTTCTCCACATAAACGTAAAAGCCGCCACCGCCAATGCAATTACCGCAGTACCAAATAAACTCACAACCAATACATATTGGAAAGAATCAGATGCTACCTCTACTCGGACCATCAGTATTACTGGCGGGCAAGCTGGTTCTGCGTTTACGTTTGATAACAATACTTACGGATTTACGACTTTCAATCAAAAACTAAAATTGAATGCGATTGAAAAGTGGACAGTTGTCAATAATAATATTTTCGGGCATTCATTTCACATTCATGATATTCAGTTCAAGATTGTCTCACGAAGTTCGGGAGCAATTGCCCCATATGAATCAGGTTGGAAAGACACTTTTTATATTCGGACGGGAGAAACGGTTTCGGTTGTCGCCAAATTCGATGATTTTGCCAGTGATACCAATCCTTATATGTACCATTGCCACTTTCCAAACCACGAAGATGGAGGTTTAATGGGGCAGTTTTTGGTGACTAAATAATCGCAACTGAATGTATTTGAATCTCACGAAAAGTACACTTATTAACGTGTTTCTCTTCTTATTTTTTGGCTCATGCCAAGAAAATAAGAAGAGAGTAAGTGTTTTAAATTTCGACCCAAATCTCAAAAAAACTGATAAAGGTTGGATTTATAAAAATAAAGCTTTCACTGGTTTTATGATTGAAGAAGAAAAAGACCATAGAATTGTGTATCGTTTACCAATTGCCAACGGAAAAGAAGAAGGTTTAGCCAAAGGCTGGTATAATTCGGGAGAGAAATTGTCGGAAAGAATATTTATCAATGGCAAAATGGAAGGAATTTTCAAGCAATGGTGGCCCAACGGAAGGTTTCGCTACTTGTTCAAGTATAAAAATAATATTTTTGACGGAAAACAAATTGTCTATTTTCCAAACGGTAAAGTTAGAGAGGAAAGTAATTATCAATCAGGGGAAAAAGAAGGAATTCAGCGAGTTTGGGATGAAAAAGGAAGCCTAATTTCAAATTATACCATCAAAAATAAAAAGCTTTATGGCATTATTTCAGTTAAGAGTTGTATTCCCATTGGTCACTAAAATTTTCATATATAGCTTAATTGTTATCTGGTTTTCAAGTTCTTGTAAAAAAGATAATAAATCCGAAAGTAGCCTTCCTTTCTATAACACGGCAGATTTTACGGCAAAATGGATAAATAATAATGCTGATGATTACCAGAAAATTCATACCATTGAACATTTTTCTTTCTATGACCAAAATGGAAATATTTTCAATTCAGATTCATTGAAAGGTAAAATCTATGTGGCAAATTTCTTTTTTACCATCTGCCCAAGTATTTGCCCAAAAATGACCTCCAATTTAGGAACACTTCAAAGTACATTTTCCCAAGAAAAAGCGTTTAAAATTGTTTCATTTTCAGTAACTCCTTGGATTGATTCTGTTGCTAAATTGAAAAAGTATAGCTTAAAACATAACATTAATGCGGCTAATTGGCGATTATTAACTGGAGAAAAGGAACAAATTTATACATTGGGAAGAAAATCATTTTTTGCAGAAAAAACATTAGGGCTAACAAAGAATAAAACCGACTTTCTCCACACTGAAACTATGGTTTTAATTGATAAAAAATCCAGAATTAGAGGCGTTTATAGTGCTACAAATCCAGATGAAATTCCAAGAATTACGGAAGATATTAGAACACTTTTAAAGGAGTAAAATAATATTTTAAATGAAAAATGCACTTTATTTACTATTTGGCTCAACATTATTATTAGTAGCTTGTCAAACTAATAAAGAACAATTTGTTGCCATTCCGAAAACTGAATTGTTGGCGGACAATAAAGATTTTGGATGGCAACAAGATGTTTTGCTCTATAAAGGAAAACCGTATTCTGGCTTTACAATTGAAAAATATCCAAACCAAAAACCATCCACTAAAAATGGATATTTGAAAGGGAAATTGGAAGGGAAACAAGAAAAATGGTTTGAAAATGGAGCAAAAATGGAGCTTAGATTTTACACCAACAATCACAAAAATGGAACGCATGAAGGTTGGTACAATAATGGACAAAAGCGTTTTGAGTATTTCATCGAAAATGATGTTCCCATAAAAACGCATCGAGAGTGGCACGCCAATGGTCAACTTTTTACAAGATTCAATTTTAATGACGAAGGGCAACCCGAAGGTTCGCAACAAATGTGGTTTCCGACGGGGCAAATAAAAGCAAATTATGTTATCAAAAGTGGTCGCCGATTTGGTTTTTTAGGAGCAAAAGGTTGTATGGGTGAAAACGAGAAAAAACAAACGGGTTTAAATTTCAAGAAATAATGAAAAGAATAATCACATTAATTTTATGGATTTTAATTATTTCATGTACTAAAAAGCAAGAAAAAAGCCTTCCATTTTATCATACCGCAGATTTTACCCCACAATGGATTGCTGATACATCGCAATTAGACACACTTCATACGCTCGCAAATTTTGAATTTACTAACCAAAATAATCAAAAAATTACGCAGGAAAATCTGAGAGGAAAAATCCATGTTGCTTGTTTTTTCTTTACAATTTGTCCGAGCCTTTGTCCAAAAATAATGGGAAATATGAAGATGGTACAAGATTCACTGAAAAATGACAAGAGCTTCCTAATTGCTTCATACAGCGTAATGCCTGAGCGTGATAGCGTATCAGCTTTACGGAAATATGCCACTGAAAATCAAATCATTGACAACAAATGGCACTTGCTCACGGGCGATAAAAAACAGATTTATCAATTAGCTCGTAAATCCTATTTTGCCGATGAAAACTTGGGCGTTCAGAAAGGCGTAAATGATTTTTTACACACAGAAAATTTTATTTTGGTTGATAAAAATCTGCACATTAGAGGAATTTACAATGGTACTTTATCCTTAGAAATTGAGCAATTGATAAAAGATATTAGAGTATTAGAAAAGGAATAACTACAAAACTTTCACTCCTATTCCCTGATAATCAACTAATTGACTTTCATCAATTGTATCATCTGTCAGCATTACATCAATTTGTTGATACGAACAAACCACATAATTTTCAGCCGTATTTAGTTTATCAGCCGTTACCAAAGCGATTACTTTTTCCGAGACTTCGGCCATTTTACGTTTCACGACGCTCTCACCCCAATCGGGCATGGTTATTCCAATTTTATGGTGCATTCCACATACGCCCAACAAGAAAATATCTGCTCTAATTTTACTCAAAAGCTCAATAACTTCCGTTCCGTAGGTATTTTGAGCGTCTTTAAAAACCCTTCCACCCAACATAAATAGCTCAATATTAGGATGTTCGCACAGAATTTGAGCAATGGGAATACTGGTCGTAAAAACGGTTGCCTTCAAATCTGGAGACATCAATCTGGCTACTTCCATGTTTGTCGAACCATTATCCAAAATAATCACTTGCCCATCTTTGAAAAATTGTTGAGCTTTTTGAGCTAACACAATTTTTTCTTCATGTAGAATGTTAATCCGCTCCGTTAATTTATAAGGACTTGGGGATTTAGGAATTGCGCCACCATGTACTTTTTTGAGGAGGCCGTTTTCAGCCAATTCATTCAAATCCCTTCTAATTGTATCATCCGACACATTCAAGATTTCGGATAACTGCACAGAAGAAACTCGTTGGTCGGTATCCAACATTTTCAAAATAATTTGCAAACGTTCTTCTCTGAGCATTTTTACGGTTTTTATCGTTTTATTTCACACAAATTTAATATTTAATTTTGAAATATGCGTTTTTATTCGGTAAATTTGTTCAAATATTTACAAATACTGAATAAAACCGAATCATTATGCACATTGAACACATTGCTATTTGGACAAATCAGTTGGAGATTTTGAAGGATTTTTACGTTAAATATTTTAAAGCAAAATCAAATGATAAATATCATAACCCAACTAAAGCATTTACCTCCTACTTTTTAACTTTTGAAAAAGGTGCTCGGTTGGAAATTATGCAAATGCCCAACATTAGCGTTGCATCCGACAATATTTACCAACAATTCACAGGATTAACGCATTTTGCCGTATCAGTTGGCAGTAAAGAAATAGTAGATTCCTTGACAGAAAAATTCCGAGAGGATGGTTTTGAAGTAGTTGGCGAACCCAGAACAACGGGCGATGGTTACTATGAAAGTGTAATATTGGACCCTGATAAAAATAGAATAGAAATAACGATTTAAAAACAATAAAAATGCAAAGATTACTAATAGATATGGACGATGTGATGGCGGATACCAGCCAAAAAATCATCAACACCGTAAATAATGCTTTCAATAGCCATTACACCAAAGAAATTTTGATTGCTGACCCAAAAATCAAGGAAGAATATCAAGAAAAATATCTTACGCAGAGACATAAACTTTGGGATAAAGGCTTTTTTAGAGATATTCCTTTAATGCCTGATGCGCAAGAAATTATTGGCAAATTATACGAAAAATACGAGATATTTATTGTTTCAGCCGCTACTGAATTTCCAAATTCAATGTCAGAAAAATTGGAATGGTTAGAGGATTATTTTCCGTATATTGGTTGGAGTCACACCGTTTTTTGTGGACATAAATGGATGATTAGAGCTGAATATATCATTGATGACCATGAGAAAAATTTGATTAATTTTACGGGAACAGGTTTACTTTTTGATGCTCCACACAACAAACATATTACTGATTTTCAACGAGTTAACTCTTGGAAACACATAGAAACGATTTTACTATAATTATTTTGGAAAACATCATCACACATACAAACAATGGGCGAATTGCTCGGGCTGCAACCAATACCTTATTTTTCCTTTGCGGTATTAGTTTCGCTTCGTGGGCATCCCGTATTCCCGACGTAAAAGAGTTTTTGAAACTCAGCGATGCAGCATTGGGGTCGGTACTTTTTGCGATGCCCATCGGAAGTTTAACGGCTTTACCCGTTGCTGGCGTAATCATTGGCAAATTTGGTAGCCGAAATATTACAATTCTTTCGATGGTATTTTACCTTATAGCTTTGCCACTTTTAGGAATGGCTGATACGCCTTTAGCCTTAGCCATTGCACTATTTATCTTTGGTTTTGGGAGTGATATGCTGAATATTTCAATGAATGTACAAGCTGTAAATGTTGAAAAAATCCAGAAAAGGTCGATTATGTCTTCATTTCACGCCATTTTTAGCATTGGCTTTATGATTGGAGCGGCTTTGGGAGGATTAATTGCCAAACAAGGCATCACACCGTTTCAACATTTGTCAACCATTGGCATAATTGATTTATGCTTAGGTATTTTAGTATATCGTTTTTTAACCATAACGGATGAAAAATCAAGCGAGTCGCAACCTTTATTTGCCTTGCCCGATAAGTCCCTGATTTTATTAGGAATCATCGCCTTTTGCGGAATGTTGTCGGAAGGTGCCATGGCCGATTGGAGCGTTTTATATTACAAACAAGTATTGAATAATCCGAATGGATTTGCTACCGCAGGATTTACCGCATTTTCAGTTTTGATGGTAGTTGGTAGAATTTTTGGCGATAAGATTGTTCAAGCTTTTGGACTACGTAAAACGTTATTAATCAACTGTTTAATTGTATTTATTGGAATGTCGGTGGCTTTAATTATTAGAAATCCTTACACGGTTATTATCGGTTTTGGCATTACAGGTTTAGGACTTTCAACGATTGTACCTCTAATTTATGGACAAGCTGGACACTCAAAAACGATGTCGGCGGGCGTGGCATTAGCTGCCATTACAACCGTTGGCATGGCTGGTTTTTTAATCGGCCCTGTGTTAATTGGCTATCTTTCAGAGTTTTCATCGCTACGAATTGCCCTTTCTTCTCTCATTTTTTTAGGATTATTTGGGGCATTTTTGACGACTAAAATAAAATGAAAACAAAAGTAAAAATCTGCTGTATTTCCACTAGAGAAGAAGCAAAAATAGCTTTGGAATTTGGGGCGGATGTATTGGGTTTAGTTGCTAAAATGCCTTCTGGCCCAGGAACCATTGACGATGATTTAATTCAAAATATTGTTAAATCTGTTCCCTCAGAAACACTTACTTTTTTATTGACTCCCAAAACAAATCCGCACAAAATTATTGCCCATCAACGCCTTACAGGTACAAATTGTATTCAATTAGTCGATGCGGTGAAAGTGGAAGATTATAAAATTTTACGTGATAACTTACCGAATATCAAGCTCATACAAGTTATTCATGTCATTGACGAAAACTCCGTAGAAGAAGCCAAACAATACGCCGAGGTAGCCGATATGATTTTGTTAGACTCTGGCAATCCGAATCTTTCTGTAAAAGAATTAGGCGGAACGGGTAGAGTTCATAATTGGGAATTGAGTCGAAAAATTGTAGTAAGTATTACCAAACCAGTCTTCTTAGCGGGTGGTCTAAAACCCGAAAATATCCGTGAAGCCATTGCGTATGTCAAACCTTTTGGCATAGATATTTGTAGCGGTATACGGACGAATGGGAAATTGGATTTAGAAAAATTAGAACGTTTATTTAAAGAAATGAGCGTTTAAAATTTTCATTTTTCAAATAAGCAAAACGTTCTTTGGAGATTCCAAAGAACGTTTTGCTTATTTAGTAAGCTTAAATTCCTGATTACTAAATGATTCTGTTGTGGGTACTTTTACTACATTAAATTCAAATTCAGTGGCTACATGGCAACTATTGCAGGTATTTGTGAGTTGACTGTAACTGTTCTTAAACATCACAGGATCTTTCTTTTCGATGGCTTTCGTAACCTCCTCCAATGACGGAATTACCATATTTACCAATTTACTTTCTTTTCTATCGGCTTTATATTTTTGAATATCTTCAATCAATTCTATAATTTCTTCAACTTCAAAATTGGCAAGTTTCCAATTCTGATTCTTTCCCGCATACCAAAGTTTTGCATGATGTGCTTGAATTCCATTCATGAACTCCCCAAGTCCAGGGCTATAAGTATTTTCCAATTTTTTCTCTAAACTATCAATCCTACTCTGCAATTTAACCTCATTATTTTGAGGATTTGAACAGGCGATTAATAAAAATACAAAAGCAAAATAAGTTTTCTTTATCATAATTTTTGGGGTTAAACGTTCCTTAAAATTACGTCAAAAACTTTATAAACCCGAAGGCTTCGGCTTAAAAGGCATTTCAAAGGTATTCACTCCTCGGGTTTTAAATTTTCTTCGGTAAACTTTGTCCACCGAAGTTACATACATCGTATCGAAATCTTTGCCCCCAAAACACAAATTTGAAGCCTGGCCAGTTGGTATAGGAATGATTGCGTTTACTCGTCCTAATTGATCGAGTATCTGAATCCCAGATTTTGTAGTTACATAAATCCGCCCATCTTTATCACATTTTAAGCCATCCGACCAAGCATTCTCGTCATTATCACGTACCTGCAACCAACCAAAACGCTGCTTATTTGACAGTTTTCCATCCGCTTGGATTTGATAAATCCAGAGCCAATGCGTTGCTGATTCTGTAACGTACAATTGCGTTTGGTCGGGTGAAAATGTTAAGCCATTCGCATATTTCAAACCTTCATCCACCACTATTTTCTCCCCATTCGGACGAATCAAATAAAGTTTACTCGGTTTTTCACTCCCATTAGGAGCCGTAATATAAATATTCCCGTTCTTCCCAATTGCAATATCATTACCTAAAATACTATCCGCCAAAACGGTTTCTTGCTCATTCAAATCATACCGATAAACCTGTTTCATTCTTCCCGAAACCGAATAACGATTTCCATTAAAATCAAAAGCCGTTCCACTTGCTTTTTTAGCATCAAGTTTCAATGCAGAAACCTTACCATCAAGCCCAATTTTATACGTTTTTGCATTTGGAATATCTTGAAAAAAAACTTCTCCCATCGCATTTGCCACCGTTCCTTCCGTAAAGCTATAACCCTCTCCGACCAATTCCCAACCTTGGTTTTCAAGGAGAATATCATTCAAAAATAGGTTTTTATTTTTGGCGGTTGGCGGGATTTTTTCAGGATAATTCTTCCAAAGCCAACGCATGGCGTTTGGAAAAACCGCAGTTCCATGTTTACCATTATGTCCTCCTTCTCCCCAAACGTTTTTTACGGCGTAACCAGCAAACACCAAAGCACGCTCCATCATTTCGTTGGCTTTCCACCAATCGCCCCCATAAATGTTTAAATCATTGGTTCCATCTTGTAAATAAACTCGAATATTTTTGGGTTCATACTTACGAATCAAACTCGGATAACGGTCTGCCCCACGCAAGCCAACATACGTACCGATGGCACTAAAAACTTTAGAAAATGCCTCCGGATGCTCCCAAGCCGCTGTAAAAGCACAAACTGCTCCACTACTTGCTCCTCCAATTGCTCGATCATTGCCATTTTTAGAAAGCCGAATGACACGACCATCGCTCGCTTTTTGCTTTTCAACTTCTGGTAAAATTTCTTCCAAAATAAATCTTGCATAAGTATCCCCCAAGCCGTCATATTCAAAACTACGATTAAATCTATCCAAGGCTTCGTCCGTTTTTTCGGCTTTTACTCGTCCGTGCATCACAAAAATTCCAATCGTAATGGGCATTTCATTTTTATAAATCAAATTATCAAAAACCGTCGGGGCTTTCCACTGAATTCCATCTTGATTTACATAGACACAAGCAGGTTTATCAGAACGATATTGTGCGGGAATGTACACCCAATACTCACGCCAAGTCCCTGGGAAAAACTTAGAATTTTCAAAGGTAAACTTCAAAACCTCTCCTTTAGGAACATTAAGTTGTTCAATAGAAGCAGAGTCCTCCGCATAGTTTTCAGAAATTGTTTGGGAAAAAGCGGAGAATTGAGACAATAAAAAGCAAATAATAAGAGTTGTCTTCATAGTATATTTTACGGTAAAATCAAATTAATAACCTTAAAATCAATCAATTACAATGTACAGATTTGATTTAAATTCTCTATCGTTTTCTATATTGAAAGGCACAAAAAAAGACCGTTCGATTTACAAACGGTCTATTAGTTAAATATTCAGAAGTATGAGCCTGATTTATAAAGTTTTTGTTTTAAGACAATTGCCTGCGGAGACGCATTCCGTCTCCCGCAGACACTGTACACCATTAACCATTTTTATAAACAAAAACTAACCAAATCACCTTAATATCAAGGGATTGTAAAATATCTTTATCGAATTGTAAATGAATCAAATCATTAAACAATGCTATACTATGCTAACTTATTACTATGCAAATATAAAAATATTTTTACCTATTCAAAATTAATTTATAATATTTTATGATAAAATGTGTTAATCGCCGTGTAGTAAGCTAAAAACTGTAATTTTGCTATATAACAAGCCACCTTAAAATTCATAAATGAAAAATATTACTTTCACGGCCAACTCCAGCAAACCTAAATTCCAGCAGTTAATTGAGTTTATCATTAACGCTATCGAAGATGGGTCGCTTATTCGAGGACAACGATTACCTTCTATCAATGAAGTATCCGAAAGTTCTGGAATTGCTCGTATGACGGTAGCAAAGGCTTACGACGAACTCAGAGAGTTGGGTTTGGTAACATCACATCACGGCAAAGGATTTTACGTTTCCAGCACTGACACACGTAGCCAACTTAATATTTTTGTCCTTTTTGATGCTCTAACTCCTTATAAAGAAATTCTGTATGAAAGTCTAATTGCTGAATTGGGTGACGAAGTCAATGTAAACATTTTCTTTCACCACCATAACTTAAAGGTTTTTGAAAATCTACTCCTCAATAATATTGGACATTATAACTTTTTTGTAGTGATGCCTCATTTCAACGAAAATGTATCCACTATTCTCCAAAATATTCCCAAAGAGAAATTACTAATTTTAGATATTGATGCTCCAAAACTGGGTGAAGATTACGCCATTCTTTATCAAGATTTTGAACAAAATATTTATCAAGGACTAACGGATGCTTCATTATTAATCAAAAAATATGAAACACTTTCTTTGGTTTTAAGTAGCAAAAGTTTTCAATATACCCCCATTGGAATCATCAATGGATTTGAGCGTTTTTGTAACGAAAATAATATTTCTTACGAAATTATTTCTAATTTGGAAGAAGAAGAACACCTTCAAAAAGACCATGCTTATTTAGTTTTCAGGGAAAATGATTTAGTTAGATTTATCAATTGGTCAACTAAAAAAGGTTGGAAATTGGGCGAAGATATTGGACTAATTTCTTACGATGATACCCCAATAAAAGAGATTTTAGCGGAAGGAATCTCTGTAATTTCCAATGATTTCGTTTTAATGGGAAAACGAGCGGCAGAAATGATTTTATCAAAAGAAAAAGGTCGATTTACAAATGCCAGCCGATTTATTGAGCGAAAATCACTGTGATTTTTGTCTTATTATCCAAATCAAATCCCATTTTTGAAATTTAATTTGGATAATAATTATTCGGAATGCTTCATATTCATCATTAAGGATATAAACTATCCGAGCAAATACTCCATTTTAAGTCTGCCCAAATAATAACGTTATGGAACATACGTAAAAGGTTAGAAACGTAGCTTAATAAATATCAAAAGTCGTTAGTTGGATCCATTATTAAGCATCTTTCTTAATTTTTTCAACCATTGACCCTTCAAATCTTGAAGTGAAATCAACGTTTGAAGAAGAAAATGGATTTCTCGTTCCACCAACTAAAGGCATTTTTGTCGATTTTGTTAAATTACCTAGTCTAATGGCACTAATGGACACATTGTCAACCATAATTCCTTCTGAATTGACCGAGTTTACAATCATTTCAACGTGACTATCAACGTCCAGCGAAACACCAAGATTCATTGAAATTACGGCATCTCTACCTCCTGGAACATCGCTAAATTTATAAATATCCATGTGGTCAACCCAATAAGGGCGATAGTCTCCCAGAACCATTCCCGTTGGAATTCGGGGGAATAAACTCATCAAAACGGTATCTTCAGAGTTATTGCAAATAAGTTTGCTTTCAAAAATTTGGTTGTAATCAAATCGTCTTCCTGCCGCAATAGCGATTACATTAGCTTTGCTAAAAATCAAGTATTCTCCTGCGGGTAAGTTCAACCTTGCAACTACCTGATTCCATTTTGCTATTTTTTGGGGTTGATCCAATTGAATCATGAATCCATCTATCATCTTAGTATTTATTTAAAGTTGAAAATATGTAAATTAAACGCCAATAAAGTTTGCGAATATTTCTTTCCATTAAGGTTTATATCCAACTGCTCCAACGTAAACAATTTTCCAAGCTTCACCCATTTTTTCTAAATATCGCACTTCATGAAAATTAGTTTCCACGCCGTTCGTAGCTTTTACGGTTTGGTCATAATAAGCAAAAGCTGATGTCCCATTGATACGAATTACATAATTGAAATCTTTGAATGTGTCTCCATTCGGTTTGCCTAACATTGTCATAAACTCTTTGGTAGATTTTTCCACATCTTCGTTAGGATTTGCGGGCGTGTAATGAACATTGCCACTTTCTGCCACTAACATCAGCGAATAAGGTTTATAGGCATGGCAAGAAATCATGGCAGCGGCATCTCGGTCAATAAAAGATTGTGTTTCTTTTTCGACAACGGCTTTAATTGCAGCTTCATCTTTTGAATTTTGGGCAAAACCCTTCAAGGTCAATCCTAATAAAAGGATTGAAATACAGATTGTTTTCATCGTTTTTGCGTTGCGTCGCCACGTTTGTTTAGATTATAAGAAGTTTTAATTTGGGAACTATACACCTATTTTCACATGATAGTTTTTATAGCGAACCGATACGAAAGATTTATTTCATCTTCTTTCATAAAATTGAAAAAAGCGTTGTGGCTCTCGCAATTATTATCAGCCCAAACGAAGTTCAAATTACCCGTTTTGGCAAAGCGTTACTCATGCAGTTTGTCGAAATCTGGGTAGCTGGGAATGCAAGAAGCAATGGTTATTCCAAGAAATAAATTGTCAGAATACTTTAAAATACCCATTTTGTTATCATTTTAGTATTTTAAAGATCTTTCAATGCAATAAAGTGATTCTTTAATACTTGAATGATTAAAAAAAAATTCTCACAAACCACTCCCCGAACGTCTGCCACCAACTCGCCATTTGAAAACTCCAACAGAGATGAGAAGCAATCAAAACGGTGAGAATTACCAGAAACGGTTTGATTGATGCACCTTTAAAATAATCAAAAAGGATAAAAATAATAGCAATAATTTCGGATAGAAACATGGTGTAAATAATGGCAATAGGAAACGGAATTCCACCAAAAATAATCAAGGCTCTACCAACGCCAGGACCAATCATTAGTAAGGATGTTCCAATCATGTAACGTAAGTGAGAAGCGGTATTTTTCTTGTTAACCATTGCCATTATATAGAAAAAACCAAAAGCAAATATGGCGATTATATCCAAACTCAAACCACCAATTACGACGGGTCTTGGCATCAGCGAAAGGTTTTTAAAATACACTGCCTTTGTCACTAAGAAAATAGAGAATAGCAACAAAGGAATTTGAAGATAAGACACTTTACCCAATTGCCGATGCCATTCCCGTTTGTTCATTCGTATAAGAATAGGTTGAACGATGAGCATAAAAAACCAAGACATTAACATTGCTCCGTGAAAATGATGTGCAGCAGAAAGTCCTTCAAAGTTGGGAAATTTGACGGTGTACGTAAAATGAAAACCGACAAAGGCACACAATAAAACTCCAATAAAAAAGTAGCTGATATTCTGATAAGATTTTTCCATGTTAGTATTTGTTTATTGTTTGACGATTCTTTTAAGTTTCCTCCACATAATGAAAAACATCAGAAACCCTCCCACTAAAAATGCCCCTAAAATTCTGATTACTTGTGTTTTGAATACATCACCATAATCAACGGGTTCTGTTCCTTGCCCAGCCACCATGCACCACTGCTCGCCCTTCTTGATGAATGTTTCCAAGCGACAAACGTTCAAACTAAATTCACCTGCGGGAGTTTCGAGCGTTACGTGTACCACATAATTCAAAACAGCAGTCTTCCCTTCATTATAAATTCTGATAATCTCACTATTAGGAATAAATTCTACTTTTTTGAATTTAACGGCATCTTTTTCAAATCCTTTTTTCCATTTTTCAAAACCAATCGACCTCATACCTTCTGGGCCAACGGCCACATTATCATCGGTACATTCGGTGGTTCGTGGTTTTGAAAAGGCTTTGTCTGGCGTATCAGCACGTCGTAAAGCCATCACTTCTTTTCTGACTTCGGGGTAACTTGTTAAATCCAACTTAGTGGAATCTTCTTTAGTAAGAGCATATTTGGCCATGTCAATTTTATTAACACAAGCAGACAGCGATAGTATAAATACAAAAAAAATGAGATAAATAGTTTTCATAACGTTAGTTGTGGGATTAGTAACTTTAACGATACAAAACTACCTTTTAATCAAACGCCAGTAAATAACCTATTACACGCTAAACTTATCTATAACAAACTGAAAATAAAGCAATTATCATTCATTATCACAAAATACTACCGTTTAGTAAATAATGAATAACCCTTTATACACACGGGGAAAATAAAAAACACGCCTCTGTTAAAAGCGTGTTCTGTCCAATAAAATTTATGATTCCTAAACAAACATCTTCTTCACATTTGTAAGTCGCCCTTTTACTTTAAAACCAAAATCTTGGCTTTCGACCATTTCTTTACCCCAATCTCGCAATCGTGAAAAAGTACCATTTGTAGTCATATTCATAGCACCACACGAAGAATCTCCGAGTTCGTTACCTGGTCCCCATTCCCACAGCATATAGCCAACCATATTATTAGTACAAAGTTTAGCAAATCTCTTATAATCAACCTCTCCTTCTTCGCATTTTCCTTCAGCACCATATTTTGAAAGTTCGCCAATCACGAAACAAAATCCATCCGTAACTGCTTGATTAAAAATTTCTTCCACAAAAGTTTGCCCGTCAGTAAATCGCTTAGGCCAATAAGAATGAAAAGAAAAAATTAAGTTTTTTTGAGTGTCAGCATTTAGTAATTCGGTTGCTACATTTATTCCCAAACCACGCCTAACGAAGCTAAAACATTTCAGACTTTTTCCAAAATCCAATCCATCAATCATCAATGGTGATAAAATACCCGCTTCTCTAATTCTTTTTACAGCGATACTAAAGGAATTCACAAATGCTGGTAGTTTAGCATTTAATTCGTTTTCAGAATCATCACATTCCTCCGAAGCTTCGTTAGCGATATTAATAATTAAAGCGTCTTCATGTTTTTTCAAAACAGCTACCACATCTGGCCGACACCAAAAATCAACATATTTTGATAATTTAGAAAAGCCACTATCAGGTAAATCTCCCGTAAAATCCCAAAGTCCAATAATTGGTATCATTTTATTGGCTTTACAGTTGGCTATTACAGCATCTAATTCTTGAACCGATGACCTGACAACGTTACCATTAGCATCTTTTCTACCCATTCCCCAAACTATTCTCACGCAGTTCGCTCCAGTTTTGGCAATTTCGGGGTAAATATTCAATCCAACTCTTTTATTAATATCTTGTTCGAAAATAAACATTTTATTAACTCCCGTCAATATGATTCTTGTACCATTTGGAGCAAATAGTTTTGAACCTCTTATCTTTAATACTTTTCCCATCGGTAATATATTTTTAGAGATAATGTTAATTACTCATTCA
Organism: Bacteroidota bacterium; assembly: GCA_040387735.1. Taxonomy (GTDB): domain Bacteria; phylum Bacteroidota; class Bacteroidia; order Cytophagales; family Spirosomataceae; genus Arcicella. Next base: position 56,226 of record JAZKDE010000016.1, read on the forward strand.
ACAAACGCTCCTGTATTGCCTTCGCCACCGCTTCTGTACCACATTGTACATGGAGTTTTTGATAAATATTTTTCAAATGTCGCCTGACTGTCTCAATGGAAATAGTACATTCAATGCCAATCATTCGGTACGAAAAGCCTTTGGTTAATAATTCCAAAATTTCTTTTTCTCGTTCGGTCAAATGATAATTATTCTTAGGTTTTTCTGCCTTTCTAAAAGTTTGTAAAACACGTGTTGCAATACCCGCTGACATAGGTGCTCCTCCCGCAAGGACTTCTTTAATGGCATTAAAAAGGAAAGTGGGAGCATCTTTTTTCAAAATATACCCATCTGCTCCGTAACTCAAACAAGTAAATAATCGGTCATCATCATCAAAAACAGTGTGCATAAGTATCTTGACATCGGGGAAAAACTTTTTTACCTCTCGAACACCCCCAATTCCATCGTGTTCTGGCATATCAATGTCCATTATAATCACGTCTGGTTGGTCTTGGATGACTTTATTTAAAATATCCTTTGCATTTGGGTATGAGCCTTTTACCGTAAATTCGTTTGAACTACCAATGAGCATTTCAATCAAATCACGGAGTTTTTCATTGTCTTCATATATAGAAATTGTCATGTCTTTGGCCCAAACTTAAACTGAGTATTTGGTTTAGTGATATGGAAAGGAGAATATTGTACAAAGGACGAGATTATTTAAGTGCTTGTAAATAACCCTTTTGTGTGATATTCACGCAATAATTATATTGAAAATGCTAACATCACTTTTGTTCCAGTATCAATCTTAGCATCAATTGTGAGTTTACCATGAAGTTTTTCAGCCCGATTTTTCATATTTTTAATACCATTTCGAGTAGTCGTTTGAGAAACATCAAATCCAACGCCATTATCGAGAATCGTTAACTGAAATTTTCCGTTTTCAAAGCCAATTTCTATCATTGCTTTTGAACAGTTGGCGTATTTAATGAGATTATTAACTGCTTCTTTAAAAATTAAATAAACATCTCTTCTCTGTTCCATCGACAATTTAATATCTTCAACCATATCTGGTGTAATAATCTGATAATCAATTCCTTTAGCATCAAAAAGTTCAGCCGCATGGCGACTCATTCGAGCAATGATACTCAATAATTCATCATTTTTGGGATTTATACTCCACACAATATCATCAATTGAGTTACCAATAGTAAGAGCATCATCGGTAATTCTACCCAGTAAAGAATAAGCAGGATGATTTTCGGCAACTTGCTTTTTAGCGATAGTACTCAAAATACCAATACCGCTGAGGGTTGCCCCGATTTCGTCGTGTAAGTCAGTAGAAATGCGATTTCGAACGGCTTGTAATTGCAATAACTGATTAATTCGGTACCGATAAAAAGCGTAAACTAAGCCTAAAATTAAAGCCAATTCAATGAGCCGAAACCACCAAGTTCGCCAAAAAGGTGCTTCAATGGTGATTTTCAAGGACTTTTCGGCAGTTATTTGTCCATTATCCGACAATGACCGAATTTTGAAGTTATAAGTATTTTCTGGGACATTCGAGAAATGAATATTTGCAGGATTCTTCACCGTAATCCATTCATTATCAAAACCTTCCAATTGATATTGCAGTTTGATACTTTCAGGTTTTGCATAATCAATTCCCACAAAATCAATCGAAAAAGAGCTCTCATCTGGCTTCAAATCAATACTATTATTCTCGCCAATGTAAGTGGCACTAACTAATGATTTTTCATTGACTTTTATATCCGTAAAATATAGTCTGGGAGGTGTTTTTGAATTAAGTTCTTTCGGGCTAATGACCGTAATGCCATCCAAACCAGCAAACATCATACGTCCATCAGGAAGTTTAAAACTTCCATACCAATCATATTCAGTTGAAGTAGCACCGTCTTTTTCGGTAAAGTTTTTAAAGACATTTAATTTTTTATTATAGAAAGAAATTCCTCGATTAGTGACTAACCAAAAATCTCCATTTTTAGCAGGAATATACGTTGTTACCGAATTATCGGGTAGGCCTTTGGCTTCATCCCAAATATCATATTGATGAGTTCGGACATCAAATTTCCAAAGTCCCCGATTAGTACAAAGCCATATTTTGTGTCCATCATCTACATCAGGAATAATATTAAATACATTAGCTTCGAGTTTTTTACTGGTTTGTACTTTCCACTTACCCAACCTTTTTTTCAAGATATAGAAATTATTCCACCAGTTGCTTGAGAAAAATAATTGTTCAGTAGTTTTATCATAATAAAGAGGCATATTAACCTGAAATTGTGGCTGATTTAACTCCTCAATTAAACTGGCAGCGTAGATTTTCCCTTGCTTTTTGATGCTATAAAAACCCGTTGATGCCCCGGCAATTAATTCATCCGCAGAAACCACAGCAATTGAATGAATAAATTCTTCAGCCTTATTTTTAATGGGAATATGTTGAATTACTTTAAAATCATCATCTAATATTAAAACCTCACCCAAACCACAAGCAAAAATCGTACTATCCACTCCATAAACCATATTATCTGCCGCAGGATATTCTTTTATTTTCTCTACGAGTTTACCATTGGTATCTAAAATAACGATTCCTCCTTGCTGTAATTTAACGGAGATTTTATTCTTGTGAATAAACGAATATGCTATTACATTATTGACAAGTTTATATTTCTGAACATCATCTTTACTGAGCCAATGTAGTGTATTTGAAGTATTTAAGTTCGTAAAATCTATTCCCCAGCCTAATAAATTAATGAATAGATTTTGATTTTTATCAATAAAAATATCTTCCGCCCAGTTAGTACGTAAACTATTGGGATTGGTGGGATTATGTTGAAATCGTTGAATAAATTTCAACTGTTTCGTGTCAAATATCAATACGCCAAGGTCATTTGAGCCAGCGAATAATTGAGTGCTATTGGGACGAAAAAAAACCGAAGTAAGCGTACCTATGCTTTTACCTTGAAAGGTATTAAAAGTCTGATATTGTAGGTTGCGATAATTAAACTTTACTAAGCCTAAATGAGTATTAGTAAGCCAAACTAATGAATCATTTTCGACAAAAAAATACCGAGCTAAATTAAGAGCGGGTTGCTTTTTACCGTCAAAGAATAAACTTGTCCTGACAACTTTATCTTCCTCGAGTGTAAACAACCCAAGCCCCGATTGATTATCTGAATAGAATATTTTCTTGACTTCTTGGAAAGGTTGAACGCCAACTTTAGCGTAATCAGAAGAAGTTTGGGTGATAAATTTAGCTATTTTATTAATTGGATTATACACATAAATTCCCTTTCCAGCCACAATGAACCATATTCGATTCTGATTATCTACATAAAAAGGGAAATATTGTCGAGCCTTGCCATCTTTAATACAATCAATATTATCAAAAGAATTTTTAAGACGTGAATAATGATTGAGTCCAGATTCCGAAGTAAACCACAAATCGGAATTCTTATCTTCTATAATATTTGCGATGCTAACGCCAGAAATTGAGGAATTAAAAGGTTTGAAAACCTTACAAGTAGAACCATCAAAACGGTTTAATCCATTAAATGTTCCAACCCACAGAAACCCTTTTGAATCAGCTAAAAACGAAGCCGCATTATTATTTGACAATCCTCCTTCACGACTTAAATGATTGAAAGAAAGATTTAAGGACTGTCCTTTTATCCAACCTCCGAGCAGAAAAAATATGGCTATAAAGTAAAATTTCAAGATGATTAATGATTGGTTTCTTCATACAATTTCAATAATTTTTCTAAGAAAAACAACTTTCATTTTCATCTTGAAATTTAGCAATTAATTGATAATCAGAGTGCTATTATTTCTATTAAATAGTTTTTAGGCCAAACCAAAACCTCCTCCTCCAGGAGTCCAAATCGTTAAAATGTCTCCTTTTTGGGCTGAGAATTCATTTCCAGACACGACTGAATCATTACTTTTACGGAGTTCATGTTTGCCGATTTCCCCATTTTCTCCCCCTTGCAAACCATAAGGTTGCTGTTCTTGATGTTGTCGGATTAACGAAACTTCTACATTTTCTAAAAACGTAACTTCTCGAATAATGCCATTACCACCTTTAAACTTACCATTGCCACCCGAATTTTCCCGAATTTCAAAACGATTCAAATAAACAGGATACCGTAATTCCAATACTTCCGCATCCGTAATTCGGGTATTAGTCATGTGGGTATGAACACCCGAAGTACCTGCGAAATTTTCACCCGCTCCACTTCCTCCACAAATAGTTTCGTAATAGCCGAAATTGGCATTTCCGAACAAAAAATTATTCATCGTTCCTTGTGAACACGCCAAAATTCCGAAGGCTTTTAATAAAGTATCCGTTAACCTTTGACTCAATTCCACATTTCCACCAACTACAGCAGGACAATCTTCGGGATTTTCGGGAAAATAAGGATTTAGAATTGAATTATCGGGAATAATTAATTTCACGGCTTTCAAAATCCCATCATTCAACGGAATTTTCTCACTCAGTAACAATCTTAAAACGTAAACCACTACCGAATTGACAATCGAAATATTGGCATTCAAATTTCCGTGATGCGTTTTAGCACTCCCAGTAAAATCTATAATACATTCATTTTCAGTGATTTGAACTCTCACTTTCAAATTACTGGTGGATTCAAAATCAGCCTTACTTTCTTTGTCCAAAAACTCTTCAGCTCCATAAATTCCCTTTCCAAAAATCTGCAGACGTTCCGTCATTTTCTGGGTAGAATATATTTTTAGTCGATTCATGTAAAAATGTACTTTAGACAAACCATACTGAGCAACCAAATTTTGCAGAGCAATTTCACCGTTACGATTTGATGCTAAAGCGGCATTTAAATCTGCTAAATTTTCATTGAGAGAACGAGTTGGATATTTCGCAGATGTCAAAACTTGTCGAATTTCATCCCAACGCATTTCTCCATTTTTCACCAAATACATCGGCGGAATTACCACACCTTCTTCTGCTAAGTTGGTAGAATTAGGTGGCATTGAAGCAGGGCGAATCCCACCAATTTCGGAGTGATGACAACGATTAACCACATAGCCAATCAATTCATTATCAAGCGAATACACCGAAGAAATCAACGTAACATCAGGTAAATGAGAACCGCCATATTTGGGATGATTAGTAATAACAACATCCCCTTTTTCAATCGAAATTTGTTTTAAAACACTCCTCACACATACGCCCAAACTACCTAAATGCACAGGAATATGCGGTGCATTCGCAATCAATTCGGCTTCCGCATCCAATAATGCACACGAAAAATCCAAGCGTTCTTTCACATTCACGGATAGTGACGTTCTTTGCAAAAGCACACCCATATTTTCAGCAATTGACATGAAACGATTTGTGAATAATTCTAATTGAGATGCTTCATTGGCAATACCATTTGTACTTAGGGCAATGCTTGGCATCTCTTTTGGAGTTACCGAAGAAACTCTCCCCGTTCCATTTTCATCTAACACAAATTCCCATTTTTTTTCAATAACTGTCGTACTAAATCTATCCAATAACAAAGCAAAGCCTTCAATTTTTGCTCCTGATTTTAAACTTTCACGAATAAAAACGGGAACGGATTGGTATCCATTTTCAACAAATGCCTGAATATAATGAGAAGGTACTGGCAAATATGTTTCGACTGGTTTAATTGCATCCTGCTCTGAAATTGAGTCTCCACTTTTCTCTCCTGCAATGATTCGGATACTTTCTATTTCAATCGCTCTGTTATAGACCCAATGCCCAAAAATTGAAATATACTTTTCCTTAAACTTCTCAATAACATCCTTGTAATGAGTCCATTCAACCTCTAAGTTAGAATCTTGACCTTTAAAACGAAGAAAAATCAAATGGTTTTTAAAGTAAATTTCCGACTTTGCAATACCATCAATTTTCAATTTCTCTATAACTTCTTCTTTTATTTTTTCAAATTTTTTATTGAGTAGATTTGGAGCGTTTTCATCAAAAATTTGTAACATTGAAGCCTCCGCAAAACGCTCAACTTTAGCTTTTGAAATACCAAAAGCCGATAGAATTCCTGCATCTTTGGGCAATAAAATAGTATTAATTTTTAGCAATTCAGCAATCCCGCAGGCGTGTAATCCTCCTGCTCCACCAAACGCAACAAGTGCATAATTTTGTGTATCATAACCTTTGACAATTGAAATTTTACGTACAGTCTCTGCCATTTTTTCATTTGCAATGGCTCTAAAACCTTCCAAAATAGTCTCTCTGCTTGCATAATTACCCGAGTTTTGGACAATTTCTTGTAATCTTTCTTCGGCTTTTTCTGGAAAAATAGGAATCGAAAATTGCGTCGAATCCAAACGCCCCAATAGCAAATTAACATCCGTAATGGTCAATGGTCCACCCGCTCCGTAACACGCAGGGCCTGGCGTTGAACCCGCACTTTCTGGTCCAACGGAGAGTTTATAACCGTCGAAAGTACAAATTGAACCACCACCTGCCGCTACCGTTTCAATGGCTAAAGAGGGACTAAAAATATG
>JAZKDE010000016.1:62757-69008 GCA_040387735.1 Bacteroidota bacterium
AGCAATAAAATGAAAATAACCAGCTTCCTTTGCGATAACCGAAGCACCCACAACACCACCAGCAGGCCCCGAAAAAAGGCTATCTTTAGGATAAAAAGCATCTGCCCGAACTAAACTCCCCGCACTGGTCATTACTTGAAATGACTGATTGGGCAATTTATCAGTAATATTTTGAAGATAATTTGAGATAATGGGTGATAAATAAGCGTTTACTACCGTCGTTTCTGCCCGATTCAAGAACTTAATTTGCTGACTTAATTCGGTAGAAATATTAACAAATTTGAAGTGCTTTTCAAAAATTGCTTGTAAAGCCCTTTCGTGAAAATCATTCTGATAAGCATTTTTCAAACAGATTGCAATCGACTCAATTCCTTGACTTTTAAGCTGTTGAATGTTTTTTTCTAAAAAATCAAGATTAACTTTACCAACAATTTTTCCCGAAGCATCAGTTTGTTCATCCACTTCTACAACCATTTGATGTAGAGGTTCTGGGCGAATAATATTTAATGCAAAAATATCGGGACGAGCCTGATTTCCGATAATTAGTAAATCTCTGAATCCCTTCGTGACCACGAAAGCCGTCTTTGCTCCTTTCATTTCTAAAAGTGCATTAGTACCTTTTGTCGAACCAATTCTCATCTGAATTGGTGGAAAAGATTCCGCCAAAGCAGTTCCCGTAATAAGTCTGGCACCCAAAACGGGAGCTTCTTCATTTGCCGTAAGGGCAAAGCTAAATTGCTGATTCTGAAAAGATTCTGGAATAAATACATCAATTTCGATGATTGATTCTTTTGTATCAAAAGCTTTAACTTTTGCCGAGAAAGTATGCCCCAAAATCAAAAAGAGATAATCTTTTAGAATATCTCTTTTCAAAAACCAAGCTTGTTTTATTTTGAATTTATTAGCAGCAATTTGCTCAATTACTTCGCCTCGAATACTACTATTTGAAAGAATTTTACAACGATATTCCGTCCCAAAATTATCAGTAGCGATACAATCCGTGAAAGTGCCACCTGTATCAATTGCAATCTGAAAAGTTTTCATGTATCTATATGGCACGCCGAAACTTCGTCATCTACGTGCTATTTCTATATTAAAAATCAACGTGTACGTTCAACCAACCACCGTCGAATCTTACACCAAACTTCTTGTAGAAATTAATTGCTGGTTCATTCCAATCCAATACTTGCCACATAACACCCGTACACGAGGTTTTTCTGGCTTGGTCAATCGTGGCTTCCAATAATTTTTCCCCTAAACTTTTTCCTCTCATCGTCTCCGAAACGATTAAATCCTCCAAATAAAGTCGTTTCCCTTTCCAAGTTGAGTAGCGATAATAATAAAGAGCCATTCCTACAACCTGTCCGTCAACTTCAGCCACAATTGAACCGTATATCGGATTTTCACCAAAACCGTCAATGTACATTTGTTCAACAGTATTAGTTACTTCTTCGAGAGCTTTTTCGTACAAAGCCAACTCTTTAATTAACTCAAACATTACAGGGACATCTTCACGAACACCTTCTCGAATAATTATTGACATTTTTTTAAGGATTAGTGAATTGGGAAATCCCTAATTTTACCATTAATGATTCCCAATTCTTCAAAAATTATAAATTACATCTCCATTCAAACCCAAAAAAATCAGGTCTTGTCGCTCCATTTCTTTTATTACCAAATGGGCATTAATTTCGGTATGTTTAATACCTTCAAAATAGCCAATAATGTAATTTTTAAGCGGTTTTACTTTTTTAGGACGCATATCTCTTTCTAATCCACCGAGATATTCTACCAAATCGTCGAGGTCTTTTCCAAGCGTATCCATTGTTTCATTAAGTTTAGTAATGAGCTTTAAGTGTTGATTTATGAAAATATCACAATTTATCTACCGACTGCCGAAAACTATTTCCTAACTCCTAAAATCACTTCCGCTAAAAACTATTCATTATTAACGTATCCCTCCCACTTTTCAATAACTTGCTGAATATCAGTAGGCAATTCAGATTCAAAATGTAAAAACTCACCCGTTTTGGGGTGAATAAAACCTAAAGATTTTGCGTGAAGTGCTTGTCTTGGGCATAGTTTAAAGCAATTTGCTACAAACTGTTCATATTTTGAAAAAACCGTTCCTCTCAATACTCTGTCTCCACCGTAAGTTTCATCGTTAAAAAGCGTATTACCAATATGCTTCAAATGAACTCTAATTTGGTGTGTTCTTCCCGTTTCTAAATTACATTGAACCAAAGAAACATAACGCAATTTCTTCAAAACTTTATAATGAGTTACGGCATCTTTCCCTTGTGAACCATCAGGAAAAATGGTCATAATTTTACGGTCTTTAGGACTTCTACCAATGTTTCCTTCAATTGTTCCCTCTTCATTTTTAGGTTCTCCCCAAACTAACGCATTGTAGGTTCGTTCAATTGAGTGATCATAAAACTGCTTGGCGAGATGAGTCATAGCTTGGTCAGTTTTGGCAATAACCAATAACCCAGAAGTATCCTTATCAATACGATGTACCAAACCTGGACGAATTTCTCCGTTTCGGTGCGTTGGCAAGTTCTGAAAATGATAGACCAAAGCATTCACCAAAGTACCATCCCAATTCCCGTGAGCAGGATGAACTACCATTCCCGCTGGTTTATTTACAACCAATAATTCATCGTCTTCATAAATAATATTAAGCGGAATATTCTGAGGAATAATTTCAGTATCTCTCGGTGGTTCCGTCAACGAGACGGTTATTACATCAAACGGCTTTATTTTATAACTTGCCTTCACAACCAAGTCATTCACTTTTACTGAACCAGAATCAATCCCCTCTTGAATTTTAACTCTTGTGACATTTTGAAGTTTTGTCATCAAAAATTTGTCGATTCTAAGCATATTTTGCCCTTTATCAACAACCACTCGATGATGTTCATACAAATCTTCTTCTTCTTCTAAATCTTGCATACATTTGTGTTTCTTAGCAATAGCTAATTTGACCCCAAATTTAAAAAATTATTGCCATGATTCAACTACCACCCTCCCCATTACAGCTTATTAATGATCCTATTTTAAGTAATTACCCAATAAAACTGTACATTAAGCGTGATGATTTGATTCATCCAGAAATTACTGGTAATAAATGGCGTAAATTAAAGTATAATTTAATCGCTGCAAGAGAAAATGGTTTCAATAAGTTACTCACTTTTGGGGGAGCATTTTCTAATCATATTTATGCAACTGCGGCGGCGGGCAAAGAGTTTGGATTTGAAACAACTGGCATTATTAGAGGCGAAGAATTAACTCCTTTTTCAAATCAAGTTTTACTTTTTGCCAAACTGTGCGGTATGGATTTAATCTTTCTTCCAAGGTTGAACTATGGTTTCAAAGACAAAATAACTCGGCAATATAAAGATGAATTTTATGTGCTTCCTGAAGGCGGTACCAATGAATTAGCTATCAAAGGTGTGGTGGAAATGATGGATGAAATTTATTCGGAAATCACCCCAGAGTATATTTGTGTGGCGGCTGGCACTGGTGGGACTTTGGCGGGCGTTGTTACTGGACTTCGAGGCGATACTGAAGCACTTGGATTTGCAGTGTTGAAAGATAAAGGTTTATTGTGGAACGCTGTCGCTAAACTCATCCCTGAATCCTCCGAATTTGATATTTCAACCGATTATATTTTTGGAAATTACGGAAAAACCACGCCAGAATTGATTGAGTTTATTAAGGCATTTGAGAAAAGAAATCCAAGCATTAAATTAGAACAAGTCTATACGGGAAAAATGATGTACGGCGTTTACGATATGATTCAGAAAGGTAAATTCAAGGAAAATTCAACCATCGTTGTTGTGCATACGGGCGGTTTAAGCGGGCGAATGAAGGAATTAGACAAGTTTGATTAAATAATCTCTTGAATGTGCTTTTGGATATTTTTACAAATTTGATTGAGTGGTAAATCATTAGAATCTATTCCAAAAGGATTTTCAATTTCCTCCGCAATTAACTCTAAACTGGCAAGCACATAAAACACAAATACTACAATTGGAATGGATAAATATCCCAATGAAAAAACGTATCCAAACGGTAAAGTCATCACATAAAAAAAGATAAATTTCTTAATAAATACCGAATACGAAAAAGGAATTGGCGTATTTTTGATTCGCTCACAAGCACCACAAATATCCGTAAATGAGCTTAATTCGCTATTTAAAAACAATAATTGCTCCCCCGAAATGACTTTGTTTTGATATAATTCTTGCACCTTTTTAAAAATAAGTCCTGCAATATAGTTCGGTTTGTGATTCCCTTCAGCAATATTAATTGTCGAAGTAAATAACTCACTATTATGTTGATGTCCCCTTAAATGTCTCTTTAAAGCAAATGCATACTCAATAATAAATCCTTGAAAGTCTTTTCTAAGATTCAAATCATTTTCGGGCAAAACAGCATTCAATTTCAACGCAAGATTTCTGGAATTATTCACTAAACTTCCAAACAATTTACGCCCTTCCCACCAACGTTCGTAAGCCGTATTTGTTCTAAAAACCAGTAATAAGGAAATCACAAAACCCAACATTCCGTGCATAACGGTAATGTTTTTGAGGTGACTTCCATCTCCTAATTTAAAAAACTCAATTTCCAAATAAGCAACTATTCCTACGTAAACAGCGATCCAAAACAGCATCGGTAATAACTGCCTAAATGTATCCGCTTTGTGCAACCTAAATATAAAAGTGAACCACTCCTTTGGATTATAATTTATCATAAATTTTCTTCGTTAACTCTATTCTAAGATTGCTACTCTCTTTCGTCAACTATTTTTTGTAATTCCTCAATTGTTTCGTCGTAATTTTTGTCGGCAGGAACAAATTCATACGTTTTCAAAATATTCTTTGCCATTATTTTAGCCTCCTCCGTATGTCCAATTTTCTCCAACAAAAGAGCTTTGTAATATTTATAAATTCGCTCGGGATAAACTCTTTCAAAATTAATATTTTGCACATTAACCTTTTCAAGCGTCATCAATAACGTTTCTGAGTCTGCCGTGCGATAATATATTTCAGAAATAACCCTCACGAATTCAGATAAGACAAGGCCCGTAAACTGAAAATCCGCAAATCTATCTTTACTTTCTGCTAATTCAATCAAATTCTTTTTAATACTATCGGTTTCATTACGTTCGAGACTATAAAATAAATTAAATATAGTCTTTTCTCTTACGCCTAAACCAATTTTTTCGGCATAAATAACCAACTCATTTAACAATGCCATATTATTCATTTTCCCTGCTTTTCTGGCACAATTTGCCAGCACATAATAAACCTCTAACTTGGCAGCAACGCCTTTTGGTCGATAATTATTTCCCGTATAAAGTGTTAAGGCAATTTCTGGTTTTGACAAAAGATAATTAAAATTATAAGTTGCCCAAGAGTAATCATTGGGTGTTTTTGCCGTCGCATTGAATGATTCTAAGGTTTCTTTTTCCAGATTTCGATAACCATTTGGTTCATTTATTGCATCCTTTAAGAAAGTACTAAAAGCATCCAAAGAAACTTCTCCTATCCTTAATCGCACTATCTGGCCCTGTTTATCAATGACCAAATAAGCGGGTAAAGCAGCAATACCAAACTGTTGTTGTATCAATAAACCTTCAGGCGATGCTGCATCTAAACGTAATGCCAAGAAATTGGCATTAATTTGATTTTCGAGAATATCCCTACGAAAAACGTCCTTTTCCATTCGGTTTGACGCACCGCTCCAAGTGGCGGCGATATTCAAAAAAATGTATTTATCGTACTTTTGAGCGGAATCTAAGGCAGATTTGTAAGTACCTTTAAAATAGTCTATTCCAAAAATATTTTGAGAAAATGGCGGAAGAAAAAGAGTTAATAGAATAATTTTCTTCATGAGGGAATTTGTGTGATTGTATTCTTACAAAAATACAAAAAAGGCTTTTGTTTGATGAAACAAAAGCCTTTTTAATTCAATTTTATTTTGTTCAACGTTTTATCCAACCGAGCCTTCTAATGAAACGGCAAGTAGCTTTTGGGCTTCAACCGCAAATTCCATTGGCAATTGGTTTAAAACTTCTTTAGCGTAACCGTTCACTATTAATGCTACGGCAGCTTCCGTTGAAATTCCTCTTTGGTTACAGTAAAATAATTGGTCTTCTCCAATTTTTGAAGTCGTAGCTTCGTGTTCTACCGTTGCTGTTTTATTTTTTACTTCAATGTACGGAAAAGTATGAGCTCCGCAAC
>JAZKDE010000017.1:0-1677 GCA_040387735.1 Bacteroidota bacterium
AGCATATTTTTTTGGAGATAAATTTGTCAGGATACTATAATTAAGCAAAAAGCCTTACAGATTATACAAATATCTGTAAGGCTTTGTTCTAAAATAGTAAGCGAAATGACAAAATTTAATTATGCCGTTACAACCGCTTTACTTTTACGCATATAAAAATACAATCCTGCGAAAGCGACAATTAAAATAGCAGGAAAAACTGCCATATTATCCAAGGTTGCTTGTCCTGCGGCTAATTCTGCCACGTCACCCGAAAGTCCTTCTACGGCTGCTTTTGCTTTTTCATCATCTAACCATTTTCCTATTACTGGTTGAAAAATTGACGTTGAGAACATTCCCATACCACCAATAATTGACATCCCAAACGCACCACTTTTAGGGATATTTTCAGCGACAAAACCAATCATTGTTGGCCAGAAATAACATACGCCCAACGCAAATACAATTGCTGAAACATACACCATTCCACCCGTGGCTTGGCTCATTGAAACTACTCCAATCGTTGTCAATACTGCCGAAGCTAATAAAACACCCGTTGGATTGATACTATGAACAATTGGTCCAGCAAAATAACGACCTACTGCCATTAAACCCGTTACCAAAGCTAAAATAATCATCGGACTTGCACCTGCTTTTCCTAAAACTGGCCCAATCCATTGCTCTGGACCGAATTCTGAAATTGCAGTCAAAGCCATACACGCAAGCATAAAGATGTACAACGGAGACATCATTGCTTTTAAATTATCGCCCGTTGAAGAAGCACCTTCATCTTGACTTTCAGGAAATGCTTGTCCGAAGAATAAAAACGCATAAACAACGGCAGGAATCAAAATTGACCCAATTTGCATTTGCCAGCTCATGCCTGCAGAAGTCATAAATTGAGAAAGAAGACTACCTATTACAATTCCACCAGGAAACCACATGTGGAAACGATTCAACATTTTTGTTTTTTCGTTACCTTCGTACATATCTGAAATCATTGGATTACAAGCGGCTTCTACCGTTCCATTACCAAATCCTACGAAAAAGGTTGAAAGTAAAAGTGTCCAAAATCCACCCGAATATATTGTCATCACCAAGCCTAAAACGTGTGTAATGAAGGCTACCCAAATGATTTTTTTAGGGCCAAGAGCATTATAAAGTGGCCCTCCGATAATCATAGCAATCGGAAAACCCAAAAATGCCATTTGGTTTACGTAACCAAGTTCTTGAGAAGTAAGGTTAAATTCTACGCCAAGTTGTGTTAGCACACCTGCACGAATACCGAAAGCCATCGCCGTAGTAATGAGGGCGAAACAACTTCCTAAGAAAAGTTTATCACGGTTAATGATTTGAGACATAGTGAATTAGGGATTTGAAAAGTGAATAAATTAGTTAATTTCTTGGTTTTATGAAATTTCGTCTTTGAAAAATCTATCAAAAAAACGAAAAAATATTCAGATTTCATGCACCGATTTATCAGTATTTTTATGAAAATTTGTAATTATGTAGCTTTGAGCCGTGAGCCATAAGCTTTGAGTTTTTGAAAAATAGACTTTAAAACTTATCTATAAAGCCTATTTTTTGTAAATATTACTCAATACTTAAAACTCAAAACTCATTGCTCAAAACTCATCGCTTAGAAAAAATGGCAAGAAAAATTAGAATGGGTATGATTGGTGGAAGCTTAGATGCTTT
>JAZKDE010000017.1:1687-10104 GCA_040387735.1 Bacteroidota bacterium
TTGAAAAATCTATCAAAAAAACGAATTTTTTTTCAGATTCTATGCACCGATTTATCAGTATTTTTATGAAAATTTGTATTAGTACCAATACAAGGCAGGTTTTAAGACAAAATAGTCTGCCTTAAATTTGTTTCAAAACACAAGAATAAACAAAAAACAAAAATGCCTAAAGCTCACAACTGAAGGCTAATAGCTAAGAAAAATGGCACGTAAAATTAGAATGGGTATGATTGGTGGAAGCTTGGATGCTTTCATCGGAGCAGTTCACCGTCGTGGAGCGGCATTGGATGGCGAAGTGGAATTGGTTTGTGGAGCGTTTAGCTCTAATCCCGAAAAATCAAAGGCAACGGGAGAAGCTCTTTATCTTCCTCCAAACCGAGTTTATGGTTCTTTTGAGGAAATGATTTTGAAAGAAAAAGAACTTCCAGAAGGGGAAAGAATGGATTTCGTAACCATCGTTACTCCTAATCACGTTCACTTTTCAGCCGCAAAAATGGCTTTGGAAAATGGGTTTCACGTGGTTTCTGACAAACCTGCAACACTCAATACGGAAGAGGTTTATTTATTGAGAGATATTATCGAAAAATCTGGGCTGATTTACTGTTTGACGCATAATTACTGTGCCTATCCGATGGTGAAAGAGGCAAAACAGATGATTAAAAATGGTGTTATCGGTAAAGTTCGTAAAGTAATTGTTGAATATCCGCAAGGTTGGCTTTCGCAATTATTGGAAGCTACGGGACAAAAACAAGCGGGTTGGAGAACTGACCCTGCTCGTTGCGGTGCAGCGGGTGGCGTGGGCGACATCGGAACACACGCCGAGAACTTAGCGGAATATATTACAGGCTTGAAAATCACCGAAATATGTGCCGATTTGACCATTTTCGTGGAAGGTCGTCAGTTGGATGATGATGCCAATATGCTTTTACGTTTTAATAACGGAGCGAAAGGAATTTTACACAATTCGCAAATTTGTAATGGCGAAGAAAATGATTTAAACATCAGAATTTACGGAGAATTTGGCGGTTTGAAATGGCGACAAATGGATCCAAATACGCTGATTTTGACGAATCAAGAAAAAGGTTCACGTATTATCCGCACAGGTGTAGGCGATTTATCTCCGCAAGCCCAAGCACATACTCGCCAACCAGCGGGACACCCTGAAGGCTACATTGAAACATTTGCGAGTATTTACCGCAATTTCTCTTATGCTTTACGTGCAAGATGGGGTGAAGTTGCCAAAGAAAATGCGGCGGGTGGTTTAGCAGGAGAAAGTGAAATTTTGACGGGTGGCTACAATCCAGAAATCCATGATTTTCCAAGCATCGAAGAAGGCATCAGAGGCATGGTATTTATTGATACCGTAGTAAAATCTAATGAAGCGGGTGCAGTTTGGACGAAGGTGGAAGAGAGGTAGAATTCACACGCAGATAACGCAGATTTTAAAAGATATTTATGTGAGTTTCTAATTTATTTTGTAAATAAATAGAAAATTATATTTTGTTTTAAAATCTGCGAAAATCTGCGTTGCGAAGCATTAAGGCGGACGGCGAGTCTTATCTGTGTGCCATTTTTTATCCCCGATTCAACTGCACTGTAAATACACTCCCTGCACCGAAATCACTTTCCACCGAGATTTGTCCGCCTTGTGCTTCAATGAATTCTTTGCTGATAGCAAGACCAAGTCCCGTTCCTTCCTTTTTTGTGCCTGGTACACGAAAATATCTGTCAAAAACTTTGTCTTTATATTGCGGTGCAATGCCCTGTCCAGTGTCTTTTACCACAAACTTAAGGTGCTGGTTTTCCACGATAACATTCAGAAAAATAATTGAATTATCGTGTGAATAACGAATGGCGTTTGAGATTAAATTTATCAAAACCCAAGCGGTTTTTTCACTATCGGCTAAGACTTGTGGTAGTTCTTCTGGACAGTCAATTTTTAGCTGAATTTGCTTTTGTTCGGCTTGCGTTTTGTTGGCATTTACGGCATACGTCAAAATGGCTTTTGGGTCAGTTGAAACAATGGCAAGCTGAATATTTCCCGTTTCTACTTGCGTGATATTCAGTAATTCACTCGTAGTATTTAATAGTCTATTGGCATCGTCTTTAATACTTTCAATTAGACTCTTTTGTTCTTCATTCAAAACACCAACTCTTTCATTTTCAAGTAATTGCAAACTCATTTTTATTGAAGAAATCGGGGTTTTAAACTCATGTGAAACGGTTGCAATGAAGTTTGTTTTGGCAAAATCTAACTCTTTATATTCTGTAATATTCCGAAGAATTACCACAAAACCAATCGTTTTTTTGATTTGCTCGCCCGTGGGTGTAATTGAAATGGTATGCGTTTCTTTCTCAAAATAACTCTCTTTCCCATCAGCAAATATCTTTACCGTTTGCGTTTTTTCCTTTCCACTAATGCTCTGTGTTACCTGAATATCCTGCATCAATGAACGCAATAAATCATTACGGATGGCAAGATTCTGAGCAAATTCGCCGACCATTTCCGTGGCTGGCAATCCAACGGTTTTGGTGGCTTCTTCATTCACAAAAAGGATTTTCATATTTTCATCCAAGCCAATTACGGGGTCGTGCATATTGCTGATGAGGGCATCAATTCGCTTCTTTTCAATCATCAATGTTGCCAAATTGCTATCGTTATATTCTTCCAATTTTTCGGCCATCGTATTAAACGAAGTAGCTAATTCGCCAAATTCGTTATTGCTCTCAAAATGAACTCGTTGCGAATAATTTTTAGCCGCAATTTGCTTGATACTTTCCGTTAATTCTTTAATGGGATTGGCAATATTGGAAGGTAGATTTATCAATAAAGTAAAGGCAATTAAGAAACAAACCACCCCCGCCAAAGCAATTCTGAGCGTTGCAACTTCCGCAGTTCGTTTGGCAAATTCACTTTTCCGCTGAATGGCTTGCATATTCATGTCCATAATTTTAAAAATCTCTTTGCGAATAAATTGATGGACTGTGAAATCGGATTGATTTTTGGAAAATTGATTAAAATAAACTCTCAAAGTTTGAGTTGCTTCTTTTTCGCCAATTTCAGAAATATTATGTTCCTGTTTTTTCAAACTTTCCCCAAATTCTTGTAACGATTTATCCGAATTTTCCTCAAGTGCCAACAGCATTTTGCTCGAATATTCCAAGGAATTGTAATTGGCAACCAAGATATTTTCAGTGTCACTTTTTAAGGCATTGATGTACATTGCCCCAACCGCACTGAGTAAAATAATCATCAGGAATAGAAGCCCTACACCTAATGTTAATTTGGTTTTAATTTTCATGATTAATGTTGGACTATGATTGACGGCACACAGATGAACCCACAATGGAATTATCACGACAAAATAACTAAGTCGATATTATTTGAAGACAATTTATTTAACAACTCACTAAAGACATTCGTTGCCAAGATAATTTTTATCAAACTGAAATGTGGTTTACCCATACAAACCGTAGAAATACCCCTTAATTCTGCTTGCTCGATAATGGTTTTTGCAATGTATGGACTTTCAATCTTAATAATTTCAGCACCTAATTCCGTGGCTAATTTAAAATTATTAATCAAGTGTCTTTGCTTATCCAATGCAATTTTATCGGCACTTTCAGACGGTTTCTGTACGTACAAAACGTACCATTTGCTGTTGTAATAATTGGCCAATCTGGCAGTTTTTCTAATAACAACTTTAGCGGTATTGTCATTGCTACTGATGCACGCCAAAAAACGCTCGTGCTTCAAAGCGTTTGGACTGGTCACTTCGGCTTCTACTTTTCGGACTACCTGCGAGGCAACTTCCTTCAAAGCTAACTCACGTAATTGAAGAATCTGGTCACTTTTAAAGAAATTTTTGAGCGATATTTCAATTTTATCGGACGTATAAATTTTGCCTTCTTTCAGTCGAGTAATGAGTTCATCGGCCGTTAAATCAATATTGACCACTTCATCGGCTTGGGCAAGTACGCTGTCAGGAATTCGCTCTTTTACTTCTATACCCGTAATGATTTTTACCTCTTCATTCAGACTCTCAATGTGCTGAATATTAACGGCACTTATCACATTTATTCCCGCCGAAATGATGTCCATTACGTCCTGCCAGCGTTTTTCATTCTTACTGCCTTCAATATTGGTATGAGCCAATTCATCCACAATTACTACTTCGGGACGAGCATTGATGATAGCTTGCACGTCCATTTCTTCCAATTCTTTGCCTTTATAAAATAGTTTTCGTCTTGGAATAATTGGTAAACCTGCCAATAATTCGTGCGTTTCTTTACGGTTGTGGGTTTCAATAAAACCGATTTTTACATCAATTCCGTTGCGTAAAAGCGAATGAGCTTCTTGCAACATTCTGAAACTTTTTCCCACGCCCGCACTCATGCCGATGTAAATTTTGAATTTACCTTGCTTTGACTTTTTAATAAGGTCAAGAAAATATTGGACGGTTTGGTCTTTTTCGGACATTTAGAAAGAAAGGGCTAATGAGGTTGTCATAAAATAATTCTGACTACTCGGTTTATTATCACTATTAGCAAAAGATTGATCTTTGTTATTAAATCCTCTTCCCTCAATCCGCCACATCAAATTATCGGCAATATTATAATCAAGATTTACTGAATATCCCCAAGTCTGAAAGCCATTTGGCGTACCTGTTGAAACAATTACTTGATTTTTATCGGAATAATATTCTCCTCTGACGGCTACGTTTACTCTATTGCTTGGCGAATATTTTAAAATTGCGACGGGTGAATACCACGTGTCATATTCTGAACTTGCTTTGGCTTTTTGTTGCATCCCTATGTCAAATCCGAGTATTAATCCAACCCTTTCATTTAATTGAAAAATACCATAAAAATTATGGAAATATCTCATTCTTTTGGTACTATCAGGCGTATCACTACCAATGAAAGAACTACTATTTAAGGTAACTTTCGATGATGGTTTATACGTTAATTGATGTCCGAAAGCAGGAGAATTGTTGCCATCTATTCGCTGAATTCGTTGCCAACCGTTTAGAAATAAACCACTTATAAATAATTGCCCATTATTAGAACTATATGAAATCTTCGCACCGCTTTCATAGTACGGAGAATTATCCGCCAAAATACTACGAGTTAAATTCCAACAATCTTTTCCAATGGCACTTTCAAAGCCAATGTGTGAAGCAAAGATACCCGCATCTACCCAAACTGTTTTAGTTTTTGATACTTTAAAACCAATATTTGCTTCATAAATATTCTTCAAAACTCCTGGTTCTGCCGCAAGATTTGCATTGGCGTAACTACCCGTCATTAAAGCTAAATTCGCTCTTACATTATCCTTTTCATACGCCGCTTTTATAAATCCCAAATTCAAGCTTACTTCATTGTGTCGGTTGTGCGAATAAACAAATCCTGGTCGGTTGTGATTGATTGGGTTTCCAAAGTCATAACTGTAATAAGTTTCCAAGTATCCACTAAATTTTAAAGGCGATTTTGTACTGTCGATTTGTGCATTTGCAGTCAAAGCAAAGGCAGTTAATAAGGATAAAAATAAAGTTTTCATGTTTTGTGTGTTTTGTTCCGATAATGGCACACAGATGATACAAATGCTACGCAGCACGGATTTTTACAGATTTTTAAAAATCCGTGCTGCGTAGCATCTGTGCAATCTGTGTGCTAATTTTTTACATTCTCTCTAAAGCTAAATTCAATTTCAAAACATTGATTTTTGAAGTTCCCATTAATCCAAATAATGGTTTTTCTATTTGATTATCAACGAGTTGCAGTAATTTTTCTTCCGAAATATTACGGACTTTAGCAATTCTTTTTACTTGGATTTTCGCCCCTTCTACGGAGATATTTGGGTCTAAACCGCTACCGCTTGCCGTTACTAAATCAGATGGAATTTCTGTTCTTTTAACATTTGGATTATGTACCATAAACGTATCAATTCGGGCTTGAACTTCAGCTAAATAAGCGGGATTACTTGGTCCTTTGTTACTCCCTGCTGAACCTGCGGCATTATAACCAACGGCAGAAGGACGAGAATTGAAATATTTATCCTGCGTAAATGTCTGCCCTATATTACTGTAATACGTTTTACCGTTTTGAGAAATTATTTCGCCTTTACCTCCGTTTGGGGTAAATTTGGCGATGCCTAAAAGACTGACTGTGTAAATTCCTGAAAAGAATAATGCACAAAATAAGGTTAATCTTATGGCTGGAAAAAGGTTGGTTTTCATGTTCTTTAAATTATAAATTATGAATGATGAGGTATGAATGATGAGCAGTGAATAATTCCAATTTTGGAAAATAATTCATAATTTATACCTCATCATTCATAATTCTATACGAATACTGACACTAAAATATCAATTAACTTTATCCCGATAAAAGGAACAATAACGCCTCCCAAACCATAAATTAACAAGTTTCTACGGAGTAAAGCACTTGCTCCAATGGGTTTGTATTCTACGCCACGCAATGCCAATGGAATCAAAAATGGAATGATGATAGCGTTAAAAATTACTGCTGACAAAATAGCACTTTCTGGACTGTGTAAATTCATTATATTCAAGCCTTGCAACGATGGAATTGCCACAATAAATAAAGCAGGAATGATGGCGAAATACTTGGCAACGTCATTGGCAATTGAGAAAGTCGTGAGCGTGCCACGGGTCATTAATAACTGCTTTCCAATTTCCACAATTTCAATTAATTTGGTTGGGTCATTATCCAAATCCACCATATTTCCTGCCTCTTTTGCAGCTTGCGTTCCGCTGTTCATGGCCACTCCCACATCCGCTTGGGCTAAGGCAGGGGCATCATTTGTACCATCGCCCATCATGGCCACCAATCTGCCCGCTTGCTGTTCCTTCTTGATATAATTCATTTTATCTTCGGGTTTTGCCTCGGCAATAAAATCATCAACGCCTGCTTTTTCGGCAATAAATTTAGCCGTCAAAGGATTATCTCCCGTTACCATTACCGTCTTAATGCCCATTTTTCTTAATCGTTCAAAACGTTCTTGAATCCCAGGTTTTATAATATCTTGCAATTCAACTACCCCGATAATTTTCTCATTTTCAGACACAACCAATGGAGTTCCTCCGTTGCTCGAAATCGTTTTAACTCTCGATGCCGTTTCTTCTGGATAAGGATTCCCTGCTTGTTGAGCCAAATTTCTAATTGAATCCGATGCGCCTTTTCTGATTCTGATATTACCAAAATCAACACCCGAACTTCTGGTTTCTGCCGTGAATTTAATGAATCTTGGATTTTCAACTTTTAAACTTTCGGGCTTAATTCCTGCTAATTCAATGATGGATTTTCCTTCGGGTGTTTCGTCCGACATTGAACTCAAAACCGTGCAATTAACAAAGTGCTTCTCGTCCACGCCATTGGCAGGATAAAAATGGGTCGCTTTTCTATTTCCGATGGTAATTGTTCCCGTTTTGTCCAATAATAAAACGTCAATATCGCCCGCAGTTTCTACAGCTTTACCGCTTTTTGTAATAACATTTGCTCGCAAGGCTCGGTCCATTCCCGCAATCCCGATGGCGGACAATAAACCGCCAATCGTGGTGGGAATTAAACATACAAATAGAGAAATAAAAGCGGCAATTGTAATGGGTGTATGAGCATAATCAGCGAAAGGTTTTAATGTAACCGTAACGATAATAAAAACTAAGGTAAATCCTGCTAAAAGTATCGTAAGGGCAATTTCATTGGGTGTTTTCTGGCGACTTGCTCCTTCTACTAACGCAATCATTTTGTCCAAGAAACTCTCGCCAGGTTCGGTCGTTACGACCACTTTAATTTTGTCGGATAAGACCTTCGTACCACCCGTCACTGAACTTTTATCTCCGCCCGATTCCCGAATTACAGGGGCAGATTCACCCGTGATAGCACTTTCGTCAATGGTCGCTAACCCTTCAATAATTTCACCGTCCGTTGGAATTGTATCGCCTGTTTCGCAAATAAAAACATCGCCTTTTTTAAGTTGTGAAGAAGGGATAATTTTGATATGATTTACGTACATATCACCAATCGGTTCAATCCATTTGGCAGGTGTTTCTTCACGAGTTTTACGTAAACTATCGGCTTGTGCTTTCCCCCTTGCTTCGGCAATTGCTTCGGCAAAATTGGCAAAAATTAGGGTTAGAAATAATACTAAGAAGACGATAAAATTATAAGTAAAACTTCCTTGTGTGGCTTCGCCAGTTAAAATCCAGACACACACGCCTAACATAATTGCTGTTCCGATTTCAACCGTAAACATGACGGGATTACGAAACATGATTTTGGGATTGAGTTTTACAAAAGACTGTTTAAACGCCTCTTGAATTAACTCTTTTTGAAATAATGATGTATTTTGAGCTTTCATTTTTTTAGTTTTTTATCCATTTAACGCTGGCAGG
>JAZKDE010000017.1:10204-108873 GCA_040387735.1 Bacteroidota bacterium
AAACCCTGCCAGCGTTGATTTCGATTTGTTATCCTTATTTCATCGAAAAATATTCCGCAATTGGTCCAAGTGTTAAGGCAGGGAAAAATGACAGAGCCGCCACAATTGCAATCACCGCAAATATCATTAAACCGAAAGTTGAAGTATCAGTTTTGAGCGTTCCCGCACTTTCTGGAATGAACTTTTTGCCTGCCAAAATACCCGCAATAGCAACTGGGCCAATAATTGGTAAGTAACGAGCCAAAAGCATTACCACTCCGCAAGCAATATTCCAAAACGGTGTATTGTCGCCCAAACCTTCAAAACCGCTACCATTATTGGCACTTGATGAAGTGAATTCGTACAACATTTCACTGAATCCGTGATTGCTTGGATTGGCTAACCAACCTGCATATTCAGTTGGGTTACTGGTAAAAATATAACTTGATAAAGAGGTTGAGGCAAGAATCAGGAAAGGGTGTAACAAGGCAATAATCATGGCAATTTTCATTTCTTTGGCTTCCACTTTTTTACCCAAGAATTCGGGGGTTCGTCCTACCATCAAACTACTGATAAATACCGCCAAAATCATGAAAATATAGAAGTTCAAAAAGCCAACGCCCACCCCGCCGTAAAAACTATTGACCATCATACCCAACATGGCAAACATTCCCGTCAGCGGAGTCATACTATCGTGCATGGCGTTGACTGAACCATTACTCGTAACTGTCGTATTTATCGCCCAATAAGCCGAAGCTGCCGAACCAAATCGTACTTCTTTTCCTTCCATACTACCTAAATTTTGAGTAATTCCCATCTTTGAAATGGCAGGATTTCCATTCATTTCACTAATAACTGAGGGAACGAGCAAGAGTAAAAAACCAATGGTCATTACGCCAAAAATAATGTAGGCTAATTTCTTCCGTTTCAAGACGTATCCCAACGCAAAAATCATCGCAATTGGAATTAACATTATGGAAACGGTTTCAACGATGTTGGTTAAATAATTTGGATTCTCGAGCGGGTGAGCTGAATTTACCCCGAAAAAACCGCCTCCATTTGTCCCCAACTGCTTTATAGCTATAAAACCAGCTGCCGGTCCACGACTCACTTGCACAGAATCTCCTTGCATCGAAATCATGGAGTCTTTGCCTTCCATCGTCATGGGTACGCCACTAAAAGCGTACAAAATAGCCGAAACGAAAGCCAATGGCAATAAAATTCTGGTACAACTTCTAACAAAATATCGGTAGAAATTACCCAAAGTTTCCGAGGTTTTTTCTTTCATTGCCATAAAAACGACTGCTGCAATCGCAATCCCGCAACCCGCACTAATAAACTGCCAAAGCATCAATACTAATTGCCCTAAATACGACAATCCGCTTTCGCCAGAATAATGTTGGAGGTTGGTATTGGTGACAAAACTGACGGAAGTATTGAAGGCTAAATCGCCCGTCATGGAGGGATTTCCGTCAGGATTTAGCGGCAACCAACTCATATTGGTCAGCACAAACATACAGATGAGAAACCAAACGCCGTTGATGGTTAAAAGTGCCAATAAATGCTGTTTCCAAGTCATTTGTTGCTGAGAATCAATGCCACTGATTTTGTAAAAAACCTTATCAAGCGGATTGAAAATTGGGTCGAGCCAAGTGTTTTCGTCATTGAAAATCTTGCCAATGTAGCGACCGAGTGGTATGGCTAATGCTACGACTAACACATACATAAAAATGATACCTACTATTTCTGTGTTCATAATGTTAAAATTTTTCGGGTTTGAGCAGTACGTAGCACATATAGCCGAAAACTGCAATGGCGATGATGAATAAAATGGTCATGATTTTATATTTTTTCGAAATAATTAATTGATTTGAAGAACAATGCGTAAAGGATTATTCCCGTGAATGTTAAAATGAGCGTCATCATGTTTTTAGTTTTAATTAGTTATGCCAGAATATATTCCATTATCATTCCATGATTTGAAAAACTATTTTAACTATCTGACATACAATAAATTACAATAATTATTAAAATTTGGGTATAAAAAAACCCTATCGTTTTGATAGGGTTGGAACTGTTGTTTTGATAGGGTGTTTATGGTACACAGCTTTATGCTTAAGATGGAATTGGGGTTAGATAGTTCTTGCAGGCTGCACGGAAGAAAATGATAGAATCTGTGTCTAATCCGTTATTTAGCATTATACAAATAATAGCCATTTCGTTGGACTTTCAGCATTAAATTATCTTTACCATTATCCATAATTTTAGATACCATAGGGTTAATAAAATACCCTTTCGTATAGATATTAACTAATATTGAAGCACCAGCTAGAAAACTATCAGATGTCCCATCATGAATATCCACGTAAGCAATAACATTATTGGGTAAATCGTCTAATAAATCACCAGAAATAAGCGCATCATCAAGATAAAATTTAACTACAGGTTTCAAATGCTTTGCTAATCTAAAATTTACGTAATGTCCAAAAAAATCTTTAAATGTGCTTCCTGCACCCGTTGTCATCAATTTAATAGGTAGAAATCTTGCACTTGGATTTCCAGAAAATAGGCTTAGAGGTGACCTTGGCTCTTTTTTTGCCGTAACAACCACCTCATCTAATTCTTTGGTTTTCATTTTTTCTTCTAAAATTATATTTTTTAATACTTTAGACAAATCTTTCTGCAAAATCTGTTCTTGAAAAGTTTGTAAAAAAAAATGCCAATCTATTAATTTAGGTTTGAGATTGAAACGAGGAATTGAATCATTTTCTAATGAAATTTTAAAGTTTTTTTTCCCTATACTTGCTTGTAGATTAAGGCCTGACTGTCCGTAAAAATCCATATTTTCGAAAGAGAAGTTGCCGTTTTTATCTGGTAAAATAGCAAATAATTGTTTTTTATGAAGTGAATCTTTTTCTTCGGGAATTATGACTAAAGAAATACTCGGCAAATCTTTTAATTTGCGGTCTTCACTGTCTCCTACTCGACCATTTACAGAAATCCCAAACTCATTTTTATATTTTAAGAACTTATTTTTCGCATTTTCATTTTTTTGAAATTCCTCGAAACCATAAAGTATATTTTTTTTACTAATCATTTCAACATTTATTTTTCCAATTTCTGTATAGTAATGCTTAGAAGATTCTATTGGAGAAGAAAGTTCAGCGTTAAATAAAAAATAATTTTGCTCATCATTCTTATCCTGATGTGCAATTATAAATGTTCTTTCTTGCAGGACTTCTCCCTTCAAATTAAATAAAGCCACGTTTAAAATACCTTCTGGTAAGGAATCTGTTAGAAAATGAAGGAACACAACTTTGTTTTGAGGTTCTATTGAGGATTTATGCACAACTTTTCCCCGTGTTTGTAATACCATTTTAATAGTCTCTTTCGTCTTTAAATTATTCTGAATAGTTACCGATAATTTCTTTCCGTCATTCCCGAAATAACCTCTCATTACAACTCCTTCATCAATTGCTGGTGGTATGAGCGTTTTTATTTGCCCAGATTCAAGGAAATATTTCTTGCCACTTTCAGGCTCGTACTCTACTAAAGCTTCACCTTTATCATTTGTATCAAAAATTCTTATTGTGGTTGAATCTGATTTTAAAGAAACAAATGATTTTAATCCATTCTGAAAATTATCTTGAGTCCGTATAAGAATATTGTTAACTAAACCATTTACTGAAGTTCCACCTTCCACAGAGATAGATAAAGAACTAATTGCAGCTTGAGACAACAATGTAGGAATGTTTTGTCGATAATTTTGACCTAATACCAGTATATCTATGCTGGGAAAAGCCTCTGAAGAGAAATTTCGCATCCAATTAGTGTAAGCTCTAATCTTGAAATAGTTACTCTCTAAATCACTAGGAATTTTAAATTTTGATTTGACTTGACCATTGAAAGTTTTCAAAATCCAGCGTTCAACTAAAGCATTTTTTCTTGCATCAATTAATTCAACATATAATGGTATACTCAAAGTATCTGTTTGTAATGTACAAGCATCAACCATAACGGCTTCCAAACCTATACTATCACCAGCAAAGTAATATGGTTTATTAACAATAAGATAAATTTTTTCACGAGGAATTTGTGCAGAAAATTCTGAAAAATTTTGAGAAAATAAATTAAAATTGATAAGGATTAGTAAATAAAAATAGGTGTTTTTCATATTAGCAGTTTTGAAAAGATGATAGAATTGAATTAAATAGATATCTTCAAGTTCTATCATAAGGACAATTAGTTTGAATTATTCCCCTACATTAGAACTTGATGTCATCAAAAATGATAAACTGATAACTAATTTTATTTACGCAATTTTATACTCCTCTAACTTCCGATACAGCGTCGTCAAGGCAATATTTAACAATTTAGCCGTCTCCGTTTTATTGCCATTGGTATAATTTAAAACCTTCTGAATATGGATTTTTTCGGCAGTTCCTAAATCAAAAGTTGAGCGAGGTTTGTCAGTATTTCCATTCGAAAAATTTTGTAAATCGAGCGGTAAACTGTCCAAATCCAAGACATTATTATCGGTTAAAATAACACTTCGTTCAATCACATTTTTCAATTCTCGGATATTTCCTTTCCACGAATGTTGTTTGAGAGCGTCCAAAAATTCATCAGTAATTGACCTGATTTTTTTATTCGTTTTATCCGAAAATAAACTCACAAAACTATTTGCCAATGCCTCAATATCAACCACTCTTTCACGTAAAGCAGGCAATTTTATCTGGAAAATGGCAATTCTATAAAACAAATCTTCCCGAAAATTTCCCTGCTGAATTTCTTTTTCCAAATCTCGATTCGTAGCGGCAATTATTCGAACATTTACCTTCGTTGGCTTATTTTCTCCCACTTTGATAAACTCGCCAGTTTCCAATACTCGCAATAATTTAGCTTGTAATTCAATGGCCATTTCACCAATTTCATCCAAGAAAATTGTGCCATTATTGGCTTCTTCAAACAATCCTTTTTGGTCTTTGGTTGCCCCCGTAAATGAACCAGCTTTATGCCCGAACATTTCACTTTCCAATAAATCTTTCCCAAAAGCTGAGCAATTTATCGCCACAAAATTCTGATGAGTTCGACTACTTTCTTGATGAATGGCTTGAGCAAAAACTTCCTTTCCCGTACCAGTTTCGCCCGTCAATAATACGGTTGTATCGGTTTTAGAGACTTTTCTGGCTAAATTTATGGTTTGCAAAATGACTTTCGATTTCCCAATTATTTTATCAAAAGAATGTCTTTCGTTTAAACGCTGTTCCAGTTTCTGAACCCGTTTTGCCAAATCAACTTTTTCAATGGCACGGTGCAAAAGCGGAATAATTTTATTATTATCATCGCCTTTTGTAATGTAGTCAAAAGCTCCGTTTTTAATGGCTTGCACACCATCTGGGATGTTTCCATAAGCCGTCAAAAGGATAATTTCAACGAGTGGAAATTTATCCTTTATCTTTTTAGTAAGCTCAACACCATTGCCATCGGGCAGTTTTACATCGCAAAGCACCACGTCAAAATCTTCCCGTTCCAGTTTATTGAAGCCCGTTTTGCAATCGCCCGCTTGCTGTACGTCAAAACCCTCCAAGCCAATAATTCTTGACAGGAGGGTTCTGATTTTTTCTTCGTCGTCTATGATGAGTATTTTTTTCAAATTGTAGTTTTTCGTAAAATATGGAAGTTGTCCTTTTGAAGAACGACTTCCGTAATATTCAAATTTTATAATTAAAAATCTTACAAACTCTTCACCACAACCCCCATATTCGCAAAAATAAAGGCGTATAAATCAGCCGTTAATTCAATATTTTTCTTGGTATTACTCGAACCGTGTCCAGAGTTTACGTCAATTCTTATCAATAAAGGATTCTTACTTTTTCCTGCTTTTTCTTGTAATGTCGCTGCGTATTTGAATGAATGGGCAGGTACAACACGGTCGTCGTGGTCGGCAGTTGTAATCATCGTGGCAGGATATTCCACGCCTTCTTTGATGTTGTGAAGTGGCGAATAACCGTAAAGATTTTTGAAATCTGTCGCATCGTCTGAGTTACCATATTCGGGTGACCAGTTCCAACCAATCGTGAATTTATGGTAACGCAACATATCCATTACACCCACTTGCGGAATGGCAACTTTGCA
The DNA here is from genome assembly GCA_040387735.1 of Bacteroidota bacterium. Lineage (GTDB taxonomy): Bacteria > Bacteroidota > Bacteroidia > Cytophagales > Spirosomataceae > Arcicella. The sequence continues at coordinate 16,322 of JAZKDE010000017.1, forward strand.
TAAATCTGGACGCTGATTGATAACTGCACCCACCAAAAGTCCACCGTTTGAGCCTCCTCTGATTGCCAAGAAATCTTTTGTACAATATTTTTGAGCAATCAAATATTCACCTGCTGCAATGAAATCGTCATACACGTTTTGCTTTTTCAATTTCATACCTGCTTCGTGCCATTTTTCGCCATATTCAGAACCGCCTCTAATATTCGCCAAAGCATAAACGCCGCCTTGCTCCAAAAATGGAATTAACGTAGCCGAAAATCCTGGTTGAGAACTAATATTAAAACCACCATAAGCATACAAAAGCGTTGGATTTTTACCATTTAATTCAATTCCTTTTTTGTGGGTTATGAACATTGGTACTTTCGTTCCGTCTTTTGATGTATAGAAAATTTGCTTCGTTTCAAAGGCATCAGGATTGAATTGAACTTCTGGTTTACGGAAGATTGACGTTTGTTTTGTGGCAATATCGTAACGATAAATAGTAGGAGGGAAAGTGAACGATGTAAATGTGTAGAACACAAATTTATCATCTGCTTCACCACCAAAACCGCCCGCAGTGCCTAATCCTGGCAATTTCACTTCATTTTCCAATTTCCCCGCAAGGTCATACACATACACACGAGTGGTTACATCTTTCAAATACGTAGCGAACATTTTTCCGCCCGCCGTACCAACGCCCTGCAAAGGTTCTGGCTTTTCGGGAATAACGTTTTTCCAAGATTTATTGGCTGGGTTATATAATTCTACTTTTGAATTTTGTGCTTTTTCGTTGGTTTCTACCAAAAAATTATCGCCAATATTATCAACAATACTATATTGAAAATTGCCAACTTCGGCCACGATTGGCGTGAATTCTTTCTGCCCTAATTTTCTAAAATAAATAGCATTTCCTTCTTTCCCTTTTCCTCTATCGCTAATATTTAAGAAGGCAAATTTTTCATCATCAGAAACCGACATGGTATTAAAACGTTGCGGATTTTCTTTGTTTTCATACACCAATTCGTCTTGGTCTTGCGACGTTCCAACCTTGTGGTAAAACACTTGATGATTCTCATTTTTTGCAGCTAAAGCACTTCCTTCTGGTTTTGGATAACGGCTATAATAAAAACCATTTCCTTGCCAAGCTGCACCCGATATTTTTATCCATTCCAAATGGTCAGGGAGATTTTGTTTCGTCGCTAAATCCATGATGTAGCCTTCTTGCCAATCAGAGCCACCTTTTGAGAGATAATAAACCGCATATTTTCCATCTTTAGAAACTGAAAATGCTCCCAAACGAGTAGTTCCATCGGGAGAAAGTTTGTTTGGGTCAAGAACTACCTCAGGCGTTCCATTCAAACCTTTTTGACGATAAAGAACTGATTGGTTTTGCAAACCATCATTTTTCGAGAAATAAAACCATTCATTTTTGCGAGATGGAGCAGAATATTTTGGATAATTAAAAACCTTTTCGATACGCTCTTTCAGCATATTTCGGTAGGGAATTTTATCCAAATAATCGAAAGTAACCTTATTTTCAGCTTTTACCCATTCAGCAGTTTCGGCAGAACGGTCGTCTTCCAACCAATGATAAGGGTCTGATACTTTCACACCGTGATAATCGTCGATATGTTCAATTTTTTTAGTTAGTGGATACTGCATTTGAGCGTTAGAAACGTGGATTCCCAACATTAGCGAAGTGCCAAGCAGGAGACTTTTGTGAAGGTTTTTCATTTGTTGTTTAGTTCTTGAATTGATGAGTAATTTACTAAACTACAAGTTACGAAATGATTTTTTAAGATTATTTAAGAATTGGTGGAATGGACAAAAAGAAAGGCTTTGCATGGAGCTGAAATAATCATCTTACGACTAAAACTGTTCCTCTCAAAACTGTCTCATTATCCACCCTCACAATATACGCATACGTACCTTCAGGAACAGGTTTATCTTTATAAGTGCCATTCCAAGGTTCGGAGTACCCTTTTGAGTAAAAAATAATTTCTCCCCAACGATTATAAATTTCTATGATAACGTCTGAGTTTCCAGCAATTGAAGCAATCTCCCAAGTGTCATTCATACCATCTCCATTGGGGGAAAAAGCGTTGGAAATGAGAATGTTATTTCCCAAATTTGGCGAAGGCGTTGTGCAATATTTCACATTGACTATTTTATCAACTACAACAGGATTTTGAGGAAAACAAGGGTCATCATCAGTAACCTCCAACGATATTTTTACTTGATAATCTGTTGATTTATTAGGTGAGTTATAAAGAAAATTATTACTATTAGTCCCTTGATTTACCCCATCAACTTTCCATTGAAATTTTGAAGAACTTGTTGCTCCATCAGCAGTAAAAGTTATTTTATCCCCTCCACAAGGGTTAGATTTGTTGGAAGTTATCGTGATTGGATTAGGAGTTATTCCATTGTAGAGGGCTTTAACTTCGTCAGCTGTTATTGCACGGTTGTAAATATGAATGTCGTCAATAATACCCGTAAAATAAGCATCTAACGCTATAGCGTTAGGAAACCAATAAGCTCTACCAATATAGATAGGATTATTATTGGTAGACATTTTATGCCCTGAGAATGAAACATTTATAGCAGCTAAAACACCATCTTTATATATTTTTGCAACACCATTTTCAACAATAAATACAAGGAATATCCAATTATTTAGAGTGATACTATTTTCAATACCTACGTCTGGATAGCTACCATTACTCAGCCCTAAATTAAAGCGTAAAAGTCCGTGTGATGTGGTAGTAGTAAACCCGTTCCATGTTCCATAAGGGCGAGTATCTCTACAGATTGGCCCTCCATACCTATCCCATGTACCTGCAGAATTAACAAAAGACCTAAATTGAGTTGCTTTAATCCACATAGCAATTGATATCTGCTCAAATTGTAAAGAAGGAGCATTAGGGACATTTATGTATCCATCAATTCCATTAAAACTATACGCACTATTAGCCTTCCCAAATCGGTCGGTCGTTAAAGAAACCCCGCCTATTGCAGTTCCATTATTATTATTGCCTGATACGTCATTAGGATTTCCATTGAAAGGGTAACAGGCAACAAGCCCTTGCTTTAAATTGACTTGCCCTAAAATAGATAAGTTAGAGAATAGAAAATATATTAAAATGAGAACGAGATACTTCATGATTGTAGAAAACCTGATATGTAATTATCAATTTAAACATAATTTGATTATTATTGACGGACAAATACCGTTTATCTTACCCTTTTTACTTCAAAAGGGATACAAGCTGTAATACCATCGCAAGGGTTACAGTTTTTAATCAAAATGGTAGCATCTGCCGTTGAAATCTTATTTGGGAAGCACAAGTCATTCTCTATAACTTCTACTGATATTTTCACTTGATAGTCTGATGTTTTATTGGGGGAATCATAGCTAAAAGTTGAAGACGTGGTTTGAGTTCCAACATTCACGCCATCTACTTTCCATTGATATTTTGCCGATGCAGAAGCCCCATTGGCAGTAAATATGATTTGATTACCACCACAAGGAGTCGATTGATTTGCGGTTATTGAAATTATATTTCCATCAAAAAGTGCCTTGACTTCGTTAGCTTCAATTACTCGGTCATAAATATGAATATCATCTATTTTACCACGAAAGAATTGAATATTGTATTCATCTGGGCGTGTACCAATTGTAGCCTGAAAAACAACTGCGGGATTACTACTGGTATAAGTTGCAGTAGTTGGTAACTCAGACGTTGCAGTCATAATTAAAACACCATCAATATAAATTTTAGACTGTGTTTGATTTCTACTAATTACGAAATGGTGCCAAGTATTGAGGGTAGTATTAACATTTGATGATGGATTTTTATCATAGCTAATATTCTCATTATTGTAGGTGGTAAATCCCCAAACAAGCCCTTCGTCAGGACGATTGACAAAGTGCATGACCTGTCCAGAACCTACAGCAAGAACTGAATAAGCAGAAGGAACTCCAGGGTCTGGTGCGACTGGCATATTGACCCAAGCGGCATAAGTAAATGTGTTATTTTTTAAATCATTAGCATTAGCTAACTGAATAAAGCTATTACCATCAAAATCATAAGCACTGTTTGCTCTACCAAAACGGTCAGCAGTTAAAATAGCTCCATTGATAGTTCCATGATGTCCATTATTTGTTACATCATTAGCATTATTATTAAATGGGAAACAAGCAATTAGACCATTTTTTAAGTCAATTTGACCAAATACAGAAGGAGATATTATCAAGAAGATAAATAGGTAAAACGTTTTCATTTATGGGTAATATTTAATTAATGACGAGAACAAATATTTTCAAAGAGAGAAGTAGTATAGAAATTTAGTGATTTAGACCAAATCTCATTCCTCTTTATATCTCTAAATTACCTACAAAACCTATGCCATTGCATTTGAAAATCACAATATTAGCACTATTGTTTCATTAAAATTTGTATAAATAAAAAAGCGTTTAGAATATTGATTATTCCAAACGCTTTTTAGTTACTTAATAAGAATACGGCTTACTTAGATTTTTGAATTTCTAATCTTACTTACCATATCAATGGCATTTTTAGTTTCTAAAATGCCAAAACCATTTCCATTGAGGATTTCTTTGTAGCTGTTAGTATGAAGTTCCGTAAATCCATCAGAAAATTCAATTTCTTCTCCTTCCATATTTAAAGTTCTGAAAGTACGTTTGCCTTGTAACTTAATATCTTCTGGAATTTGGTCATAATCAATGCTCAATAACCATTCTACATTGGCTTTTTCAAATGACAAACGCCCACTGGCAGTATCATCTTTCAATTCATGTACTATGTTTTCTTTTACTTCTCCAAAAACCCAAGAAAGCATATCAAAAAAATGAACCCCAATATTAGTCGCAATTCCTCCTGACTTAGAAACATCACCTTTCCAACTTCTATGATACCATTTGCCTCTGGATGTCATATATTTTAAATTAACATCGTATATTTTATCTTTGGGTCCATTTGCCACTTTCTCTTTTAAAGCGATAATTCCTGGGTGCAAACGAAGTTGCAAAATAGTATATACTTTTTTGCCCGTTTCTTGCTCAATTTCACACAGAGAATCAATATTCCAAGGGTTAAGTACTAATGGTTTTTCACAAATAACATTGCAACCACTTCTCAAGCCAAATCTAATATGTGCATCATGCAAATAGTTGGGAGAACAAACACTAATAAAGTCGATTGGATTACCTTGACGACGTAATTTGTCAATGTGTCTATCGAATCTTTCAAATTCCGTAAAATATTCAGCATCAGGAAAATAGCTATCCATAATACCCACACCATCGTAAGGGTCAAAAGCCGCTACTAAGTCGTTGCCAGTATCTTTAATGGCTTTCATGTGTCTGGGAGCGATGTAACCCGCTGCTCCAATTAATGCAAATCTTTTCATTTCTTTTTTTCTACTTTATCATCTTTTAGAACATAGCTTTCATGAGATTCTGGACAAATTGCTAAGCCTTCTTCATTAAATTCAAGTCTATGTCCATACTCGCTAACCCAGCCAATTTGTTTTGCAGGATTTCCTACTACCAAGGCAAAAGGTTTTACGTATTTTGTTATCACTGCTCCCGCTCCAATAAGAGCGTACTCTCCAATATCATGTCCACAAATAATGGTGGCATTTGCTCCAATACTCGCTCCTTTTCCAACGTGAGTCTTTAGGTATTGATTTTGTCGATTAATGGCACTACGAGGATTAATAACATTCGTAAATACCATGGAAGGACCTAAAAAAACATCGTCTTCACAAATAACTCCCGTATAAATGGAGACGTTATTCTGCACTTTTACATTTCTTCCTAAAACAACTTTGGGTGAAATAACTACATTTTGACCAATGTTGCATTTCTCTCCAATTTCACAATCAGGCATAATATGACAGAAGTGCCATATTTTTGTGCCATTCCCGATTTTAGCCCCTTCGTCAATAACTGCCGTAGGGTGAATAAATATACTATTTTCCTGCAAAGAATTCTCTGATGTTTTCAACGATATAAGCTAATTGTTCTGCTTCCATTTCTGTATGAATTGGAAGTGATAAAACTTCATCACAAAGTTGTACACTAATGTCTAAATTACCAATGATTTTTCCAATATCCTTAAATGCCTTTTGATGATGCAAAGGCATTGGATAATAAATCATCGACGGAATGTCTTTACTGGCTAAGAACTTCCTTAAACTATCCCTCTGATTATTCTTTACTTTTATCGTATATTGGTGAAATACATGAGTCGAGTTTGGTTGTCTGAAAGGAGTATCGATGTAAGAAATACCTTGAAGATGTTTATCATAATAATCTGCCACTTGGTTTCTTCTCAAAGCAAAATCATCAAGTTCTTTCAATTTGACTCTCAAAATACCTGCCTGTAAGCCATCAAGACGAGAGTTAACGCCAATTACGTCATGAATATATTGTACTGATTGTCCATGATTAGCAATCATTCGTATTTTTTCAGCTAAAGCTAAACTATTGGTGTATAAAGCACCTCCATCGCCAAAACAACCTAAATTTTTAGATGGGAAAAACGATGTGGTTCCAATATCTCCAATACAACCTGCTTTTTTAACACTTCCGTCAGCGAAAGTATAGGCTGCACCAATTGCCTGTGCGGTATCTTCTACAATGCTAATGCCTTTTTCTTGAGATAATCTCAGAATTGGCTCCATATCAGTACATTGACCAAACAAATGAACTGGGACAATCAATTTTGTTTTCTCTGTAATCGCCTCCGCCACCAAATCAGCAGTAATATTAAATGATTGTGGGTTGACATCTATCATTACGGGCTTCAACCCTAACAAACCTATTACCTCCGCTGTCGCTACATAAGTAAATGCAGGCACAATTACTTCATCTCCTTTTTCAAGTCCCAAAGCCATTAAAGCAATTTGTAGAGCGTCAGTACCATTGGCACACGCAATTACCTTTTCAGATCCTAAGTATTCAGCAAGCTCAAGTTGAAAGTTAGTAAAATGATTTCCTCTAATAAACTGACTACTTTCTATGGTTGAAAATATAGCTTCATCTATCTCTGCTTTTAGGCGATGATATTGTTTTTGAAGGTCAACCATTTGTATTTTCGACATCATAAATCTCTATATTTTCTTTTCATTTAATGCTTCTTTCAAAGCTTTTAAATAACCTTTACCAAATTTTAAATCGGGTTCCATGTAATTTCCTTCTGCCCACTCATTCCAAGACCTTAGAAACACAATCTGATTTTCACTATGTTTACCTTTTATACTATCAAGTACTTTCAATACGTGTTGCTTAAATTTTTGCGGAGTTGAATTATGCAAAATATGCCCTTTTCTGGCAGAACGTGGCGAATGGTCCCAATTCGGAAAAATGCTTGGATACACGTATTCACAAGTATCTTCTTCACCCGAAAAATATTTGGAAGCTACTCCATAATCAACAACCTGCCCTCTATTAAAAAGTATCTTAAAGAGTTTAGAAAAAGCCGCTCTAAAAAACGCATTCTCTTTCTTGAAAACATGAAATAATCGTACAAGATTAATAGCATCAAAACCCATGTCTTTGAACTTCTCAATATCAGAAACTTCATAAGAATTCGCAACAAAATGTATTCCGGGGAAACCATTTTCTAAAGCTAATTTTCGCCAAATACGAATAAAATCTGCTAAATCGGGTATTCTATAAGGTGAATGAACGTAAAATAATGGTTTGCCATCAACTTTAATATACCTTTCATCTTTGAAAGCGGGTAATAAAGTATTGAAATGTAATATGTAATCTGCTTCTCCAGGATATGTTTGTTCTATCAACATTTTTGATGTTCCTTGAAGATTAAACTGCTTGTCTTCCCAACTATGATTTGCCCATCCCAAGCAAAAGGGAAAATCGGGTTTTCCAGAAGCTAAAACTTCGTTAAATGGTGTTTCCAATAATCGTTTACCATTCCCAAACCAATAGTGCCAATAACAAAATCCATCCACTCCATATTGCTTTGCCATCTCTGCCTGTGCTACTCTGGCTTGTGGAAGTCGAAGATCATAATAGCCAAGGTCGGCTGGAACCCTCGGTTGATAATGCCCTCTAAAAAGCGGTTTTGCCTTACCAACATTCGTCCATTCGGTGAACCCTTCACCCCACCACTCATTATTTTCGAGAGTAGGGTGATACTGAGGTAAATAGAAGGCTATAATTTTTACCATTATTTGTAAAATGATTTAAGTAGCTACTGGAAATTAGTTAGTGCTTGATTAGCCCTAAAACACTTAAATCAATAAATTAAAAGTTACTTGATTTTTTAAAATTAAAGGTTCTCAATCTCTTTTTTCAAACGCTTAATATCTTCTAAGGTCTTTATTTCTGAATAAAATAGCTGAATATTATCTTTTACTTTATTAATTGGAATATCTATCAAATTAAAATCTAAAAGTTCTTTTACAATTTCTTCTGAAAAACGAGGCTTTATCAGTTTCGCAGGATTCCCACCATAAATACAGTATGGAGAAACATCTTTTGTCACAATCGAACCCGCCGCAATGATTGCCCCCTTTCCAATATTTACCCCACTCATTATCAAGGCATTTGTACCAAGCCATACTTCATCTCCAACATTGATTTCGCCTTTAGAAGATGCGTCCATTTTATCATATTCTACAAATCTCGAATAAAGTGGATAAGTTGTGATGGTATTCAATTGATGATTTCCCCCCAGAATAAACTGCACACCTGGGGCAATCGAAACAAAATCTCCAATATGAAGTTTTTCATTGGGTTGTTCGTACAAACTTTGAACATTTAATAGTCCATAAGAATATTTGCCAACACTTACGTTATGAATCGGAAACGTCCTATCACCTACCGAAGTGAAGTTATGCATATTTTGGGCTTTCCATTTTTTTTGGAAAACACTTCTTTCGTACTCTCTATAAATTTGACGTACAATCGGTATTTTTAATAAAAAACTTTTCAATAGCAATTTATTTTATTTTTTTGCCCTAATCAGTGCCTTAGACAATCTAAGATCCCAGTATAAATATCCTTTTGATGGAGTAGTTGAATAGCCTAAACTCTCCAAAATATCTTTAATTTCTTTCGGGTGACTTGGCTCGTGATAAGTACACACTGCGGCTATACAATTGTTACCTGATAAAAATTCTTCACCTCCTAAAAGTGCTTTTTTCTCATAGCCTTCAATATCCATTTTCACAAATACCTTTTCTCCTTTAATATCTTTTCCCAAGGTATCTAATGAAATTGTGCTATCAGAATCATGCTGGTCGATATACTTAGAGATGATTTGTATTTTTGATCGATAAGGTTCAAATGTTTTCTTCAGAGCATCAATAAATTCTGCTTCACATTCTACCAAATAAGCACATTTTAAATTATCTATTTTTTCAAGGGTTAAAATGCCTTCTGCCGCACCAATATCAAACATAATTGAGCCGTCAAAATCAGACTCATCTAACGAATACCGATGAGCACTTTCAATATCTTGTTCTACTATTAAAGACTTATAAAGTCGCTTCACCGCACTATCTGTAAACGAAGCAGGGAAATATAATTTTTTATCATGATGTAATACATAAGGAAAATCATCTCGATATACCTCTACCGAATAATTATCATACTTCAATGAAAAATCTCCAGGACAAGACCTTAATCCATGTTTACCAATGAATTTCAGAGTGCTAAATAATTCTGTATCAGAAAAAAAATTGAACCTATAAGCTAAAAAAGCTTTCGACAGAATATGGAAATTCCTCTTATAGTATAGTATCTTTTTAAGAAATGAAGAATATAAAAAAAGCCTGAACTTTTCAGGCACTAAAGACCTATATGCACTTACTATCATAATGAAAACAGTAACAAATTAAGATATTTATTAAAGAGTAATGATGATTATAAACCTATATTTTCTTTTATTTTCTTCCAATTTAGGGCATTTGTTAAAACCCCATTTTTACCAAATAATAACTCATGAACATCATCACTCGGTTTGAAAATTCTGACTAATAATAAAAATAGACTAAAGATTATTGTCCCCTTTACTGCAATGTTTATTAGCGGTGCAAAAGTAAGATTTAAATTATTAATTAGAATTATTTCAATAGCAAATATAGCAATAATTATCAGCGTAGATTTGGAGAATGGGTTGAGGTTTAATTTGATTTTTAGAATCAAAAATTTCAAAAGATTAAAAATAATAATAGACAAAAGAATTGATATTGATGTACCAATAATACCATACTTTTTTGTAAAATATAGGGTAAAAAATAAGTTACTAATAGCTGTAATAACCACAAAATAAAGATTGTAACTATAATATTTTGAATAGCTAACGGTTTGGGTGTTTAGGCTCGTAACCATATCAATTAGTTTTGCTATGCCAATAATAATAAATATGAAAAGTCCATCTCTAAATACTTGTGGTTTATTAGATATTAAAATTAGGTCAGGGAAAATAGCGTATAGCACAGTAAAAATGAATATACCTGACAAGAACAAAGAATTAGAGGCTTTTTTCAATAAGGTATCCAACTCTAAATGTTGGTCATTTTTCAGATATTGTGAAATAAGTGGACTCGAAATAGAAGCAATTCCTCCTAACGGAATTTCTATTAAACTCGCCATAAAATAAGGCAAAGAGTATTTACCAACATCTTCAAGACTTTTAATTCCAGAAATAGCAATAATGTCAATTTTTGTTGCCAAAATACTGGCAATACCCGTAAATCCAGAAACTACAGCATATTTCAAAACAGCATTGTTCTTAAAATATTGAATATCAATTAAACTTATTGTTTTAGGAAATCCTCCCAAACTCCATAAATACAACCCCAAGAGAATAAAAACTAAAAGGTAAAAAATTAAAAGTCCTAAAGGAATCTGGTCTTTTTCGATAATACCAAAATATGTTCCTAAAATCAATAAAGGAGTAAATATTTTGAGTCCAACATTACTCAGTAAATTAGGAATAACAGCTCTTCGTAAATTATTGCTATGGTTATTTAATGTCCCAATAAACACCATAAGAATACTCATTAAGAGTATGTAAAAGGAGTAATCATTAAAAACAGATGGATTTACCCCCAAAAGAGTAAGACTGCTTAAATTGGGTTTAATAACAATAAAATAAAGGATTAAAAAAACAACTGAGAATATAGCTGAGAGGAAAAAACCAAGTAATAGGATAGTATTAGGGTCTTTTTTCTTTTGGTCATAAAAATTGATAACAACAGCATTTGCATTGAAACCAATAAAAGGCACTAAGAAAAGACTAAAATTTCCAATAGCTTGGGATAGTCCGTAATTTTCAATACTTAATGGATAAATGTATAAGATACTCAAGGCTCCTATCATTGAGCCTATTACACTTATAATAGTATATTTTATACTTTGCCTTTTTACGATGCCCAATTACTGCAAAATTTATTTTCTGAAAACTAATTTTCAAAAATGACGGTTAAAATTCAATTCTAATTACCTATATATTTTTATTGATTATATCTAATAATTCAAGCACTCTGTGACTCCATAAGTGTTGAGCCAAAACTCTTTTTTGACCGGCTTCTCCGATTTTTCTGGCTTCATTTTCATTTTCTTGCAAATATCGCACCTTATCTACCAAATCTTTTTTATTTTTAAAAACAACAACTTCTTCATCTACTTTGAAGAATTTTTCTAAACCAGGCTTATCATCCGTAATCAAGCAAGTTCCTAAACCTGTTGCCTCAAACAATCTCATATTACAAGCTTTATCTACCTCATCTCCATGAAAATTCAAGGTACTAATTGATTTTCCAATCACACGATACATATCTAAACCATAAACTGCTCCTTTATTTTGTCTTTGAAATTTATAAACATCAGGCAAAGTTGCTATTCGTTTATTCTGTAAAACTTCTCTCGCTATTGTTCTTGAAAACGGATTATTACCTATATCATAATTGCCAATATAAAGTGACAAGTCCAAGTTAGCTTTTCCTAATGCTTTCAAAAAGGCCTGTCTTTCTATATGAACGTAAGTAAAATTTCCGACAAAATTTAGTCTTTCTGTCTTTTCTAAGGAAACATAATCCAACACTCGCCTATCAAAAGCAAAGTCTAAAACTTCACTTTTTGTACCAATCTTTTGAAATTTTTCTGCAATTGAATCAAGGCAGGTTAATACTAAATCGTATTTAGCGTTAAATTCAAGTAAAGGTTTTATAAAACCATCCCAAGCGATTAAATAAACCCTTCTTTTCAATAGTTTTTGTAATTGTTCGCAAGAAACCGAGTTAGTATTGACAAAAATAACATCAGGGTCATAAAATGCTATTTGGTGCTTTAGAATGTCTATTTCGCTAATTATATCATTATTTTGAGAAGACACATACGTTTTTGCCCATAAACTTTGCAGCTTTTTATGATTAAATACCACCTCATGAGCAACACATTTACCTGTTTGGTTTAACTCATATACAAAGGCATCGGCGGTAGCTATAAAGTTTTTAAAATAATTATCTAAGGCTACTTCGTAAGTAACATCCCCTAACAAATCAAACCCTAAATGCATATTATTTAATTGTTTGGCTGGCACAGAGGAAATTCTTAAAAGCTTCATTATGATTATAGTTTAAAAAATACTTACAGATAGTGGTATTCTCAGAATGTGTGAAATTTTAGTGAGTATTTTTTCCATTTTGGGAAAGAAAATCACAACACAAATATAATACAATTTACCATCAACACAGCCATAAAGTATATTGGGCGGTAATCTACAGTAATTCATCTAAGTTAATAGTTTCATCAATTTGTGGCATCTTCCTTACAAATCATAAAAGAACCAATTATCTTTGGCATATAGTATTATTTCACTAAAATTGGACCCTTGAAAATTCTCCTACTAAATACCGATGATTTTACGGGCGGTGCAGCCATTGCTTGCCGTCGTTTGCTCAAAGCCTTGCGTACAACTACTGATGTGGATGCACAAATGTTAGTACAAGAAAGTAAATCTGGTCAGGAGGGTGTCATTCAGTTAAACAATTCATGGTTTTCCAAGAAAAAAGCTTTTTTGCGATTCGTTGCAGAAAGGCTTTATTTTTTCTTTTTTGAGAAATCAAAGGAAGTACGTTTTCTCTTCAATCCTGCTAAATTTGGCATGGATATTACTGATAATCAGATTATTAAAAATTCAGACATTATTCATTTACATTGGATAAACTTTGGTTTCCTCTCAATTGATTCACTCCAAAAACTCTTCAAAACACAAAAGCCAATTGTCTGGACTTTACACGATATGTGGGCATTTACGGGTGGTTGTCATCATTCGGGAACGTGTGAAAATTATCAAAAAACTTGCGGAAATTGTGATAAATTCCTAAAAAATCCTGCCAAAAATGACCTTTCAAATCAAATTTGGCAAGCAAAATCAAACGCTTTTGAAGGGGCAAATCTCACCGTTATTACGTGTAGTCAGTGGCTTGGAAATCGGGCAAAACAAAGTTCATTATTCAAAAATGTTCGGGTAGAATCCATTCCAAATCCCATTGACGTCGATGTTTTTTATCCCATCAATAAAGCAAAGGCTCGTCAGAAATTTGGACTGTCGGAAGACAAAAAATATATTCTTTTTGCCGCCATGCGAGTAGATGCAGTGGGCAAAGGGTTTGCGTATTTTGCAGAAGCACTTTCGATGTTAGATGCTCGTTTATCGAATCCCGAAGACTCGACACCGAACATCGAAATTATCGTTTTTGGACAAGCGGAAGCTTCTGATTTTGAATCACTGCCATTTAAAGTTAATATCCTCGGACGACTTTCTGATTTATCAACAATCGCTCATGCTTATTCGGCAGCATCGGTTTTTGTGATTCCATCTTTGGAAGAAAATTTACCCAATACCATCATGGAATCTATGGCTTGTGGAACGCCTGCGGTGGGTTTTGATGTGGGTGGAATTCCAGAAATGATTGAGCATAAAAACAACGGTTATTTAGCCCAATATAAATCAGCCGAAGACCTTGCCAAAGGAATCCATTGGACTTTATTTGAATCTGATTATCAATTACTTGCCCATAATTCACGACAAAAAGTTTTGGATAATTATTCCGAAAAAGTGGTCGCTGAAAAGTATAAGAGAGTTTATGAGTCTATGAGTTAAGAGTGAGTTTTTTCCTCCCTTACTCATAAACTTTTAACTCAGAAACTCTTAACCCAATAGTCATTCCATGCAACTTTCAATCATCACCATAACCTACAACGCTGAACAATTTTTAGAGCGTACTATTCAAAGTGTTTTGGTACAAACTGACCAAGACTTTGAATATATCATCATTGACGGAAAATCAAAAGATGGGACTTTGAGCATTGCCGAAAAATACAAAAGCAGAGTAAACCAACTCATTTCTGAACCCGACAAAGGGCTTTATGATGCGATGAATAAAGGGCTAAAAACCGCTACGGGAGATTTCGTTTGGTTTATGAATGCGGGCGATGAAATTAATGATAATCAAGCAGTTGAAAAGATTTGCAAAGCTATTTCTGATAAAACCGACGTACTTTACGGTGATACTTGTTTTGTAGATAACAACGGAAATATTCAAGGATTACGTTCAGAGATAACACCGCATCGTTTGCCCAAAAATCTAAAATGGCAAGACATGAAATTAGGAATGTTGGTTTGCCATCAAGCCTTTATTGCCCGAAAATCAATTGCTCCACTTTACATGGAAAATAATTTGAGTGCCGATGTTGATTGGGAAATTGAATGCTTAAAACATGCAAAAAAGATTCAATATTTAGATTTTGTGGTAGCAAAATATTTAACGGGAGGCGTTTCAAATCAACAATTAAAACGCTCTTTATTAGACCGTTACGAAGTATTAAGAAAGCATTTTGGGTTGACGGGAGCAATAACGGCTCACTTACAGATTTTATTCAGAGGTGTTAGTTTGATTGTTAAAAAGAGAGGGAAATATTGGTAGAAATGTAGAGAAAAGGCAATGCCTTGTCTTGCGGTGTAACAGATAAAATATCAAAATTAAAAAAAAAGAAAAAGCAATGTCTTGTCTTGCGGTGTAACAGATAAAATATCAAAATTAAAAAAAAAGAGACAAGGCAATGCCTTGTCTCTACAATTACACATTTCAGATTTTACAGCCCTAAAATTCGCTTATTCAATTCAATATCAGCACCACCACCCGCAAAATCATCAAATACTTTTGAAGTCGCTTGGATGATGTGAGATGCAATAAATGGTGCTCCTTCTTCAGCTCCTTGAACAGGGTCTTTGATAGCACATTCCCATTCCATAACCGCCCAACCGTCGAAACCGTATTGCGTTAATTTTGAGAAAATCGAAGCAAAATCTACTTGACCATCACCCAAAGAACGGAAACGTCCCGCACGATTTACCCACGATTGATAACCTCCATAAACACCTTGTTTTCCTGTTGGATTAAACTCCGCATCTTTTACGTGGAAGGCTCTAATTCTTTCGTGATAAAAATCTATATATTGCAGGTAATCAAGACATTGCAATACAAAGTGTGATGGGTCGTACAATAAACAAGCACGTGAGTGGTTGTTTACTTTTTCCAAAAACATTTCATACGTTTCGCCATCGTGCAAATCTTCTCCTGGGTGGATTTCGTAGCAAACATCTACGCCACATTCATCAAAATGGTTCAAAATTGGCAACCAACGATTCGCTAATTCTGTGAATCCCATATCCACCAAACCTTGTGGTCTTTGAGGCCAAGGGTACATCGTATGCCAAAGCAAAGAACCCGAAAATGTTGCATGCGATTTCAAGCCCAAGTTTTGCGAAGCCTGTGCCGCCCATTTCAATTGTTGAATCGCCCATTCGGTACGAGCTTTCGGATTTCCTTTTACTGAATCTGGTGCAAAACCGTCAAAACCAGCATCATAAGCAGGATTTACAGCTACTAATTGTCCTTGTAAGTGCGTTGATAATTCCGTGATTTGCAAACCTTTATCGGCTAATTTACCAGTGAGTTCATCACAGTAAGTTTTGGAAGTAGCCGCTTTTTCAAGGTCAATGGCACGTGGGTCCCAAGTTGGGATTTGAATACCCTTGTAACCTAAACCCGAAACCCAATCCGTAATGGAATCTAAGGTATTAAAAGGTGCTTTGTCATCTAAAAATTGGGCTAAAAATATAGCAGGCCCTTTGATTGTTTTCATAATCAATTGTGAATTAGTGAATTAGTGATTTGTGAATATTGCTATCACAAACCCCCTAATCAGGTAAATTATTTTTACGTTGAAGTGTATCTCCAACAGTTTTTCTTGATTTTGAGAGAATTTTTAATATTTCGCTACCTTCATCAATTAAATTTTTCAATTTGGATTCTTGATAAAAATTTGCATCAATTGAGTATTCTAACCAGAATAGACTCTCATCTAATTCTTCAATGACAATACTTAATTTCGCAAAGAACTCTTTACTACTTCTTGACCTTCTGGCAGCACGATAATTTGCCACAGAAGATGCAGAGGAACGAACGAGTTGTCCTGCAATATTTTTAGCAGAGAGACTTTTCTGAAATAAATTATCACAAACAGGAATGCACCTTAAACCAAAGGATTTTATTCTTTGAAACAACATTTCAGCAAATTCCTCTTGAGATTTTTGGGGAGTAGAATTATCCATTTTAATAATCTGTAGATAAACAGTGAGTTGTGACTTCGGTACGCATTGCTACTCACAATTCACAACTCACTAATTCACAATTAACTCCTAAACCTTCACCCAGCCTTGGCTTCTGTGCGAGTCTAAAATCCTTACACAGATTAATAGTTCACGATAACCATCCGCAAATGTTGGGAATGGAGCGTTTTCTGGCATTTTTCCTGTGGCTACGGCTGCATAAACTTCTTTGAAAAGTTGTTTTGAAGTATCAGGAAAACCTTCATTGTGTCCACCAGGGAAAGTCATCAAAGCACTTGCCTCTGCGTATGCCAACGATGGGTCACGCATTAATGATTGATTATAACTATCACGATTACCAATCCAAAGTTCGTTTGGTGCTTCTGAGTTGAAAGCAAACGTTTTGTTTGAACCCGAAATCTCTAATTTTAACTGATTTTTACGTCCTGCCGAAACTTGTGAAACGGTTACTAAACCTTTATTTCCATTATCAAAACGCAATAAAACGTTAGCGGTATCTTCCGTATTGATAGGCACATCGGCATAATCTTCTGGTTGTAACATTTTTCCAGAATACGTTTCAACTGGCTTCAAAGGCTTTTTACGAGTCTTGTGAATCGTATTAAAATCAGCCATTACTTCTACCGTTTTCAAACCTGTGATGTATTCGATTACGTCCATTAAGTGCGAGCCAATATCCGCAATAGCACGAGAATCACCCGATTTGTCTGGTTCTAAACGCCAGTTATAATCAGTATTGTAAAACAACCAATCTTGTAAATAAGACCCGATGATTGAATAAACATCACCTAAATCGCCTTTTTCACGCATGGTTTTCATCTGACGAACCAATGGGTAATATCTCAAGTTGAAGTGAACAGCATTTACTAAACCTGTTTCTTTAGCAAGAGCCACTAATTCCTCGGCTTCGTGCAAATCTTTCGCCAAAGGTTTTTCACAAACAACGTGTTTCCCAGCTAATAAAGCCGCTTTTGATTGTGAATAATGCAAGAAATTAGGCGTACAAATATGCACACACTGAATGTCTTCCATTGCTAATAATTGGTCAAACGTACACGGACGTTCGATACCCAATTGAGCCGCTTTGGCAGTTGCTAATTCAATATTTACTTCACAAAGAGCCGTAACTTCAATATTTGGAAGACGACGAAGAGCTTCAATATGAGCTGGTCCGATAAATCCTGTGCCTACGACACCTACTTTAATTTTTGACATTTTTTGGTTGAATTTATTTTGGGGGTAAGATTGTTTAATTTCTGTTTAACTTAATCCTTTTTTATTGGGTTTTCCTCAATTATTTGATAACAAAAATACAATTTAAAATTCTTTAAGAACAATTCCTTTTCACTTTCCTCCACCCAAAATCTTCCGAATCTCGATATGATGCTTGAAGGTATCTTTAAAATTATTGGCATCCCAAGCAATATTTTCTAAAATAATGAGATTTGTCTTGGTTTCGGGATAATAAAAATTGGCAGATGCAAAACCTGTTGCGTAGCCACTGTGTCCAATTTCTAAGGTTTTGCCTTTTCGGTCAATTTGTAATCCGTAGCCGTAATCTACTTTTCCAAAAATAAAATGGTCTCTCGAAGAGGAAGCGGTCGTCATTAAATCGTAGCTTTTCTTGGAAAGTAATTTGCCTCCGTGCAGATTTTTATTCCACAATAGTAAATCTTTAGCCGTCGAAATCATACCTCCCGATGGAATACCCAAGTCAAGCAAAAGTCCTTCTACCAGTTCTACTTTGCCCGTCGAATCTTCTACATAGCTGTTTACCAATTGTTTATGTTGATTGAGGGCTGGACTCATGGAGTTTTGAATTCCACAAGTTTTAAAGATTTCAACCATTAAAACTGCATAAGTTTTCCCCGAAACTTTCTCGGCAATTTTCGCCAATAATTCGTAGCCAATATTTGAGTATGAAAAATCCGTTGACGGCTTGAATTTCAAAGGTTTATTCCAATCAGTCACGCCCGAAGTATGATTTAACAATTGATGAATCGTGATTGAATCTAACCAAGTTTGTGGCATTTCTGGCAGATATTTTCGTACAGGAACGTGAAGTTCAATTTTCCCTTTTTCAAATTCTCTCAAAACTGCAACGGCTGTCATTTGCTTACTGATTGAACCCACAACAAATTGATTATCAAGTACCAATGGCTTTTTAGTTTCTAAATTTGAATAACCTTGCACTTTGGAATAAAGCATTTTTCCATTCTTGGAAATCAAAATAATGCCGTTGAAAGGACGTTTAATTTGCGTTTTGAGAAAGGAATCTATTTTGGAAGTAAGAGCGACTTGAGCAATTAATTTTTCAGAAGAAAATAGGATAAAAAAGAATAAAGGGAAAAGGAATTTAAAAGACATAGTTTGAGTTAAGGTTTAAATAATTTCACTGAAAATCAAACAATTACTCGAATCTTTAAAATTGATTTTACTCGATCGCCAATTTACCCGAAGCCATTATTTTCTTATCACTCAAAATTACATAATAATACATTCCCGAAGGCAAATTTATTGGTTCGATTTCATCAATATTTTGTAATTCTTTTTGCAAAATCAACGCTCCTCTCCCATCGTACAATTGCCAAATTTCATTCGTTGGATTTTTGAGCTTAAATTTTAAATCGTCGTACTTCCGAATGGGATTTGGATACAAAATATATTGATTTTCGGCGAAGAAAAAGACGGTTTCATTATTCGAAAAACCTTCGCTCCCATTCTGAAAAACTACTTTCAGGCGATAGGTATTTTCACCTTGCAGTAGCCCATTTTGGTACTGATATTTTAAACGATTTTGAGTCGGAATTAAACTGTACAAATCTTTAAATGCAGTTCCTTCTAATTTCTGAAAAACGAGATATTTAACCTGACTTAACGTTGACAATTCTGCACTTAATTGAGCATTTTTATTATCTAAATTATCCACATTAAATGACCTCAAAAAACACCCTATTCCTTGATTATCAATGGCAATGGCATTACTTCTACGTCCTAATTTTCCATTATCTAAAATCGGAGCAACGGCAAAATACTTCGCCCCATATTTGTTTTTATTGATGACATTTGACTGACGATTGGTCTGAATAATTGGCTCTAAATATTGATTTCCTAACTGATAAACTACGTAACGATTGATGAATTCGGGCGTATTCCAAAACAGTAAAAGAGAGTCGGGACAATTGTAGCCCAACTTAATTTCTAAAGGTTTTGAAACGCTAAAAGTATCGCTCAAAAACGCCTTATTGGCAACACTCATCCGCAAACGGGCGGGCGTGTAAAATAAATTTGGCACTTTCCAACGATACGAGCCTTTCGATAAATCAATATCGCCCACTCGTTGCCAAGAGCGTCCTGCATTGGGTGAATATTCTAAAACTCCTTTTGTATCCGAAAATGTTGATTTCCAACGAATTAAATTATTTTCATTGGGTGTCAAATTATCCTGACTTTGTGGAAATTGCCACTGAAATTCATCACCCAATTCCCAATCATACACCACTGAAAATGTTTGACTTCCTTTTGGAATTTTATAACCTAAAATGACCACCGAATATTTACCCGAAGAAGGATTTTCAAGCGTAGTTTGTTCAACATTATTCAAACCATCTCTGCGACGAACGGGCAGTTTTTTCACAGAATCGGCATTCGGGAAGGTACTCAAAACCCAAGGTAAAATTCGCTGTCCTTCGGGAGAAACTACCGATAAATCGAGGTCATTTACCAAAGCAATCGTGGCTTTTTCAGCAGCGGGTAAATCATTCCAAACTAAGGTAATTTTTAAGTTTTTTACGTTGGAAGGAATAGAAATGGAATAGGTTTGGTTCGCTCCGTTGGTGATTTCTCCCGTGAAAAACCGTCCCGCATTGAGTGTCTGAATCGCCGCATAAGCATTTACATTTCCGTAACCACTCTGATAATCAACCCCTTTTGTTCCGACATCCTCCGCACTATTTATTAGAAGTGCTTTTACCAAATGTGAAGGTGGTTTTACATTATTCCGACTACGAGCGTATTGTTGTTGCAACAAAGTCGCCACGCCCGAAACCAAAGCCGCTGCTCCTGAGCTTCCATCTTGTCCAAAAGCTACTAATTCGGGTTTGAGTCGCCCGTCATACGTGGGTCCACGAGAGCTACGAGTTTCTATTTTCCCAACAGAATCTACTGCCCCGACCGTAATAATATTTTTAGCTTGCTTAAAACTTCCTGTGAAATTTGAGTAATTAGCGATGCCCTTAAAGTTCCCCTCAGTTGGCGAAATATTACCAGAATTCCCCGAAGAAAAAACGTGTACAACATCATTCAAGCGATTAATGGAAGCATCATAAGCAATAGAATTTGTACTGTAAACATTCTGAATATCAGTTCCGTAAGAGTGATTTTCAAGAAATATTTGATTTTTTCGGTAGAAATCGTCCGACTCAGGCAAGAGATTTGCAAAGGAAATAGACATAATTTTGGACTTCCAAGCAATACCTTTTCGAGATGCCGAATTATTACCCGCTCCAGCCATTATCGTTGCCATATCTGCCGCATGATTTGAAAATAAATCAGAAGTTAAATTCGACCGAACTAAACGCCCTTGAAAATCAATATCCAAAGAATCAATTTTGTTTTCTTTAATGGCAATCGTGAAGCCTTCACCCGTCAAAATAGGCAAAAAACGGTGTACGAGATTGATTTTATTCAAACTCAATTCCATCTCAGTAACGTTACTTTCGGGCAAAATAGTTTGAGCGAAAGTGGCTGAGGTTAAGCACATTAAAAGAAGAAACGTAATTTTATTCAATGTAAGGGCGGTTTATTATTGAACAAATATATTTATCTTGCCACAAAGGCACTAAGACACGAAGGTATTCAAAACTACTATTAATAAATCTTTTAGCTTTCGTGACAAAGTAAACCTTTCTCCATTTTGAATAAACACATTCCGTTCCGAACTTTGTGAAATGAAGCAAATTTTTCAAAAAAACCTATCTTTTTTTATCCCTTACATTTTGATTTGGCTTTGCGTACTAATATGCGTGCTGACAACTACAAAATTAGAGCAAATGCAATTTATCAATTCGCACAATGCTTTATGGGCGGACTGGTTTTTCTTTGGGGCTACGCAATTGGGTGAAGGTTGGTTTTGGGCGGCGATTATCCTGCTTTTTTTGTTTATTAGGTACGACAAAGCTCTCATTTTTACGGCTTCATTGACATTGAGTACCCTAATTTCAAGCTCGACAAAATTCTATTTCAATACCCTACGGCCACTCGGTTTTTTCAAAGATTTAAAAGCCAATTGGCATTTTGTAGATGGAGTTTACATTAATTTACACCTCAGTTTTCCGTCTGGACATACCACAACGGCTTTTGCTATTTTTTCGCTACTGGCTATATTTTCCAAGAATAAAAACTGGGGATTTATCTATGTATTATTAGCTTGGATTACGGGTTATTCAAGGTGTTATTTATTTCAACATTTCCCCGAAGATGTATTGGCTGGAGCAGTTATTGGGGTTTTCAGTAGTGTAGTAGTATATTATTGGTTAACGGGATTGTATGGAAAAACACCAAAAATTTGGCATAGGAAAAGTCTTATTAAGTAGTGGTAAATATTATCAACCACTACTTATGCTATTTCTGCAACAGATTTCTTCTCTAAGCCTTTAAAGAACTCATACATCGGATTTACGTCGAATTTGATAAATTTCTGCCATAATTTTATTGCCTTCGTAATTAATTCACTTTCAATCAAAAAGCCATCGTGTCCGTACAATGAATCCAATGCTTGAAAGGTTGCACCTGGAATATGTTTTGCCAAAAATGCTTGCTCATTTATCGGAAACAAAGCATCTGACTTAATTCCCATCACCAAAGTCTTTGATTTGATTTGTGACAACGCCTTAATCGCACCACCACGCCCACGCCCTACATCCTGCGAATCCATCACCTGTGAGAGTACATAATACGAAAACGCATTGAATCGCTGTGCCAATTTCTCACCCTGATAACGCTGATAAGTTACCGCTCGGTGTGATTTCCCCAAAGGCTCATCTCCACGAGCTTGCGTTACATTATAGGTTTCATAATTACGGTACGAAATCAAGGCCGTTGCCCGTGCAGCCATCATGCCTTTTATACCCGCTTTATCATGACTTTCTTGCCACGTCGGATCAACTTCTATCGACATTCTTTGTGATTCATTAAAAGCAATTCCCCATGGAGAATGTTGTGCATTGGTGGCGATAAGTATCAGATTCTCAATCAAGTCAGGCTGAGAGATTGCCCATTCCACACTTTGCTGACCGCCCAAAGAACCGCCAATACACGTTTTTATTTGATGAATGCCCAAATGTTCCCGTAAAATGTCAAAAGAATTAACAATATCCCGAATCGTAATCAAGGGGAAATTGTGATAATACGGCTTTCCCGTTTCGGGGTTTATCGAAAGCGGACCAGTACTTCCATAATGCGAACCTAAAACGTTTACGCAAATGATAAAGTCACGGTCGGGGTCAAATAATTTGCCACGCCCCATTAATCCTTGCCACCAATCCGCTACATCTTGCGAACCCGTAAAAGCATGACAAACCCAAACGACATTCGAAGCATCGTCATTGAGTTTCCCCAATGTCTGGTACGACAATTCGATTTCGGGCAAAATCCCTCCTGCTTCTAATTGGAAGGGTTTATTGTATTTGTATATAGTCGTTTTCAATTTTATTAATTTTCAGTTCTTGGTAAATGTGGGACTTAAATCTGTTTGCAACACCTATCATCATTATTCCAACATCTTGTATTCTTCTATACCCCAACGATTCTTATCTATTATATTTAAACATCTTATGAGTTTATTCTTCGTCTTCCAGTCGTAATCATCTTTTGATATTCCTATTCTTATCTTCTTATTCAGATTTGTATAAATCTTATTTCCATCATAGTAATTGTATTTATCAAATAAAGCAATGTCCTCTGAATATTTTAGATTAAATTCAAATGCTGGATAATTATAAAGTTGTAGGTGATGACTCCTATTTCTACCGTGAGTAATGGTGATTTTTTTAATTTTTCCTGTAAAATACATTTCTGTTCCTGTGTCCTTTTTATCCGAAACAATAAATCTAAAAGTTATCAGTAGCAGGAGGAACAAAAGCAAAGAGAACATCAAAATACGATTTTCTAATTTAGAATAAAACTCATTTTGCCCACTGAAATAGACATCTCTCAATGTTGAATCTTTGGGCAATCCGCTACAATTAAAGTAGTTAACTATTTCATCATAATTTTTATATCTCTTTTGGCTAATAACAATCTTCTTATTCCCTGACACTATAATTAAAAAGTAGTTTTTTCTCCATTTTGAAACTTCAAAATACTCATTCCAAAATACAGTTGAATCATCACAATCAATTTCGCCCATGAAATCATTATTGCACTCAGCAATGACAATATTTTTTTTAGAGAAATAGTACACTTTGTTTAAAAACCCAAACAAGATATTTGTAAATATCACAAACCCCGTCAATGAAAATATAGCACCAATCCAACTGGCAGCAACAATTGCTTGCGTATAAAATAAAAGGAATAGTAGAACAAAAAAAGATATTCCCAATACTTCCCAAAAATTGGTATTTCCTTCTGAAACTAATGTTTTATTGTCTGTTATCATCAATTAGAACTTTTACTTTACTGAATTTTAAGTGTATCAACTTCCATCTATTTCAAAACTTAACATTGATAGCCCCAAAATTTTATCTGTATGTGTATTAAACATCATTACAAACATTCACTAAATAACTCATTCACAAATCACTAATTATACCTCCCCAACGCAATCAAAATATGCCCAAAATGGTGTTTTGAATGCCAAACCGTCATATCCAAAGCCTGCGGAATGGTTACATTAATTTGTCGGAATGGATGATAATATGTTCGTCCATAATCACTTTCTGGAATATTTGAAAACACGTAAGCATAACGTTTATGAGTGCTTTCAATCATCTGTAAAGAATCTTCAATCGGGGCTTTGGCAGAATCTGGTAAAGCCGAAAGTGCATTCACATTTCCGAAAACTCCCGCTGGGTTTTCTTCCGTCAACGCTTGTTTAATTCTGATAAAATGCCACAAATGCGTATCCGCTACGTGATGTATCACCTGACGAATTGTCCAAGAACCTTCACGGTATGTTTTTTCCAAATCTTCTTCAGATAGATTTTGAGCTAATTCTTTAAATTTCGTCGCATAAGCTAAAACCTCAGCAATATTTTGTTGAATTTCTTGGGCTGAATAGCTTTCTTTCGCTGCCCATTTTCCTACGGGATACTGTAATTGTTCTAATGTCATTTTTTTCGATGTTTGATGTCCATTTCGGTTTTCGTTATTCGATATTCGGAATCCAAACATCGAGCATCGAATGACGAAAATCGAATTTTAATAATTAAACCTGACGAATAATTTACAGCAAAAAGTACAAGGCTGGAATTGAATCGTAATTGGTTTATATTTCCGAAAACAGAAAGACAGTGAGCAGTAAACAATAAACAGTAAACAGTAATAGCAAAACTACAACTGGTAACTGATAACTGGTAACTGGTAACTGATAACTGAAACGGTAGGAATTAGCACCTTGCCATAACGACTTGGTAGGTTGCCAGAAGTTCATTGAGCCTATTCTCTCCCTTCTTCTTTATAAATCAACTACCTAATGAGAGGATACTCTCCGAGGATATATTGATTTGATGATGCAAAGTAAATCTCAGAAAGCCGAAAATGCAAATTTTCTTTGTACGCTAAGCTAAAATTTCGTTATTTCGTAATTCCATTCCGCTCCGTTTTTTCCCGCCCGAAAAACCACAATACTACCAATCGTAAGCCTTATTTTAAATTATTGTGTAACTGATGAACCACGAAAGTCGTCGAAATTTTCTTAAAACTACCTCCCTACTCTCTGGAATAGGCTTCTCTAATTTTGCTCAAAATCCTACAACTATTTTCCCCATTGAAAGTCAGAATGGTAAATTGATAATTACATCCCACGAAAAAGGACAAGTTATCAAACCCCTTGATGTTGTCACAATTACCTCTACCGAATCTGGTTATTTTTTCATCCGTGACGGACGTTTTAGGATGTACCGCAAGGGCGATGGAAAAGTTAATAGCATCACATTTAAAGTTGGCGGAGCATTAGGAAATCATTTTTGTGAACTCCGCAATGGCAGCGGCGACCGTTTGGATTCCATTTATTTTACGGTCAATTGTCAAACTGAAATAGTTGACAGTACTGGCATTTATAGGGAATTATTACAGACGCTCTACTGGTCGATGATGGGTGAATTTGGCGAAACCTCGGCGTATAGAATTAACGGGCAAATTTATAAAGTCTTTGTGGGTTGGCTTCGTGACCATACGCATACGATGAAGGCAATGAAATACTTTAACCCTAATCTTAAAGATGGATTTGACCTCTATGCTGACTACCAACGGGAAGATGGAATGGTCTGGGACAATATTTATCCCCGAACCAAAGAACCAAATTGGTGGGATTCAGTTTTGGAAAAAGGTAATTTTATCAAGAAAATAGAAAATGGAAGGTATGAATTAAAACGTCAACCCGTTGAGGCGGATGTGGAGTATTTATTTGTTGAATGTCTTTACTATTCATGGAAAGCAACGGGCGACAATGACTGGATGCGGGAAAGTTTAGACAAAGCAATTAAAGCCATAACATATTCTACTTCAAATACTTATCGGTGGTCAAAAAAATATCAATTAGTCAAAAGAGCATTCACGATTGACACTTGGGACTTCAAACACGAATATGATACCAAAGCTACAGATGATGCCAATATGCTCATTGACGAAAAGACCGATTTTGGTATCATGTTTGGCGACAATAACGGTTTGATTGCTGCGTACCGAATGTTATCCGAAATGCTACTGGTATGCGGCCGAAAAGATGAGGCAAATTTTTATCGTCAAGAATCCAAAAATATTCAAGAACGCTTGGATAAATTGGCTTGGAACGGACAACACTATACCCATTTTATTCCCGAAGATTCCCAGTTTTTTCAAAAAAGAAATATTGGAAAAACAAAACCCAACGAGCAAGTTTCACTTTCAAATGCTTACGCACTCAATCGTGGAGTAAGTCATTTACAAGCCCTCGGTATTTTGAATGAATACCAAAAAATTAGGGGAAATATGCCCAAAAATTCTGTGGCAGAATGGTACAATATTTACCCCCCATTTGAGCAGGGTTTTCAAAAAGATGGTGAAACTTGGGAATACATAAACGGTGGGGTTAGTAGTATCGTTGCCGGGGAATTGGCTCATGGAGCATTTCAGAATGGTTATGAAACTTACGGCGTGGATATTTTGAACAGAATATTGAACCTCACCCGAAAACACGATAATTATCTGCACGGAACATATAAAGGTGCTTTAACGGAAAAAAAGGTGGGAAATTTTACGCCAATTAGTTTAGCAAAATCGGCGAATGCTGACTTTTCGGGCAAAAGCGGACAAGGGATTCCTGGTTGGAATGGTGATGGAGAAGATAACGATGCTTCATCTATTCCTTTGGGACAACACGCCTTTTTGGGTATTCCTTTTCAAATTACTGACCCATTGGATAATGCTGGGAAGGGTTGTATCGTAGTTTCTGACGATACGGAGAAGGATTATCAAATTTCAACCGCATTATTGATAAGTAAAAAAGCCAGTACCATTTACCTCCTTCACGCCCACTCAAAAGGTGATATGATTGGTACAGTAACAATCCGTTATGGTGATGGAACAACCTTCACGGACTATATTTATGGTGATAAAATCGGAAATTGGTGGTTTCCACAAGACAAACCCAATTTCAAAGTTGCTTGGTTTGGGAAAAATAAAAAATCGCCGTTTGTGGGTTTGGGCATTACGCAAATTATCAATCCGAACCCTGACAAAATCATTTTATCGGTAGAGTTTTTTGGCATGAAAAATTCAAAATCTCGCTGGATGATTGCGGGCGTAACTTTGGGCGATACCCTCATTGAATTAAAAGGAAAAGATACCTCTAAAGATGATCTTTCTTTTGGGATTCCCGACCGTTGGGGTGCCGCCGCTGTAACCTATGCCCTTTTGGAAGGCTTAGCGGGTATAAAAGATACCGCAACTATGTTTGAACGAGTAAAATTATCCCCCCGTTGGGAAGCATCGGGGGAAAGAGAAGTTGCCGTTACCGTGAAATATGAAGCCTCGGGTGGATATTTCACCTATCAATATAAACTTTCGGGAAATAAACTTTCGCTGACTTTTACGGGGACGGGAACACAAACTGACATAGAGATTTTGTTGCCACAGGGCAATAAACCAACATCCTTACGAGTAAATGGTAATTCAAAATCTTTGATAATCAACAAAATAGAGAATTCAGATTATTTGATTTTTTCAGTGGATAATTTGGGCGTGAGTCGGGTAGATGTTGAATTTTAAAATAGAATTAAAATAAATAATTGAGACACATCAATGTCCCAATTATTTATTAAATCCCTTCCACATAATTGTAGTTCATTGCCAATAATACAATTACTGTAACTTCAAGGCTGCTGGCAAAGCAACTTTTGCTTTTCTTACTTTAGCATTTTTGCGTGAAGATTTACGAATAGCTAATGCGGCATTAGCGATTTGCAATTCAGTTATTTTCTGCTCGTAACTGGCAATTAAAGAAGCACTTTCAGATTTTTTAGCTTCCAAATCCACCGTCATCTTTTTCATTTGCTCGTCCAAAATATTAAATTTTGCACCAATCTCATCCGTCTGACGCTTGAAGGTATTGACTTGTTGCTCCAATTTAGTAATCTCAACGTTTTTGGCTTTAATTTGGTCTTCCAATGTAAGCTTCACTTCCTTCAATTCTCTAATCTCTTTATGGGCTCTTTCAACATTTACATCAAGACGATCTTTATCTTTTGCTAATTCGGTATATTGTTTCTGGCTAACGCAAGAGCTGACACCAATGGCTAATGATAGAATAATACTTGATTTACGGAGAACATTAATCATGATTATGGGGGGTTATGGTTTAATTCTTAGGGTTAAATTATCTGAAAATCAACATTATTTATTTGAATATTCATAAAAATAAATTACCTTGGTAATGATTTACGGGGTAAACGGTTGTTGCTTCTTATAAATCAAAGTGAAATGTTTACTTAACAGATTTTCACAATATTAGTTTCTTTAAACAATCATGAAAAACTTCTGGACATTAACGCTGATAATTATTGCAATACCATTTTTTGGCTATTGCAAAATGCAAGAAATATCTCCATTACAACCAACTTTAGGTCCATTTAAGGAGATAAAACCAGTTAATGAGAAAATAAAGCTAAAGTCTGTTTATGATGAAAAATTTGGGTTTCAACTTGCCAGAAGGCGGAAAATAACAAGAATTCCATTT
Source organism: Bacteroidota bacterium (assembly GCA_040387735.1). Lineage (GTDB taxonomy): Bacteria > Bacteroidota > Bacteroidia > Cytophagales > Spirosomataceae > Arcicella. The sequence goes on from JAZKDE010000017.1 coordinate 45,437, forward strand.
GAATTTCAAGCAAATTTAGTGATAGTCCCTGTAAAAGTCAATAACTCAGATACTTTGCGTTTTATTTTAGACACGGGAGTCAGTTCGATTATACTCACTGACCCCAAAATTGCGAAGAAACAAAACATGAAGTTTGTCAGAAATGTGAGAATAGCGGGCGTTGGTGAAGGCTCAGATGTTGAAGCAGGCATCGTGGTTGAAAATACTATCACCATGGGAGACATGATTGGCTATCGGCAAAATATTGTAGTACTAAAAGAAGACATTCTCAAACTAAGTGAATTTGTTGGCAGACCCGTACATGGAATTATTGGCTACGAAATCTTTAATAGATTTGCAGTAACTATCGACTTCTCAACGAGTGAGATAATTCTTGAAAATCCAGAACACTACAAATACAAACCCAAGAAGGGAGAACGCTTTCCAATCACGATTGAAGAAAATAAACCTTATTTAAGTACCATCGAACTAATTAATGACAATCAAAATTTACCACTCAAAGTTGTATTAGATACAGGAGCTGGTCATGCCATTTCGTTAGATGCCAACCAGCACAATGGAATTCCAATGCCAGAAAAACTCGTAAAAGCACAATTGGGACGTGGATTAAGCGGAGTCATTAACGGAAATTTAGGCAGAATTCCTATGTTGAAAATTGGCAAATTTGAGATGAAAAATCTGCTTGCCTCCTTTCCTGATAGTTTATCCTACCGAGTCAAGGGCGTAGAACTCACCGAAAGACAAGGCAATATTGGTTGTGAATTTTTAAGAAGATTTAAGGTAACTTTTAATTACAGAGACCAATACATCGTCTTGAAGCCTATTAATCGTCGGATGAAAGAACCTTTTGAGCATAATATGAGCGGCATAGAATTAATGGCTCAGGGTGAAGATTATCACGAATATACAGTTGATAGAGTTCTTGAAAACTCTCCCGCCGAAGACGCAGGCTTACAACAAGGCGACAAAGTAGTGTTCATTAATAATAGGTCTTCCAAAGAAATTACCATCAGCGAAATTTATAAGATATTTCAAAAAGGAGAAGGGAAACCTATTAATTTAATCGTAAAAAGAGGCAAAAGCGTTTTTTTTGCAACCTTAAATTTACGGAGGCTAATTTAGAATATCACGCCCATTTGAGAATGTACTATGATTCAAAACTGATACTTCGCCATGGAGTATCTTCGGTTCAATATATTTGGAAAGTCATTGTTTGATTTCCTATTTTAATTGTGTAAAATATCACAAAAATAGTCATCATCAGTACAATCAGTGAGTTCGAATAATTTCCAGTTTAAATCAAGAATACTATTGTTTGATTCACAATTAATTAACTGAAGAAGAGTAAATTTTGCCAAATTGATAAAAATCAAGGTTTTATCTTCAATCATACTCAATAAATGCTTGTTTTTTGTTAAATAATTCACTACTTTTGCAGAGAATTTAAAGAAAGAGGGGTCGAGAATCCCTCTTTTTTGTTTTTAAAATTTTAGTTCCGAAACACAGATTTCACGCTGTCAATCGGACGAATGGCAGACTACAGTCTGTGTTACGGAAAGTTTAATGACCAAAGAAAAAATAATCGAATTGCTTCAACCTTATTTAGAAGATGACAGAATCTTCATCGTTGAAGTAAAAATGACCGAGGGTAAAATTCGTCAAAGTATCATTATCCTTTTGGATACTGACGAAGGAATTAAAATCGAAGAATGTGCTTCAATCAGCCGCAGACTGGCTCATTTCATTGAAACACATGAGCTTATCCAAGACGCATACAATCTGGAAGTATCCTCTCCAGGCATAGACCAACCACTTATTTTTAAACGTCAATACGTAAAAAACATTGGAAGAAACCTGAAATTGCAAACAGTAGCAGAAGGTGAGAAAATTGGTACACTGGAGAACGTAACCGATGAAGGAATCGCTCTAAAGGAAGAAGTCAAGAAATCAAAAGGCAAGAAAGTTGAACTCACAGAAAGTATCATGATTCCTTTTGGGAATATCCAACAAGCTAAAGTACAAATATCGTTTAAATAATGAAAAAATGATTAGTGATTAGCCGTTAGCAAATCAATGTAAACTTGATACCTAATGTATAATTCCTAAACAAACTTTCATTGTAAAATTATGAAAAGATGAATAGTGCAGAATTAATTTCGTCGTTTGCGGATTTTGCAAAAGAAAAAAACATTGACCGTCCGACGATGATAAAAGTACTGGAAGACGTTTTCCGTACCATGATTCGTAAGAGATATGGAACCGATGAGAACTTTGATGTGATCATCAACCCTGACAGTGGCGACTTAGAAATGTGGCGTACTCGTGAAATTGTTGATGATAATTCAGAAGACATTTGGGACTATGACAAAATTCCATTGGAAGAAGCCAAGAAAATTGAACCAGATTTTGAGATTGGAGAAGAGGTTGCAGAATTGGTAAAATTAGAGGATTTCGGTCGTAGAATTGTTCAGACAGCTCGCCAAACACTTATCCAAAAAATCAAAGACTTAGAAAAAGAGGGTCTATTTGAGAAATATAAAGATTTGGTAGGTGAAATGGTTTCTGGAGATGTTTATCAGATTATCGGAAAAGAATTTATCATTACTGACAGCGAAGGCAATGAGTTGACTCTTCCAAAGTCAGAAATGATTCAGAAAGACCGTTTTAAGAAAGGTGAACCAGTAAAAGCAGTTATTCACAAAGTTGATATGAATAACGGAACACCCAAGATTATTCTTTCGAGAACATCGCCTGTATTCTTAGAGCGTTTATTTGAGCAAGAAATTCCTGAAATTTACGATGGTCAAATCATGATTCGTAAAATTGTTCGTGAACCAGGCGAGCGTGCAAAAGTAGCAGTAGAATCGTATGATGACCGTATCGATCCAGTTGGAGCCTGCGTTGGAATGAAAGGTTCTCGTATTCACGGGATTGTTCGTGAATTGCAGAATGAAAACATTGACGTTATCAATTATACTGAAAATCTTGAACTATTAGTAGGCCGTGCATTAAGTCCAGCCAAAGTAAGTTCAATGAACATTGATAAAGAAAAGAAGCGTATTGCGGTGTATTTACAACCCGACCAAGTATCATTGGCAATCGGTAAAGGTGGACAAAATATTAAGTTAGCAGGCAAATTAGTTGGCTACGAATTAGATGTTTATCGTGATATTAAAGAACACGAAATAGACGACGAAGACGTAGATTTATCAGAATTCTCTGATAAAATCGAAGACTGGGTAATTGTAGAATTACACAAAATCGGTTTGGATACAGCCAAACAGGTTCTGGCATTAAATAGTGACGAATTAATTCGCCGTACAGAACTTGAAGAAGAAACAGTGAACGAAGTTTTATCAATCCTACGTTCGGAGTTTGAATAATGTAAAAAAGTAATTGTGTAATAGAGTGACTGAGTGTATCGACCATTTAGTTTACTACCCAATTGCTTCCGCTCAGTCACTCTATTACACAATAACAAAATAACTATTATAGAAAAGTATCAATTAACAAGTATGGCAGAAGATAAAATGATGCGTTTGAGCCTTGTGGCAAAGCAGATTAACGTGGGAACCTCAACCATTGTTCAATATCTCTCTGTCAAAGGTCATAAGGTTGAGAACAACCCAAATGCCAAATTAAATTTTGAGCAACTCAAACTCGTAGCAAAAGAGTTTGGTGCAGATTCTCTTTTGAAAGAATCTACCCAGTCGGCACCCAAAGTTGCGGAAGAAGAAGTATTTGTCCCAATAAGGAGACAAGATGAAGACTATTTACCTTTGTATTCACGTGAAGCAGGCAAAAGTCAACCCGTAACACCAACAGCAGTTGAAGTTCCAAAAATTGAAGAAAAAGTTGTTATCGAGCCAGAGAAAATCGTAGCGAAGGCAGACATCCAACTGAAAGTAATAGGTAAGGTTGAATTGGATGCTAAAGGAAATGTTATTCCTCCTAAACCAGTAGTGGCTCCAGTAGTAGTAGAAACTAAACCTGAGCCTAAAATAGAAGAAGTGAAGCCAGTTGTGGTTGAAGTAGAGAAACCAAAAGTAGAAGAGAAAATAGAAGTAATAAAACCAGTAGTAGTGGTTGAGGTAGAAAAACCTAAAGCTTTAGAGCCTGAGAAAGCAGTGGAAGCTCCAAAACAAATTGTAGAACCCAAACAGGAAATAGTGGAAAAACCCGTAGTGGCAACTCCAGTAGCACAAAAACCTGTAATAGAAAGCACTCCGATTGTGGAAATAGCCGAACCAAAGGTTGTAGTTGAGACCAAAGTAGAACAACCAAAACCTCAACAAAATAACCAAAACTCTCAAAATAGACCACAGGGAGCAGGTAATAATAACCAAAACCAACAGAATAGACCACAAGGTGGTGGTAACAATAACCAAAACCAGCAGAATAGACCGCAAGGTGGTGGGGGTAATAATAACCAAAATCAGCAGAATAAACCTCAAGGTGGCGGTAATAATAACCCAAACCCTCAGAATAAACCTCAAAGCGGATTTAATAGTCCATACAATCAGGGAGGAGGACATATTTCGAATCAACCAGCGAAAGTAGTGCCAACAACTCCAACTGATAATAAACCACAGAAATTAGGACGTAACGATGCCATTCCTGATGATACTTCATCAGTTGAATTAATTGAAGCGAAAGGTGAGCAATTACGTGGATTAAAAGTTTTGGGTAAAATTGAATTGCCAGTAGAGACAGGTCGTGGAGGAAATCGCAATAACAATAATAACAACAATAATAAGAAAAAGCGTAAACGCATTGATAAACCTGGAGGAGCAAAAGTTACTGAAACAGAAATTCGTAACGAAAAAGGAGCTCCACGTCCGAAAAAAGACGGTGCTCCAGTTGATCCAAATGCTCCAAAAAGACCTGTTACTACGACAGGAACAGGAACACCTACCACAGGACAAGGCGGTAATAATAACAACAACCATAATAGAACTGGAAACAGCCCGAACTACAAAGGAAATCGTAACAATAACAATAATACCAATACGAATCCAGGAGCAAAACCAGTACCTAAAGGAGAAGTTACTGAGAAACAGATTCAGGACCAAATCAAGGCAACAATGGCTCGTCTGCAAGGACAGTCAAACAAGTCGAACTTTGGAGCGAAAGAACGTCGTGAAAAACGTAAATTCCGTGCTGATAGAAACGAACAGAGACAATTAGCAGAAGACGAAGAAGCAAAAGTATTAAAGGTAACTGAATTTATTTCAGCCAGTGAATTAGCATCGTTGATGGATGTTTCAGTAAATGAAATTATTTCATCATGTATGAGTTTGGGGATGTTTGTTTCAATCAACCAACGCCTTGAGGCCGATGTCATTGCTTTAATTACTGAAGAATTTGGATTTGAAGTACAATTTGTATCAGCCGAAGAAGAAATTGAATCTGCTATTCCAGAAGAGATTGATGCACCCGAAGATTTAATTGCAAGAGCACCAATCGTAACTATCATGGGTCACGTTGACCACGGTAAAACATCATTACTTGATTATATACGTCGTGCAAAAGTAGCCGCTGGTGAAGCTGGAGGTATTACCCAACACATCGGAGCCTATTCAGTTAAGCAAGATGATGGCCGTAGTATTACATTCTTAGATACACCTGGTCACGAAGCCTTTACTGCCATGCGTGCAAGGGGTGCTAAAGTAACCGACGTTGCTATTATTGTAATTGCGGCGGATGATGCTGTGATGCCTCAAACGGAAGAAGCCATCAATCACTGTATGGTTGCGGGTGTACCAATCGTATTTGCCTTCTCTAAAATAGATAAGCCAGGAGCTAATACGGAGAAAATTCGTGAACAATTATCCATCAAAAATATTCTTGTAGAAGAATGGGGCGGTAAATACCAAACACAAGAACTTTCTTCTAAATCAGGAATGGGAGTAAATGAATTGTTGGAGAAAGTGTTGCTCGAAGCAGAAATGTTAGAATTAAAAGCAAATCCAGACAAACGTGCCGTAGGTACTGTTGTGGAAGCTTCATTAGATAAAGGCCGTGGATACGTTGCCAATATTTTGGTACAAGCAGGAACATTGAAAGTTGGTGATATGATGCTCGCAGGAGCTCACTACGGACGTGTGAAAGCCATGTTTGATTACCGTGGTAATAAATTAATAGTAGCAGGTCCTTCAACACCAGTCCAAGTATTAGGATTAGCTGGAGCTCCAGCAGCCGGTGACAAATTGAGCGTAATGGAAAATGAACGTGACGCTCGTGAAATCGCTAATAAACGTGAGCAGATTCTTCGTGAGCAATCATTACGTACTCGTAAACACATTACTTTAGAAGAAATTGGTCGTCGTAAAGCAATTGGAGCATTCAAAGAATTGAATGTAATTGTGAAAGGTGACGTGGATGGTTCAGTAGAAGCCCTATCGGATTCATTATTGAAACTTTCAACGGAAGAAGTACAAGTAAGAATTATCCACAAAGGTGTGGGACAAGTATCAGAATCAGACGTATTGTTGGCTTCGGCTTCCGATGCTGTGATTGTAGCATTCCAAGTTCGTCCAAGTGTAAACGCTCGTCGTTTGGCAGAAAACGAACAAATCGAAATCCGTACTTATTCAATCATCTATCAAGCAATTGATGATGTACGTGATGCAATGGAAGGCTTATTAGCACCGAAATTTGAAGAAGTAATCACTGCCAATATCGAAGTACGTGATGTATTCAAAATCTCAAAAGTGGGTACTGTTGCAGGTTCTTACGTATTAGATGGAACGGTGAAACGTTCTAACAAAATCCGTATTATCCGTGACTTCGTAGTTGTTCATGAAGGAGAAATCTCTGCTCTAAAACGTTTCAAAGACGATGTTGCCGAAGTTAAATTTGGCTATGAGTGTGGACTTTCTATCAAGAATTTCAATGACTTAGAAGTTAGTGATATTATTGAATGTTACGAAATGAAAGAGGTAAAACGAACACTGTAAGTTTTACTAATTAAAGTAGATATTAAAAAGGATTTCTGGTTTACTTCAGAAATCCTTTTTGTTTCTTAAAGGTTTGGTCGCTTAAAAATCTATGATTGTCGGCAGAAAATTATTTGACGTATGAATCTATTTCTCTGATGCTTATGTTTTCTTAGATTTGTAAAAAATCATGCAATGCCTAAAAACTCTTTCCCAAAATATCAGACCATTTTCCTACACCTTGCTTTCTGGGCATTTGTGTTGGCTTTGCCATTTTTGCTAAAATATTCAGCTCCGCCACCAGGTTTGCCTAAAAAAACGGTGGTTCAGTCATTTACCATGACTGAATTTTTCACCATTTTTGCTCTTATTAATGTGCCTTTTTTTTACGTCAATAGCGAAATCTTAATTCCTAAAGTTTTACAAAAAAAGGGAATTTGGACATATTTGCTTTCGGCAATTGGTTTAGTACTTGGTGTTTTTCTTTTTCATACCTTAATCAAAGAAATCTTTTTCCCTGGACAATATGTTCCACGCACAGGATTTACCTTTCAACTACTTTTCTTTTTAGCGATTAGTGCTTCTTATCGAATTATCTCGGATAACTTAAAAAAAGAACAGGAACAAAAAGAACAGGAAACTGAAAAATTAAAGTCAGAATTATCCTTTTTACGTTCGCAGATTAGCCCACATTTCATGTTTAATGTCTTGAACAGTATTGTGTCATTATCAAGAAGAAAGCCCGAACGTGTTGAACCCGTAGTAGTTAAGCTTTCAGACTTAATGCGTTATATGCTTTACGAATCTGATGATGCTAAAGTTACGCTTGAACGTGAATCACAATATTTGCGGGCTTATATTGAACTTCAACAGTTACGTTTTGGCGATGATATTGAGATTAATTTTAGGGTTAATAACCTCAATGGACACAAAACGATTGAACCAATGCTTTTGATTCCTTTCGTAGAAAATGCCTTTAAACATGGCGTTGGTTTAATTAAAAACCCTACGATAGATATTGATTTACAGACAAAAGATAATCGGCTGATTTTTGAAGTAAGAAATAAGGTAAATCGCCAATTTAAAGAAGAAAAAGATGATGCGTCAGGCATTGGGTTGGCGAATGTAAAGCGAAGATTGGAATTATTATACCCAGAAAATCATCAATTAATCATTAAAAATGAAGCTGATTTTTATGGGATTTATTTAGAAATTAGTTAGTTATTGAATCGCTTGATTTTATATTGTGTGGTGAGTTAACAATTAACGTTTAAACTTACAACGCAATAATTTGAAATGTTAAACAGTTTCAAATTTACCAACTCTTTAAAACTCTCAAAATTAAAAATATGCTCAACTGTATCGCCGTCGATGACGAAAATCTCGCCCTTGACTTAATTGAAGATAATATTCAAAAAATTCCATTTTTAAACCTCGTAAAAAGATGCAAAAATGCTTTTGAAGCGATGGAAGTAATTCAAAACCAAGAGATTGACTTGCTTTTTTTGGACATTCAAATGCCTGGAATTACGGGTGTACAATTTCTTCAAAGTCTTACAAACAGCCCAATGGTCATTTTTGTAACGGCTTACAAACAGTACGCTTTGGAAGGATTTGAACTAAATGTTATTGATTATCTTTTAAAACCAATTGACTTTGAAAGGTTCTTGAAGGCGGTCAATAAAGCGTATGAATTGCACGGATTGAAGCAAAAATCTTTAGTAATTGAGTCTGTCAATGAGTCAAAACCATCAACGATTTTTGTTAATGCTGATTATTCATTGGTTAAACTAAAAATAGAAGAGATTACTTATATTGAAGGGTTAAAAGATTACATCAAAATCCACCTTAACTCTTCAACAAAACCCATTGTTACCCGTATGACGATGAAATCTATTGAAGAAAAATTACCCTCTTCGGAGTTTTTTAGAGTTCATAAATCGTTCATTGTTTCATTGGATAAAATAGAATCTATCCGAAATCTAAAAATCAAAATTGGCAATTCTCAAATACCCGTAAGTGAAAGTTACTCAGAGGAGTTTTTTAAATTGATTGGACAGTAACAAAGTCATTTAACAAATTTTAACGTATCGTCTCCACAATAATTACCCCATATTTGGTGTATTAGTATATAGAAAACCTTTCTCCCATTCAGTATTACACAAGCAAATGGCAATTTCTGGAAAGATTGCCCTAACTTTGTGTTCTTTTTAAAAAATAAGTAAATGAAAAAACTTTTTCTATTAACCACCATTCTATTATTCTCATTACGGGGGTTCACGCAGATAACAACTTCTACGGGAATAACCATCAAAGACGAATTTTATAATAATCGCCAGTTAGTTGAAATCCTTCAAGATTTAGAAGCTAAAACAGGAGCTAAATTTAAGTACGACCCAACCAAAGTTAAAGGCGTTTATGCCAGCTACTGGTTTGATAATATGTCATTGGAAATTGGAATGAAAGGACTTTTAAAAGGTTCTGGCTTGAAATTTTACGTTGATGATAATCAAGTGGTCAATATCATTCCAAAATCACAGAAAGTTTACGTAAAAAGTAGTTACAATAGTGGTACTTATTACGGTGGTAACACAAGTGATGCCCCAATTATTACCGCTCCGACTATTCCTGATGTAAAGACAGGAGAAGTTCTTCAAGTTGAGCGTCCGAAGATAGCGATTGTTAACAATAAACAAACCGTTAAAGCTCCGACAAAATTCAACTTTACGTTCACCGGTCGTATTATTGATACTCGTTCTTCAGAACCATTGCCTTTCGTAAATATCACCGTTCGCAGTAACAGAACGGGAACACAGGGTAACGTGGATGGATATTTTACCTTATTAAAAGTACCTTCAGATACCACAACGTTGATATTGAGCTATATCGGCTATATTACAACCACCATCAAACTCGTACCTGATGCCCCAATTAATGGTGTTACGATTGAGATGGAACCTGATAATTCTGAATTGGATGAAGTGGTAGTGAAAGGTGAAAAAACGGAGGTTTTAAAAGCTGCTGAAACCATCGGGATGTTCAAAATGACTCCTCGTAATATTGCTAAATTGCCAAATATTGGAGAAAAAGATATTTTTCGTTCTTTTCAATTAATGCCTGGTATCAGTGCGGCCAATCAATCATCATCGGGCTTATATGTTCGTGGTGGAACGCCTGACCAAAACTTGGTTCTTTACGATGGATTTACGGTTTATTACGTTGACCACCTTTACGGATTTTTCTCTGCTTTTAATTCTAACCCAATTAAAGATGTTCAACTTTACAAAGGTGGTTTTGATGCCAAATTTGGGGGGCGTATCTCGTCAGTTGTGGAAATTACCAGTAAAGATGGTAACAAAAAAGAAAGAAATTTTGGGGGAGATATAACCTTAATGAGTGCTAATATTTGGGCTGAAGGTCCAGTAACAAAAGATAAACGCTTGACATTTTCAGTTGCAGGGAGACGCTCATGGGCAGGACCTTTGTACAATAAAATCTTCGATACTTTTAACTCAAACGGTGTAAATACGCAAAGTGGAGCAATTGGTTTCCGTCGTCAAACAACGAATGCCCAAACAGCAAGTTCTTATTTTTATGACTTGAACGGTAAATTAACCTTCAAACCTTCTGAAAACGAAAATATTTCTTTGAGTTTTTATAACGGAGATGATGTTCTGGACAACTCACAAGCGATTAGTTCACCTTTCGGTGGTGGCGGAGGTTTTAGCAATACTGACCTTTCTAAATGGGGAAATACGGGTTCAAGTTTGAAATGGTCAAAACGTTGGAGCGATAAATTTTACACCAATGCTTTAATCAGTTATTCAAACTTTTTCAGTAACCGAGACAATACCAATTCTTCTACTTTTATTACTGGAACAGACACTCGTACTGTAAAATTCGGAGCATTAGAATCGAATAATTTGAATGATTTTTCAGCAAAGTTTGATGTTGAATACAAAACTTCTCCAAAAAATAACGTTCTATTTGGTGTACAAGCCAATAAGCTAAATATTGATTATTCGTACAGTCAAAATGATACCCTTGAAATTATTGGGAAACACGATAAAGGAAATATTGTAGCGGCCTATTTACAAGACGAATTCAAAGTGGGAAGTTTAGCCTTAAAAGGTGGTGTAAGAATGTCATACTTTGATGCTACACAAAAGACCTATTTCGAACCACGTTTATCTGCTTCTTACGCAGTTAATGATCGTCTTAAACTAAAAGGTGCTTGGGGTATTTATTATCAATTTGCAAAACAAGTTGAACGAGAAGACATCACCAGCGGAAGTCGCAATTTCTGGGTTTTAGCCAATAATTCTTACTTACCAGTTACGTCTTCAACCCATTATATTTTTGGATTTAGTTACGAATTAGACGATTATCTTTTTGACGTAGAAGGTTATTACAAAGATATTCAAAACGATACTCGTTACACACTTCGTTTTGCCCCACAAATTGGACGTGGTTTATTAGCCAGCGAAACGTTCTTTAACGGTACGGGAAAAGTAAAAGGTATTGACTTTTTGGTTCAAAAGAAATTTGGTGATTATACGGGTTGGGTAGGTTATACGCTGGCTCAATCGGATAAAGTGATTACTCAATTTTCGCCTGATCCATTTCCTTCAAATTTTGACGTAAGACACGAATTCAAATCGGTAAATATTTACAAATTAGGTCGTTGGGATTTAGGAGCTACATGGATTTATGCTTCAGGAAAACCGTATACGTCAATTGTGGGAGGTTATACCGTGAAATTATTGGATGGCACATTAAAAGATTTCACCGACCCATCAACTACCAACGGAAACCGTTTACCAGATTCGCACCGTATGGACGTTTCAGCAACGTATAATTTTGCCCACGGCACAATTGGCCTTTCAATTTATAACCTTTATGGACGTACTAATGTATGGTTTAAGAAATATCAAACCGTTACTGACCCTACAACCAACGAACGTTATTTATCAATTACTGACGTAAATTATTTAGGTTTCACCCCAAATATTACGTTTACTTATAAGTTCAAGTAGGCAGTTATCAGTTAAAATAAGTCTGGATTAGTTATCATTAGTTCCATGCTAAATAGTAGATTCAGAAACCAACAATAGCTAATTGAAATACAATCATGAAATCATATTCAAAATATAAAAGCATTATTGCACTTACTGTTTTTTGTGTAATAACAGGGCTTTTTATCGCTTGCGAAAAAGATGCTAATACAATTCCCGGCGGAGCAAAAGCAATCGTTGAAGCATATTTAATTCCTAATCAGCCTATTACATTAAAGGTGAAAAAGGAAATTGCCTACAATGAGGACTTAACCAATAAGGAAACTTTCTTGATGGGTTTATCCATCAAAATCACAGGAGATGGACAAACTTATTTGCTAAAGTCTTTTCAGGATACGCTGTATAAATCTGACGATAATGTTAGATTAAAAGTAGGTGTAACTTATAATTTATCATTTGATTATAATGGTAAAACGGTTTCAGCCAGTACAATTATTCCAACTAAACCAACGGGCTTAGCATCTGATGTTAAATCAATTGTTCGTACCCGACAAGTAATTACAACAACGGGTGGTTTTGGACGAAATCTTGATGAAAACGTTGATGTCAATTTATCGTGGACAAACCCAACCAATGATTATCATTTTGTGGTAGCCGATAACATTGAGCCTAAGCCAGATTTAATCGTTACCTTACCAACGACAAGTTCTACAACGGTAACTGAATTCAATCGCCGTTTTAGAAGTCAGCCTGTTCAAGGAACTGCGACTCGCTTACGTTCACAGCAATTTCAATATTTCGGAAAATATAATATTGTTCTTTTGAAAGTAAATCCAGATTACGCTGCCCTTTACAATACATCAGGAACGACTTCTCAGAATATTAGTACACCACCAACCACTATCACCAATGGTCTTGGAGTTTTTACGGGTGTGAATGCTGATACTTTATCATTTTTAGTAAGAGAAAGATAAAAGCAGAAGCAAAAAGTAAAAGGAGGGAAAAGAAGAAGATTCTTTATTTCCCTCCTTTTTATTCTAAACGGATACTACATTGTCCTTTTCTCCATTACAACTTCCCTCCTTTTCTCAAAATGTCCGATTTCAGAACTACCTTCTCTATTCCCGAATCAAAGCATAAATTTTCGCTGAATTCGCAAATATTAACGATGGGTTCGTGTTTTGCGGATGTAGTTGGTAATCAACTGAAATACAACAAATTAGATATTATAATCAATCCTTTCGGAACGCTATTCAATCCACTTTCTATCTTTAAAATCCTCTCGCCTACTTACAGTGAAGCGGATGAACGTCTGTACTTAGAGAATCAAAAATTGTGGTTTCATTATGATTTTCATTCTCAGTTTGTGAGTAATTCAAAGGAGAATTTAAAAGAGCAAATTAATCAAACTCTTTATGGCATCAACTGTCAACTCCCCACTACTAACTACCTACTCATAACTTTTGGAACTGCCTTTATCTACCGACTTTTAAATCCACAGACGTACATTGCAAATTGTCATAAAATGCCCAAAAATCTCTTTGAAAAGGATTTATTGAGCGTTAAAGATATTTGTAAATCTTTTGCGATTTTACACAAAGAATTGAAAGAAGTAAATCCCAATTTGCAGGTGATTTTAACCGTCTCACCCGTAAGACATACGAAAGATGGCGTACCAGAGAATCAAATTTCTAAAGCAATATTACGAGCTGCTTGCCATTACTTAACGACTGATTATGAAGATGTTGCGTATTTCCCATCTTACGAAATTATGATGGACGACCTCCGTGATTATCGTTTCTATAAAGCAGATTTGATTCACCCTAACGAAGTAGCAGAACAATATATCTTTGAAAAATTTACAGAAGCCTATTTTGATGATAATTTGAAAGAGTTCATCAAAGATTGGCAATCAATTCAATCATCTTTAAATCACCGTCCTTTCAACGAAAAATCAGAAAGTCATCAGGCCTTTTTGAAGAAATTATTGGGAGATTTGATAAAGATTTCGGAGAAAGTTGACGTTGAAGAAGAAATATATGCAGTACGGACAGCCCTGTCATTATTTTAAACCACGGACAGAAATTTGTCCATTATCGAACGAAACTGTATCAAAAACGGACAGTTCCCCCAATTTATCTCGCATTAATCTTCTGGTAATCAAGCATTTAATTTCTTGGCATAATCTTTCCAATAAATTGGAGTAGAACATCGTTTCAATTATACAAATCTTGATTACCCAATATAAATAATTATGCTACAACTCAAAAACATTTTCCGTTGGTACAATTCTGGTGCAAATCGTGCTTTTGTACTTCGTGATATAAACCTTGAAATTAAAAAAGGTGAATTCATTTCCATCATGGGGCCGTCAGGTTCGGGTAAATCTACGCTTCTCCACGTAATGGGTATGATGGACGAGCCAAACGAGGGAGAATACCTTTTCTTAGACAGTAACGTGCTTAAAATCAAGGAGAAACAACGAGCAGAATTATACAAAAAACACATTGGTTTTGTCTTTCAAGCCTATCATTTAATTGATGAATTAACGGTTTATGAAAATATAGAAACTCCTTTACTGTATCACGGAATTGCTTCATCCGAAAGAAAAGCAATGGTAGCAGATGTCTTGGACAGATTTAATATTGTGGGTAAAAAAGACCTTTTTCCAAATCAACTTTCGGGCGGACAACAACAATTGGTGGGTATTGCCAGAGCCGTCATTACTAAGCCCGATTTGATTTTGGCGGATGAGCCAACGGGTAATCTGAACTCAAAACAAGGCGAAGAAATCATGGAATTGTTTAAAACATTGAATCAAGAAGGTGTTACGATTGTACAAGTTACCCATTCTGAAAAAAATGCTACTTACGGTAGCAGAGTTATTAATTTATTGGATGGACGGATTGAATTCTAAAACAGCAATGCAACTAATTTAGAGGTAACAGCATCTATCAATTATCTCAATAATTTCATTGAAAACTTAAAACCTTCATAAAATATGAAAACGCTCAATACAACCTTCGCAATCCTATTTATTTCTTTTGCAGCATTTGCTCAGAAAGACGAAGAAAAACCTTACATGGTAAAAACCTTTTCAGCGAGTGCCATCAAAAACCTAAAAATGACTACTTCCGGTGGAAGCTTAATGGTTTCTGGCAGTAATACTTCCGAAGCAAAAATTGAAGTTTATGTGCGTAGCAATAATGGAAATGACGAAATCAGTAAGGAGGAATTAGAAGAACGCCTTAAAAACTATGAATTGAGCGTTACCCAAGAAGGAGATGCTATTATTGCATTTTCTAAAAACAAATCGAATAGCTGGGGCAAAAAATCACTCAGTATTGCCTTTCGAGCCTATGTTCCCGAAAAAATAACGACTGATTTAAACACCAGCGGTGGTAGCATCAACGTAAAAGGAATTACAGGAAATGCCAATGGAAAAACATCAGGCGGGAGTATTTCGGTGAGAAATTGTAAGAATAAAATTGATTTAAAAACTTCGGGAGGTAGTATTTCGGCGGATAATTGTTCGGGAGATATTGAATTAAAGACCTCGGGAGGTAGTATTTCAGCCGCCGATTTAGACGGTACAATCGACCTTGCTACTTCGGGAGGAAGTATCAGTTTGGATGCCTTGAAAGGAAAAATCAGTGCTATCACGTCAGGAGGAAGCATCAAAGCAACCGAATTGAGAGGAGAATCAGTCGTGCGAACATCGGGTGGTTCAATCACACTTCGTGAAATTTACGGCACCTTAGAGGCTGCAACAAGTGCAGGAAGTTTGGATGCAGAAATTTTAGAATTAGGCAAAGCGTTAAATTTGAGCGTTTCGTCGGGAAATATGACCGTTAAAATGCCCATGAATAAAGGTATAAATTTGGATTGTACCGCCAGCAAAATTACGGTTAACTCTTTAAACCATTTTGAAGGAGATACTGAAAAAACGTATATTAAAGGCACAATCAATGGCGGTGGAATTCCAGTACGATTAAAAGTAAGCAGTGGAAATCTCGCTTTGAAAGCTTTATAAGAATATTTTAGTTTTGGTTAATGATAGTAGTCGCTCGTTGATTTTCAGCAAGCGACTTTTTTTGTTTTTTCTTGATAAATTAGCGTACTTTTGTAAACTAATTTTGAAGTCATATTAATCATTATTTCGGACTTTAAACCCGAAATACAAAACAGCGACGGCTGCCGTCCGAAATAAAAAATGTCATACGGTCTTTTAAAAGGAAAAAGAGGAATTATCTCAGGAGCATTAGATGCTAACTCAATAGCTTGGAAAGTGGCTCAACGTGCCAAACAAGAAGGAGCAACTTTCACCCTCACAAACGCACCCTTAGCCATGCGTATGGGCGAAATCAATAAATTAGCGGAAGAGTGTGAAGCAAAAATCATTCCTGCTGATGCAACTTCTGTGGAAGATTTAGAAAAACTTTACGAAGGCTCAATGGAAGCATTGGGTGGAAAAGTGGACTTTGTATTGCACTCAATTGGGATGAGTACAAATATCCGTAAAAACCGACTTTACAGTGATTTGAACTACGAATGGTTTTTGAAATCATTAGATGTTTCGGCACTTTCTTTCCATAAAATGTTGCAAGTTGCGGACAAAATGGACGCAATCAATAACAATGGTTCGGTGGTTGCTTTATCATATATCGCTGCTCAACGTTCATTCCCTGACTATACTGATATGGCACAAGCAAAAGCCATGTTAGAGTCTATCGCTCGCTCGTATGGTTATGTGTATGGTAAGAAAAATGGGACAAGAGTAAATACCGTTTCACAATCACCAACAAAAACCACCGCAGGAACAGGAATATCAGGCTTTAATGCCTTTTATGAATATACCAACCAAATGGCTCCGTTAGGAAATGCTTCGGCTGATGAATGTGCTGACTACGTAATTACGTTATTCTCTGACTTAACGAAAAAAGTAACAATGCAAAATCTTTTCCACGATGGAGGCTTCAACTGCGTAGGTATCTCGGAAGAAATTGTTGCTAAAATGTAATCCTAAAATCGTCAAAAAGCATCGAATATAAATAGTTAAAAGAGGTAATATTTCGCATAGAATATTACCTCTTTTTTTGTTAACTTACAGCAAAATCAGCAGTTATAATTCCGTAATGCAGGTTCGTCCATAGAATTTCAACAAAACTTTGGAACATTCTTTGCTTATAAAAAGTACATTGGTTACTTTCGTAAAAACAACTATCTGTTAATCAAGTATTTAATCGCTAATTCCCTTAATCCCATGAAACACACTACTAAAAAAAAGTCCTTTTTTAGTGACTTAGCCTTTACTAAAAACACCTACGGTTACCTTTTCTCTCCAGTTTCAAAATTACTTTTCGTCCTTTTTCTTTTGTCATCTTTGAGTGTTTTCGTCCATGCAAAAACTACTCTATTTGAAGTAAACTTTCAACAAGTTCCCGTAAAACCAACGGCTAAACCTGTCGTAAAAGTTAAAATAAAAGGAAAAACGAAGTCGAAAAAACCAAAAAAAGGAACTGTCAGTAAAAAAGATTCGCTCAGTGACATTGACCCCGCCAATACAAGTTCACCGTTATTTCAGAATAACCAATAAGCTTACTAATTTATTCTGGAAGAAATTAAACCATATAATCTGTCAATAACCAGTCTATTTTAATACCAGACCGCTTAATTATTAGCATATTTTTCCATCATCATATAAACCCAATCATGAGAAAATTATTCCTTACCCTACTTTTAGGAACATTTGTGTGGGCATCAGGCTTCGCTCAGGTACAAGACCTCAACTCTGCTCTCAAATTCATCAAAGCTGGCAATACTTTACGTGAAGTAAAACAGTATGACCAAGCCGAAGAGTATCTCAACAAAGCCCTTAACATTGTCAGAAATAAAGATAAATATTGGGAAGCGGCAGCTTATGAAAACTTAGGTTTTTTATATCGTGACCAAGAGAATATTCTGGAGGCTTCTCGCAACTTCTCAAAGGCAATTGAGATTTATCATTCCCTTAAAATGTCAATGAGTGAGAAAGCTCTTGCACAATTATTAGGTGGATTGAAGGATACTGAAGAACTTTTTGCGGGAATTGACATTGGCTCGAAAGGGGTAAAATTGAGTATCATCGGTGTATCAGTTTCACCCAAAAAAGGCTTGACGTACAACTTGAAAAAAAGTATGTCAATCAATACAGAGCCAAGTGCTTTATCGGCAGCAGCCATCAAAGAAACAGCAGCGGCTGTTAGAGATTTAATTGATACTGCAACGGTGAGAAACTCAGTAGTTGGAGACCGTCTTTTCGTTGTAATGAGTAGTGGATTGAAGCAAGCAACTGATAAAGCTCCTGGTAAAGAAGCTGAATTAATAACTGCTATTAGAGATGCCGTTAAAAACCCAAGCTTGAAAGTTGACATCGTTTCTTTCGAGGATGAAGCAAAATATGGTGCCTTGGCGATGATTGTTCCTGAATTACACTTGTCATCATCTATTATGGATATTGGTGGCGGAAACGTAAAAGGAGGATATTTATTGAGCCGTTCTAAGTTTGAGGCCGTAAACTTTCCTTACGGAACAAAAGCATTCGGGAAAATCGTAAAAACTAAATACCCTGATGCTGATATCAAGGGTTATATTGCGGGTGTGGATAATGAAATTGTACCAATTCGTGAGGAAATGGCCATTGAAATGAACCGTCGTGTGGGCTTGAAAAACCGTAAAAATGTTTATTTATTGGGAGGAATTGCCTTCGTAATGAATACATTATTACACCCAGAACGTGCCGCAATTATTGGTCGTCCGATTGAAGTTACTTTAGAGGATGTAAAAAAATTCCGTCAGATGGCTGTGTCTAATTACGAAGAATTAATTAGCCCTGATTACGGAAAAATCTCTGACCCAATCGTGAAGCAAATTGCCGAAGAAGATGTAAAATTGATTACTACCAAATTGTATAATAATCAAGACATCATTGCTGGTGCTACAATTTTGGAAACAGTTATGAAAGAATACGCTCGTGATGGCGTTCAAAAACGTTTTTACTTCATCAAAGGTGGTGACGTTGCGTGGATTTCGGGATACGTTTTCAAACTTATCTCTGATGATTACGCAGTGAAAAAAGAATTATAGTTTCGATGTTTGAGACATTATAAAAGCCTTGTGGAAATCTTTTCCGCAAGGCTTTTATTCTTTAGGAAAGAAGTTTTGGGGAAAATAATTCCTGAATATCAAAAATCCTATTTTTTTATCAAACATCGAATTTTCTAAGATAGATTCGGAATTAAAGATTGACATTCCTAATTTTACATGAAATAACTAATCAAAAAAATAATGAGAAAGAAAATTGTCGCAGGAAACTGGAAAATGAATAAATCTATTGACGAAGCTTTAATTTTGGCATCTGAAGTAGTTCACATGGTAAAAGATGAAGTTAGTACAGACGTTCAGGTGATTATTGCACCGCCTGCTTTATACTTATCTACTTTACAGAAACATACTGAGGCAGTAGCAAATATGGGAATTGCTGCTCAAAATTGCTCAAATAAAGCTTCTGGTGCTTATACAGGTGAGATTTCTGCATCAATGTTAAAGTCTATTGGGGTTACACACGTTATTCTTGGACACTCAGAGCGTCGTCAATATTTCAATGAAACAAATGATGTTTTAGCTGAAAAAGTGAATATCGTTTTAGAAAATGGCCTTACGCCAATTTTCTGTTGCGGTGAAACATTGGAACAACGTCAGGCTGAGGGTTTCTTTGAATTTGTAGCTTCACAATTGACTGATAGCCTTTTCCATCTTTCGACTGAAGAATTTGGCAAAGTAGTTATTGCTTACGAACCAATCTGGGCAATCGGAACGGGATTAACGGCGTCGTCTCAACAAGCACAAGAAATGCACGCATTCTTGAGAGGTCATTTGGCTACAAAATACGGACAAGAAGTAGCGGATAATACGTCTATTTTATACGGTGGAAGTTGCAATGAGAAAAATGCAGAAGAACTTTTTGCTTGTCCAGATGTGGACGGTGGACTTATCGGTGGAGCTTCTTTGAAATCTCGTGAGTTTACAAATATTGCAAAGTCATTCTAATAATATTATTTTTTGAGGAGTTAAAGCGTAAAAAATGTCGCTTTAACTCCTCAAATATTTTCAAATCATCCCCTATCCACAGTTTCTCGCTGTTCGGCAATCATCGCTTTTTTGTGTTCACAATCCGTTTTGGTACATGAACCATAAAAAATCAACGAGTGGTGCATGACATTAAATTGCAACATTTCCCCAACCATATTCTGAATTCCTTGTACACGTGGGTCACAAAACTCCGTAACGTGGTGACAGTCAGTACAAATTAAATGATCATGTTGACGACGACCGTACGATTTTTCGTATTGTGCCTGATTACGTCCAAACTGGTGTTTTGTTACTAAATCACATTCCACCAAAACATCAAGCGTATTATAAACCGTTGCTCTTGAGACTTGGTATTTCTTATTTTTCATCGAAATGTACAATTCCTCCACATCGAAATGGTCATCACGAGAATAAATTTCTTCTAAAATGGCAAAGCGTTCGGGTGTTTTACGAAGTCCTTTGTTTTCGAGATACGCCGTAAATATTTTTTTGACTGAATCCGAATTTAAGTTTGATGGCATAATTTTTAATCCCTATAAGTCCATTTTCTATTAATTTGGACTAATTCTATTTTGTATTACAAATTAAATCAATTTTTGAGAGATAGAGAAATTATTTGATTGAAATACAACAATCAATTCATTTTTAGAGTTCGTCTGTTTTATCTTTCCTCAACTGCTTAATATAAAATTGGATAATGATGGAATAACTTATAAATTGGGGGAGGTAGCAAGAAGGAATTCTATAAACGGACCTTTCCGAAACAACTCCGTTGGGAGTTAAACTTTTAGGAAGATTGCTACCGCTGAAACAAGATAAAAAGTTCGTATTTACATACATTCCAAACCAATGCACATTTTCAAAGCCAACATCGACATTATTGGCATAAATCCTTTTGTGTTTGTTCCCGAAAATATACTGATTGATATTTTCAAACAGGCAGGAAAAGATAAGGGAAAAATTCCAATTCGTGGAACAATAAACGAGTTTCCATACCAACAAACTTTGGTAAAATATAGTGGCGATTGGCGATTTTACATTAATACTTTTATGCTCAAAAATTCGCCAAAAAGAATTGGCGAAACGATTGAATTAACCATTGAATTTGACCCATCCGACAGAACGATTGAGCCTCATCCCAAACTGGCGAAGGCCTTAGATGAAGATAATCAAGCGAAAACTGTTTTTAACAGCTTACGTCCATCTCTACAACTTGAAATTGTTCGGTACATTGCCAAACTCAAAAGCGAAGAAAGTATTGATAAAAATATCACTAAAGCTATAGATTTCTTATTAGGAAACGGTAGATTTGTAGGTAGAGATAATCCATAAAACAACGATAAAATGGAACATAAAGCAATATCAATCAGACCGTTTATTGGGGCAAAAGATTTTGAAATATCACGAAATTTCTACCGAGATTTAGGTTTTGAAGAAGTTATTTTAGGGCATAATATGTCTTATTTCAAAACTGAAGGATTAGGCTTTTATTTGCAAGACGCTTATGTCAAAGACTGGATTGACAATTCAATGATTTTCTTAGAAGTTGATGATGTAAGCCGTTATTGGAATGAACTTTCAGCGTTAGATTTAACCAGTAAATATAAAGGAGTCAAACTAACCCCAATATTAAACTATGACTGGGGAAGAGAATGTTTTCTACACGACCCATCTGGAATTTTATGGCACTTTGGCGAGTTTTCAAAATAGACATTTTATGGCTAAATAAAAATAGTCCAAACCGATAGCTTGGACTATTTTATAATCAATTTTACCAGTTTCAATACCTACTCTCCTCGCTCCACTTCAATTACTCCCTCCACTTGTTCCAAAAGATTTACGAGTATTTCTAAGTGATTGGTATCATGTACCATTAAGGCAATTTTTCCTTCAAAAATCCCCTCTTTTACCCCGATTGATAAATTCTGGATATTTACCTGTAACTCTTGCGAAATAACCCGAGTAATATCATTCATCAATCCCATACGGTCGGTTCCTCTAATTACTAAATGGGCCAAAAATGACATCTGAATCTGACTCGTCCAAAAGGCTTTGATAACTCTATCACCGTGTCGTGATAGTAATTCGGTAGCATTTGGGCAAGC
Organism: Bacteroidota bacterium; assembly: GCA_040387735.1. Lineage (GTDB taxonomy): Bacteria > Bacteroidota > Bacteroidia > Cytophagales > Spirosomataceae > Arcicella. The sequence continues at coordinate 67,625 of JAZKDE010000017.1, forward strand.
CGTTCTGTGAATTTTAATACCTTCATTAATTGTTACAAATCCAAAAACATCATCACCTGCAATCGGGTTACAACATTTGGCTAAAGTATAATCAACCTTATCCATATCTTCCCCAATCAGGATTCCATCGGCATTTTTCTTATCGCCATGCAGTTTTTTCAGCTCCTTTGTAATACTTTTTGTATCGGTCAAAGGCTCTTTTATTGACTTAGCCTCCTGCTTCCGTTCGTGAGCTTCTCGGTCTGATTTCCACCGTTTTAACTCATCTAACTGCAAATATCCTTTTCCAAAACGGTAGAATAAATCATTAGAATCTTTGGCGTTAAAGTAGGCCCGTAATTGATTCGTTACCTCCAAAGTAAGCGGAGAAATCCCCAAAACTTTGAGTCGATGTTCAACCATATCACGTCCCATAATAACGTGTGACTTATTGGCTTCTTTGATGTAATCTTTAATCCGAGATTTGGCTTTGGTCGTAACCACAAACTGCAACCAATCTTCCGAAGGTTTCTGCTTCGGCGAAGTCATACATTCAATAATATCACCCGTTTTGAGTTTATGACTCAAAGGTACTAAACGATTATTCACCTTTGCACCGATACACCTCGCTCCTACTTCTGTGTGAATTTCAAAGGCAAAGTCCAATGCCGTAGCACCGTCTTTTAGTACGACTAATTTCCCTTTTGGAGTATAAACAAAGATTTCGTCATTGTATAAACTACTCCGAATATCGTCCACCAAATCAACGGCTGATTGCGTTTTATCTGAGCTGTCTAAAGCCTCTCTGATTTGACTCAACCACGATTCAAAAGCAGTATTTGTTCGGGTATCGTTGCCTTTATATTTCCAGTGAGCGGCAAATCCTTTCTCCGCAATTTCGTCCATTCTGGTCGTCCGAATCTGCACTTCTACCCAACGTCCACGCTTTCCCGAACTCATGACAGTTGTGTGCAAGGACTCGTAACCATTTGATTTTGGGTTAGATATCCAATCTTTCAATCGGTCAGGATTGGGTTTATAATGGTCAGTTACCATTGAATATACCGCCCAACAAGCTGATTTTTCTTGTTCTGTAGGAACATTCAAAATAACCCGAACCGCAAAAAGGTCATATATTTCATCAAAAGGCGTATTATTCTTTTTGAGTTTATTATAAATCGAATAAATAGATTTCGGGCGACCTTTCACAATGTGCTTATAGCCCATTACGGTCAAATCTTTTTCGATTGGACGAATGAAATTCTGGATAAACCCTTCTCTCGAAGTCTTCGTTTCCTTCAATTTGCGGGCAATATCTTTATAAGCTTCGGGTTCGGTATATTTCAAACACAAATCTTCCAATTCTGATTTTATGGCGTGCAAACCCAAACGGTGAGCAAGCGGTGCATAAAGATAAAATGTTTCAGAACTGATTTTGAGTTGTTTATCCCGTGCCATACTCCCAAGCGTCCGCATATTATGCAAACGGTCAGCGAGTTTGATAAGAATCACCCGAATATCATCTGAAAGCGTCAATAACATTTTCCTAAAATTCTCCGCTTGTTGAGAACTTCCGTAGTCAAAAACGCCCGAAATTTTGGTGAGTCCATCAATAATTTTGGCCACATTTTTTCCAAAAATCCCCTCAATTTCACTCAATTCTATTTCAGTATCTTCTACCACATCGTGCAGTAAAGCACACATAATAGACGTCGCTCCCAGGCCTATTTCCTCCACACAAATCTGAGCAACAGCAATGGGATGGTAAATATAAGGTTCGCCAGATTTACGCCTCATTTCTTTGTGGGCTTCTGCCGACATCAAAAAGGCTTTTTTAATCAATTTGGCATCATCATCTTGAAGATATGGACGGGCGGTATGAAGTAACTTTCTGTACCGTTTGAGAATTTCCTTTCTTTCCTGTTCTAAATCTATTGCTACGGGTTCCACGGTTTTTGACATTGCTAAATAAATAGTGTTTAAACTAAATTAGTAGAAACCAAGCAGAATGGCAAATTAGAAAGGAGTTTTTTAGGGGAAATAAAATAGTAAAAGATGTATCTTTGTGTCATCACGATGGTTGGAAAGCAATCTGTAAGTTTTATTAAGAAAAGCATTTAAGCCCATAATTAATCAAACAGATTACATCCTCCAATCGCAATAACATGAATTTCAATACATTAAGCACCATTTACCGAATCACAGGGCATTTAATACTCGGAGCGATATGATATATAATTTTAAACGTCGTCAATACGTACATATCGTTGAGTTTTGATGAACTATTTCTTACGCCACCAATTGTTCCATCAAGTTCCGGAAAACTACTAAATGGCGTTAAGTTCGGGTCGGAATAGGCCGGATTAACTTTTGTCGCATAATAATTACGGATAAAAGGTTCACGGTCTTTTCCAGTAAGAGCCGCATATTTTTCGTTTTCACGATGTCCCATCGCTGCTGATAATGAACTAAAACTGGCTAAGTCTGAAAGGTTGGCAAAATAGCCGCCTACATCATCCAGATAATCCGAAAAGGTATATCTAATCCCAACTTCAAATCCTAAATCCACATTTTTATTTAACTTATATTTTATCCCAGCACCAAACGGAATACTTACGTTGATGAGATTATAAGGTTGGTCGGTATAACCTGCTAATCCTTGTCCCTCGGTGTTGAGCGGCTGCAAACTTACCCATTCTCCTGGAGAAGCCTCTGAACCAGCATAATCCGTTGGAACTTTTGCGACTGGATTATGGTGAAAAACGGCAATTCCTGCGAATAAATATGGAATTATCTGCGGACGATTTCGATAACTTCTTGATTCGGGAATTAAATTATAAATACCCGTAAAAGCTAATTCTTGAATATCATTTCTGAAGTGAGCATTTCTCATATATAATTGTTCAAGCCCTGCAACGCCTTCATATTTATTATCATCACCCGCAATTCTTACCCAAGTGAGACTCGCCCGACCACTAAAATGAGGTGTGAAATGACGAGTAAAAGCAAAAGATGCATTCCAACGAATATTCTGTAAGGTAGATTTTATCGGGCGGTTAAAGGGAGCAACATCACCGTAATAATTTGCCGTACCTATTCCGAAAGAAATATCAGAATGTTTTTCATACAAACTCTTTCTTTTTGAACCGTCGCCGTTAAATATTTTTGAGAAAAGTGACTGCGAAAAACAGGGATTTTCAAGTGATACGAAGAACATAAAAAGTAGATAAAATGGCATTTTTTTCATTCCATTTTGTCCATTTGTTAATATCTGTCCACTATTTTTTTTCATCTGTTTTCCATGATTAATATTTTTTTTCATCACTGATTTTATGGGTTCGGTTTAATAACGATATTTAGTAAGGATTTATGTTATTCCAATGAGTAATCGGCAGATATTCTCAAATACTCATTCGTTTACGAAGCTCGGTAATATGAGCAGTATGGTGTTTCCCATGCCACGAATACATCCCCGTAACCGTGCGTAGTGCATTTAAATGTTTAGTTTCGGGGTGCATAAATTTTCGGTCAAATTGTTCATCAGTCATTGATCTCAACAACATCACCCAACGCTGGTGCATAACCTCAAGCATTATCAATGACCACTCAATTGGAGCATTTTTTCCGTCTTCCAGTTCTGCCCAAAGTTGTTCTTCGTAGGGTTTTATTGTGGGCGTATTCTCGGTCAAAGCCAATTTAAAACGAATAAAAGCATTGGCATGAGAATCCGCCACGTGATTAACTGTCTGGCGAATCGTCCAACCTTCTGGACGGTAAGGAATCAATAATTGTGCCTCCGTTAGACCAGTCACTGCTTCACGGAGTAGCTTAGGTAATGCTTCAATATCTGCAATCCACTGTGTTAACATTTCAAGCGTGATGGTTTCTGGCTTTTTAAAACTCCCGATTGGATAGCGAAGTTGTTCTAAAGTTGGTTCTTGCATGGGTTTATTAGTTAGTTTTTTTCAAAAAATGCTTTTTCTTTGAAATTACACATTCTCAAATTAATACAAGAATGTATTTCAACGGTATCTGGTAAACTTATTTGTGATTCAATGAGTAAATATGCTCAAATATCAAATTAAATATCTTTTTTGATTCCCAAATGATATTTTACTATTTATCATTTCATTTGGGTTGAAATAATTTTTTTCTAAAAATAATTATATTTAATAAACTTACTTTTAGTATGATTTTAAGAAAAAATTGTACCCTTAAAAATTTACCAAAAGAAATATTTGGCATTACAATTTTATGTTGTATTATCGAATAACCATTTGTTAATATTAAATTCTTTTACCCAAAAGTCTAACGTTCTTTATAGAAAAAAGCCCGATTCATCTAAGTATAAATTCTTAGTGAAATTAGCACCAATGACGGTAAAATAGAAATGATATATTGTAAATGACAAAATACTTCATCAATAAACTACCCAAATTTCAATAAGTATTCTTAATACTTATTATTTATCTTAAAACTCATTAGCCATTAATTTGGCTATCAAAATATTTAATTTTTTGAGATTGTTTTTGGATATTTCCATAAATCCTTTCCTCATTGGGGAAAGGATTTTTTTTATTCTATTTTACACTCAATTTATATCTATTTTAAGCATAATAGCCATAAAGTGAAAAAAAAAGTTAAGAAAGTTATATTTTATTTGTAGAATAAAATTATCTTTGTCTGTATTTTAAACAATAGCAGAAAAATACATCAAATAAAAGACTTTCTATTTGCTCTTAAATATCTGTTTTTGTGGTATTTATTTCAAATTCAATAATAATTTTATTACGCTTAAAAACTCCTCTTCCAAACAACTATTTAACGATGAAGTCCCGAAACCCCAACCAAAAGTTGGGGTTTTCGTTTTTATTAACCGTTTTCTACCGAAGGGCATCATTTTTGCTGGTTTTGGGGTATCACTAAGTAAGTTATGTTAAACCCATAAAATCGTATGAAAGTCAAACTACTAATTTGTTTGAGTGCTATTTTCTTGTGCTTCGCTCCCACTAAATCTCCCAAATTAAAAATCAAATCTCCATTTAGAAAGCTCTTTGTAGGTGCTAAAACCGTCGATTGTTCGGGTGAAGGGAAAAACCGATGTATGATGGTAAAGAATTCTCCAGAAAAAAATTGGGAATATTTCTATGACCAAATTGAAGGCTTCAAACACGAACAAGGCTATGAATATCAACTTCTTATAGAAATTGTGGATGTCCCCGAAGGCTTGGAAGATGGTTCTTTATTTAAGTACGTTTTAAAAAGAGTTATCAGCAAAACGGCAATGGAATCCAACAAAATTGCGAGTAGTATTTTACCCGTAAATCCAGTTCCACCCATCAATAAAAGTAGAGCTACCGAATGGATTTTAACCGATTTCATTTACAAAAATAATGGTTTGGAAGCGAAAGGATTTGAAGCAACTCTAACCATGGATTTTGCTCAAAAAAAGGTATTTGGACAAGGACCATGCAATCGTTATTTTGGAACATTGCGGGATTTGGACAAAAATAGAGTACGTTTTGAAAATATTGGTAGTACAAAATCAGCCTGTGAAATAACAGATAAGGAAAAAGCATTTTTTGACTTATTACCCCTCACCAGAAACTATGTCATTGAAGGCAATAGAATGTACGTTTATCATGGTTCAGAATTACTTTTAGCGTTTAAGCGACGATAAATTTGAGAAATAATTATCCAGCAATAATATTTTCTTTTTTTTTTCTTAAACTTACCCAAAATTTTCATTCAAACCATCTTATAACAAATTAATTCATGGGTAGATTCACAGGGAAAGTAGCTCTCGTTACGGGTAGTGGACGAGGTATAGGACGGGCAATTGCCGTTAGGTTAGCACAGGAAGGAGCAAATGTTGTAATTAACGATTTAAGAAATGATGATAACGCAGCGGAAACGGTAAAACAAGTAGAAGCAACAGGCGTGAAAGCTCATTTTATTCAAGCAGACATTTCACAAGTTGAAGCAGTTACAGCAATGGTTGCCGAAGCCGTTGAAACTTTCGGGACTTTAGATATTTTGGTCAACAATGCAGGCGTAGAAATCAATGCTCCTTTTTGGGAAGTAACCGAAAAACAATACGATATAGTGATGGATGTGAATTTGAAGGGAATGTTTTTCCTTACGCAAGCCTTCGTTAGATACGTAAAAGAAAATAACCGAACTGGTGTAGTTGTCAATAATTCTTCGGTACATGAAGAATTACCTTTCCCAAATTTTACGGCTTATTGTGCCAGCAAAGGCGGTATGCAAATGGTGATGAGAAACTTGGCGGTAGAATTAGCTCCTTTGGGAATCAGAATTAATAATGTCGCCCCTGGAGCAATTAGAACGCCCATTAATGCTGATCTTTTGAGTAAACCTGAATTATTGGCAACCCTTCAAAATAATATTTCTCTCGCTCGTTTGGGCGAACCAGAAGATGTGGCGGCTGTAATTGCGTTCTTGGCTTCTGATGATGCCAAATACGTAACTGGCTCAACTTATTACGTTGATGGAGGCTTAACTTTCCATTATAAAGAGCAATAGTTTTTTAGGGTTGCCCACTTTTTGAAAGTTGGCAACCCTAAAAAAACTCTACTTAACCATAATTCCCTTCTTAATTTCAACTCTATCAGGCAAAATCATGGCCGAAGGATATAAATCTTTCAAATCAGCAAAATAGCGTTCTGCGTCCATTCTGTTTAAGAAATCACCAATTTTTACTTTATAAATCGGTTGTTGATAACTCAAATACGGAAAAATTTCTGGGTATTTTTGGTACGTATAAATTTTGGCATCATCCGCCGATTTACGGTCGTTGCCAACATAAATCTGAATTCTGAAACCATTGGTAAATTTGATACTTTTATTCCGCATCGCAATGGTATCCAAAATGGCATCAAGTCGTTTATTTACGTGCATTGGAGCATCCGAAAACGGAGACTTTGAAGCCTGTATGGGCTGAGAATTCCCCGAAGTTGTATTTGCATCTCCTTCATTTGATGACTTAAATTTGGGGCGATACTGAGACAAATCTTCTTCTAAAGTATTATCATTTTTCTTTGGGAATGCTTGACTTGCAGAAGTTCCAGAAGATGACCCAGAATTATTTCCTCCAGAAACAACTTTCGAGGCACAAGCACTGGCAAAAAGCCACAAAATCAACAAAAAAACAGGATTATAACGTTGCATAAAATTCAGTGATGATTATTCTCTGGTTATTTTGAATGGAAACCTCTGTTAAACGAGGTCAATTAAAGACAATGCTCAAAGATACAATTTTTGTTAAAAACTTGAAATACCCTTCGCTCATTGTAACTTTGTCCTTGTACATTTAGTGAATTAGTAATTTGTGATTTAGTGGTTTTTGGACGAAAATAAACACCAAATCACAAATCAAATTTCACCATTAAAATATGACGATACTACAAAATATTTCCCTAAAACCTTATAATACCTTCGGATTGGATGCTACGGCTAAATTTTTCGTAGAAATCCAGTCTGTTGAAGAACTGGTGAATGTACTACAAAATCCAGACTTTCAAACGGTCGAAAAACTATTTTTGGGTGGTGGTAGTAATATACTTTTGACGAAAGATTTTGACGGATTGGTCGTCAAAATTAATCTCAAAGGTATTGATAAAAACGTTGAAGACAACACTCACATCTATATACAAGCAGGTGCGGGCGAAGTTTGGCACGAATTAGTGATGTATTGCGTTGAACATCAATACGCTGGCATGGAAAATCTTTCCTTAATTCCAGGAACAGTTGGTGCTGCCCCGATGCAAAATATTGGTGCGTATGGCGTAGAAATCAAAGATATTTTTGAAGAATTGCAGGCTTTGAATTTAGAAACCTTAGAAATCGAAACTTTTAAATTAGCCGATTGTCATTTTGGCTATCGTGAAAGTGTTTTCAAGCATCAATTTAAAGGAAAATACGTCATTACTTCCGTTATATTTAAGTTGAATAAAATTCCCGTTTATAGAGTTGCCTACGGTGATATTCAGAAAACGTTGGAAGAAATGGGCGTGAAAGAACTGAGCATCAAAGCCGTGAGTGATGCCGTTATCAGTATTCGAAAAAGCAAACTCCCTGACCCAGCCGAAATTGGGAATTCGGGCAGTTTCTTCAAAAATCCAGAAATTCCGAAAGTACAATACGATGAATTGAAAACACGTTTTGAGAACATTCCGAGTTACCCAATCAATGAAAGCACCGTGAAAGTACCCGCAGGTTGGCTCATTGAACAAGCAGGTTGGAAAGGATTCAGAGACGGAGAAATAGGTGTTCACGCTCGTCAGGCATTGGTTTTAGTCAATTACGGTGGCGGAACTGGTGAACAAATCAAAGCGTTATCTCAGAAAGTACAAGCTTCTGTTTTTGAGAAATTTGGCATCAAATTATCGGCAGAAGTTAATTTTATATAGTATAGGGTTTGAGTATTAGGATTTAGTCATTAGAAAGTTAGTCTTTCTATTTCTTTCACCTAATACCCAACATCTAACCCCAAAAATATGAACATCCCAAAATTAAAAAACTTAGACAAAAATAATTTCTTCCTCATGGCAGGAAGTTGTGCAATTGAAAACCGTGATTTGGCTTTCGAAATTGCTGAAAAAATCAAAGGAATTACTGACCAGTTTGGTATTCCGTATATTTTTAAAGGCTCTTATCGCAAGGCAAACCGTACTAAATTGGATTCTTTTACGGGAATTGGTGACATTACGGCTTTGGAAATCTTGAAAGAAGTTGGTGAATTTTATGACCTGCCAACGGTTACAGATATTCACGAGTCACAAGAAGCAGCGATGGCGGCAAAGTACGTAGATGTTTTGCAAATTCCTGCATTTTTATGTCGTCAGACTGATTTATTGGCGGCCGCAGCTCAAACTGGGAAAGCCGTAAATATCAAAAAAGGACAATTTATGGCGGGAGTTTCGATGAAGTTCGCCGTTGAAAAAGTCCTGCACGAAAATCCAAATGCTCAGGTTTTCTTAACGGATAGAGGAAATTCTTTCGGCTACGGAGATTTAGTGGTTGATTACCGAAATATTCCCGAAATGCAAGCACATGGCGTTCCTGTGGTGATGGATTGTACGCACTCGTTACAAAGACCTAATCAAGGTTCGGGCGTGACGGGCGGAAATCCTCAAATGATTGAAACCATTGCCAAAGCTGCCATTGCGGTTGGTGCGGAAGGTTTATTCATTGAAACGCATCCAAATCCTGCCATTGCCAAATCAGACGGTGCTAATATGTTACCATTAGACCAATTGGAAAGGCTATTAGAAAAATTAGTAAGAATTCGTGAAGAGATTGTTTAGTAATATAGGTTTTCAACGCGTCACAAAAACCCAAAGACAGCTTAAAAGCTGTCCTACATTAAATTAAAAATTCGTAAATTGCACGAAAATTCAAGCAGATAGTAAAAATGATTTACCCCATAGTTGCATACGGAGACCCCGTTTTAAGAAAAGTTGCTGTTGATATTGACAAATCTTTTGATGTAAAAAAGCTTTCAGAAGATATGTTTGAAACCATGTACAATGCTAAAGGTGTTGGCTTGGCTGCCCCACAAATCGGGCTAAATATTCGTATGTTCGTGGTGGATGGTCGTCCATTTAATGAAGGTGAGGATATGGAAGAACGTGATAAAGACCCTTCATTAATTGATTTCAAAAAGGTTTTTATCAACGCCGAAATTTTGGAAGAAGACGGAGACGATTGGGGATTTGAAGAGGGCTGTTTATCAATTCCAGACATTCGTGAGGACATTTATCGCCCTGAATACGTGACGATTAGATATTTTGATGTCGATTGGAATGAGCATACTGAAGAATACGAAGGACTTGCGGCTCGTATTATTCAACACGAATATGACCATATTGACGGAATCCTTTTCACTGACCATTTAAATCCCGTAAAAAAGCGAATGTTGAAAAATAAACTCGCTAAAATTACAAAAGGGCGAGTGGATGTGGACTATAAAATGAAATTCCCTAAATAGCAGTATAAGATTTCACATGACCTGAGATTTTAAAAAAGCCATGAATTAAGTTCATGGCTTTTTTATTTACCCTTATTGCGGTAGATTTGGAAGATTTTAATCGTTTATTCATAAAATTATCATTTTCAAAAATTACTCTTCAATACTAAACAATGACCGTTCAAACTTTTCCAAATTACGACGCACTTTCTGAGGCCACTGCCAATGTTATTATTGCTGTTTTGAAGCAAAAACCTGATGCGGTTATTTGCATTGCTTCGGGGGATACGCCGATGGGTGTTTGTAAATTTTTAGCTAAATCCGACCCAAATCTTTTCACAAAATGTACTTTCGTCGGACTGGATGAATGGGTTGGCATGGATGAAAACGATGAAGGTTCTTGCAAATATGGGGTTTACCAAAATCTTTTTATGCCTCTGAATTTACCAACTGAACGAATAAAGTATTTTGATGCAAAAGCTCCAGATTTGACCGCAGAATGTGATAAAATCAATGATTTCATTTCCTCCCGTGGTGGTTTAGATGTAATGCTTGTGGGCGTAGGGATGAACGGACATATTGCCTTGAATGAACCCAATACCCCATTTAATATTTATGCTCATATTTCTGATTTAGAGGAAATTACGAAAGAAGTTGGGCAGAAATATTTCACCAAACCAACCATCCTCACGCAGGGAATCACCTTGGGCTTGGCTCATCTTCAAGAAGCTAAACTTCCTATTTTAATTGCCAACGGACAACGCAAAGCTGCTGTTATCAAAAAAGCATTAACTGAATCTATTTCTGAACAATTTCCAGCCAGCATTTTCCAGACAATTGAGCATAGTCTCGTGATGTTAGATACTGATGCAGCCCAAGAATTATGATAAAAAATTTAATCGCAGGTATTGTTTTCGCCATGTTGTGGGCATCAGCTTCGGCAGCCACAAAAATTGGACTTTTATCGGCTCAACCTTTGGTCATTGGCAATTTCCGTTTCTTCATTGCAGGAATGTTGATGTTGGGATATTCATATATTATTCAGAAAAACCGTCTGCCCAAAGGTGCCGAATGGAAGCAATTAACCATTTACGGAATCCTAAATGTGAGCATTTATTTAGGTTGTTTTGTATTGGCAATGAAACACGTTTCTGCGGGAATTGGTAGTCTATCAACGGCAACGAATCCTTTATTTATAAGCATCTTATCCGCTTTTTGGCTAAGTCGTCCCGTAAAGAAAACGGAAATTTTTGGGCTAATATTAGGCATAACAGGCGTAGGAGTTGCCACTTATCCATTATTAAAAAACAGTTTTGCGGATGTCGAAGGGCTGATTATTTTAACAATTAGTATGCTCTCCTATTCCGTCGGAACGGTTTATTATTCTTCCCAAAAATGGGACCTCCCATTATTAGTTATCAACGGTTGGCAAGTACTTTTAGGAGGTTTTTTATTAATTCCCGCCACGCTATTTTTTACTGATTGGTCGGCGAATACGTATGATTTACGTTTTTGGAGTTCCGTATTTTGGTTAGTCATTCCTGTTTCAATTGGAGCTGTTCAGTTATGGCTATATCTGTTGAAAATCGACCCCGTAAAAGCGTCCTTGTGGTTGTTTTTATGTCCAATATTCGGTTTTACTTACGCTTCATTTTTATTGAAAGAACCTATCACGAGCTACACTTATATCGGCACATTTCTCGTTATAATAGGACTATATTTGGCACAAAGAGAGAAATTCAAAAAACAGTCATGACGATAAATTAAGTTTTTATATATATTTTCGAGAAATTAACCCCTAAAATCAGGATGCTTTTAATGACATTATTATTGAAAAATTTCTTTAAAATATGCCTCACTTGTATAACACTTTGGGCTTGTAGCTTAATCGACCAGACAAGCAAATTATTTGGTTCAGACGCTAATTGGAAGGATTTCGCTTGTGATACAACCCAGACAATCAAAGAATTAAGTATTCAAGAAATTGCCCAAAACTTTTACCTTTCCGATACATTACTCGAACAAAATCTTTCACCCCAAAAGGTTTTTGTGGCTATTGCCGACCAAGAAGGTTTATTCAAAATAGCGGGTGTAACCGCTCAGGGTGAAGAACGTCCACAAGCCCTAATTTTACCTGATACTTTAGCCCTAAAAAATGCTCTTCCCATTACTTGGCAAGAGCAAGAATACCTTTGGGCTTTGGCCAATCAACCCCGCTACTTATACAATCGTTGGGAGAAATTATTAGCCGAAGAACGGACAATTTTTCTGGCAAAAAGAGATTCGATTCACACCGTGATGAAAAACCTGAGTGGTTCGGTAAAGATTATTTCTGATTTACGTTCGATGGCAAATCAGCAAAAATATCTTAAAAAAAATAAAACGGCCTCTCCTATTTCCATGCACAATTTTGGCTTTGCCGCCGATTTTGCCATTTTACGTCGAAATAGAATTTCGAATAATTTATCCCTTTATCAACCATTAAATAACCTTACAGCTCAACAAGGAATGACCTGGGGCGGAAACTTTGTGGGTTTTATGGATCCTGGACACATTCAGTTATTTAGAAATGGAGCGGAATTACTCAGAAAATATCCCGACTTAATTTTTGAATTTGAACCATATCGTCCTCAATATAATGCGTGGATGAATAAAATGATTGCTTTGGGCAAGGAAGAAAAAGCCAATGATACCAAAGAATTATTGTTGGAACTCAATAAGTTTAAAAAAGAAAAACCCTGCTCTTGTTTAGCCCAAAATATCAAAACGCCAACCACTATCATTGCTAAGATTCAGAAACAGACCCAAAATATAGGCTACCAATCCCAAACCGATTTACTTATCGTTAGCGATTTGGCTTCGCAAACTGTTTCGTTGGTAACTGTCAATGGGATAATCACTTATTCTTTGGGAAAATGGCAATAGTTTTTGGGATATTCAATATAAATTCAGCCCGAGCAATTAGATTTATTGACACAGAAAATGATAAAGTAAAGTCATATCAAGCATTTTTCTTTTTAGATTGTTTATCTTTGCAACTTTGAAAAAGCCCCCCAGCCTCCAGAGGGGGAGACTTTTTAAACGTAAACTTGGGGGAACTTCTAAATAAAGAAATGGCAGTAGATGTATTGTTAGGTTTGCAGTGGGGAGACGAAGGAAAGGGTAAAATTGTTGACGTTTTAGCCCCTAAATATCAAGTTGTTGCACGTTTTCAGGGCGGTCCAAATGCTGGACACACGCTCGAATTCGATGGTTTTAAGCACGTTTTGCATCAAATTCCATCGGGTATTTTTCGTCAAGAAGTACAAAATATCATCGGTAACGGTGTAGTACTTGACCCGATTATTTTCAAGAAAGAAATTGACGGATTAGCCAAATATAACCTCAATATTCTTCAAAATTTAGAGGTTTCAAAAAAGGCTTCTATCATTCTTCCAACGCATCGTTTATTGGATGCCGCTTATGAAAAAGCTAAAGGTGATGCCAAAATTGGTTCAACTTTGAAAGGAATTGGCCCAACTTATACCGACAAAATTTCTCGTCAGGGTTTACGGGTGGGTGATATGGCTTCCCCAAATTTTAAAGCTAAATACGATAAATTGGTAAATGTCCATAAAGGAATTTTAGATGTTTATAAATTTGAATATGATTTAGCTGCTGCCGAAGCAGAATTCTTTGAAGCCGTTGAATTCATGAGACAATTCAAATTGGTTGACTCTGAATATGTTGTTAATCAGGCACTTACTGACAATAAAACTATTTTAGCTGAAGGGGCTCAAGGTTCTTTATTAGACGTTGATTTTGGTTCGTATCCATTCGTAACCTCTTCAAATACCGTTACGGCGGGTGCTTGTACTGGGTTGGGCGTTGCTCCAAAAAATATCGGTGAAGTTTACGGAATTTTCAAAGCTTACGCAACACGTGTTGGTTCTGGGCCATTCCCAACTGAATTGATGGACGAAGTCGGCGAAAGAATGCGTCAAGAAGGGCGTGAATTTGGTTCAACAACAGGTCGTCCAAGACGTTGCGGTTGGATTGATTTACCTGCCTTGAAATACGCCATGATGATTAACGGCGTAACGCAATTGGTAATGATGAAGGCAGATGTTTTGAATATTTTCGAAGAAATTCAAATCTGTACGGCTTACCAATTACCAGACGGAACAATCACCGAACAATTACCTTACGATATGACGGATACTTTGGTAACGCCAGTATATGAGACATTGAAAGGATGGCATTGTTCATTGGAAGGGCTTCGTAAATTTGAAGAATTACCAACAGAATTGTCAGAATATATTGCATTCTTAGAAGAAAAATTATTATTGCCAATCAACTTTATCTCAACTGGCCCAGACCGTGATGAGTGCGTTTTGAGAGGTAAATTAGCATAGATCTAACTCGATGCTTCCGTATCGAATCACAAAAGGTTCAGCATTTTTCGTAAATTGCTGAACCTTTTTTTATTTCCCCGAAAACCGCTCTAAAGCTTCCTTTTCTCTTGCTGTTAAACTATCAATTCCTTTGGTTTGTATTTTGTCTAAAATCTCATCAATTTCTTGTTGACGTGCGACTTTTCTTTCATTAAAATCAGCGTCAATGTCTTTATAGTCCGTTTGTCGGAATGAAAATTTTTCGATGAATAAATAATCTGGGTGCTTAATCAGCAGAAAAATAAATGCGAAAGTTGGCGTAATAATTAATACAATTGGCAAATAATTTTCTGCTAAAACCGCTGGATACAAACCAACCGCCACAAGCATTCCAATCAAAGCTCCACCCAAATGTGCTTCATGACCTATGTTACTATTTCTGGATTTGATTCCATAAATAGTAATTACCACAAATATTAATCCGTACATCCAACTACTAATCGAAAGGGGCAACATAAACATTCCAATTTGCATATCGGGAAAGATGGCAATAGAAGCAAAAATTATCCCGCAAATTGCTCCCGAAGCTCCAATTGCACTATATTCTCCATCAAAACGATGAAGATATAACGCCATTATATTCCCACCAATCAAACTTGTCAAGAAAATGATAAGGAAGTTGCCCCCTCCGATGGCCATTTCAAGACTTTCTCCAAATGAAAAAAAAGCGTATAAATTGAAAAATAAATGAAACCAAGAACCGTGCAGAAATCCCGAAGAAATCATGCGGTAATATTCTTTATATTTCAAAATACCATCAACATTGAAGGAGTATTTTTCAAAAAAATGCTTATTCTGGAAACCTTGAAAGGAAAATATGACAATAATTATTGTTAAAAATAAGGTTATTGGGCTGTTCATAATAAATATAAATTGTCTTTCTGGTAAACGCATTTACTAACATAATCATTTCTGTTGAATTGATTATGTCGGTAATTGAGTAATTTTGAGTCATCAAACATCATTCCATGATATACACAGAAGATACCATCAACGAATTCAACGAAGAAAGTCGTTTAAAATATCCCGAAAATAGAAAATTTTTCGACCGTATTAAAAATAAAAAACTCAAAAATTTAGACCAAGCTTTTCATCCAGTACACGATCAAATTTTTGACCAAGTTGACTGTTTAAAATGTGCTAATTGTTGTAAAACTACCAGCCCAATTTTCTCAGACATTGATATAGACCGAATTGCAAAACATCTTAGAATACGCCCTTCAGAACTCGTAAAGCAACATTTACATCTTGATTCAGACGGCGATTATGTACTTAATTCTTCGCCATGTACGTTTTTAGGTTCGGATAATTACTGCTCAATTTATGATTACCGACCAAAATCTTGCCGTGAATATCCACACACTGACCGCAAGAATATTGCGAGTATTTTACCCCTAACTTTAGAAAATACCAAGGTCTGTCCTGCCGTATTTGAAATTGTTGAACAACTCAAAAGTGCAGGTCTTGGTAAATAATATAAAAATATACCGTAATTTTGGACTCCGAAAAACTATTAAACATTAACTATTAACTATTTTCTGAACGTAATGGCGGCAATCGAGTATTTAGGTATTGATATCGGCGGAACAAATGTCAAGATGGGCATTGTAAATTCTGAGACAGGACACATCTCTAATTTTTATAGTCACGACAGTATGAGTTGGAGAAACTCAGGTCATTTTGAAGAACGTCTCGGCGAGGCAATCGCTTTACAACTTATTGACAATAAAAATATCAATAAAGTTGGCATTGGCTTGCCTGGTATGATTGATTTATCACGTACAACTCCCATTGAAATTACCGCTATTCCAGAATTAAATAATGTTCCATTAGTTGAGATTCTGAAAAAGCGTTTTCCAACAGTTGATTTCTTCTTAGAAAACGATGCAAATGCAGCCGCTTTAGGAGAGTTTTACTTCGGAGAAGAACGCATCAAAGAAAGCTACATTTTTATCACTTTAGGTACGGGTGTTGGCGGTGCTGCTATCATTAATAAAAAAGTATTTACGGGCGGACGTGGTAACGCTATGGAACCTGGTCATACGCCTTCGGCAAACGGAAAAGTATTAGAGAGAAATATCGGTAAAAATGAACTTTTAGACTTGGCTAATACTATGCGAAAAAATTTCAAAGGTGCAACACAACTTCCTGATGATGAAACCATTAGTACTACAGGATTAGTAGCCGCCGCTGGAGAAGGAGATGTGTTAGCCCTTCAAGTTTTTGAGAGAGTTGGCGAGTTATTAGGTGAAAGTCTTTGTCATTTAATTGCTATTTTAGACATAAATCACATTTTAGTTGGGGGCGGACTTTCTGCCTCATTTGATTACATACTTCCCGCAATGAAGCAAAAATTTGCACAGTGGCTTACCAAATATCACGCCGATGGATTGGCCGTTACACGGGCAACTTTAGGTAACGATGCAGGGCTTTTAGGAGCTGCATCATTATGTTTTTAGTAAAATTCTTAGAAAAAGTAAAACAAATCTTTTCATAGTAATACGGACGCAAAAAATAGTTTGATAATCAAATTTTTATCATCATCTTTGCACCGTTTTTCTAACCAAAATTCGTTCTTAAAATGGCAGACATTGCAGAAAAAGTAAAGAGCATTATCGTCGAGAAATTAGGCGTTGACGCAGCAGAAGTTACTATAGAGGCTTCATTCACAAATGATTTGGGTGCAGACTCTTTGGATACAGTAGAGTTAATCATGGAATTTGAAAAAGAATTTAACGTTTCTATTCCAGATGATCAAGCTGAAAATATCCAAACAGTTGGACAGGCAATCACATATCTTGAAGAAAACGCCAAGTAATTGAAACTTCTTTATGTGCTAATTTGAAAATAAAATTTTTGGTTCATATTGGGCTATAATTTTATGACAGATTAGCACATTTTTATTGATTTTCAGATTAAATTGTTCAAATTTGAAAAATCATTGTTTTTAATACAACCGAGATTTGCTAAAACATGAAAAGTTTTAAAAGAGTAGTTGTTACGGGTATCGGAGCTTTGACACCCATCGGAAATACCGTTCCTGAATATTGGGAAGGACTTAAAAATGGCGTGAGTGGTTGCGACCATATCACAAAATTTGATGCCGAAAAATTCCGTACACGCATTGCTTGTGAGTTAAAGAACTTTGACATAACAAAATTCATTCCTCGTCAAGATGCCCGCAAAATGGATCAGTTTACGCAGTATGGCATTGTTGCCTCTGACGAAGCTATCATTGATTCAGGCCTTGACCTCGAAAAAATTGATAAAAATAAAGTTGGGGTCATTTGGGGTTCGGGAATTGGTGGTCTAAAAACCTTTGAAGATGAAATGATTTATTTCGGCAAAGGTGATGGTACTCCAAAAATCAATCCTTTCTTTATTCCAAAAATGATTGCGGATTCAGCATCGGGAAACATCTCAATTCGCCATGGCTTCCGTGGACCTAACTACGTTACGGTTTCGGCTTGTTCATCGGCCAATAACGCTATCATTGATGCTTTTAATTATATCCGTTTAGGTAGAATCAATATCTGCGTAACGGGAGGTTCTGAAGCTGCTGTGACCATTGCCAGCGTTGGTGGATTTACCGCCATGCGTGCCATGTCTGAGCGTAATGATGACCCAAAAACAGCTTCTCGTCCTTATGATAAAGACCGTGATGGTTTTGTGGTTGGGGAAGGTGCTGGAGCATTAATTTTAGAAGATTACGATCATGCTATTGCTCGTGGTGCAAAAATTTATGCTGAATTAATCGGAGGCGGTTTTTCTTCTGATGCGTACCATATTACCGCTCCACATCCAGATGGTTTAGGTGCTTTGTTATCAATGCAAGATGCTTTGGATGATGCAGGTATCAAACCTGAAGAGGTAGATTATATCAATACACACGGTACTTCTACGCCATTAGGAGACCCGCAAGAGTTGAAAGCTATCGTAGATTGTTTTGGCGACCATGCTTACAAAATGAACATTAGCTCTACTAAATCTATGACTGGTCACTTATTGGGTGGTGCAGGAGCAGTTGAAGCAGTAGCGTGTATTTTGGCGATGCAACACAATTTAGTCCCACCAACAATTAATCACTTTACTGAAGACCCAGAAGTGGATAATAAATTAAATTTAACGCTAAATACTGCTCAAGCACGTGAAATTAATATAGCATTGAGCAATGGTTTTGGTTTTGGCGGACACAATGCAACCGTAATTTTTAAGAAAATATAAAAACAGAGAACAGTAAACAGTTATCAGTGAACAATAAAACAAGTTATTAAATGTGATTTAAGACTTATAGCTGACGATAAATACTTTACTAATAACTGTTTACTGATAACTGACAACTGAACACAATGCTTTCACCCATTCTTGATTTTTTTGCCAGCGACCCCAAGGATAAAAAGCTGAAAAATACCATTGAACACATTATAGGCGAAAATCCGTCTAATCTGACTCTATATCGTCTGGCTTTTATGCACGCCTCGGTCTCGAAAGAAACCGTTTCTAAAAGTTACAGAGAGTCTAATGAACGACTTGAGTTTTTGGGAGATTCAGTTCTGGGGATGATTACGGCAGAATATTTATTCAAGAAATTCCCATTTAAAGACGAAGGTTTTTTGACGGAAATACGTTCGAGAATGGTAAGTCGTGAGTCATTGAATGTGGTAGCTCGCAAGATGGGAATTGATAAATTGGTTGAATATGATGGAAATCGTAAAACTGTTCTAACTCGTACTTCTATGTACGGTGATGCCTTTGAAGCCCTCATTGGTGCTATTTATTTAGACAAAGGTTTTAGATTTACACGTTCGTTCATTATCAAAAAAATACTGACACAACACTTTGATATTGAAACGGTTGTATCTAACAACCCCAACTTTAAATCACTCATTATTGAGTGGGCTCAGCGTGAAGGCAAACCTATTCGCTTTGATATTGTAGAAGAAGGCTCAAAACATAATAAAGAATTTACCGCTACCATTTTTGTAGCAGAAGAAGCATTCTCAGTTGGACAGGGTTATTCTAAGAAAAAAGCAGAACAAACCGCTGCGATGAAAGCTTGTGAAAAATTAGAGATTAGTTAATTATGTGGTTAGGATATGGTTTATCAAGTCAGACCTTTTCCTTATCATTTGTAATCCAGCTTATTAAGCTCAATAAAAAATCCCGAAGAGTTTAGGTCTTCGGGATTTTTTATTCAAGTTTAGTAAATTCGTACAGTTCCTTTCAGATTTCCCTTACATTCTTTGTAACAAATAGTTCGTATTTCAACTTGATTCGAATAGTAATCACTTTCATAAGTGGTATCAATATTTGCACTTCTTTTGAGTTTTATCACATTGAAGCTTCCACCAATCGATACATCCACATCTTCACTGATTTCACCTTTTATTTTCACCTTAATTCGGGCAATATTTGAATTATAAGGAAATTGTAAAAAAACAGATTTTCCAGTTGATATTTCTTTAAATTCAAAATCTTTTTTGTATCCAGAAAAATATTCTGAATAAATTAAAAGTAAAAAAATAGCAATTATTATCCCTATCATAGTATATAAAATACCTTTGAGAACCTTGTAGAGAATATTCATTAGAAAATTATATTTAGATTAATAAACACCAAATTTAATTACTAAAATATATTTCTTTTCCCTCTTTCAAAATCTTTGGTTTAGTTTTTGCGTTCTACTGATAGGATTAATGTAATTTTGAAGAAGTATTGGACAAAGCACATAAAAGTATTAATAGCTTAGCGTATAGAGTAGTGAAGATAAAATTGCTAATTATTACCCAATTGTCCATTGATTAAAATTTACCACCCCATTTTCAATAAAATTAAAACTTTATAAGAAAGCATGAAGTTAGATTTGTCAGCAATAGAAAGCTACGGACGTCAATACGCTACTAAAGTATGTGATGATTTTTTTAATAGAAACTCCACAATAAATGGTCAACAAATATTGAAATTGAGCAACGTTGCTCAGGTCAATATGTTTGTAGTTAGCGACCTATTTGAGCGTTGGAAAGCAGATACTGAAGCATTTAAAAGTCCGTATTTC
Source organism: Bacteroidota bacterium (assembly GCA_040387735.1). Taxonomy (GTDB): domain Bacteria; phylum Bacteroidota; class Bacteroidia; order Cytophagales; family Spirosomataceae; genus Arcicella. The sequence continues at coordinate 88,083 of JAZKDE010000017.1, forward strand.
AATTTTGAACATGAAGATGTAAAAGCGGCTTTGAAGACTTTCATGAACACTGTTTCACAGCATATTTCCGTGAAACGTGAAGATTTTGAACCAATGTTATCAAATGCAGTCAGTAGAACAATTGTACTTTTATTGGATCCAAGTAAGCATTTTGACGATTTCGTTAGAGATTCCCCTGACTTTACCCTGACCAAAGACCGTTTGGCTCAGTTGACAAAATATACCAAAATTAACGGACAAGTATCGAAGGCTTTGACCGAAAAATTGGGTAGTGAACAGAAGGTTTACGTTACTACTGCTCTGGGTTGGTTGAATGAAATTGGCGAAAAAGGTGAGTTTGAAAATCCAGATAAATATTTGGATATGCTTTCGGCAACGGTTGCTTTGAAAAAAGTTGATTTCATTAAATCTACTCCTAAAAAAGCCGTTGAAGATAGCTCTGCCATGAAAATGTCGCAATCATTTTTCGACCTTGATAATGAAGACGAGTTAGATGACGAAGATGCTCCACTCCCAACGGTTGCCGAAGTTCAAGCTAAGTTTGAACAAGAAGGGCCAACTCCCGAAATAAAATTACCAGGACTTGACCGCTTGAATGATACATTTACGGATGACTTACCAACTGTCAATGATTTATTAAAAAAAGAGGTCATTGGCAACGGAACACCATTATCAGATTTAGCATTTAGTCGCCCCATCAAAAGTATTGTGGATGGAGTTAGCCTAAATCAAAAATTCGTTTTTATCGGTAGATTATTCGATGGTGATATCAATGCCTATAATAAAGCTGTCGAGGAATTAGACAATTGCTTAAACTTCGGAGATGCTAAAAACCTAATGAACAAGGCTTTGGCTCCAAAATACAACTGGATAATGGCTGCGGAAGAAGCCAATGATTTCTTAGAAGTAGTTGGACGTAAATTTCAATAATATTATATTCGAAAAATATCTTTCTCAATAGCAAACCTCCTAAAATATTCAATTTGGAAATATTATTTGAGTTCTGTAATTTAGAATAATAAATATTTGACTACTAAAACCCATTTGAAAGAATGGGTTTTTTCTTACACTTATATCAAATTTAAAAATCTACATGAAAAAAAAGCTACTACTTATCTATCTATTGGTATGTTCTTTCGAGAGTTTTACACAAGAATATCCCCGCAAAGAAATTAATATTCGCAACTTTATTCAAGATATTGTTGGAAACCCTGATGGTGGTGTCAATGAAGATTTATTCGAATCTCTCTACCAAAACTATTTGAATCCAATTGATTTGAATAAGGTCACTCGGGAACAATTATCTTCGGTTTATGTCCTCTCCGAAAAACAGCTAAATTCGTTCTTCTTGTATCGTCAAAAGGCTGGAAATTTATTGTCAATTTACGAGTTACAAGCTATTCCTGACTTTGATTTATCGACAATTTACAAATTAATTCCCTTCGTGGCGGTAAAACCAGATGGACTTTCTTTCGGTACTTTGACCGATGGATTTTCGGGTTCAAATCAATATTTATTGTTGCGATATGCCCAAATTTTGGAAACGAAAAAAGGATTTACCGAACCTGACTCTCGGAGTAAAATACGTTATGAAGGCTCACCAATGAAATTATATGCCCGATACAAAATGTATTCTTCCAAAGACTTCAGCTTGGGATTTACCCTTGAAAAAGACGAAGGAGAAAGTCAACTAACTGATTTTAAGTCCTTTCATTTGCAGTTTCAAAATAAAGGGCATTGGAAAAATATCACATTGGGTGATTATCAATTACAGTTGGGACAAGGATTAATTTCGTCCGCAGGATTTTACATTGGCAAAGGTTCTGAAACGGTTTTGACCACTCGCAGAAATCATTTAGGGGTAAGGCCATATACTTCTGCTTTAGAAAATAACTTTTTTAGGGGTGGAGCCGCCACTTATCAATTGGGGAAATTTGAAATAATTGGTTTCTATTCTCGCTTAAATCGAGATGGAAATATTGTCCAAGACAAAACTGCAAATTTAGACTACGCTTCTTCATTACAAACGTCAGGCTTACACCGTACCACTTCGGAAATAGCAGATAAAGGCAGTGTTTTTGAAGAAAATATCGGTACTGATATTACTTTTAAAAATGAAGGAAATACGTTCCAAATTGGCTTCACAGCTCTGGAAACTAATTTCGACAAAACGCTCCAAAAAGCGGAGAAAGATTATAATTTGTACGAATTTTCGGGTAACTCCAACCTTTTGACGGGTTTACATTACAGTTATAATTACCAAAATTTCAACTTCTTCGGGGAAATTGCACGGTCGAGCAGTGGTGGAATTGGGGCAGTTTCGGGCGTGTTGGCAAGTTTGGGAAAACGAACGGATTTCTCCATTTTATTCCGAAAATATGACCGTGATTTTCACAGCTTTTACGCCAATGGTTTTTCGGAAAACTCACGTAACATCAATGAGACGGGTTTGTATGCGGGTGTAAAACACGCTTTGAACAAAAAGTGGTCAGTTTCAGCTTATTTTGATTATTTTCAATTTCCTTGGTATCGCTATTTGGTGGATAAAAAGCCGATCGTTGGCTTTGATTATTTAGGGCGAGTGACGTATCAACCACAGAAAAATATGCAAATTTTCTTCCAATTTAGACAAGAAAATAAAGAAGAAAATACTAAAATTACCGAAACGTACATCGACAAAGGCAGGGAGAAAACTCGTGAAATTACCGTTGTCAGAAACAGAACTCGAAGAGTATTTGTAGCCAATTTCGACTATAAAATTTCTAAAACTTTGAATGTGCAAACGAGAGCATCGTACAGCACCTATCAATTTGAAGATCAAGCATTTACGCAGGGCTTTGCGATTGCCCAAGATATCAATGCAGATTTTGGTAAACTCTCATTATCTGGGCGTTTGGCATTTTTCAAAACCGATGATTATGATAATCGACAGTATTTTTATGAGCAGGATGTTTTGTACGCTTTTGCATTTCCAGCATATTATCAGCACGGAATTAGGCATTATTTGATGGCTCAATACAAAATCTCTCGTAACGTAGATGCGTGGGTACGTTGGGCAAGGACGGATTTATTTGACGGAGGAATTTTCAGTTCGGGTTTGGAGGAAATTCCCTTATCACATCGGTCGGAAGTAAAGATGCAAATTCGGTTACATTTTTAAAACTACTATCTTCGCATTGGTTTAAATGAAATTATCCATGCCCAAATTCATAGACATCCACACGCATAACCAAACACCCGAAGAAGGTGCTTTAAAAATCATTAATGCACCACAATTTTGGGATTTTTCAGAACAGACTTCGACCTATTTTTCGCTCGGACTTCATCCTTGGTATTTAGATAAAAACACGTTTGAAAGTGAGTTTGAAAAATTAGAGCAAAATGCTAAAAATCAGCAAGTTGCAATGATTGGAGAATGTGGTTTGGATAGAAATACTGATATAGATTTAGCTTTTCAAACGGAGATTTTTATCCGACAAATTCAATTAGCAGAACGTTTACAAAAGCCCGTAATCATTCATTGCGTACGAGCTTTTCCCGAAATAATTGCTATCAAAAAGAAATTGAATCCGTCCGTCCCAATGATTATTCATGGTTTCAATAACAATTTACAAATCTGCCAACAACTCATTCAGCACCAATTTCATATCTCTTTGGGGGCTGCTTTGTTGAACCCAAACTCCAATGCAAGTAAAGTAATTTCAATGATTCCAAAAGAAAAACTGTTTTTGGAAACAGACGATAAAAATTGCACAATATCAAGTATCTTTGTGCTTGCATCCACTTACAGGAATGTACAAATTGAAATATTACAAGAATCAATAAAAAATAATTTTAATCGGATATTCAGCCATCAAAACCTTACAACATGAGAAAGAGAGTTCGGAAACCCAAACCAGCATTAGTCCCTGTTCAAGTTTCTACTTCATCAACTGTTTATCCACCAATAAGTATGCAAAGAAACTTTTATAAATCGCACCCTTGGCACGGCATCCACATCGGAGAAGATATGCCTAAAGTAGTTACGGCATTTATTGAAATTGTGCCAACGGATACCGTAAAATACGAAATCGACAAAGAGACTGGTTATTTAAAAATTGACCGTCCTCAGAAATTCTCTAACATCGTTCCTGCCCTTTATGGCTTTGTTCCACAAACTTTTTGTGGTGAAGGTACAGCAGAATTGGCACGTGAAAAATCGGGAAAAGCTATCGAAAGAGGTGATGGTGACCCTTTGGATATTTTGGTTTTGACCGAAAGAACTATCACGCACGGAGATATTCTTTGTCAAGCGATTCCAATCGGTGGTATCAGAATGATTGATAAAGGTGAAGCGGATGACAAAATTATTGCAGTTTTAAAAGGCGATTCTCTTTATGGAAAATGGACTGACATTTCTGAATGTCCAAAACCAATCATCGACCGTTTGGTTCACTATTTCTTAACTTACAAAAATATTCCTGGTGAAGAAAAAGTTGCCGTTGATATTGATGAAGTTTACGGAGCAGTTGCCGCTCACGAAGTTATCTTGAAATCAAGAGAAGATTATAGAAACTTAGTAGGATAGTTTATATTTGAATTTTAGTGTTTGGGATTTGATGTTTGAGATATCGAATCCCAAACATTAAACACCATTATCATTTAATATTCAATTTTGCTTCAATTGACTTTAGAATTTCTAATTGCTTCGCTTGACTATCAAAAAGCGTTTTTATCTGCTCTTCTAATAGCAAATCTACTTTTTGGTGTAAACCTCTCACTTCCAATTCTGCTTTTAGGTTAATCAAATAGTCATTTTCGCTCCTCTGGCGGTCTTTTTCCTCTTGTCTATTCTGACTCATCATAATAATTGGAGCTTGCAAGGCTGCAATACAAGACAATATCAAGTTCATCAAAATAAAGGGATAAGGGTCAAACTCTCGGCTTTTTGCGGCGTTGGTATTGAAAATAATCCAAATTATCAAAAGGACAAAAAACGAAATTATAAACGCCCAACTACCGCCAAATTGAGCAACTTTATCGGAAATTTTTTGACCTCTTGTTAATAAATCTTTAGGAGGATTTAATAAATTATCCACGATTAATCTTTCATCAGCCATCGTCTGCTTTACAATTTCTTGTAACCTACTTACCTGATTCGCCTCTGACTGCAATAGTTTTTTTACGTCTTTATCCATTTTTACTTTTTTAGTTATTTCGTCCGTTTTCATGATGAAGATTTATTAATTCATTATCCAAATTGTGTAGTTTAATAGACTGGCAAAACTCACCCATGAAATATACGGAACCAGTAACCATGCTGCGGTACGAGAAATTTTCGCAAACCAAAATATGGTTATGTTAATGGTAATGAACATCAATATAATATCAATTAAAGCTAAGGCTGGCGTGTGAAGTTTGAAAAATAAAATAGACCACCAAAAATTGAGGAAAAGTTGTACGCCAAAAATAATCATGGCATTCGTTTTCTTTGGTTCGGTAGCATTACTTTTCCAAATTAACCAAAAGGAAATTCCCATCAATAAGTATAGTAATGTCCAGACGGGAGCAAAAAGATACGCTGGTGGATTCCAAGAAGGTTTATTCAAAGATATAAACCAAGTTCCCACACCTGATTGAGAGAAGAATCCACTGGCAATTCCTCCGATTTCACATACCAGAATGGCAATTACCAATTTCCATTTTGAAGAAATATCATTGAATAAAGTCATAATAATTGCTATATTTTAAAGGTTATTAAGTTTCATTATGAAAAACAACCAAAAAATCATTCCATAACATTTGAAATAATACTCCAGACTATTTTTATAAATCCCGTTATCACAAATAGTTACTTTCCGCCAAAATGATACCCTAAGCCAAGCCAAGCTCTAAACTGTCCCGCCGCTCCATCATACTGCACATAGGGCCCGAGTTCAAAGTTGATACTTACTTTTGATGCTTCTTTGAACGGATACGCACGCACGCCAAAACTACCGAAATAGCCATTTACCAATCTTCTACTATCCGCAATTGCCCCTACTATTCCGAGGTTTGCCCCACCTCCCGCATAAAAGTTTGCATTCCGAGCATAGGCCAAGTTGAACATTAAAGCGGGTTCGGTATTTAAAGATGAAATGAATGAATTCATCTGAAAACGAACATCCAGCCAAACGACTTTTGTGGGATTGGTTGCGATAGATAATTGTTGAGCATTGCCAAAAGGATAATAACTAATAGCCTGTGCATCAGCATTTTGACAAATAACAAATAAAAAACTAAGGAGAAATATGCTACGAAATACTTTCATAAAAGGGGAATTACTTGAAGAAGAAGTTGAATTATAAATAATTGCTAACGAAAGTAGTTAATAAATCCGAAACAGCAACGGATGAAAATTATGAATTTATTAAAACCTGCAATGAATTCTATTCCATTTTAACTATTATCGGTGTACAAAATTATTATTATTTATTCCGTAAATCAGGAAGCAGGCAGATAAAAACAAATTATAAGCTATTTTTAACCCAATATTTTAACCTTATCAAAATTTCTATGAAATTATATAAAACAACGCACGGAATCATTATCGAAGCTAATGAAAAACATTATCTGTCTAATACCAAAAATTGGGATTCTTTCGTAAATCGGGACAACCTTTTTGAGGCTGTAAATATTGAAATTGAACAGCTTGAAGTATTTTCTTGGGATTTCTCAGGAATTCTTGCTCCAATTAATCAACAAGAAATTTGGGCTTCGGGCGTAACTTATATGCGGAGTCGTGAAGCACGCATGGACGAATCAAAAGAATCGGGCGGAGCCGATTTTTACGCTAAAGTATATGAAGCAGAACGTCCAGAATTATTCTTCAAATCATCCGCCACTCGTTGCGTAGGCACAGGCGAAAAAGTTCGTATCCGTAAAGATTCAAAGTGGAATGTTCCCGAGCCAGAATTAACGCTTTTTGCGTCCTCGAACGGTAAAATTGTGGGTTATACCATTGGCAATGATATGAGTTCAAGGGATATTGAGGGCGAAAATCCTTTGTATTTACCCCAAGCAAAAAGTTACGATAAAGCCGCCGCAATTGGCCCGTGTTTGTACGTTACAAATGGCGTAATTGACCCTGATACACAAATTTCAATTGAAATTGTGAGAAATAAAACCACTGTTTTTGAAGGTGATATTTCCATCAACAGAATCAAAAGAGGTTTTGACGAATTGGTGGGTTATTTGTTCCGAGAAATGTCTTTTCCTCACGGTGCTTATTTAATGACGGGAACGGGAATTGTCCCTAATAATGATTTCACGTTATTGAGTGGAGATATGATTAATATTTCTATTGAAGGAATTGGAACTTTGAGTAATGTGGTAGAATAATAATGAGATTTGCCAACTTTCAGAAAGTTGGCAAATCTTAGCTTAAAATTAAAACATGGCTTTCAAAGCACTCCAAAGTGCTTTTTTCTTTGGAATATCATTTTGTAAATCCGTCAAGGCATCGGAGAATATAAATTTAATATCTTCTTTTTCTTTGATTTCATAAGGTGTTAAGGCTATTTCTAATTTGACTTTCGGCAATACAATTCCGAAGCTAATTACATGATTTACTGATTTTTGCAAAATTATTTGACTTAAATCTACTCCGTTCGTTTTATCGAGTTCAATGACATCAACGCTTTGCAAATCCAACTTTACAGCACTCAAAATTTTAGTCAATAATTCATTATCCGTTGGATTTAAATTATTCAATAAAATAATGACTTTGCGTTTGGGCTGATAATAATTGGGTAAAATAACTTCAACTATTGCCGTATTTTGAATATTATTCACGGTATTTTCCACCGATTTTTGCGTCATAACTTTCTCCACTGACGGTGATTTAAACTCATCTTTCAACAAGTAAATATCTTCTCCTGCAAAAAGTTGTTTCAGAGCTATTACATTCATTTCTAACATTTTAACAAAAATTTCTCCAAAAATTTCAAACAATCATCGGGTTCTTCAATCATTCCCATGTGAGCAACATTATCCAAAATTGAGGACGAAAAAAACTTGGGCATCATAATCTGTGACTTAGCATCTTGCGGCGAAACACTTTTATCTTTTTCGCCAATAATAAACATAACGGGACAACGCAAAGCCTTCAAAATCAAACGACGGTCGGGGCGGTCACGCATGGCTAACATACCCGCTGCCAATGCCTCCGCAGGAAATTGCGAAGAATGTTCAATGTGCCTTTCGATAATTTCTGGATAAAGCTTCACAAATTCATCTGCATAAAGAGCGGGCGTGGACGTTTTGATGAACAATTCCGAGCCATTTTTCAGGATAAATTCTGCATTTTTGGTTCTCGCCACTTTCTTTTCATCCGAATCCGCAAAAGACGTTGAATGAAACAAACCCAGTCCTAAAACCATTGTAGGGTATTTTTCAGCAAAAGCCAAAGCCACATATCCACCCATCGAATGACCAATAACGATACATTTTTCAAACCCTTTTTCTTGAACTTTTTCGTGAACAAAATCAGCGTATTCTTCGATTGTTTTTAAATTGCTCAATCGGGCATAATCTGGCAAAACGATGTAAAAATCCTTTTGCAAAAACGGAACGAATCCACTCCAAATCGTGGAGTCTTCGCCAAATCCGTGTAATAAAACGACTGCTTTTTTCATAATGTTGAGGGCTAATTATTGAATTTAGAATTCATAATTTGCCCGATTTCTAAGGCTTTATTTTTTACAAAAATGGCATTATTGCCTTCAAAAAGGCTATCTACGGTCGTAAACCAGTGAGAAAGCCAATGTTCAAAACGTTCTGTAGTAAGTCCATGTGTCATATTAGCTTGGGCGTGAACCCACATCATTCCGCCCGTGTAACTACCCGTTTGAAAAAGCCAATTTTCCCAAAAATTAACGGCACGAGTTAAATGGCGAGTCCATTCTTCTTCAGGCATTTCAAAAATTGCCGTTAAAAGTGAGTCTTGATGTACTTTTTCGTAAAAAGTTTTAACTAAATTTTCTATATCCGCTCTGTTACTGATGTCTTGCATTTTTCTTGATTTTCAAATAAAATATTCCCAAACACAACAACATTCCAATAAAGAAAATCATTCCTAAAAACTGGTTGTAATAGATAATCGCTAACATACAAACCAATGATAAAATGAAAGCAATTATTGGAAAAAATGGGTAAAATGGGGCTTTGAAAGGACGAATCAAATTTGGCTCTTTTTTACGAAGAACCATTAAACTTAACATACTAATTCCGTACATGATTACCGCTCCCAAGACCGACAGAATGATAATTTGACTGGTTGTTCCCGTAAAGATAGCGACAAAACCGACCAATCCACCGCCAATTAATGCCCAATGTGGCGTTTGAAATTTTTCATTGACAACCGATAAAAATTTAGGCAAATAACCTGCCCGAGCCAAGGCAAAAATTTGACGAGAATAACTGATGGTATTGCAATGAAAAGAGGCAATTAAACCAAAAAGTCCAAGACTGGCGAAAGTTTTTGCCCAATAACTGTTTTTACCTAAAGTCATCGAAAGTGTTTCGGGCAGCGGGTAATCAATGTTACTCAATAATCGCCAATCACCTACGCCAGCACTCAAAATCATAACACCTAACGCTAAAATTACCAAGGTTAAAATGCCCGAAATATAAGCTTTAGGAATTGTGGTATTAGGGCTTTTCACTTCTTCGGCAACCATTGCAACGCCTTCAATTGCCACAAAAAACCAAACGGCAAATGGAATTCCCGCAAAAATACTATCCGCCGTTAAAGTAGCGGGATTATGAGCTAAAAAATTATCCGTTTTGAAATATGGGAAAATGATAGCCATAAAAATTACCAATTCTAACACCGAGAGAATAGTGACTACCAATGAAAAACGAGCCGATTCCTTGATACCCAAAACATTAATGGCGATGAAAACAAAATAAGTACCAACTGCTACGGGTATTTCGGGAATATCAGGGTTTAAAAAATGCGTGTAACTGCCCAAAGCATAAGCAATGGCGGGCGGAGCAAGCAGAAAGTCAACTAAAGTGGCAAAACCAGCAATAAACCCACCGACTGCCCCAAAGGCTCGACTGGCGTATTCAAAAGCTCCGCCCGCATCGGGAATCGCCGCTGTCAACTCGGTATAAGAAAAAATAAAGGTTACGTACATAACAGTTACAATCAGCGTAGAAATCAGGAAACCGATTGTTCCAGAAGTTGCCCAGCCATAATTCCAACCAAAATATTCGCCTGAAATCACCAAGCCCACAGCGATTGACCAAAGTTGAGTGGTATTAATTACTTTTTTGAGTTGGGACATTATGTTTAGGTTTTAGGGGTTATTGTGCTTTAGGCGGTTGCAATAAGCGGATAAGCTGTAAGCCGTCAATGCCTAAAGCATATCGCATTTAACAAATGTAAACGTTCAACATTTTTTAGCCAACAATTTGCAGATTAATATTATCCGCAATAGATTTGATAATATTGAACGTAGAAACGGCACGAATATCAACAACATTGATTAATACCACAACAAATGACAAATATTGATTGGTTAGTTTTACTGCTTACATTGGGAGGAATTGTGGGTTTTGGTTTTTGGAAAGGGCGACTTTCCAAGCAAAACATTGAAGGATATTTATTAGCTGACCGTCAAATGCCTTGGTACCACGTTACGCTTTCGGTGATGGCTACGCAAGCGAGTGCTATCACATTTTTATCGGCTCCTGGACAAGCCTACGCCGATGGAATGCGGTTTGTTCAGTTTTATTTTGGGCTTCCTTTGGCTATGATTGTACTTTCGGTGACGTTTATTCCGATGTTCAAAAAGATGAAAGTCTTTACCGCATATGAATTCTTAGAAGGTCGTTTTGACCTTAAAACCAGAACATTAACTTCTTTTCTTTTTCTTCTTCCACGGGCTTTATCAACGGGCGTAACCATTGCAGCTCCTTCTATTATTTTATCAACAATTTTAGGTTGGAATTTATACTGGACTAATATTCTCACGGGTTCGGTTGTGACGGTTTATTGTTTATTTGGCGGTTCTAAAACCATTTCTTATACTCAACTGCAACAAATGTTTGTGGTTTTGGGCGGAATGTTCTTGGCCGGTTATATGGTTGTACATTTATTGCCTACCGAAATAGGCTTTGTAGATACGTTGAAAGTAGCTGGAAAAATGGGAAAATTGAATGTTATCGACTGGAAGTTTGACTTGAGTAATCGTTATAATGTTTGGTCGGGGTTGATTGGTGGCTTCTTTTTGCAACTGTCGTATTTTGGAACCGACCAATCTCAAGTTGGACGATACCTTTCAGGTGAATCCGTTGGCGAAAGTCGTATGGGATTATTAATGAATGGCATTTTCAAAATACCAATGCAATTTTTAATTTTGTTGGTTGGGGTTTTGGTTTTCGTCTTCTATCAATTTCATGAAGCACCTTTATTTTTCAACAAAACCGTTTTGCAAAAAGTAGAGCAAACTTCTGAATATCAAGAAATTACTAAGAGAAACAAAGCAGTTTTTGAGCAAAAGCAGACTGCCGTAAATACATTATTCACTGCTATTCAAACCAATGATAAAGCTGGTATAAACACAGGAAGAACTGCAGTTTTGGCAGCCGATAAACAAGCCAATGGACTACGAGAGGAAGTAAAAAACTTAATCAAAAAAACCGATGAAACGGCAGATACCAACGATACAAATTATATTTTTCTATCATTTGTAACCAAATATTTACCACAAGGAATGGTTGGATTATTGATAGCCGTCATTTTATTAGCCTCTATGGGTTCAATGGCATCGGCATTTAGTTCGCTAACTTCGTGTACCATTGTGGACATTTATCAACGCATGATTCACCCAATAGATTCAGAAAGACATTACTTGAATGCTTCTAAAATCTCAACTTTATTCTGGGGAATTTTCTGCATTATTGTGGCTCAATTTACAGCAAATATTGGCAGTTTAATCGAAGCCGTCAACATCTTAGGTTCATGGTTTTACGGAACTATTTTGGGTGTATTTTTAGTAGCTTTTTACTTCAAATCCATCAAAAGTAATGCCGTTTTTTTGGCAGCTATTTTAGCAGAATTTGTGGTAATTTATGCGTGGTGGATAGATTTAACAGCCTTTTTATGGTTGAATTTAATTGGCTGTGTACTCGTAATTTTATTTGGTTATTTATTTCAAATAATTCAAAATCAGTTTAAAACGAATTAATAAAATAACCTTTAGTCTGTTAAAATATAGACTAAAGGTTATTTGTCATTTTCCTTCTACTAATTTTTTCAATTTAGCTTTATCTATATCTAAAATACTATCGACTACCGCTGGCACATATTTTCCATTAATATTGATAAAACGATAAGAAGGGAAACCATTTGCTTTGAATAATTTCATTACCTCATCCTCAACTCTTTCTTCTACATAAATATGCGTCCCTGCAATTTTATGTTCAGCAATCGTATTCTTCCATTTCTCCAATGTTGAATTATATGAAGTGCATAAATAGACAAATTCAATCGGTAATTCTTTCGTCTCTTCGTGCAGTTTCTGACTGGTGGGCATATTGGCAATACATGGAGCGCACCACGTTCCCCAGAAATCTAACAATAGGGCTTTCCCTTTAAAGTTTTCCTTCAAATTAGCTAAAAGTTCTATTCCTTTTCCTGAATCGACTTTGTATAATTTTGCACCAAAAGGGGTTTCTCCGAGCATTTCGCCAATGTTATTCTTTATTTCTGAGTTCTTTATTTTAGATAAATTGTCATTAACTTCTTTGAGTTTAAGAAGCATTTTTGGGTATTCAGCATTTAATAAATCTTTGCACCAGTCAGTTTTCATACTGACTAAAGCAATTTGTGCTTTCTGTGTTCTAATTTTTATGTCCAGTCTTGCCCAACTTTCTTGAAGTTTTAAAAAATCTGCTTTTGAAGGAACAAATGCACTGTCTAAAAAAGCAATTAATCTTGGATATAATACTGGAATATCAGCATTACGACGTAATGAAACGATATATTTTATTTTATTATTTAAATTTTTAGCGTAAGAAATTGAATCTTGGGGCGAAGTATTTTTTACAAGATTTACTAAAGAATTGAACTCCGTTTTTTCATTATCATTTTGGCAATAATACTTTCTGATAAAATCAACATCATCAAAATCTTTTGAATAGAATATTCTCGAATTTATAAAAGTGTACAAATATTTATAAAAAATTATTCCTTTTTGAGAAGTTAGATAACTTTTTTGTTTTATAATTTTTTCCCATAAACTTCTATCCATTGTTTTTAGATTTGAAGAGTGTTTAAGTAAAACTCCTCCGTAATAATCAGCCAATCTTTCATTCTCGATAATCCAAGTATATTTAGAAGGATTTTGGCTAATAAAGCTGCTATCTATTTTTTTGATTTCAGAAGATAAACTGTCATATATCATGATAAATTTCTCGTAGGGTAATGCACTCTTTTTCCCAAATCTATAATCTCCTCTTGCCTGAGTAAAAAAATCCTTACGGTCTTCTTTGAATAAACTATGCGTGTTCAGATACGTATTTAATTCTCCATCTTGACCCAAATATTGTACGCCATCTGAAATCATATAAATTTTATGTTGTTTAGCTTTTTGCCAATCAATTTCAATCAATAAATCGGAATGGGCGTAGATATTCGCTCTAAATTCCGTTCCAATTTTTAACCAGATTTTTTGATATGGCAAATTATTATCAAGCTCAAGGTTAAACGTTCCGTCTGCGTTTAAAACGGCAGTTTTTGTAACTTCTTCAATATTTAAAACATTGGGTAGTCCATAAGAAATAGAAACTTTACTTAATTCATCTAACGAAATACCCGAAATTTTGCCTTTTACGATTGGCACTTTTCGAGTTTTGAGATACTCATTAAATTCGGGGTCTTCAAATGCTACCGCATCTTTGGGGATTTGTGAGAAGGCTAATAAATTGGATAGAACAAGCAAAATCGATAGAACAGTATTTTTCATGATTAAAGTGTTTATCATTAAATAATTATCATTTTAGTATTTCAAAATATTAAAACTATTTCCCTTCCACCAATGCTTTCAATTTAGCTTTATCTGTTTCTTGCATCCAATTAATAGCCCCTGGTTTATATTTTCCCATCTTATCAATAAAACGATAAGATGGATAACCCGTTGCTTGAAACAATTCCATTAGTTCATTTTCGATTCTTTCATCTACAAAAATATGAGTTCCAGGAATTTCTAATTCTGCAATTTTATTCTTCCATTTTTCGATTGTTGAATTGTTAGATGTACATAAATAAATGTATTCTATTGGTAATTCTGGGCTTTCATCGTGAAGCTTTTTACTGTGAGGCAAATCACTCAAACATGGTGCACACCAAGTTCCCCAAAAATCTAATAATAGTGCTTTTCCTTGAAATGAGCTTTTTAAGTTTGCTAAAAGTTCCGTTCCTTTTCCTGATTTTACTTCGTATAATTTTGCACTAAAAGGAGTTTCTAATATTAATTCTCCGATATTATTTTTTGTTGTTGCTTTTGAAGACATTGCTAAAGCATCATCAACTTCCTTTATTTTACTGAGAGTTTTTTGATATTCATCAGTCAACATATCTTTACACCAATCAGTTTTCATACTTGCTAAGGCAATTTCTATTTTCATTTTTCTTATTTTAATATCTTGTCTTTGCCCATCTTCAAAAAGCTTAATAAAATCAGCTTTTGAGGTTACAAAGGCACTATCTAAGTAAGTCATCACTCTGGGGTAAAGAACCCTTGACTCAGATTTTTGGTATAGATTATTCATAAATTTACCTTGATTCATCATGTTTTCTTTGTAGAGAACCGAGTCTTTAGGAGAAGTATTCTTGACGAGCAATATTAGAGATTCAAATTCATTTTTCTCCTTTTCATTTTCACAAAAATATTTCAGAAAAAAGTCCACTCCTTTTCCTCTCATGTCGGTCGCATTAGAAGAAATTAAGGTATGCAAATATCTATTGAAAAGCATTCCTGAATTAGTCACTAAATGCGTTTTATGAGCTACAACTTTATCCCATAATCCTGATTCCATTTTTTTTGAATACCAATACTTAGTACATATTCCTCCATAGTATTCAGACATTCGCTCATTTTCAAGAATCCACTCATATTTTGAAGGATTCTGAATAATAAATAGACTATCTATCTTTTTAATTTCAACAAATAAACTATCATATTTTATCATATATTTTTCGAGAGGTATCTTCATTGCTTCCCTCCCGAATTTTATATTATTAAGTGCTTCTTGTATTTGACGATTATAACTTTGTTGAAATAGTACGTGTTTATTCAAGTACATATTCAATTCGCCATCTTTCCCTAAATAATTCACACCATCGCCAATCATATAAATCTTCTTAGCTTTCGCTTTCTGCCAATCAATTTCAATAAACAATTCTTCATGTGCGTATATACCTGCATAAAATTGTGTCCCAATTTTTAACCATATTTGCTGATAGGGTAAATTGGTTTCAAGTTCAAGACTAAATGTTCCGTCCGAATTAATTGAAGTAGTTTTATTATTTCCTTCTCCTCCTAATACAGTCACAATTGTGTAAGAAATAGACGTTTTTTTGATTTCCTCTAAAGAAATATTGGAGATTTTGCCTTTTACGATTGGCACTTTTCGAGTTTTGAGATACTCATTAAATTCGGGGTCTTCAAATGCTACCGCATCTTTGTGGATTTGTGAGAAGGTTAATAAATTGGATAGAACAAACAAAATTGATAGAACAGTGTTTTTCATGATTAAAGTGTTTATTGTTAAATAATTGGTAGAATTGTGGTTAGAAAGTCTTTAAATATACGATTTTAATTTACGAAATCTTATTGTGTAGAAAAGTCCATTTAAAACAATAGAGTCATGAAGTTTGAAACTTCATGACTCTATTGTTTTAGCAATATTATATTATCAAAAAACTTATTTAAGACGACTACAATTTTAATAATCTCCACCAGCTCCACCACCACCAAAATCGCCACCACCAAAGCCACCGAAGTCTGAACCGCCGCCACCGCTTGAGCCGCCACCCCAACCAGACGAACCACCCGATGAGAAAATGATGGGACCAGCCCAACCGCCACCCATAAAGCCGCCTCCGCCATTACGTCCACCTTTGCTATTTCTGCCTATGATGTATAAGCCAATAATGATTAATAAAATGATGACAATAAACGGAATAATTGAACCACCATCGTCCTCTGCATCAGCTTCAAATTCTCCCGAAGCCCGCTTCATGATTTCAGATGTTGCTATATCAAGTCCTTGATAAAATTGTCCCGCTTGGAAGTAAGGTTTCAAAATTGTATTGATTATTCGCTTTGAAACCGCATCTGTAATCGTTGCTTCCATCCCTCGCCCCGTTACAATTCTGAGTTTTCGGGTTTCGGTTGCCCACAAAAGAACCAAGCCGTTGTTTTTATCTTTTTGTCCAACACCCCAATCTTTCCCAATTTTCATGGCGTAATCATAAGGGTCAGAATCTCCCGTAGTTTTTACGATGACAATGGTTATTTGCGTTGAAGTACTATCGGCATATCCTCTGAGTTTTTGTTCCAATGATTGTAATTCCGTTGGTGATAATTTCATCACAAAATCGTTGACTAATCTTGGTGGATTTGGCTTAGCAGGAATATCCTGAGCCTGCAGTATTGCAGTAAACAGTAAGCAGTAAACAGTAAAAAAAAAGTATATGAATAATTTTCTGGACATGAAATGACTTTGATTCGATGTGAGGAGGAATTAGCTTATAAAATCTAATTATTGTGATTAAACTCTGACTATTCAGTTTATTAAAACCTAATATTCAGAACCTAATACCTTATTTACCCAAATGAAATATCATCAGGCAATTCATTTACGTCGTCTGATTGATACGGAAAGAAATGCTTCAATTGCTCACCCGCTGAGTGAATTCCTTTGACTAACCCTTCCGTAAAAAGTCCTTTCGCAAAATGACTTTGAAGTAATGCTTTGGTTGATTCCCAAAAATTATCAGGAACTACTTTATCAATTCCTTTATCACCCAAAACAGCAAATTTTCGGTCATCAACCGAAAGGTAAAACAAAACGCCATTTTGTTGTAAGGTATTACTCATTCCAATACTTACGAATACTTCAGAAGCTCGGTCAAGTACATTTTCGGTAGGACAAGTTTTTTCGATATGCAATCTGATTTCTCCCGAACTATTACGTTCAGCTACTTGAATCGCCTGAACGATTTCGGCTTTTTGGGAGTCAGTAAGAAAATTTTGAGGCATTGTTTTGGTGGTGAAAGTTGTAAAGTGGTATTGTGTAAAAAGGCTTAACATTAAATAGTTTTCAATTTTCAACAAACAATATTCAAGTTTTGAGTTACCCCTCCTTGAACATTGTTTGTTGAAAATCATACTTTACCTTTTAACATTATCTCTTATTTTGCACCACCAAAATCAACATTTGGAGCTTTTGATGCACCTGCGTCAGCTTCAAAATATCCTTTGGTTGCAAAGCCTGAGAAGCTTGCGATTAAGCTATTTGGGAAGGTTACGATTTTGTTGTTATAACCCTTCACAACATCGTTGAAACGATCTCTTTCTTCTTTAATACGGTTTTCTGTACCTTCCAATTGTGACTGTAATTCTGAGAAGTTTTCAGTTGCTCTTAATTGAGGATAACTTTCTGCCACCGCCATCAAACGTGATAATGAACCGCTCAATTGACTTTGTGCAGCCTGATATTTTTGAATATTTTCGGGCGAAAGGTCGTTTGCATCCAATTTAATTTGAGTTGCACTCGCACGAGCATTAATAACATCAGTAAGGGTACTTTTTTCAAAATTGGCAACGCCTTGAACTGTTTTTACTAAATTAGGGATTAAATCCGCACGACGTTGATAAGCCGTTTGTACTTTCGCCCATGATGCTTGTACATCTTGATTGCTGGTTGCCATACCGTTTCTGACACCAATACCCCAGAAAATTAATAAGGCAGCAACGCCTAATCCGATAAGAAGATTCCTTGACATAGTTTTGATTAAATTTTTGTTTGATTAAAGTAAAAATGAAAGGTTTGTTTGCTCTCATTGATTAATTTGAATCAAATGTAGATATTTTTTTGAAATACAAACAGAATCTGTGTTGAATATTTGTGTTTTAGGGGGTAACGGTTGTTTTTGATTATGAATTGGCGGTTTTAATGTTCCATAACCAATGCTGAATATTCAATTTTCAAGTGAAATTAAACGCATTGTTGATAACGATAACTTAAATATTGAGCGTTGTACATTAAACATTACAAATTTATCCTTTTACCCACTTTCGTACATCCACAATCGGATTGGGATAATCTACGCCCAATCGTACCGAGAACTGTTTTTGTTCATCATTGGTCAGCAAACCAACTAAATGTATTTTGTGCGAAGGAACATTAGACAATTCGGGCAACCAAAACTTCACATATTCCCCTTTACTGTCATAATTAGTAGCTTGTTTTAGAATATTAAAATAACGATTTTCCCTTGGGTCATTTCCTACGCCCGCCACATAAAGCCAATTTCCCCAATTTGAGCAAACATCGTAATCAATCAACTGGCTCTCAAACCATGCCGCTCCCCAACGCCAATCAATTTGCAAGTCTTTAACTAAAAAACTCGCCACATTTTGTCTTCCCCGATTTGACATAAAACCTGTTGTCAATAATTCTTTCATGTTGGCATCAATCAATGGAATGCCCGTTTCACCCAAACGCCACTTTTCAAAGATGACCATTTTTGCTGTTCCAACGTTGATAGGCAAATTCAATGCGGGTTTAATACTAACAGCGTTAACCGATTTCAAACCGTATTTTTGAAAGATTTTATTCCCAAATTTCATGGCGACAAAACGAAAATAATCACGCCAAATCAATTCAAAAATTAGCCAATAGGTGGATTCATTCTGCGTGCGTTCTGCTTCGTACTTCTTAATTTCTTCATAAATATACCGTGGAGAAATACAGCCATTTGCCAACCAAAGCGAGAATTTGGAGGAATAATCAAGCCCTAACATGCCGTTACGAGTTTCTTTGTAGACTTTCAGTAAATCTTTTTTCCAGAAATAATCATTTAGGCGATTTATTCCTTCGGTTTCGCCACCTTGCAAGACAGATTTTCCATGTGTTTCATCCATCGACAGGGCGGAAACGTCCCCAACCTCAATTTTCTCCTTAAAGACCAAATTCGTTGGCGTTTTAAAGACTGGACGAATTGCAGTCAATTTCTCCACCTTATTTCTGAATTGCGTAAAAATATCGGGCAAATCTTGAATTTCCATCGGCAATTCATCAACGTGATAAAGCGTTGATTGCCAGAAAAATTTAATTTTTTTCCCGTCCGATTTTAGCCGTTCTTCAACCAATGAATCCACATCAATTTCTTCTTGCGTAACTTCCTCTGAGGTATAAACTTCGTCAGCTTGAATTTCTTTAACTAAGGCAGGAATAATGTCTTCGGGAAAACCCGTTCTGATGACAAGGTTTGAACCAATTTTTAGTAAATTTTCACGAAGATTTTGAACGGATTCTATCAAAAATTGATGACGTAACTCTCCCGTTTTAGGGAAGCCAAGGGGACATTCTTTAAAAATACGTGGGTCAAAAATATAGATAGGAACGACTTCTAAAGTCTTTTCAGAAGCCTTAAAAAGTGCTTCATGGTCGTGAATACGCAAATCATTGCGGTACCAAAGTAGGATTTTCATTTTTTGTAACACAAGTTTTAACCTGTAATTGATTGATTTTTGTTCATCGCATACAGGTTAAAACCTGAGTTATGAGAACAATACCACTTCCCACCGAAAAGCCCATTTCCAACGAATAGAATACTTAGTAAAACCCGATTGCTGAATAATTTTCTCTAAATCATGACGACGAAAAGCTCGCCAAACGGAAAGTTTCGCATCATTCTTAACCAAATATGATTTCAGAAAGAGTTTTGTAATCCAAGCGATGGAATGATAGGCAAACCAATGGCGGTGAATATCATTGATAACTATTCCGATACGACTTTGTTTTTTGAATTGTTTGAAGATTTCCACAAGGCTTTCATCACTAAAATGATGACAAAAAAGTGTCATAGTAATAATATCGAAAGACTTTTCTTTAAATTCATCCGAGAAAATATTTTGGTGCAAATAGCTAATATTCGGATAATTAGCGGTGCGTTTCTTAGCAAAATCAATCATAAAATCATTGGCATCAATCCCGATAAATTGAGTATTTATTCCTTTCTTTTTTGCCCAATTTGCCATCACCATCAGCATATCCCCTCCGCCACAACCGAGGTCGGCAATGGTTATTTTCGATGTTTGATTTTCGATTTTCGATTTTCGAACATCAAACATCAATCTTGACAATCCGCTGATGGTTACTTGGTTTCCACCCAAATATTTATTTATTAACGCCAATTCTTCCAGATTTTCACGGAGAGCGTCGTTATCCAATTCAAGGTCGTCAATCAACTCTTTTTCATTACTTCGATATGATAGATTTGGCATATATTTGTGGATAAATTGAGCTATAAGCATTTAGCAGTATGCGATTTTTTTGCATATCACTCACAGCATAAAGCTAAAAGCATGAAATTATGAATCTAAATTTAAAAAATAAAAATGCCATTGTATGCGGTAGTACGCAAGGACTTGGACGTGCCTCCGCCATTGAATTGGCTCTGTTGGGAGCAAATGTAACACTTGTGGCTCGCAATGAAGATACCCTTAATGAAACATTGCATCGCTTAGAT
>JAZKDE010000017.1:108883-113382 GCA_040387735.1 Bacteroidota bacterium
CTCAAAGCCTGATGAGTTAAAATTGGGTATCGAAAATCATTTAAAAGTCAATCCAATCGTTCATATTTTGGTGAATAATACGGGTGGTCCAGCGGGAGGTACAATTATTGAAGCAAAGATTGAAGAATTTACCCAAGCATTCTCTAATCATTTGGTTTGCAACCATATCCTTGTGCAAGCGTGCGTACCAAGCATGAAATCTGAAGAGTTTGGCAGAATTATTAACATCATTTCAACCTCTGTAAAACAACCAATAAACGGTTTGGGCGTATCAAATACGACTCGTGGAGCGGTGGCTTCTTGGTCAAAAACGTTGGCAAATGAGTTGGGGCAATTCGGTATTACCGTTAACAATGTTTTACCAGGATATACCAAAACGGCACGTTTAGATTTTGTGGTAAATTCCAGAGCAAAATCAGCCGACATTTCAGCGGATGAAGTAGAAGAAATAATGATGTCCGATATTCCAGCAGGACGTTTTGGCGAAGCCCACGAATTTGCAGCAGCCGTTGCTTTTTTATGTAGCCCAGCCGCAGCGTATATCAATGGGATTAATTTACCCGTGGATGGTGGCCGACTTTCTTGTTTTTAAAACGTAAAAAACTGACCTAAATACTATAAAAATTCAATAATTGTTCCTGTGTTTGTAGCATTACATCCCCCCGTAAAATACTACTTAACACTCTCAATTCTATTGTTTTGGGCAAGTTATCTTCCTGCACAAGACAGTAAAATTAGTGTGCTTAAAAAACAATTAATTACTTCCCATACTGATACAGGCAGGGTCAACCTATTTTTTCAATTAGGAAAGCTATATGAAGGGACAAACGTAGATAGTAATTTATATTTTCTCCAAAAATCCTTAGAAATAGCCAATAAAACCTACAATTTCCGAGCAAGTGCCAGAGCAATGTCTCACCTTGGTTATACCTATGTGTATTACGCAACCGATGATGACAAGGCTTTATTATGGATTAACAAAGCTGTTAAATTAGCAAAATCCCAAAAAGACTATCTAAACTTGGCTCATTGTTATCAACTTCTTGGTATTATTTCATTGCATCAACACATTGATAACACCCAAGAACTAAACGATTTAGCGTTAAAATACGCTATAAAGTCTAATGATTGGAAAATGATTAATGATAGTTATGAAATAATATCCGCTGATTTTTCTGCAAAACATAATTTTATAAAAGCAGAAGAGGCTATTTTACAAGCAATGGAGATAAGTAAGAAACATGACATTGATACTTGGCTATCGCAGGGATTAGACCGTTGTGTTTTACTGGAAGCACAAGGGAAATATACGGAATCATTTCTTTTGGCTAAAAAACTAAGTTTATTCAAAGACAAACTTAAAAAAAGCAAAAGGCGTATCGTTTACATGAATGATTTGGGACGACTTGAAACAAAATTAAAAAACTATAAAAAGGCGGAGTCAATTTTCTTGGAGATTTTAGAAGAAGAAAAGCAAAAGTTAAAAATTGATACTTTTAATTTATATCATATTTTCAGCAATTTAGAAACCTTATATTTAGTACAAAAAGACTATAAAAAAGCCTACCAAGCTGAAAAAAATGCTAATAATACACGTTTGTGGTTAGCACAAAAAAGACAAAGTAGAGATAGCCAACTACAAATGACTCAGCTTAAAGCAGCTTCTGATTTAGGAAAAAAAGAAATAGAAATAAATCTTCTCGCCGAACAGAAAAAAAAGCAATTATTGTTTTTATTCACTGCCATTATGATTGCCGTATTGATGGTTGTCATTATCATCATTCTTGAACGAAATAAAGAGAAAATAGAGCAACAAAAAACAGAACTAAGTAAATTAAATACGACTAAAGATAAGTTATTTAGCATCATCGCTCACGATTTAAGAGGGCCAATCAGTTCATTTAAAGGCATTTTAGCTTTATTTGGCAGTGACTCATTGAGCCAAGAAGAATTCATTGATTTATCTAAATCGCTCAACCAAAATGTGGATAATATTCACGCAATGCTGGAAAATTTACTCCTTTGGTCGCTTTCTCAAATGAATGGATTAAAACCGTTTTTGAAGATATTAGATGTGAATGATTTGGTTGATGAGTCTATCGCCTTAGTAAAAGAAATAGCAAACCAAAAACAGATTGAATTACAAATTGATATTCCAGAAAATCTACAAGTTTTTGCCGATGAAAATAACCTGCGAGCCATCATAAGAAATTTGCTCAATAACGCTCTAAAATTTACGCCTCAACACGGGCAAGTATCCATAAAAGGAACTCAGCAAGGGCATTTTATAGAACTAAAAATTATGGATACTGGGATTGGGATAAAACCAGAAGAGTTAGTCACAATATTCTCTAATCCAAAACTCAAAAAAGGAACGGCAGGCGAAAAAGGTACAGGACTCGGACTGGTTTTATGTAAAGATTTAATTGAACAGAATAACGGTAAAATCTCGGTTATGAGCGAATATGGAAAAGGAACAAGTTTCACCATTATTTTACCACAAAAAGTATAAATTTCTAACATAGAGAACAAACATTGGTAAACAGTGTTCGTTCTCTACAATGCTAAATTATTTTTCCAAAGCACTCTCTACTAATCTAACAAACTCTCCAAGTTTAGTGGTATCTAACCATCTGACGACAATCAACAAATCGTTTTCCTTATCTACCACGATGTAATTCCCGCCAAAACCATTAGCATAATAAATTTTTTTTGAAACATCTCCTAAGGCGTTTTCTTGGTTTGTCCACCACATTAAACCATAAGATTTATTGGGAGTAGAAGGTTGTTGAGCAGCTTCAACCCACTTTTCAGATACAAGTTGTTGATTCTTCCATTTACCGTTTCTCAGAAATAACAATCCAAACCTTGCTTGGTCGAAAGTATTCACAAAAATACCGCCCCCGTGATGTCCACCGCCACTTACAGATTGCATCATCAAACCATCTACATTGACGTAAGAATTATCGTAACCATACCAACGCCAAGTTGTTGATGCACCGATAGGATCCATGATTTTTTCCTTCAAAATTATCGGTAATGGTTTTCGCCAAACTTGGAGCAAAGAATAGGCTAATAGATTTACTCTGGCATCATTATATTCAAATTGAGTTCCTGGTTCGAGCAGTTTTCTGTTTTTCCAATCATCCAAACTTCCTTCTTTCGGCGGACGATCAGCCCAGTCGCAATTATCAAAAAGACAACCTGACCAATCAGAAGACTGAGTTAATAAGTGTCTCCACGTAATTTTCGAGTTATGTACTCCCTCAAATTTCTCATCGCTAACATATTCATTTACTTTATCATCAATATTCTTAATGAGATGATTATCAACCGCCAAACCCGCAACCGTTGATAAATAACTTTTGGTAACGCTGAAAGTCATATCAACTCGTTTCGTATCACCCCACTGAGCCACGATATAGCCATTTCTAATAATTAATCCAGCCGATTTCCCTCTGGACTTCATTGGCCCTAAAATTTTATAATTAGGTTCATTGACATAAGATTTCATGTTGGCAATTCTTAAATCATTATCAATTTTCACTTCATTTTTAACGGAAAAATTGATAGCACTATCCAACAATTTAGCGTTCATTTTTACTTCTGAAGGCTTCCGAATCTGCCACGTAGAATCAGGGAAATAAGGCGATTGCCCGTGAACGGAAATGTTTAACGTACAAAAAAGTAAAACCGTGATGTGGAGTAAATTAGCGTATTTTTTCATTGATTTATAAATTTTTAGCGATGACGAGTAGGATATTTATACACAAAATAAGTATTACTATTTTCCCAAAAGCTCTACCACCATACCTGTCCAATTTTTCCAACGTACTCAAATCCTTGACTCAAAACTCTTTGCAAATCCTTCCCAACATTTGGATACATATCCAATTTGTCTAACTCATCAATGGATTTCCAAACAGCTTCCAAAGCGGATGTTTCTACGGGATTTAAAATCGGGATTCCTTTCAAAATTTTTGCCTTGAAAACACAATGCAAAACGTCCTCTTTTCCTGCTGGCATAATAACATCACCTGTCAAAATCATCTGCTCCAGCACAATATCAATGCCTAATTCTTCCTGTAATTCTCGCACAACGGTCGAAGCAAGTGTTTCACCTTTATCCACATTGCCACCTGGTAAATTAAAAACATCGGTATTGCCGTAACGATACCGCATAAGTAAAAGATGATTATTTTCGACGATAACTACACTTGGGCGTACTTTCATAATTGGATATTTCGTTAATATTAATTAGGACTAATATACATGGACTT
Organism: Bacteroidota bacterium; assembly: GCA_040387735.1. Taxonomy (GTDB): domain Bacteria; phylum Bacteroidota; class Bacteroidia; order Cytophagales; family Spirosomataceae; genus Arcicella. The sequence goes on from JAZKDE010000017.1 coordinate 113,164, forward strand.
CCCGAATTTTCTCTAAATTCGAGCCGTTTTGTTTTAAGAATACTATAAAAAATGACAATCAAAGATATTACCAATTATTTAGAGCAACTCGCTCCGCTCTCTTATCAAGCCAGTTATGATAATGCAGGATTAATTGTGGGTTATCCACAAACAGAAGTTACGGGTGTACTTGCAACGCTCGATTGTACCGAGGAGATTATTCAAGAAGCCATTGCCCGC
>JAZKDE010000017.1:113392-156834 GCA_040387735.1 Bacteroidota bacterium
TAATCGTGGCTCATCATCCAATTATTTTTAAAGGTTTGAAACGTTTTAATGGTAAAAATTACGTAGAACGTGCCGTGATGCTTGCCATCAAAAATGACATTGCCATTTATGCTACACATACCAATCTCGACAGCGTAAAAGGTGGCGTAAATTATACGATTGCGGAGAAATTAAACTTAGAAAAACCAAAAATTCTGTCGCCACAAAAACAAATTTTGAAGAAATTAGTCGTTTTTGTTCCTCTTGAAAATTCAAAAATGGTTTTGGATGCTTTACATTCGGCGGGAGCGGGACAAATCGGTGAGTATAAAAATTGTAGTTTTCGGGTGGAAGGCACAGGCTCATTCACACCAACAGGTGAAGCCAATCCACATATTGGAATATTAAACAAACCCGAAGAAGTACGAGAACATCGTTTAGAAGTCATTTTTGATGCCCATCTTGAAAATCAAATTTTGAGAGCTTTGAAATCCGCTCATCCTTATGAAGAAGTCGCTTATTATTTAAGTATTTTAGAAAATGAAAATCAAGAAGTTGGTTCTGGTGTCATTGGCACATTATCCAATAGTTTATCTGAAAAATATTTTTTAAGTTATTTGAAAGAAAAAATGGGCTTAAAAACCTTTCGTCATACGCCGTTACGAGGAAAAGAAATCAATAAAATTGCGGTTTGTGGTGGTGCAGGAGGCTTTTTATTAGGCGATGCTATTCGGCAGGGAGCAGACGTTTTTATCACCGCCGATTACAAATATCACGAGTTTTTTGATGCCGATAATCAAATCATTATCTGCGATATTGGACATTATGAATCAGAAGTTTACACAAAGGACTTAATTGTTAGGTATTTATCTGAAAAATTTAGTAATTTTGCGGTTCTCAAAAGTCAGGTCAATACCAATCCTGTAAGTTATTTTTCAGAGAATTTATAGAGTTAAAATTTAAAGAAGTTAGTAGTTATACCGATAGCGGTTCGCCGCCCACCAGATAGCGATTTAACGGATAAACCAAATAAAAACAGATGGCAGCCGTAGCAACCGAAACAACCATTGCTCAGAAGTTAGAAGCCCTTTTGAAGCTTCAAAATATAGATTCATCTTTAGATTCTATCAAGAAAATGCGTGGCGATTTACCAGAAGAAGTACGTGATTTGGAAGATGAAGTAGCTGGAATTGAAACTCGTATCAGTAAATTCAACAAAGAAATTGCTGGTTTAGATGAAGAAATTTCTAAAAATCGTAACGCTAAAAAAGATGCAGAAAAGTTGGTTAATAAATACAAAGACCAACAAATGAACGTCCGCAATAACCGTGAATACGATGCTATTTCAAAAGAAATTGAATTGCAACAACTTGAGGGCGAATTGGCTGACAAGCGTACACGTGAGTTTGAATTCAAGATTTTGAACAAAAAAGACGATGTTTCAGAAACTGAAACTCGTTTGAATACTCGTAAAAAAGATCTTGACGCTAAGAAAAAAGAATTGGACGTTTTGATTGCTGAAAGCGAAGAAGACGAACAAAAATTGAACAAAGACCGTGATAAAGCAGCAAAACACGTAGAGGAACGTTTATTGCGTCCTTACGATAAATTGCGTGGAAATTATCCAAACGGTTTGGCAGTAGTATTAGTAAAACGTGGTGCTTGTGGAGGTTGTTTTAGTGCCGTGCCACCGCAACGTCAGGCTGATATTAAAGACAAGAAAAGAATAATCGTTTGCGAACACTGCGGACGTATTTTAGCAGATGTTGAAGAGATTGTTTTTATGCCAAAAAAATAATTTGAATACATTTGACCATCAAAAAAGCCCATAACATGATGTTATGGGCTTTTTTGATGGTCAAATATTGAAATAAGCCTAAAATTTATGTTACTGACATTAATTTATCTTAAACTGAACTCGTCTATTCTTTGCTTTATTTTCATCCGTATCGTTGGGTACTAAAGGCTGGGATTCACCGTAACCTTTGGCGGTCATCCTTTCCGCTTTAATTCCTTTTGTGGTTAAATAATCTACTACCGATTTGGCTCGTTTCTCGGATAATTTAAGATTAGTATCATCATTTCCAACGTCGTCGGTATGGGCAGAAATTTCTACTTTAATAGTCTGATTTCCTTCTAATAAACTTACCAAACGGTCTAATTCTTCGTTAGATTCTGGTTTTAAATCGGCCTTGCCAGTTTCAAAAGTAATATCTTGTAGTTGAACCACGGCATCTTTTTTCAAAATGGCTAAAGGTACTTTTTTCAAGCGATCTTTAAAAACATCAGCCGTATCGGGCTTAAAAGCACGGGAGAAAAATGTATATCCTAAGGCATTTGCAGCAAATTTATATTGTTTCCCAATTTCAACAATTACCGTGGCAATTTCCTTTTCTACTTTTACTTCCAATAATTGCTTGGTTTCAACATCCATTACTTTTACTTTAGGATCTTTCAAAATAGCTTTGGTTTCTTTGTCCAAAAGCTGAAATTGATAAGGTATTTTCTTGGGAATTAATTCAATATTCTTCTCAATATTATCCGTTTCCTTCGCAGTCATCATATCCATAGAACCTCGATACGGAAAGTAATCATTTAAGGGTGTTGTGCTAATATCATACTTACTACCAACTCGATAAATCATTGAGAACAAACCATTTGCATCAACAACTGTCGTTATAGGCTTCTCTTTGACATTATTACTTTTTGAGGTCAATTTTGTAGAAATTGGTTGTTTTGTGATAGCATCAATCACTTTTCCATCCACTGTCACCAATTTATATTTTCGGTATTTATCAGGAATCGTAACCGTGTAAATATCCCCCGAAGTATAGTAATACATCAAATCTCCAGCAGCGGAAACGGAAGCAAATTGCTCATCTTCTTCAGTATTGATATATTCCAAATTGACGGGCGTTGCCCATGAACCATCATCTTCTTGAAACGATTGATAAAGGTCAAAACCACCCACGCCATCTTTACGCACCGAACTAAAGATTAAGGTGCGGTTATCGGCCATAATTCGAGGGGATTTTTCGCAATCTCCATTGATTGGAGCAGGCAATTTTTCGGCGATACTCCAAGTTCCATCATCTTGTTTTTTGGACGACCAAATGGTGTAACAAAGGGCTTTATCTTTCCGTTTTGTAAAATTGTCACGGATAAAATATATTGTTTTTCCATCGGCTGCAACCGAAGGAAACCCTTCATAAGCTTTGGTATTAATATTGTTTCCAACGGTTTTTGGGTCAGACCAATCTGTACCATTCCACGTAGAAAAATAAATATCCATATCACCCTGTCCACCTTCAAATGAAGCAAAAAAAAAGAGAGTTTTCCCATCGTAACTAATGGAAGGGCCACCAATTAAATCGTTTTCTTTACCAACCTTATTGATATTTACAATGGGTTTGGGAGGAGTCCATTTATTTTTCTCATTCTTTATGGTATAGTACAATTCCCACCTACCCTCTCCTGCCCTATCCGTTTCAAAAATCATCGTTTTATTATTCGCACTAATAGAAGGAGCGTATTCATTAAACTGCGACGTATTAACGGGAGGCCCCAACGAACGACGAATCTGTGCCTGTATATTAAAGAAAAATCCCGCAAAAATGGTGGATAGAATAAGTTTTTTCATAGTTGTTGTTTGGAAAATATTTTGCTAAACCAAAAGGGAAAATTCATAAAAATAATATGAGTAGCATATCGAGGTTATATTTCTAATAATGTAACACGAATTACCAAATAAAGATATACACTTAATAACGAACAGAAGGCAAATACCTCAATTGGTTCAAGTGATTTTTGAACGTATAATTTCAGGAAATACCAAAAGTTACAAATTATTGCCAAAATAGCAATGAGTATTGAAAACCAAAAACACCTTTTATGATATTGACCCTAAATTGACTGGGAGGAGAGCCTTTCGCAAAACCAGTAGCAAAAGACATAAAAAAGAAGGTTTTGATTTTTTCACCATGATAAAACACAAATATGCTGATTTATATTATGAACCTATTTAAACTTTAATTCCTACTTCATACAATGCTCATAAAATAAATTTTCCGCCTTTTTTTGCCCTTTTTTGGCTAAATAACTCCAATCCAAGCAAGCATTTTTATTGACTTTCAAAGCAAAATAACAATCCGCACGTTTGTAAAGAGGCTCAGTGTCTTCGTCTTGCATAAGAATACACTTTGTGTATAGTTTTATGGCTTTAACATATTGTTTATTTTCATAAAATCTGTTAGCTTTTGTCAGATTACTTTGATAAATCGCAAAATCAAAGTCATTATTCAAGCCTTCCACATCTTCATATTTAAAAACATAATCAAATTGCGTTTCTACTTTTTGATTGGCGTATTCGGCTGGTAACCAACGATTTCTTGTTTGAGAAATGGCTTGAACCAAAGCATCGTTATACGTCGAATCACTACTTTCTTTTACAGTAATATTCTTCAAAATTCCATCTTTACCGATCGCAAAAGACACACTAAAATATCCTTTCTTTTTTGGGGGAAAATTAAAGTATTGCTCAATCAAATCGTATGATGTTTCATAAACTCCGTTAAAATCATTAATAATAGTGGAGTATGGACTTAGCAACTTAAACTTTGGAAAAACGTATTCATTGAAACGAAAAGCAATCTCTCCATTTTCTTGCGTACGAATATTGGGCTTAATAAATTGATTATAAAAATAATCTCCCGACGATTCTTTGGTAGATACATAATGATACCTAAGTAATTCGTTATCAGGAGTATTAGGGAAGTTTTGCGAAAATACCAATTCATATTCAGTCAGTTTTTCGATAGTATATGACATACTATTCACCGTTAAAAGACTACTCGATACAGCGTATCTCATTTGCTGGGCTTTGTCACCAAAAATAACCACGCCAACATTTCCCTTTTTAAAAATAAACATTGAAGCCACACTTTTCTGCAATCTTTCATCCGAAATCTGACTTCCATCCTTCGTATCTAAACGATATTTCGCCCAAGAACGAATGATTTTTTGCTCAATTTGCTTTTGGTCTTCTGTCAAAGATTGAGCGTGTAATTGATGGTAAAATGCAAATAGTGATAGAAGTAAAAATCTAATTTTCATATTTAAAAACGATGAGATTGGTTAAAGAAATTACCTCGACCTAATCCTAATTCCCATCTGAAAACCTAACCAAAATGTAGCAGTGTCGTTAGAAGAAAAAGGTTCGTAAGAGGGAATATTATTAAATGGCCTTGCTTGCCAGTAAGATACATTATATTGGTCAATAATTAAATATTTTAGAGAAGGTCCGAATGTTATGGCAATATTTTGGGCAATTTGCTTCTCAAAAGTCATATCTAATTTCCACATTGTTGCAACATTTGGACTGACATCGTCATATTCCACCAAAATATTAGCGGTTAAATCGGTATTAAACATCCACGCTCGCCCCAATTCATAAGCTCGCCCAATACCGTAGCCCAAACCAAAAACCTCTTGTTTCCGCAAAAAGTTATAGTGCAGAGCCAACACGTTATAAAACTTCCGAACGCCCGTTTTGAAGGTAAAACTTACCGTTTCATTTTCATCGGCTGATAATTCTAAGCGTTTATAGCCGTTGCCACTACCCACAAAACTCAGAAAACCGATGGGCGTTGTTTCGGTAGAATCTGAAATATTAATAAAACCTATTTGTTTACCTCCCGGCAAAACTCGATGAGCAAAATTGACTGGAGCAATTTGCCAACCACTTGATTCTTTGATAATTGCGTTAAAACTACCACTCAATTGTAGCCCGCCGTCCATGTGACCCGCAATGTTGAGTAAAGAACTTGCCTGAACTCCCGAAAGCGTTCCTCCTGCAATATTTCCTAAACCAGCCAATTGAATTCCTTCAACATCCTGTCGCACGCCATTGATAAGCCCACCCACCTCTAATTTACGAACTCCACCCGAATACCCCATTAAAATATTGACAGAATAATCATTTTTGATACTACCAGAAAGTAAACGGTTTGTCCCTAAAAAAGGTAAAATTGAAAATTGAAAATTTCGATTTAAAGAATCTTTAACATTTTGAGCGTTAATTCGTTGTGAACGAGACACAAAAATTTTCCCTAACCTTTTTATAAACATATCCCAATTGCTTTCGTACAAAGTAGAATCAAAAGTTGGGGACGTTGGGAAAATACTTTCGTCGGTAATATCAGGAAAATCGTTGATAGCACTTGTAACCTTCACGGGTTGAATTTCGGGCGTGGGATTCTGATTTTTAAACAAATCCATCTTTTCGATTGAATTATCTTCAATCGGAGGATTAAAAATAGTTTCTCTCTTAATTGGACTTAACTCAATATCCTGATAAATGGATTGGGGGGATTTTATCAGAATACTTTGCTGTTCGTAACCTGGCCTTGAAATAGTCAAACGAATTGGTAATTGACTAACCGACAACTTGATACGATAAAATCCGTATTGATTAGTAATGGTTGAAGATAGACTTTTTCGGTCGTAAATACTGACTTTTTCTAAATGCTTATCGGTTTGCTTGTCAAAAATATAACCGCTAATCGTTAAGCTTTTTGCAGTAATTTCTCGGTCATTTTTCTGCAAAATGATATATTGTCCACGAACTTTATAGCTGAGTGTTCCGTCAAAAATTATGTTTAAGACTTCTCGAACGGTTTTTTTAGAGACAATTACATCAACTCGGTTATTTACATCCAAAATATCGGAATTGTATGAAAATGAAAAATTACCTTGTTTAGCAATAATTTCTAAGACGTTTCCAACTTTTTCATTGTTGATTCTTAGAGAAATGGAGCGTTCGAGCAGAGGAATTTGAGCGGTAACAAATAAAGTATTGAGTAGTAAAACGAAGCAGATGATATATTTTAAGGTGCGGAATGCCATGCGGAATAAAGAGTAGTTGGAAACGGGAAGCCGTCCGATTTAAAATGGGCTATTTTTGTAAATCATCAAATTTTAATCGTTGGAATTAATCAATATTATTCACATCCTTCACCACTCAATAGAATAGAATCGCCTTGTTTTTGAACCTTCAAATTGAATGTTTCACCAATGACCACAATGATATTCTCTAATTTTTCATTCTCAAAAGAAGCGGTTAATTTACAGTTTTTAATTTTCTCTTGACTAAAAATAATTGGCTGACCAAATTTTTCAGATAAGATTGATGCAACTTCTCCCAACGATTTTTTCTCAAAAACGAAAGAATTCACTTTTTCTTTTATAACTACTTCAAAATCAGAAACTTCTGATTTAATAATGGTATCAACATTGGCTAAAATTTCGGCTTTTTGTCCTTTATCTAAAATAACTTTATTGCTGTTTTTTGAAAATTGTACCCGCCCTGTCTTCACAACTACTTGAACTTGAGCATTGTATGCAAGTACATTAAACGAAGTTCCCAATACCCGCACATCAGCCCCTTGCGTGTGAATAATGAACGGATGAGTTGCGTCATGATGTACTTCAAAGAAACCTTCTCCAGTTAAATTTATCTCACGAGTATTGCCTTCAAATTTTAAAGGAAATGTAATTGTTGAGTTTTTACTGAGTAGTATTTTTGTGCCATCGGGTAGTATTTTTTCGATAGATTGATTGCCCGTTTTGAAAGTTAAAACGTCATTTTGGGGCGTAATAAATTGTCGAGCAGCAACAAACCAAAGTCCAAATAGAACAACTAAAACTGCTGCAATTTTTAAGAAATTCGTAACCCAATTCAATTGTTTCACTGGTCTAATTTCCTCAAAATCACTTAGCTCTACGGCTGTTTTCTTACCAATATTCAGTTTTTTCCAAGCAGTATCTACATCAACGCTTTGTTGATTTTTCGCTTCTTTTACGCTATCCCAAATTAATTTAGAATGCTCAAATGTCTTTTGATTGTCTTCAGACGCAATAATCCACTCACTAACCGTATCCGATTCGTGAGTATCGGTTTCGTCGGCAAGGTATTTTGCCAACAGGTCGTCTATGGTTTGGTCTTGGTTCATTTTATTTTTGAGTATTTGATTATCAAATCTCAAGTCCTGTGTATTAAGTATAAAAGGCTAATAAAGGTATTTTAATAATACGAAAATACTTGCCTGAAACCTGTACTCAACTGATATTTAGGACTTACAGAAATAATAATACAAATAATATAATTGGCAGATAATCAGACAATTCCGAACGCATTATTTTTAGTGCTTTACCAATTTGATTTTCTACTGTTTTGATAGAAAGGCCTAATTGATTGGCAATTTCTTGATATTTTAATTCTTCAAAACGACTCATTTTAAAAATCAATCGGCACTGTTCTGGTAGTTTTTCGAGGGCGTCTGCAATTCGGTTTTCTAATTCTACTTTATCCATCATATCCGTTGCCGAATCGTAAGTAACATCCAGATAATCACCTACATACTGTCGATACGTTTCTTGTATTTTCAAATGTTTTAACCGATTTAAACACGTATTATGAACTGCCCGATACAAATAAGATTTTAACGAAACATTGATTTCAATTTCCACTCTTTGTTCCCAAAATTTCAAAAAAATCGACTGAACCACTTCTTCTGCATCATCCATATCCTTCAAAATACCACAAGCATAATTACACAGCGGCTGATAATGTTTTCGAAAAACTGTTTCAAAAACACGTTCATTGCCCTGTCGGATTGCTAATAAAATATCTGAATCTGGAATTTGTATCATTTAAAGAGGTGAAGCAGTTTAGCAACTCCGCAAAAATACAATTCCTATCGGATATTTCACTTCTATGACAATTAAATTTAGTTTTACCCCTATTCAGATTTCAGTTATCGGTGAGCCATTTTATTCTCAATTTTCGCATACTATCTATCCCGAAAAAACAAAAAGGTCGCAAGAGAATTTACCATCTGCGACCTTTTATTATATTATTATTTTGTACACAATTTTTATCTATTTCATCTTTAAATGAAGCGTAACAATATTGGCAACCATACCTGTTGTGCGAGAATAATGACCATAACGAAGTTCTACACTACTCCAATGTTTCATCCCCAAAACGCCATTTACAGGTGCAAAACGAACTCCTGAACCCACAAAATTTGTATTCATTCCCGAAATATCATAATCGCTGGTGTAATAAGTATCGGTTGCAAGATGTTGCCCATAAGGAGCAAAATATTTAACCGCTTTTTGACTACTGAAACGATAAAATGGTGTCAATGAAACAAATGGTGTTACTTTATAAGAACCTTCCAAATTAACAGTATTGGCAGTCATTCCCCAATTGTCCATATAATATCGGTAAAAACCTTTTAGCACGATATTATCTCCGAGAAAATAACTGGCTCTAATTCCAATTGGTAGTTTAAAACGACTTCCAGGGAGTTTTTCAACGGTCATTGTATTATCCGTAAAATACACTCGGTGAAAAGAGGTACTTAAAAATCCCTCTTGGTACGAAGGTTCGGCTACTAACATTAATTGCAGTCGTTCATTAATTACTTGCGAAAGCGATAAGGCAAGAGCATAAGAATTTCTTGGCTTGGTACCAGAAGTTCCACTTCGTCCAACGGCATTGGTTATTGTACGGAGTTCGTTCGGTAAAATAATGGTTGCTTTGTCCAAAAAAGCACTGGCTTTGATACTAAACTCTCGGTTATTATCTCTTGAAGCCTTTGCCCAACTCGCTGTAAAACCGTGCGATTGATAATCAAATTCGGTTGAATAAGAATACGCTAAACCTTTTGTAACTCGTGTTTTTGCATCTTTCATACTCCATGCAATGGAAGGATAAATGTGCATATCTCGTGAAGATGCCCCAGAAATAGAACGTGGGTCAATGTTATCAGACGATGCCGAAGTATAATAATCCACATTAAAATCTATGGTAAAACTATGTAGCCGACTCTTCAAGTCATATTTTGACATCTTCAAGTCGAAAGAATTAGCATAATCAGTCAATTTCTCCGTTCCAATGCCACCCGTTACGGCTGAATTATTTCCTTCTTGATGATAATAACTTGAAATAAAATTAACTTCATCAACTTTTAATTTGCGTTTTTCATAGAAAGATTCGTCTTCAGAACTACTTTGTGCAGAACCTCTGAATAACATACTTACTAATAAACCAGCGGTTATAATTATTTTTTTCATTTGATTTTAATTTGGGAAATAGTGGTTAGAATTTAGGCATTAGGGTTAAGTTTGGGAAGGCTTAGTTTTACTAAAGCCAACCACTAACCCCTAAAACTTAGTTACAGCCACAACCTCCACCACTTTTACCTCCGTTTGCACCAGCAGCTCCTTCTCGGTAGAGATAAAAACTGGATTCGAATTTTTCGGCTTTACGAGCGGACAATTCCATTTCAGAATCATTAATTCGACTTTTTTGATATTCCTTCACACTCACGCATGAAGATAAACTGAATATACCCAAAGCGAAATAAAGTGTTTGTTTAAAGAGTTTTGATTTCATATTTTTTTTGATTTTCAATGGCACCCAGTTAAGATTGGCCTATTGAATATTGATATTTTTACTGGTAAACATTTTGTCGTGGTCATCAATAATGATACACCCAATGCCCTTTATCTGATTGATAAGGTCTAAACCAACTTTTACACCCATAACCGTTACGGGTGTGGCGAGTGCGTCAGCAATTTCTGCATTTGGAGCGATAACGGTTACACTTTTGATTCCTGTGATTGGCAAGCCCGTTTTGGGGTTTATCGTGTGCGAATATCTTTTGCCTTGAATAATGATAAATTTCTCATAATTTCCCGAAGTCGCCACTGCCATATTGCTGATATTCAGGTAAGAAAAAGGGCGATTTTTATGGTTTGGATCGGCAATTCCAATTGTCCACTGCTTGCCATTGGGTTGATTTCCCCAGGTGGTTAAATCTCCAGAAGCATTTACAATCCCCGCTTTTACGCCTTCTCTAATCATTAATTGCTTTGCCATTTCAGCCGCATATCCTTTGCCAATTCCGCCAAAACCAATCCTCATTCCTTCGTCTTGCAAAAACACCGTTGTATTGTTTTGATTTAAGGTTACTTTCTGATAATCAATCAATCTAACCATATTTTTTGCGGTTTCGACATCAGGCAAAGTCTTCATATTGGTGTCAAAATTCCAAAGATTTTTATCAATTGAGCCATAAGTAATATCAAATGCTCCTTGTGTAAGATTGGAAATCCGAAGTGACCGTTGAATGAGTTCAAAGACTTCTTTATCAACTTTTACGGGTTTAATTCCTGCATTTTCGTTGATTTGATTGGTCTGACTTTCTGGTTTAAAAGTGGTCAGTAATTGTTCTATTCGACTGATTTCGGCAATGGCTGCTTCTATTTTTTCATTTGCCCAAATTGTATCTTCACTCACGACGCTTATCTCAAAGCGGTTTCCCATCAATTTTTGAACCTTTGAAATTATCTCTGCCATTACTTCAATCGTACCAATTGTTCAATTTCCATTTTCATATTTTCAACCGTCATTTTAGCGGTATAGCCATCCCAAGTTTTCACAACTTTTCCTTCTGAATCAATTAAAACAGTTAGTGGAAATTTCCCTTCATTGTTATATTTTTCAGCGAGAGCTTCATTGTGTTTGGTGAGTTCGGGAGCAAGACGGTTCTTTTTATTTCTCGGAAAATCAGCTCTTACCAAAACCAATTTAGTTGCGGCATATTGTAAAAACTCTTCTGAATCTAACACTTCTTTTTTGAGTTTAATACAAGGTCCGCACCAATCAGAGCCCGAAAAGTTTAAGAGAATATATTTATGCTCACTGTTTGCCTCAGTTTTAGCTTTGGCAAAATCAGTTGTCCATTCTGTGGATGAATTGAATGATAATGCAATTAAGAATATGATGCTCAGCAATTTCATAATATTAGTTTTGAGCCATTTAGTTTTGCAAATGGCAGTTTTGTGAATATTTTACTTTACAAAAATCTTTACAGAATCTAATAAACTACCACTGTCGTTCCGTCAGTCGCCACTTGATAAGCTTGAATTCCTCTACTCCCAGCAGCGTTCAAACCTTTGCCAGCAAGGTTAAATCTTGCTCCATGAGCCGAACAATAAAACTCTCCTTGGCTATAGTAAACTTGTCTTTTAGGTTCATGACTACACAAATTAGTTACCGCCGCAAAAGCCGAAGCACTCACTCTGGCAACTACTATATTACTTTGAATGATATAACCTCCCACATTTTTCAACGCTGATGTTGCCAAGTCAATTTTAAGTAATGAACTGGTAATTTTACTAATATCCGTCACTCCAGTAGCTGGAATTACAACAGGAGTGGCTGGCGTAGGTGTTGTAGGCGTGGTCGCAGCAGTTGTGCCAGTAGCATCAATTCTGGGAGCGACAACAGTTGTATCTTCTTCTCTAACACAAGAAGTTAAGGCGGCCATCAAAGCAGCACCCGTGAAACCTAAAGATTTGAGAAATTCGTAGCGAGTCATTATTAGCGGTTATTAGTGTGAGTTTAAAATCCCTTTATCTATTCAAGAATACGTACGGCGGTCTTTTAGTATTGCCTTTCTAAAATTATTTAATTCAACTAATGCACCATTACTTGCTCCAAACTCGCCCAGACCACTTCTCCCATGGTTCTGCATTTCAAAAACTTATCTGATTTATAGTATTTTGCGAGTTCTTTTTTTAGCTGATTGGTATTTTCTTCGGTGGAAATATCGTCTTTTGCCATGACCGACATCAATTCATAAACTCGTTGTGTTTCCACTTTCAAACGTTTTGAAATCAGCGAGCGTTCCTCTATTTGGTACTGTTTTACGGATTCGGGAGTCATATATTTCATTCCCATATCAATCAAGGGATTATTTTGTTTGAAATATTGGGGTTGATAAACCGTTCGCTTTCCTTCGTAAGACTGTTGGTCGAAGTCAATCGCACGGATTCGATAATAATCTTCCTCAAAATCAGGGGTAATATCCACCACAAAATTGGAAGAGTGCATATCCCCCAAAAGTAGCACGAAACACCTTTCATTGAATTTTACGAATTCCTTTGCCAAACGAATTTGATTGATTTTTGGGTCGTTTAAATAGGTTTTAAAAAATTGGTCCCCAGGAATCCCCGCAATATGTTCTTCAACCAATGAATTCTCAAAAGTCAAATAACTGATTCTATTCGGCGACAATAAATGTTCTAATTCCATGCCGTAAACCCGTGAACTATCCGCTCTTTTAACGTAGAAATAGTCAAAGTTATCATTCACCCGATTCACAATTCTGATGCGAAAAGGTTGCGTATTTCCGTAAGTACACAAATCCACACGGTCAACGGTTAAGTGTTTAATAACTTTTTCGTCACCATCCGTTTTAAGGTCGGCGTAAATCTTTTTGAGTCCTTCGTAAATATGTTCTATTTCACTGTAAGGGAAGAAAACCGTCACCCAAAGCGTATCATTTCCAAAACGGTCGTACAAACTAATGGAACTTTCAAACCTTAATAAATCAGCATATTGAATGGGCATCACCGTTTCTCGACCATATTTAGTGAGGTATTTTCGGAGTTGTAGATTGATTTTGAAGGGTACTTTTTTCTTTGAGATTAATGCCATGATTTTGTTTTGTTATAAAAATGACTAATGCTGGATTTTGTCCAACATTAGTCAAGAAATAATTTCAATCTGATAATTAATTGGTTACAATTATAAATCAAATATAATATTTTATGCACAGCATTAGAAGTTAATGTACTTTCCTGCTCGTTTTTTAAATTTAAGCAACTTTTTTTATATAATAAAGCCCATCAAAATAACTCAAAGGCTAAATTGACAGGCTATATTAAATGCTTTTCGTGTTTTATTTTTTATTAGAATCAACCACCAAACGTTTTTCACGATTAGCAATGTCCCAAGTCAAATAAAATACTAATCTGGCTCTTTTTTCCATTTTGTTAAACTCAATTTTCTCTACATCGTCGGTTGGTTGGTGATAATCATCATGCACGCCATTGAAGAAAAATGCCACTGGAATTTTATTTTTGGCAAAATTATAATGGTCAGAACGGTAATAAAAACGATTCGGGTCATTCGGGTCATTAAATTGAAAATCTAAATCAATGGGCGAACCGTGACTTTTATTTTGTTCTAATAAAGCCGAGTGCAATTCCGAAGAAAGCTTGTCCGAACCAATCACATAAATATAATCACCTTTACCTTCGTGGTCTTTATCGGTACGGCCAACCATGTCAATATTGATATCACAAACGGTATTTTCTAATGGAAAAACAGGATGTTTTACGTAATATTCAGAACCTAAAAGCCCTTTTTCCTCGCCCGTTACAGTCATAAATAAAATACTTCTACGAGGTTTTGTTCCCTTTTTTGCCGCCTCACCAAATGCCTGAGCAATTTCTAAAACCGAAACCGTTCCCGAGCCATCATCATCAGCACCATTATAGATTTTTCCATCATTTACTCCCACGTGGTCGTAATGAGAAGTAACAATAACGACCTCATCTTTTTTGTCCGTCCCTTCTAAATATCCGAGTACGTTATAAGTCTCAACGCCGTCAACAGTACGTTCAATTTTCAAAGTCAATGACTGATTTGCAAAAAGATTATCAACTGTTTTTTTAGCTTCAACAATTTTTTGTTTAGCCGTTTCCAAATCGGTTATGGATGTTTTTAGCAATTCTGCTCCCATGCTTTGTCCAATGGTCAAAACCGCAAAATCAGAACCTTGTGGATCAGATTGTTCACGGAAACCCAGACGAGCATTTCCGAAACGTTTCATCATCGTTTGGCGTTGCTTTACCGTTTTTTCAAACTCTTCAACTGACTGTTTTGAAATCAATAAAAGCCCTTTTGCACCTTTACTTTTAGCAAGATTCATCTTATCTTTCCAAGCATCAGAGGTATTCCATTTTGACTGTTCGGAAGTGCCAGAAAGCAAAAAAGTACCGTCTACTAAACGAGGTTCTCCTTCAAAAGCAATGACAATTTTATCTTTTACACTAACCTTTTCGTAATCGTTAAATCCCTTATCCTCAATTCCGTATCCCACAAAAACAGTTTCAAAGCCTTGTTCTTTGGGCAATGGAGCAATAGAGTTTGAAATAAAATCACTCAAGTAATTATATTTCTTATTGTTAGCCTTGAGATAAAAATCTCCCCATCCACGCTTCACTAAATCGACTAATTGTAAGTGTGATTTATCTGCACCAACAGCCCCTTTTAAGCCATAACTTTCAAACTGCTGAGAAATATATTGAGCGGCTACCTTTTGTTCAGGCGAGCCTGTATCACGACCTTTCAAACTATCCGAAGCGATGAACATCAAGTGGTTTTTAAGGTCGGCAGCCGTAATGGTTTTTGCCAACGAATCAGGCGTTAATTGTGCGACGGTTCGACAAGAAACAAACGGTAGAACACAAATTAGCGGTAAAAGAATAGTTTTTGTTATTTTTTTCATGGAAAGTTGCAATCACATAAAATCATTAGAATATTCATGATTTTACTTTGTTGCTTTGATGAATGATATTACGAAATTAAGAAAATTTTGTGAGTTTTGGGAAAGATGATTTTCATCTATAAAGTTGAGATTTCTTGATTAACCAAAATCTTAATTTAGGAATATTGGCACAGTTCTTGACAATCATAATTCGGATGCGTAATCCGCCTAATACTCATAAAAAAACAAGAATAAAAAACAAAGCGTAATCATCTGTTTATCAGATTTTTACGCTTTGTTTTTTTAGTTGCAATTTCAAATCAATTGATATGTTAACTTACCTTAATAGACAAATCTGCTTATTATTGTCCATTAAAAACTTATTTCTTGCCTAACTCTTTGTCTCCGTGGCTCTCCGCTACTCATTTTTGGTAACCAAACTGGCCCTTCTTTGATAACTCGAATAGCTTCTTCATCGCAAGCCAAACCTAAGGATTTAATAATTTTAAACTCTGATAAACCCCCATCTTTATTTACTTTAAATTCCACCACCACATCACCAACTATTTGATTTTCAATTACTTGATTAGGCTTCCGAATGGCTTTTTTCAAATAATCCAAATAGTCATCTGGACTTACTGATGGTTGAGCAGGATGTTCAGAAGGATTGTATTTCCACGTTTTATTTCGCTTCAAATCAATAAAAATCAACTCCGCTTTGGGCTGAATAAATAGAAAGTCGGAAGAGCGTTGATTGATATTTATTTCGGCATTTTCAAAATCGGGAGCCACCAATTTTATTTTATTGCCAATAACAGAATTATCTAACTTAAACTGTCCTTTTTCATCCGTTTTACCAACCGCTTTTTCGTCAGAAAATATTGAAACATTGGGTACGGGTTTCTTGCTATCTTCGTCCAAAACGATACCGCTAACGATATCCCTTTTTTGATACTCGATGCTCGACGGTGAAGCGATTTTTCTGGCATACGAACCGTCTTCACTTTTCATCACCACAGACGGAGCAGGAACGGCCACCACAGTCGGAGCTTCATAAGCAACTACTGGCGGAGCAGGCTTAGACATTTCAGCACCTGCATCACTCATAACAGATTCTTTTACAGCAACTTGCGAATCGTTCTCAATGAATACACTTTTCGTTTTAGCCTTTTTTTGAAGAATTGCCACTTTGTTTTCAGTTGCAATTTTAGCCATTTCAGATTCAACCCTTTCCTTTGAAATAGAGCTATTCAGGGTAGAGATTTGCGGTTCTGATTGAGCTATTTTTTCTTCTTTTTGAGGTGAGATAGATACGATTTTTTCAGTAGAATCTGTCTCATTTTTAGTGGTCAAAATATAGATTCCAAGACCTAAAAATAATACCACCGAAGCAGCTCTGGCGTACAAAGGAACACGCTTCCAAAGTGGATAAATTTCGGATTCTTCTTTGTTTATTTTATCCTGTAAACTTCTTGATAATGAAGCATTTACTTTACTCAAATCAACTTTTTTCTCTTTTGAAATTTCATATCCTTCCACCATATCACGCAAAACGACATCATTGAGCATCGCCTTCTCAAACTCATGCGTTTGGGCGTGCGAAAGCGTACCTGCTATATAGGCTTCAATGATTTCGGGTGATATGTTGGGTTGTTTCTTCACGATTTACTCACTAATTATTTTTCTCCATGCAATTTTTTAAATTTCTTTTGCCATTCTGCAAATAGCTTTTCACTTTATTCATCTCAAAACCAGTCAATTGTGAAACTTCCTGATAGGTTTTTTCTTGCATGAAAAATAATTCTACTGACTGTTTTTGCTCGGAATTTAAGGTTTTTAAACAATCTTCCAATTTCGTCAGATTTTGTTCTACATCGAATTCATCATTAAGATGCTCAATTGTTGAAAATTCCATAAAATAACTTTCAGAGGAATCGTCATCAGCAAATATTTCGCCATCAACAACGATTAAATTCTTCTTTCGCAAAGCCATTAAACAAAAATTCCGTGTCACCATGCCCAACCACGCCTTAAAATTCTCCACTTCATGCTGCCTTAATTTCGGAATTAATTCTTCAAAAATCTGCATGACGGTATCTTTTGCATCGTCTTCGTCCTTAAAATATTTCATGGCAATGACAAAAACCATTTCCATTTGTGGCTCGTACAATTTTCCTAAAATAGATAAATCTCCCGTCTGACGATACGCTCGTAGGAGGTCAGTTTCGGTTTGAGGTTTATGTTTTTTCTTGAAAAAGAGCATTGATTAACTTTGAGCCATTAGATTTTCATGAAAGATAAATCATTAAAACTAGCTCTACAAGTGTCCTTCGTCGAGATGACAGGGTTGTTATTTATTTTCAACCTCCACAAAATATTTCAAAAAAAATTATGGAATCCAAATGGAGCCTGCATCATCTATGCAAAACATTAAAAACAAAAATATGAAAGCTAAACTATTTTTATTGCTCGCCCTCATTTTCAGCATTTCTGTAAATGCTCAAGAAAGAATTATTTCAGGAAAAGTCATTGATGAAACTGGCTCTGAAATTCCTGGGGTTTCTATTAGTATAAAACATAAAAACGTTGGAACAACTACGGATATTAATGGCAGCTATACCCTAAAAGTTAATACAAAGGATAGTCTGAGATTCGCAATGATTGGCTATATGTCAAAAGAAGTTACATTTCGCAAAGGAAGTATTCTAAACATTACACTTACCCCTGATACCCAAAATCTGGAAGAAGTTGTTGTGGTTGGTTATGCCACACATAGAAAAAAAGATGTAACAGGAGCAATTTCAGTGATGCAACCCAATACAAAAAACTCAAAAATCAAAGCAAAAGCAGTTGTAGCTGGAGGTTCTTATGATGTGTATTCTATGCCCGCACCAGTAATGCCTCCACGCATGGCACCAGATGCCGTTGCGGATAATGAAGAGTATAAATCTGAAAAGGAAATTGGTTTTAAAGCAACGGACAAAGACCCCCAAACTACTTTTTCAATTGATGTGGACAGAGCGGCTTACACAAATGTACGTCGTTTTATCATGCAAATGGACAATTACCGCCCAAAGATGCCGTAAGAATTGAGGAAATGATTAATTATTTTGACTATAATTATGCTCAACCAAAAGGTAAAGACCCGATTAATATTGAAACCGAAATTTCGGATTCTCCGTGGAATAAAGGCTTAAAAATCTTACACATTGGCTTACAGGCGAAGACCATTCCGACGGATAATTTACCTGCCTCAAATTTGGTTTTCTTGATTGACGTTTCGGGTTCAATGAGCGACCAAAATAAATTGCCTTTGGTAAAAACGGCATTCAAATTATTAACCGACCAATTGCGTGAAAAAGATAAAGTTGCCATCGTGGTTTATGCAGGGGCAGCAGGTTTGGTGCTTCCGCCAACTTCTGGAAAAGAGAAAAACAAAATCAAAGATGCCTTGGATAATCTGTCGGCGGGTGGCTCAACTGCTGGTGGTGCAGGTATAGAATTGGCATATAAAACGGCTTTAGAAAATTTCGTAAAAGACGGAAATAATCGGGTGATTTTAGCAACCGATGGCGACTTTAATGTGGGTATTTCGAGCAATGATGACTTAGAGAAATTAGTCGAAAGCAAACGCAAATCAGGTATTTTCCTTTCGGTTTTAGGTTTCGGAATGGGCAATTACAAAGACTCAAAAATGGAAACTTTATCCGACAAAGGAAACGGGAATTACGCCTATATTGATAACTTATTAGAAGCCGAAAAAGTGTTCGTCAAGGAGTTTGGAGGCACACTTTTTACGGTGGCAAAAGACGTAAAATTACAGTTAGAGTTTAACCCAAAATACGTAAAAGCCTACCGTTTGATTGGCTACGAAAATCGTGCTTTAGCAAATGAAGATTTCAAAAATGATGCGAAAGATGCAGGCGAAATGGGTTCTGGACATACCGTAACTGCCATTTATGAAATTATTCCTGCGGGTATTGAAAGCGCTTTTTTACCCGATAAATTAAAATATCAACAATTGACCAATACCGTTGTTGGTACAAATTCAAACGAAGTTTGTACCGTAAAAATCAGATATAAACAACCCGACGAAGACAAAAGTGTACAAATGGAAACGGTTGTGAAGGATGTAAATATCACTCTTGATAAAACTTCTGAAAATTTCAGAGCCTCAGTCGCTGTGGCGGAATTTGGTTTATTGCTCAGAAATTCAGCTTTCAAAGGTTCTTCTAATTATGACCAAATTGAAAATTTAGCTAAAAATGCTCTCGGAAAAGATTCGGAAGGTTATCGTGCTGAGTTTTTGAGATTGGTAAAAACGGCAAAATTGTTAGACAAAACCGAAAACCGTGAGGTAGCAAAGCAGGACGATAAGTAGCCTGAAATTTCCTTAAAAATAAAATTTTCAATCAGCAATGCTCCAAAACCAATTTTCAAATGAGAAAAATCTTAATTTGAGAATTGGTTTTTGAGCATTATCAATTGAAAATTATTTTATCTTTTCAACAAAATTTATTTCACTTCTTCGTAATCTACGTATTCTCCACCCCCAAAATTTTCTGATTTTTTTTCATTTTTTTTAGGTACGTAATCAACATCAATAACACCTTCTCTCTTTTGTTGAGATTGGTACGCTTTTTGATGCTGCCGCATATCTTGCTGAGCCTTGTTTACTTGGGTAACAATGAAGCCTTTTAATGCCCATTTTATCAATTTAGGCATAATATAGAAGACTAAAGCGAGTATAATTATAAACTTAAACATGAGTTTTGTTATTAAATTAGAATAAAGAATGAAACAATGATGAAATTGTTCCTAAATCATATTATCTAAACGTTGTTGTCTGGAAATAACGTTAAAATTACAAATTAGTTTATTCCGTAATACCCTTTTTTTATAAGTTTTTACGAGTGGTCGTATCGTTATATGAATAGAATTGATAATTTCGCATGAAATTACAACGCTACCTTATGAAAAACTGGTTAAAAAACCTCCTGTTTGTACTATTTTCCTTCCTTTTTTTAGGTTTTGGGATGTTATTAGCTGAAATATTTATTCGTAAAAAAGGTAATCCCCTTAAAGACCCAAATTTTCTGGTAGAATCTACTACCGATACAGCCTTTGTAATCACAGATACACTCTCAACGATAACCGACGATTGGAGTAAAGATACTATCACAAGCCCACAAGCACCACAACAAACTCCTGAAAAAGAGACACTTAAGTCAAATAATGATTATCTGGTCATTGTTGGCATATTTGGAAAGAAATCAAATGCTAATCGGGAAGTTCAGAAGTTGAAAGACTTAGGTTATAAAAATGCTTATAGTTTTCCAAAATCATCATTGGACGTTGTTAGTGCTGGGCAATTCAGTCAAGAAGAAGCTCAAAATATAGCTTCTTCTTTAAAGAGCAAGGGTTACGATACAGTGGTAAAACATCAATAGAAAATATAACAACCCTTTAGATACACACATTTTTAGAAAAAACAAATTGACTATCAATAATTTACGTTCATTTTGCGTGTAAACACAAAACTATTTAAACATACTTTTTATTTAGCAGAAGTACCACTTAGTAATTTCAAGCATCTAAATTTGGTGATTTAAACAATAATTTGTTATTTCGACTGTGTTTAAAGTGCTTATTTTAAATCAACAACAATCTTTTACCATTTACATAAAAAATAACTATCAATGAGCAAATTCGATGAAGCGATTGAGACTTACCAAGGCTCTCTCAAAGATTTAGGCATCACAATTGATGCAACCCTTCTTACGGCGGTAGCCAAAGGCTTAGGTCCTTCTATTTACAATGCTGATGCGTCAAAAGTTTCTTCTTCTGATGACGAAGAGATTGCCCGTGTAAAAAACAATTTCCTTATTGGAAAATTAGGATTAGCTGATGGCCCTGAGTTAGACGCTGCTATTGACAGCGTTGTTGAGCAATTAGGTTCTTCTAATCGTAACAAATACAGAGCTATTTTTTACGCTCTTTTAGTAATCAAATTAGGTCAAGAATCATTTTATGCTTAATTAAAAAAGTATTTTGACATAACAAAAAATCCATCCTACAACCGTAAGATGGATTTTTTATTCTCTAACAACAACAAGAATCGGTAGCCCCCCGACCACCGACTTTGTAAAACTATTACCTAACCTAAATATATATTTTAAAAATCTACGAGCTAAACCTAATGCTTATTTTCTTCCCAACAAATCTCTATGTTCTACTTTTAATTTCAACTTTCTTTCTCCAGATTTTATTTTTAATCTGATGGTATATTCACCGTTTGGAAGTGTGTAAGCAGGAGAAATAAAAATCTCATTATCCCCTAAATTCATTATCTCAAAAGGTACACCCATACCTGATTCTGTATTCAAAAATACTTGTAAATCCTTGTTTGACTCTACTTTAACTCTTACTACATCACCTCTTTCTGAACGAGACATTGAAATAATTGAGAATGATTCAGTTGGAGAAACCGATACTGAACTTTCTGTATTACTAAAAAATGTACCGTTTGATGAAGTATGGTATCCGTAACGCTCTAAAACGTCAGAAGTTTTGCCCAAGATAGCGTTAGCAGAGACAGATTTTGCCAATTGCTTAGCCATGAACTTGGCATTTGTATTTTTTTCTAAATGATTAGCTGATGGTCTGTTCGCAGGGATAGCAATACCGTTTTTGGTATCATTAGTTTCTGAGCTACGAAATAAACTGAAAGAATTAGAAGCACTAACAAAAGTCACTGAAGCTACGATTAGCCCCGAAGTGAGCAAAAATTTAATGTTTTTCATGGTTGGTTACTTTTTATAAATACTACTATGGGCGATGTCTAAACTAAAACAATATCCGTGCCAAAAATTTATTGCATTTTATGAAATATTTTTTTGAAAAATATTAAAATAAAAAAGGTTTCAATCTGAATTTCTTCAAGTTGAAACCTTTTTTTAATAACAAGTACTTTTAGTTATAGGATATTTATTTTTATTCTATCGCAACTTCAAAGTAACCAAAGTGGCTACAACTAAGAGAATTCCAATAATCCAAAAACGAGCTACAATTTTAGCTTCGTGATAACCTTTTTTCTGGAAATGGTGATGTAGTGGCGACATCAAGAATATCCTTCGACCTTCGCCAAATTTTTTCTTGGTATATTTGAAATAACTAACTTGCGTTATTACGGACAAAAGTTCAATCCAAAATATTCCACACAAAACGGGAATCAATAATTCTTTCCGAATCACGATAGCAAGCGTGGCAATAACCCCTCCTAACATCAAACTACCCGTATCTCCCATAAACACCTGTGCGGGGTAAGAATTGTACCACAAGAAGCCGATACACGCCCCCACGAAGGCGGCACAAAAGACCGCTAACTCCCCCGAATTTGGAATGAACATTACATTCAGATATTGAGAAAAAACTTTATACCCCGATACATACGCTAAAACAGCTAAACCAATCCCAATAATTACCGAAGTTCCCGCTGCCAAGCCATCAATACCATCAGTGATATTTGCTCCGTTAGAAACCGCCGTAATAATAAAAATAACCGCAATGACGTAGACTACCCAAGTGTACTGGTCAAGCCCTAAAAAATCAGGAATCAAATTACTGTAATCAAACTGATTATTTTTTA
The DNA here is from genome assembly GCA_040387735.1 of Bacteroidota bacterium. Taxonomy (GTDB): domain Bacteria; phylum Bacteroidota; class Bacteroidia; order Cytophagales; family Spirosomataceae; genus Arcicella. Next base: position 136,430 of record JAZKDE010000017.1, read on the forward strand.
AAAATGGCACGGTTGTAATTAACGATTTTGAGTCTGCAAATTTTTGTACTTCTCCAATATTTGAAGCAATTTTAGCTTTCTCGTAAAAACGTACTTTTATATCATCATTAAACCACATGGTTAGTCCTACAATCAGCCCTAAGCCAATTTGTCCAACGATTTTAAATCTACCCGAAAGGCCTTCTTTATTTTTCTTAAAAACTTTAATATAATCGTCCAAAAAGCCCACTCCACCCAGCCAAAGAGCCGTTACAATTAATAAAATAATGTAAATATTATGTAACTTGGCAAACAATAAAGTAGGTACAAGTAATGACAAAAGTATGATAAAGCCACCCATTGTTGGCGTACCTTTCTTTTGCATTTGTCCTTCTAAACCTAAGTCTCTAATATCTTCACCAATTTGTAGTTTTCTAAGAAAGTTAATGACCGTCTTACCCCAAATAGCGGCAATTCCCAGCGACGTAACCGTAGCCGCAAAAGCCCTAAATGTAATGTATTGGAACAGTCCCGCACCGGGAAAATTGAAGTGTTTGTCTAAATAATCAAATAAATAATATAGCATGATTTTGTGGATAGTATTGAATAGTTCAACAAAGTTAGGAGAATATATCGTTAATCGAAAAGTCTAAACGCCAAACTGCGTAAGATGATGGTCGAGGTGTTTATAAAATAAATTATTCCATTCATCAGCGGTCATTTTACCGAATGAAGTTGACTCTTTATTGGCAAAATATGCAGCTCCTAATTTTTCTGTTCGCTGAATATATTCTAAGATAATAGTTTTTTCTTTCTCAAAATCACGAGTATCCTTGATAATAAAAGCGGGTGCCGTTCCTGAATTCTTCTGGTAAGGCGTTGTTGTATCGGTCAACTTTCCTTTAAGGAATAACTTTAACAGAAATCTTACTGGCAGTGGCGGACGCTTCGTATTTGGGTCATAAGCTTGTTCGTAAGCAATACTACAATGAGCCAACATTTGCCCAACATTCATTTTGCCCCAAAGTGGAGTTGTTTTGGCTGTGAGCTTGTTAATTCTTTCCGTAAGTGATTTCGTAGTTTCGGGGTCGAAAATATTTAGGATAGTCATCGGGAGGAGTTTAGGGGGTTATTTTTCAACAAATGTATCAATTAAAACAAAAAAGCACAAACTCTTGAGAATTTGTGCTTTTAATCTAAGTTCTGTAATAAGTATTAAGTATATAAGAAAGTTAGTGAAGTATTATTCACTCATTAAATTACCTAATACAACTTATAATACTGCTTCTGCTAATACAAGAACTTTGTTGTTCAATACTTCTACAACGCCACCATCTATGGTAAATTCTTGTTTGTCAGCCGCTAAAGTGCCTTTGCCCAAAGTCGAAACGATGGCTGCATGGTCTTTCAAAATTTGGAAAGAACCATTTGTACCTGGTAAAGTAACTACGTCAACTTCACCAGAGAACACTTTTCTATCGGGAGTGATAATTTCTAAATTCATTTTTTTATCAGTTAGCAGTAAACAGTTATCAATAAACAATCATCAGTGAACAATTGTCAATAAAAACTATTGACAACTAATGCCTGATAACTGTTTACTAATAACTGATAACTGAATTATTTTCCTGCTTCTGCAATCAATTTTTCACCTTTCGCAATGGCATCTTCGATGCTACCTACTAAGTTGAAAGCTGCTTCTGGAAGGTGGTCATACGTTCCATCAATAATTGCGTTAAAGCCTTTGATAGTATCGTTAATATCAACCAATACACCTTTCAAACCTGTAAACTGCTCAGCCACAAAGAATGGTTGAGATAAGAAACGCTGTACACGTCTTGCACGTGATACTGCTAATTTATCTTCTTCTGAAAGTTCGTCAAGACCTAAGATGGCAATAATATCTTGTAATTCTTTGTAACGTTGAAGAATCTCTTTTACTCGTTGAGCTGTGTTGTAATGAGTTTCACCCAATACTTCAGCCGAAAGAATACGTGAAGATGAATCAAGAGGATCTACTGCTGGGTAAATACCTAACTCGGCGATTTTACGAGATAATACCGTCGTAGCATCTAAGTGAGTAAAGGTTGTTGCAGGAGCAGGGTCAGTTAAGTCATCGGCAGGTACGTAAACCGCTTGTACCGAAGTAATTGAACCTCTTTTTGTTGAAGTAATACGTTCTTGCATTGCACCCATTTCAGTTGCCAATGTTGGTTGGTAACCTACCGCTGATGGCATACGACCTAAAAGAGCCGATACCTCAGAACCCGCTTGTGTAAAACGGAAGATGTTATCAATAAAAAATAGAATATCACGTCCTTGTTCTTCGCCTTCTGCATCACGGAAATATTCAGCAACTGTAAGACCAGAAAGGGCAACTCTTGCTCTCGCTCCTGGAGGCTCATTCATTTGACCGAATACCAATGTAGCTTGTGAACCTAAAAGGGCAGTTTCATCAACTTTGCTCAAATCCCACTCGCCTGCCTCCATTGCGTGTTTGAAATCTTCACCGTAACGAATTACGTTTGATTCAATCATTTCACGTAATAAGTCATTACCCTCACGAGTACGCTCACCCACACCAGCAAATACTGAAAGACCTTCGTAAGCCTTTGCAATATTGTTGATAAGTTCCATAATCAATACGGTTTTACCAACACCAGCACCACCGAACAAACCAATTTTACCACCCTTTACGTAAGGAGCAAGCAAGTCAATTACTTTGATACCTGTGAAAAGCACCTCAGTTGAAGTTGCCAACTCGTCATACTTTGGAGCAAGACGGTGAATTGGCATTGATTTATTAGATTTAGGTTGTGGAATACCGTCGATTGCCTCACCAACTACGTTGAAAAGACGACCTTTGATACTGTTTCCAGTAGGCATTGACATTGGTTGCCCTAAGTCGATTACCTCTTTACCTCTTTGAAGTCCTTCTGTTCCTTCCATCGCAATGGTACGAACTCGGTCTTCACCTAAGTGTTGTTGTACTTCAAGAATTACTTTGGTGCCGTTGGCTTTTGTAACCTCCAAGGCATTCAAAATTGCAGGGAGATAAGAGTCTTTACCCTCGAAGCTCACGTCTACAACCGGTCCGATTACTTGCGTAACTTTTCCTTTATTGACTGCATTTGCCATTTTTATTGTGATTTTGTTATCTGATTATGCTTATTAATCCTTAAATGTGTGTTTATAAATCTTTGATTATGAGAAGTTTACAGACACAGCAAATCCAGTTAGTAGATTCGCTTTACATTCAAGGTGCAAAATTACTTGGTAAATTTCAGATTAACAATGCCGTTTTTGGATTTTTACTATATTTTTTGCTAAAAAGAGGTAGTTTTGTTGGATTGGTTTAAGTTTGGCGTAAAATAAAAAACCTACCCAAAATTTTGAGCAGGTAAATTTTATTATTTTAGGAATAATGATACTTTCATATCATAGTCATCTCTGGTCTTCTCTAATTTTATAGTAGCTAAAATAAATACGAACCACGCTACAAAACCCGATAAAACAATTCCTGCTCAGACAATAAATCATGGAAGGAAAACGATAAATATTGATTTTGTTTCACTACCTGAAAAACGCATTGTGTCACTAACTCATTATTGCGGTTTACTCGCATATCGTTGTGAATATCTCCAGTACCTCCGTTTAAATGAAAATCTACTACTTCTTCACGAGTAAAAGTAGGGTTTTGTTCTCTAAAATCGGCAAACCACTTTTCTCTTGCGATACAAATTTCGGGTGGGTACAAGGTTGCCGATGACCAAATATGAGCTTCTGATGGATTTTTGGAAGTGTAATGTAAGCGTTCTCCATCCCATCTGAATTCACAGATTTTCAGGATTTCTTTGTGATAAACAATCACTAAGGTAAAGTTCTCAATACCTTCAAATGAATAATTAGTAACAAAACTATCAACGGTGTCAAACTTGAAAAAATCTAAAATTATTTGTCCTCTACTCTGCCGATAAGGTGGTTTATGCTGATGTTTTTCAAAGGCTCCATTAAGTAAGCAAACGGTATAATCATCGGAGGTTGCGAGCCACGTTCCACCCGCTTGAGCATCCTTTGGAAAAAATACTTGTTTCCCATTGATGACGTATTTTTTGGGTGGAATTGCTTTTGGGCGTGCAAGGGCTTCATCTCGATTATTAGTTAATATATAACCTTGATTACCAATAGGAATGTATGTAAGAACGCACATGAGATGAAAAAGTGATTGAGTTAATGAGCGACTGCGTAATTTTTACTGAGCTTTTCTGATGGAGTGTTTTCGGAGTACGTTTCACTCGGTAAAAAAGCACTCCGTCAAAAAACTCAGTTACCCGTAACTCTGTATCTAATTGTTGAATGGGCTACACCAAAATTCTTTGGAATAATGATTTCTGGATAGGATTCGTTCAACCCAATTTTAATAATGGCTAAATGATGTATTGTGTGTTCGATTAGATAGGTTAATTCACGGAAAAAACTACTGGAAATATCAATGGCATCGTCTCCTCCGAATTTACTTTTGAGTATTAATGGTCGGTCTAACGTTTGGATATTCAATTTTTGCTTAGTTTTTTCCAAAATATCAACGGTAAAGTCTTTGTCTATTTCTATACGAATATTTCGTTCACGTGCATCGTAATCTACCGTACCATCTTCGTAACCTTTCAATAAACATAGATAAAACTCAGTTATATGCCTAACGTGTTGCCCAATCGTAGTGTAATGCAACGGACGAAGACCATCTTTATAGACATCTAAATCTATATCGTTCAATAAATCAACGAGTTGGTCTATAATTTCTATATTGGTTTTCTGAAGCATGGTTATTCGTTATTCGTTATTCGTTATTCGTTATTCGTTATTCGTTATTCGTTATTCGTTAAAATTGAGTTGATTTCTAAAAACTTGAGTTCCTTTGTTTCATAGAAATTCCCAAAAATCACTCTTTAATCGCATTAATCACAATTGTAAAAGTTACATTATCACTCATTCCGAAAGTCCCTCCTCCTACCGACCAATCTCGGCGATTTATCAAAGTACTTCCTTGAAATGTGGCTTTGTTTCCGTCTTGTTTAAAGACAATCGGAATTTTGATATTCTTAGTTGTCGCCTTCATCGTTAGATCAAAATATCCCATAAAATTACTACCGTCTTTTTCGATTTTGGTAGTTTTCATTTTTACAACGGGATATTTAGCAACGTCAAAAAAATCCTCCTTTTCTTTCAAATGCTTGTTTCTCAGATTATTATCAGTATCAACTGTACTTGCATCTACGCTGGCAACCAAACTTGAATTGACTAAATCGTTCGGGTCGAATTTTAAAGTTCCCACAAATCCTTTGAATTTCCCATCAACGGTTGCTCCGAGCATTTTAATTTTGAATGATACACCTGCCGTAACGGGTTTCCAAATTTGAGCAGTTGCGGCAGTAATGGAAAGATTTACGAAAAATAGAAATATTAGGACTTTTTTCATGGAAAATGAGCATTTGTAATATTAAAATTTATAAGAAACTGCCACCAGTGGTAACAAACTTTTATACCTCCAGCGGTTATTTTCGTCAGCATTGACATTAACTTTTTTATCACTCATGTATTCTACAAACTGAAAGCTAAGTCCCGCTCTAATCCCTATTTTATCCGAAACCCAATAACGAGCATAAAGTTCTGAATTTAAGCTTCCTATATCCGAATCGCTAACCAACAATAAATTTAAACCACTCGGACTCGCTGACGACTGCGTTGAACCATCAGAGAATTTTCGTTTATTTTTCAAGGAAATTATGTCCCCCGATTGATTACCGCCAAAGGTTACACCCAAAGCATCAATATTAAAACCTACTTCCAATTTTTGAGTAAGTGCATACTGCAAATTTATCGAAATATTTAAAGCATTACTTTGAACAGATTTTAATTTAAAAGTGTCAATATTTGCCACAATGTCATCCGAAAAAAGGGCAACGAAACTTGCACTACCAGAAGTCAATTTTGCAGGAGCGGTTCTAAATTGGACATCACTTCCAAAAAATGATGTAAGCCTGATGCCATAACCAATTTTAAAACGGTTGGATTTACCTATTCCAAACATTTTTGTGTAAGAAAGTGCAGGGGAAAAGCCGTTTCCTCCAGCCAAAGCCAAATCAAGCGTTTTATAAGACTTATCAAGTCCTTGCCCAGCAACATTAAAAGTAATTACACCGAGAAAAAGGTACAGAATTATTTTTTTCATTTTTTTAAATTAATTAATTATTATGTAGTTAAGTCAGTAAACAAATTTATTACTCCAACTTAGCACTCCCAAATAAAACCGAATACGGTTGACACCAAACCAACACGTATTTTTGTTTATCTAACATTGCCTCGCTGGGTACTTCAAGCGTAAACGTTCCCGTTTTTGTTAACTTAGCGACCGAAGTAAAGTTGCTATTACTTTTATCTTCCGCCAGATAAATGTACAAACCTGGGCCTTCATCAGTTTTGAAATTTTCAAAAGAGAGATACTTTTTATTGGAGTCGTTCTTATCCTCAATTAATTTCACCGTCCCCGAAACAGAATGCACTGCGGGCGAAAAACTTCCCAACGCAGTTTGCTTACCTTCTATAATAGCCTGAGTTGGCGTTTGCGTTACGGGTATTAGGGTTTCATTCTTAACACACGACCATGTGAGTAAAAAGATTAAAAGAATACATAAGGACTTTATCATGTCATCTATGGCGTTGATTACATGACAAAGTTGGAACAAAGCGATGATTCATTATGTCAGCCAAACGACCTTTCATGAAATTTGTCACTTATTACCGTAAGTCACTGGAAGTTAGTAGAGAATAAACTTACAATAAAAAAGCAGCCATAAAACATCAAATAAAATATTTAAACGTGTTTTCTTGAGATAAAATTTAGTAAAAAGCCGAAAATCACGTATTTTTGTCAATTACTTACCAAACTGCTACTTATAAATAAATTTCTGACAATCAACCGCCACAAATTATAACCTGCTTAGCCCTATGGCAAAATTACTAATCATTGATGATGAAAAAGCTATTCGAGGAGCATTGAGAGACATTCTCGAATACGAAGGCTATACCATCGAAGAAGCCAGTGATGGCGAACAAGGTCTTGAGTTGGTTACCCAAAATGACTATGATGTAGTGCTTTGCGATATTCGTATGCCCAAACTTGAAGGGCTGGATTTATTGCAAAAAGCAACTGAAATGGGAAAAGGAGCTCAGTTCATCATGATTTCAGCCTTTGGAAATGTTGAAACCGCTGTGGAAGCTACCAAACGTGGAGCTTTTGATTTTATCTCAAAACCCCCCGATTTAAACCGTTTACTTGTAACTGTCCGCAATGCTATTGAGCGTGGAAAGATGATTGTAGAAACGAAAGTTTTAAAGAAAAGGGTTTATAAACTTAATGAAATCGTTGGTGAATCTGACGCTATCAAACGAGTAAAAGATACATCTGACCGTGTTGGACCAACTGAAGCTCGGGTACTTATTACTGGACCAAACGGTTCGGGTAAGGAAATGGTAGCCAAACGTTTGCACGAAAGAAGCGGGCGTTCGCACATGCCACTAATTGAGGTAAACTGTGCAGCAATTCCTTCAGAACTCATTGAATCTGAACTATTTGGACATGAAAAAGGTGCATTTACTTCGGCAATCAAGCAGCGTATCGGTAAGTTTGAACAAGCCGATGGTGGAACACTTTTCTTAGATGAAATTGGCGATATGGCTCTTTCGGCTCAAGCAAAAGTACTGAGAGCTTTACAAGAAGGAAAAATCACAAGAGTGGGTGGCGATAAAGAGATTAAAATAAACGTAAGAGTTTTTGCGGCAACGAATAAAGTTTTACAAACTGAAATTGCTGAAGGACGTTTTCGTGAAGATTTATTTCACCGTCTGAATGTGATTCCAATTCACGTTCCCGCTTTAGCACAACGCCCAGACGATATTCCATTATTGGTTGATAAATTTTTGGGAGATGTTGCCGATGAATATGGTCAAGCTTCCAAAGAAGTAGAAGCTGATGCCATGAAATACTTACAAAATCTTCCCTGGTCGGGGAATGTGCGTGAATTACGCAATGTAGTTGAACGTTTAGTCATCATGTGTAACGATGTCATTACACTCGACGATGTGAAATTATTTGCAATGCCTGTAATATAGCTTGCGATTATTGTTTTTAGATGTTGGTCAAATAACACAAAAAAGGCTTCTTGAATCATCAAGAAGCCTTTTTTGTGTCTTTGGATTTTTTTTCTTTTACCGATTCTTTTTTTTAGCTTTTGGACTTTCATCGTTTTCTCTTTCACAATCTCTTCTTTCTTGCCTATTTCTTTTACAGGTTTTTGGGTATGGAAAACGTTTATAGTGGAAGGATAATTTAAAATTTCAGTCCTCAAAATCTCACATTCCAAACCAATCTATAAGCCCAATTTTCTTGACTATTCAGCAATTCATTCGCTCCCCATCGTCTAAAAACGCCAATTCCTGCCCCAACGTAAAATAATTTCATAAAACGCTTTCGATATAAATTATCTACCATTAAGCCCGATTCAAAGTAGCCATTTTCTAAGGTTTTGAAATCAATTCCTGTGTGTGCATTGTCATTATGGGTGAAACTTCCAAATGCAATACCTTGAAAAACAGACACATCTGGACGAAACCATTTGGTTTTTGGTTTGGACAATAAACTCCCAAAGCTATGAGTTATAAACAAATTGGTGTACTGGTCGGAAGTAAATTCGTATAATCGCATGGTATTAAAATGGTTGGCTACCCAAACTAAATTACCATTTTCCGCTTTTCCTCCTCGCCCATTGTATAGATATGGGTACGGTACTTCTCCCCATATTTTTCCTGCCGTCAGGTTGAAGAAAGTTTGTCCAAAATTTGGGGTATTTATGGTGTATTCAACCTTGGTATTGAGTTTGGTGTAATACGTTTTTCCTTCTGGAAAACACAAAATGCCTTGGGCAAAATGTAACGCAAAAATTGGTGAAGCAAGTGCCGTAATAATTGAACCACGCCCGACTTGCGAAAATTGCTCCCCAAAAGCGTATCGAATTCCAAAGCCAATTTCTGTGGTATGAAAGTCTTTCATTATCGGGCTTGCGGGGTCGTGCATCGGGTTGAGATAAGTGTACGAGTAAGTAGGTTTGCGGTATTCATCTGTAAATGAAACTGATACACTTGCATATTTCAAAGCCCTAAAATTGAGTTCTGCCTTGATTTGTTTCAAGCTATCGGCTTTGGCAATCTGGAAAGTACGGATTAATTCGTAGGGAATTTGGGGTGAATTCCATATAAAATATTGGACATTGCCTGGCTCAGAAATATCAGAGCGGTAGCATAAACTCAACTTCATTTTAGTTCTTTCGTCCAGTAAAAACTGTAGTCTTCCTTCATACTTAAAGGCTCTATCATTAAATCCATAACCCACTTTGGCATCTAATCGGATGAGTTTTGAGAAGTTTTCATTCGTTAAAATATTTAACGTTGGACGAAAGCCTTCATAAACATTCGCATCGAATAGATTTTGAATAGATAAATCCAAATGTTTACTCAATGGAATCATTCCCGACACAAACCATTCAGAAGCATTAAGTGCAGCATTTTGGATAAATTTTTGAGCTAAGGTTTTTGATTTATGATAAAGAAAAGTTTTTTTCTCTCTAACAGAAAGTGAATCTGGGCGATGGATTTTCCAGAAATTTTCATCTTGATAAACCGCATTTGTTTTGATTTCAAGCACATTTTCATCAAAAGATGACGCTAAAATTGGAATGTCTAATGCTATATTTTTGATGTAACTCCTAACTTTAAACCTCAAACTTTGTCCACCGATTTTAAATTCAGACAAGAGCCATTCTGCCGATAAGTCAGTGGGAAACCATTTACTCCTTTCCCCTACCTTTTCGTATATTTGTTCCAATTTGAAATGTAATAAAGATTTTTCAGCGGGTTCCGCTTCCACATATTGCAAGGCAAAATCGCCTGAATGGATATGTAAAACGCCTTTAAGTCCTTCAAAATTTGAGCCTTTTTGTGGTTCAAAATCAATAACAAAAGTGCTATCTCCAGGCTCAACAATAAGTGTATCAATTAAATTAAAATCGTAGCGGCTGGTAGCACCTTTGGTAAGTGGATTTACATAAATTAGTTGCTCACTCAACTGCCGACCTTGAAATTGAATAAAGTCCCGATAAAACCCAAATTGTTGTAAAAGTGGTGTTAGGCTTGTAAAAAGCGTACTTTTTGTTCCTGATGTACGAGAAGCGGTAATAATTTCTTTACTCAGATTGGGACGAATAAACTGCCGAGTCGCATAACTTTCATTGACAAATAAATCACTATTTTGCAGTATTTTACTGAGTTTTTTATTCGGGTTGAGGGAGTCAATATCTGCTGTTACAATACTTTTGTGATAGACTTCATATTTAAAAGAAGGTAATCGTTCTGGATCATTGAGAGGTTTATTTTTAATGGCAGCATCAATAATTCTATGAGCGGGATTGATATAATAAACTGTTACGCCCGTGAGTTGATTTTCCTTCTCTTCCAAATAAATAACATTCACATTTGAGGCTTTTACTACTTTCGGCAAATAACCTATCGAGCTAAAAATCAATTCAGTATCGTTACTCTGAACGCTAATCGAAAAACTACCATCCTCTTTTGAAACAATTCCTTTTGTCGTGTTTTTGATTGAAATTGACACAAAAGGCAAAGGCTCTTTGGTACGTGCATCAAATATCTGACCCGTTATTACCTGTGCCTGTAAACCAATTGAAATTTGAAGGAGAAAAAAGAGAAGTATATTTTTTTTCATGTAATTGTAATGTAAAATTGGCGAGTTTACGACTGCAATTTATGAAATTGGGGAGAGTTGGAATGTCAGGTGGCTGACCTATTGAAGGGATTGATTATGTTTTAAAGTTTTACAAACTAAAATTACTAAAAGACGTTTTCGTGAAGATTTATTTCACCGTCTGAATGTGATTCCAATTCACGTTCCCGCTTTAGCACAACGCCCAGACGATATTCCATTATTGGTTGATAAATTTTTGGGAGATGTTGCCGATGAATATGGTCAAGCTTCCAAAGAAGTAGAAGCTGATGCCATGAAATACTTACAAAATCTTCCCTGGTCGGGGAATGTGCGTGAATTACGCAATGTAGTTGAACGTTTAGTCATCATGTGTAACGATGTCATTACACTCGACGATGTGAAATTATTTGCAATGCCTGTAATATAGCTTGCGATTATTGTTTTTAGATGTTGGTCAAATAACACAAAAAAGGCTTCTTGAATCATCAAGAAGCCTTTTTTGTGTCTTTGGATTTTTTTTCTTTTACCGATTCTTCTTTTTTAGCTTTTGAACTTTCATCGTTTTTCTCTTTCACAATCTCTTCTTTCTTAGCTTTTTCTTTTATAAGTTCTTCCGTTTTTGTTGTTTTTTCAGAAGGAATCCAGAAACCTGTTGCATTGACAATTTTCCATTCGCCTTTAATTAATTCTAAAATTCTGGTTTCTTTGGATAAATCTTTTTTACCGTTGGTAGCTTTTATCTGGTCAAAGGTAACCCAAATATAAGTTGGATTCACTTTTCTGAAATTATAGTTCTCTCTTTTAAACGTACATTTTACCGCTTTGGAATTCTCTTTAAAATATCCCAAAACGAAGGACGCAATATTGTCCCAACCATCTTTTTGAAAGGTCACATCTTTCTCAACTACCGCCCAGTACGTTTGGGGAGTTTGACGATAACAACTCATCCACTTGTCAGCACTACGAGCGTAAAAATACTTTGCTTCAGCAGTAATCGCCTGCTTAATTTTATCCTGCTCTTCGGGCGTTGTAATGTTTTGGGCAAAAGATTTTACAGATAAAAAAATAAATATTATGAGTAAGTAAGTTTTCATGGGCTATGGATATTTTGACTGTGAAGATAAAACAAAAATCTATTTTTAACGATTATAAGATGAATACTGTTTCTGCTAAATATACGAGAAAAAAACTTTTTTGTTGTTCTAACGAGAATGAATTGTAAAGCTAATTGACAACTTTGGAAACAAAAACTTAATGTTTGTGTTAGAAATATGATAATAGTTTAACATCCTTATGGAGGCAACAATTTACCTTCGTAAACATTTAAAGATTCATAATGGAAAATAAAGTAAAAATTTCGGTTTTAATGGCAGTTTATAACACCGAGTTTTTCTTGGTAAAAAGGGCCATTGATTCTGTATTAAATCAAGTTTTTCAAGACTTTGAGTTAATTATTATTGACGATGGTAGTGATAATGACCCGCAAAATCAGCTACTCCATTACGCCAAACAACACGAAGATAAAATTGTTTATCTCAGACATCAAAACTGTGGGCAGTCGAAATCTATCAATCGTGGACTATTGAACAGTAAAGGCGATTACATCACCATTCTTGATGCCGATGACGAATACAAACCCAATCATTTGATGTCATGTTTGGAAGAAATGAAATTTACCGATTTGATTGCTTCCACCACCAAAACTATTGTGGATAAAGACGACGACTATTATGTCCCAGACAAGCACGACCCGAGCCGAGTTGTTCACGTAGATGAGTGCATTTTATTTGCAACTTTATTTGGTAAAAGAGAAGTTTTTACCACACTCCCATTCCAAGATTCTTATGCAGCAGACGCTCACTTTTACGAGCGGGCTTCACAGAAATACAGTGTCCGAAAAGTAAATTTGAGAACCTACGTTTACTACCGAAATATTCCTAACAGTATTTGCTCAATCAAGAAAAGAGAAAATCACACTTCGCTTAATTAATTCGTTTATGCCCATTTCTGCGTTGAAAAAACACCTTATTTTAGCTTGCCATCTTACGGGCATTTATGACGTAAATCGAAATATGACTTTGCAAGGCGACGATTTTTCCTTGGTGAAAGATTGGGCAGATTCCATTGCTGATTTGGGTTTGCAAGGTGTACTTTTTCACAATAATTTTTCAGAAGAAACTTGTGAGAAATACCAAAATGGAAATCTTTTTTTCATCAAAGTTGAACATGACACCACTTTCAATCCAAACGTATTTCGTTATTTAGTTTATCGAAATTTTTTAAGAGAAAATATCGCTCAAATCGAAGGTGTTTTCGTAACCGATGTTTCGGACGTTGTAACCATTCAAAATCCGTTTATTCAAGCACTTTTTACTGATAACCCAACGCATATTTTTTGTGGTGATGAACCAAAACCACTCAATAATGAATGGATGCAAGAACATTCCAAACATTTGAGATGTAAAATTGCCGATTACACTAATTATGAAGAAAATTTCAAAGATACTACCTTACTCAATTGTGGCATTATTGGTGGAAATATTAGTGTGATGCAGGAGTTTATTGAAAAATTAGCCAACATTCATCAACAACATAACCACGACAATAAAACTGCCTATACTGGTGACATGGGAGCGTTTAATTATCTCATTCACACCCAATTCAATGACCGTTTTTTTCATGGTTCGCCCATCAATACTATTTTCAAAGCTTACCAAAATGATAGAAATGACTGTTGGTTTCGTCATAAATAGGTAATCAATTTCCGAAATTAGAAGTTTTCTAAATCAATCCTTTGTTTTCTTAGCAGAGTGAATATCTTTGTAATAATAGCACGAAAATCTTTCCTGTAAAGCATTACACAAGGAAAATCTCCGTGCTGGATTTTGTGCTACAACACACATTTCACTCCAACCGCATGAAGACAAAAGTCCTAACAGCATTTGCTATTTTACTGCTGGCTCTTTATTTGTATCCCATTCAAAAATTCACTTTTGAAAAACGTTATCCTCTCAAAGACAGCATTTTGTATTCGCTTCAAGCCTTTCGTACAGAGCCTGTAAACACACTACAATTTGATAGTAACAATTGGAAATACCACGTTGCAGGGCAAGGTGATACGACTTTACTATTTCTTCATGGTATGGGTGGTTCTTATGATATTTGGTGGCAACAAATCAATTATTTCAAAAAACACTACAAAACGGTAAGTCTCACGTATCCGCCCGTTACCAATCTTAATGATTTATCCAAAGGAGTTTTAGCAATTTTAGATAAAGAAAAAATCTCGAAAGTAGTCATCATTGGAAGTTCTTTAGGTGGATATTTAACGCAATATTTAGCGATAAATCATCCAGACCGAGTTTTAAAAGCAATGTTAGGCAATACATTTTCCCCCAATCTTGAAAATAAAGCCAAAAATGAAACGCTCGTAAAAGTGATGATGTGGGTTCCTGAGTGGTTTGTCATTCAGAATATCCGTAAAAAATACAATAAAGAAGTTGTCCCTGCTTCTCAAAATTCGCCCATTGTTGATGCTTTTTTAAATGAATTATTAGGAACAGAAGTAACTCGAAAGGTTTTTATTGCCCGATATTATTGCGTAGTCGATACCTTCACGGCTAAAATTTCGCCCAATATTCCCTTACAAATTACAGAAGCTGACAACGACCCATTAGTGAGCAAAAACTTACGAGATTTATTGAAAAATACTTATCCACAAGCAAAAGTTGTTACATTGCATAACGCAGGGCATTTCCCGTATTTAATGGATGCTAAGGCGTATAATCAGATTATTGAATCATTTTTAGTGAGTAAATAAGCATTTATATTTAACCAAATCAATTAATCGTCAACCAATATTTTCATGAAAAAAACCGTTATTATTCTCCTCTCATTCGTAACATTTTCTGCCATTTCTCAAAAGAAGAAAACGGCAACAGTTACACCACAAAACACTGACAAACAAACTGTTATCTCCAATATCGACAAACGTTTTGACGAATACGCAGGTATTTCAAAGCAAATCTGGAATTATGCAGAATTAGGTTATATGGAAGAAAAATCATCCATTTTACTACAAGAATTACTTAAAAAAGAAGGGTTTAGCGTTCAAGCAGGCGTAGCAGGAATTCCAACCGCTTTTTTAGCCACTTTTGGCGAAGGCAAACCAACTATTGGGATTTTAGCAGAATATGACGCACTTCCAGGTTTAGCACAGGAATCTGTTCCAGAAATAAAACCAATTCCAAACCAAAAAGGTGGACATGGTTGTGGGCATAATTTATTCGGTACGGCATCAGTTGCGGCAGCTATTGAAGTAAAAAATTGGCTACAAAAATCAGGGAAAAAAGGAACGGTTAAAATTTATGGTTGTCCTGCCGAAGAAGGTGGGTCGGGCAAAGTTTACATGGTTCGTGAAGGACTTTTCAATGACGTGGACGTAGTTTTACATTGGCATCCAGGCTCTCAAAACGCTGCCGATGCAGGAACATCTTTAGCGAATAAAAATGCTAAATTCCGTTTCAAGGGCATTGCGGCACACGCTGCAGCATCGCCCGAAAGAGGTCGTTCGGCTTTGGATGGCGTGGAAGCCATGGATATGATGGTGAACATGATGCGTGAACACATTCCGCAAGATACTCGTATTCACTATGTAATTACGAAGGGTGGCGATGCACCAAATGTCGTTCCTGCTTACGCTGAGGTATATTATTATGCTCGCCATAAAGATCGTGATATTGTGCAAAGTATCTGGAAACGCATTGAAAATGCCGCTCAAGGAGCTGCTCTCGGAACGGGAACAAAAGTAGAATGGGAAGTTTTGGGAGGAGTATTTAACCTCTTACCGAATGTTACTTTGGCAGAAACCATGCACAATAATTTAGCGATAGTTGGCGGGGTAACTTATACCGAAGAAGAGAAAAAATTCGCCGAAAAAATCAGTGAGACTTTAGGTGACCAAAAACAACCCGTAGAAAATGCGGCGAAGGTTAAAGATTTTAGAGACGCTTCCGAAAGTGCTACCAGTGGTGGTTCTACGGATGTAGGTGATGTGAGTTGGAATGTGCCGACAGTGGGTTTACAAACTGCTACTTGGGTTTCGGGTTCGGCGGCACACAGTTGGCAATCAACGGCGGCAAGTGGCATGAGTATCGGTCAGAAAGGAATGATTGTAGCGGCTAAAACATTGGCTTGCACGGCATTGGATTTATACAAAGATGCGGCACTCATTGAAAAAGCAAAAGCGGAATGGCTACAAAAACGTGGAGCAAACTTTAAGTATGAGGCTCTTTTGGGAGATAGAAAACCTGCGTTGGATTATCGTAAATGAGTTATGAGTTATGGAAAAATGTTCTTGCTTCAAGATATACTCATTGAAACAAGAATATTTTATCTAAAAAAACATAACTCATAACCCATTTCATCCGTTTCTACTCATAAAGGTTACGCACCCCGATAAACTCTTAACTTTCCTATATCTGCGAGTATTCTGTTGGAGTCAAAAAGTAAATTTCGGCTTTTGTCATGGCATGGTCGTATTCTGGAAGGGCTTTAATTCGATTCCATTCTGAATCCGCACCGAAGGCTTTCCAATGTTCATCTCTTGATTTTTTATTATCAAAAGTGGTCATGTACACCAAATTAGGCTGTTTTCCTCCCATAATTGTCTGAGCATAGAAAACTGGATTGAAGCCCAATCTTACGAAAATATTGATTTCTCCGCCTTCATTAAACATATCAACTTTCTTGTTTCCTTTCGCCTCACTGTGACTTTCGTACAAACGATATTCATACACTCTTTCCGATTTCGGGGCAGTCGTTGTTGGCACTTTCAAGGTCGTCCAATCTTTAAAAGCAACCGATAGTGAACTTTCAAATCGTTCATAAGCAGGCGTTGTGTGGTCGGCATCCAAATAAGGTTTTGCCGCTTGTTGATAAACCGCATCCGCCGATAATTTCGCCCCAATTTTACCAAATTCTTCCAACGATTTATACGGAATTAAAACGTAAAGTTTCAACCCATCTTTTTGGTCAGCTTCGTCAAAAACTCCCACAGAAGCAATTCCTGCACGATTATAGGCAGCAATGGCGGCATTTTTGAAGTAATCTTCTACAACGGTTTTCTGAGCAGCAGTCTTGAAACTATACACTCTTGTTTCGTAGTATTGAGGCTTGCCTTTGGCAAATGTAGTGATGGTAAACATCATTACTAATAAAAAAATAGCAAATGTTGAAATACGTTTTAACATGATTTTGTATATATATTTAGTTTAATTTTCGGAATCATTTCCTTTAAATTTAACAACTGAATAACAGTCCTTTGAGTTTAAAAAAATATTTTTAGAGCCGTACAGAAGCATACAGATTGGTCTTTTAATGCTTATTTTTATGCTCTTGTTGGTAGTGCTTTTGGAGAATATCTTCGCCAAAATCATTAGTTAAATCTCTCACCACGGTGTGAATATGATTGGCGTTATTTTGCGTATTATCGTATTCAATTAATAAAACATCATTTTGAATTCTGTAATAATGTCCTCCATTACCAATTTTTGCCTCTTTGGCTCCCATCCACGTAAAAACCAAATTTTTCAATCCTGCTTTTTCTATTTTATCCATAAATTCACGGGCAAATCCGAATGGGTATCTTTCAACGTAAAAATTTATTAGTTGGACTAATTTCAACTGCTGTTCTTTATCCATTTCTGAGAATTTAATTCCATTTCTGAGCGAATCTAAACCCGAAAAATGAGCTAAATTTTTAGAAGTAATTTCTACGGGTGAATGTTCAGAAACAATCGCTTTTTTAAGCTGACTTTCAGAAAAAGAATGAAGCAACGCTAAACCCATTGTCTCTTCCTGTTTCAGAATTTGTTTTCCTGCTTCTGGATAACCTTCTGGAACGATAGCGGGATTACTTCCCAAGAAGAGGGGCGTTCCTGCAATGATTTTATTATTTTCAGAAGAAAAATTAAGCGAAATATGATGCCCTTCAATTCTCCAACCCCAGAGTTTTTTTAAGTCAGGCGTTCCAAAAATGGAAAAGTAAAATTTACCAGGATGTCGGCGGTGGTTTTCGGCAGGTAATTTTTCGATTTGCTTCAGAATCACTTCCATTTCCATGATGGCAATGGTTCTTTCGTAAGTCAATTGACTCACCGAAGCCTTAATCATATTGAGCGCCGCCTTTTTTTGCTCCTCATTCATATCCATAATTGGCAGTCCTTGTCTTTCAATTGGAACAAAAAACCATTTTCTTCTTTCAGCCGTGTCGTAAGGAAAAAAAGCCTTTTGTAGCTTTTCCGAATCTAACGTTTTTAGAAATATTTGCGTAGATGCAACGGCATTTTTGTTAGCATTGACTTGTCCATAAATGCCCCAATTGATGAGACATAGACAAAAAAGGAGAATGGTTTTGGTTGACATCGTTTTTGGATTTATTTACCTACTATATTGAGATTTATGGTCAAATATAGGCTAACAAAATACTATTCATTGACAGTCTGTGTAGGGTATGAAGCAAAAAAGAGGCACAATCTGTAAAGACTGTGCCTCTGGTGTTATACTGACTAAATGTATTCTCTTAGTTCTGCCCTTGACCGCTTGGATGATGGGTTATATTTAAAGAAAAACTTTTGGCTGTCGAAGAGTTTTTGAAAAAACATGGAATGCCAAAGTAACTTATTACAAAAAATGCCTCTGTTTGATTGACAGGGGCATTTTTTATTGTTTTATAGATGGTTTGATTTTAGGTAATGATGATGATTTAATTTTTAGAATGAAATTTAATAAGAAAGTACAGACATCATTCTTTACCAGAACGGACAGTGATTTTTACTACAAAACTCGCAATCAACCACAATACAAAAACCGACTCACCATCAAAACCAAAAGACCAAAGTAAGAGTGCAAAAGGACCTAAACCAAATATCATTATTGCAAGAGTACCACTGTTGAGAAATTTTTTCATAAAAGCTTTATTTTAGGTTAAATTATTGGATAGAAAGATTTTTAGAAGTCAATTAACATTATGGATTCTACATATTATTAAACAAAATCTTTTTGTCCATTTATATCAAATTTAAGTGATTCAAATATTTTTCTAAAATCTAAATCTCCCTCCTGACTCCCAAGTCTAATTTTATAGATTATTTTCTCACCCCATAAAAAATCCCCTATTTGATTAGCTTGAAATATTAATGGTTTTAAATAGCTGTCAAAATTCAAAAACTCATCTAAGTTTAAATCCTTAATATAACTCATATGAGCAATTCTATTATTTCTATGCTGATTTTTAAGTTTGTTTAAACTTCGTCTATAATTATCAAGTTTTATTTTTAAATTATTTAGTTTCTTTTGGTCTTTTGTACTTTTATTAATTTCTTTCTGTATAGCCCTAAATGAAAATTCAGATTTATCATCGTCAAGATTAGTTAAGTGAAGGATTATTCCATTTTCCATATATCTTAATGCATTAAATTCTTCAAAAATATAATCACGGGTGGTTTTTTTGAAAAGATAGCCTATCCTGTTATGTTTTTTTACATAGCAATAAGTCAAAATATTAAGGTCAATAAGTTCGACTTTTAATGAGCTAAAAGAATCTTTTTGTTGTATTGTAAGCATATTTTTTTACAGTTAATTTACAGCTAAAAAATAATATTGTGTACATTTTACGTGCTAAAAACGCATTCAAACACCCTCCTAAAATTCCAACAGATTGCCACGCTACGCTCGCAATGACAGCTTTTAGGCAGCCTTTTAAGCCCCCTCTACAAATTCTTCTCCAAGAAATTCGTCATCATCGTATATAGATGCAAGCGAGTCCCTTCACTTCTCGAAAGTTTTTTCTACTTTCGAGAAGTTTTATTAGAGAATTAAACTTTCCGAAAGTAAAAATAACTTTCGGGATGTTCCTCAACGGAGTATGAATGCTTAATCAAAATCTAATTTTCCTCCCATTGGCGTTCCCTCATGAAATGCCTTGAAGCTATCTACATTACCAAACCAACTCAATACTTCATCTCTTTGTAAATTAGTCTGTTTCCGAGATAAAAAGGCATGATATGATGAATAATTCCATGCTGATAAATCTTTAACAAAACCGTGATGAACTGGATTTGTATGAATGTAATAGACCAATTGAGTGAAATATCCTTCCGTTTCAACAAGTTTACGTTTGAAATTGGGCATAAATAAACTTCCTTTTCTCCCATTTTGTCTATTGAACGCTTGTGAATATGAACTAAACAGGCTCGCAAATTCTCGACTTAAAGAATTTGGAATATCTTCCTCTAAAAGTACTTTTCTTGATTGTGTTTTGTATTGACACGCCTTTTGCAAATCAGGCTCAGCTTTAATTCTAATGAGGAAATGGATATGATTCGGCATCAAACAATAGGCAAGTGTATCAGCAATTGGATTAATAAAAGTAGCGTAACGCTGTAAAAAATAACGATAATTTTCAGGATTTAAGAATAAATTATCGCTTCCATTGGCATGATTGTAAATGTGGTAATAGTTTTCTGGTAATAGGGGTATTTCGTAATTTTTCATAGTAGAATGTGTTTATTTAGCTAAAATCTCGAACATT
>JAZKDE010000018.1:0-41123 GCA_040387735.1 Bacteroidota bacterium
CTTGAAATTGTATGCCTTTTGGCCATAAAGTATCAGGTGTTGTAGTGGGTACGAGATACATAATGCCGCTGTTTTTCTTACTGCTTTTTCTAACAACCGTAGAATCCGTATTCCATTTATATTCAATCGTTAATTGAAAGTTTTTAAACGATTTTTCCGACATCAAATAGCCAATTTTATCACCGTACAATCGTATCATTTTTTTCTCGGTATGAAAAACTTTTGAGGCATCGTTCTGCTTACCCGATACAGGTTCATAAGCATACCAACCCTTTAAATTCTTTTGGTTAAATAGCTTAATATTTTTTTGACCTTGCGATTTTGTAGCTAATAAGGTACTTAAAATAAGGAAAATTAGAAGTCGATAATTGAAATTTATATTCATTATTATTTTTTATATTATCTCATTACAGAGAATTGATTTTATCGAATGTATTACGCTAATCCCTAAAACCTATCTTCCAACTCCATATACTCAATACCAATCATCTACATTATTTTCTCGCTCAATTTTTTGCTCAATGCTATCGGGTAATTTGGCAAAAAAGTCGATTCCAGTCATGGTTTCTAATTCATCAATGCTGATGGTGAACAACTTTACCAATTCCACCGAACCTTCATTGGGAAATAAAAATGCAATGGCTTCTTCGGTGGCAGGGTCGTAAATAATTTTATAGAATTTTTCTGGAACGGCAACTTTATTCATTCGCCCAATCGTTGGCAATCCTTTTTTCAAAATTGGTCCTGTTACTATAATCAATTCACCACGTTTTTTTACCCATGAACGCACTTTATTTTCTAAATCACTCCAAATTCCTCGGTTGAAATCGGGAACCTGTGGAGACATATTTGACATATAAAATGTTTCATCTTCCAATTCTCGGTCGTGTCTAAAATCACCAGCTGGACATAAATGTCCTCGGTCATAGCCCGACCGTGAATAGTCTTGCGTAACCGCCGAACCTGACTCTACCAAAGGGTCAGGTAAAAACTCGTTAGAACGCCCTTCACGCCCATAAACAGCATCTTTTACCAATCTGTGCAATACCCAAGAAGCCACTTCATATTCTTCTTGATAGCTCAAAATATAGGCTTTGTGTCTAACGATTTCAGTATTGTTTTTTGAGTAAGGAATATACTTGTCTAAGCTTGATGATTCATTACTATTTTCTTGATTATCAGAGTCCCTGCTTTTGAAAATATCAAAAATAGAAGTCTTTTTTTCTTCAATTTGCTCGTCAACTTTTTCCTTTATTTTATCTTTTACTTTATTGCCAATGTCCTCAGCAATCGTACTGCCATCATCCGTTGCTACGGTATCGCCCCGTCCTGCCCGAGTCCAAGGTTCTGTGGCATCCTTTGAAGTATTGCCAAAAATATTGTTAAAATCACTTTGCAATGATTTCATTGGTTCTGGTTTCCCGAAATAATACAGAACAATTCCTAAACAGAAAAGGAAAATTAAAAATTTGATTTTACTCATAATGAATGAGGGGTTAGGTTTTGGGTGTTAGGTTTTTTGAATTGGATGTTATTATTGTTTTCTTTTAATACTTTTGTAAGACAGAAAACTTAGGACATAAATTTATACATTTTGGGCTTCAATTCCCAGCACGAACCCCTAACAACTAATTCCTATTTACTGACAAAAAACATGAGCAAAAAACAAATAATAGTGATTGGTGGCGGTGCTGCGGGTTTTTTCGGAGCAATTACTGCGGCTGAAAATAACCCTGATGCAAAAGTAATACTTCTGGAAAAGAATCGGACAGTTTTGAATAAAGTTCGTATTTCTGGCGGTGGTCGGTGTAATGTAACGCACGCTTGTTTCGACAATAAACAATTAGCGAAATTTTACCCAAGAGGTGGCAGTTTTCTACGACCATTATTCAATCAATTTAATGCTCAAAGTACCGTTAAATGGTTTGAAAATCAGGGCGTTGCCTTAAAAAATGAATCCGATGGCAGAATGTTTCCAACGACTGATAATTCAGAAACAATTGCCTTATGTTTGGAACAAAAAGCTCGCAAATTAGGTGTTGATGTAAGAACGTCATTTGGAGTAAGTTCATTGCAAATTAGTGACAATCAAATTACGGGAATTGAGTTGCAAACAGGTGAAATAATGAACGCTGACGTGGTTTTAATAACTACGGGAGGCAATCCTAATATTACTGGTTATCAATGGCTTATGGATATGGGACATCATGTTATCTCTCCCGTTCCATCACTTTTTACCTTCAATGTTCCAACTTCACAATTTTTAGATTTGGCGGGTGTGAGTGTGTCGCACGCAACGGTAAAAGTCGCAGGAAAGAAATTATTGCAAGATGGAGCTTTGCTGATAACGCACTGGGGATTTTCTGCACCTGCGGTTTTGAAATTGTCTGCTTGGGGAGCAAGAGAATTAGCGGATTTGAGTTATGATTTCTCAATCGTAATCAACTGGGTTCCAACGATTTCTGAAAATGCTATTCGAGAAACGATAACGCAAATTAAAAAGACGAATCCGAAGAAATTAATTCAATCTAATCAACAATTTGAATTGCCGTCTCGACTTTGGAAGCGATTTTGTGAGCTTTCAGAAATTGACGAAAATCTCCGTTGGATTGATATTACCGCCAAACATATTAATAAATTGATTGAAAACTTAATAAATTCAGCTCATAAAGTTCAAGGAAAAACGACTTTCAAAGAAGAATTTGTAACCTGTGGAGGCATTGATTTATCCGAAATTAATTCTAATACAATGGAAAGTAAAATCGTAAAAGGATTGTTTTTTGCAGGAGAAGTGCTTGATATTGATGCCGTTACGGGAGGATTTAATTTTCAAGCGGCATGGACAACTGGTTTTGTGGCGGGGAAAAATATGTAGTCCGATGCTGGGCGGCACTCCACTTCTGCATCGGCTAATTTCCCCACCTATGCAGAAGCAGAATGCCGCCCAGCATCGGATTACATTTCCTCCAACTCATCCAAAAACATTTGATACGCCCCCTTCAATTCCTTCAAAGCCTTTTCATTGCCAATTTTTTGTGCTAATGCAATCCCTTCTTGATAGGTCGCCAAAGCCAAATCATTTTCACCCAATTCCACGTATAAAGCGCCTAAATGGTAATATGTTGCCAAATAATCAGCGTGATTTTTTACTAAATATTCAAAAATTACCTTAGCTTCTTGCTTATCCGTTTTCAATAATTCCGTCGCTAAAGCATAATGGTTGAATGGGTCTTGTGGTTCTTCTGCCACAAATTGTCGGAGAATTTCTAATCTATTAATCATTAACATATTTATTTTTAGAAAAATTAGTATGCAAGCATACTAATTTTAAAACTTTTTATTAATATTGCACTATAAATTGAAAAATTGGTATTTTGCACCAACATAATATACTGAGTTCAATTCTTTACAATTAAAATCTTTGTGCCTGAGAGCTTTCGAGCCTTTGTGCCTAAAATAAAATACCATGAAAATTTTAGTTTGCGTAACGAGTGTACCCGATACCACAGCGAAAATATCGTTTACGGACGGAGATACCAAATTTAATAAAGCAGGCGTAACCTACATCACAGGTCCTTACGATGATTATGCACTTTCTCGTGCAGTTGAATTAAAAGAAAAATTAGGCGGAACTGTAACCGTTTTAAACGTTGGAGAAGCTGATTCTGAACAAGTTATCCGTAAATGTTTGGCAATTGGAGCGGATGATGCTATTCGTGTAAATTGCGAGCCGAAAGATTCTTATTTTACGGCTGTACAAATTGCAACAATTGCAGCTCAAGAAAATTATGACTTAATTTTAATGGGTCGTGAATCAATTGACTTCAACAGTGGTGTGGTTCATGGTTTAGTGGGAGAGATGTTGGGAATTCCTTCATTATCGCCAGTGATGAAATTGGAAATTGAAGGCACAACTGCTAAAATGACTCGTGAAATTGAAGGTGGAAAGGAAGATATTGAAGCATCATTACCTTTAGTTTTAGGTTGTCAAGAGCCGATTGCAGAATGGAAAATCCCGAATATGCGTGGTATTATGACGGCTCGTACAAAACCCTTGAGAGTTGTTGAACCAGTTGGTGACGATTTGACAATTACGGAGAAATTTACTTTACCAGCTCCAAAAGGTGCTTGTAAAATGATTCCTGCCGAAAATGCAGAAGAATTAATCGCTTTATTGAAAAACGAAGCTAAAGTATTATAATAATCGGTAAACGGTTAAAGGTGAACGGTAAACGGATATTACGTCCAATTTTCATTCACCGTTCACCGTTCACCATTAACCGAAAAAAAATGTCAGTAATCATATTCACAGAAATAGATAATGGAGCTTTGAAAAAATCATCGCTCGAAGCCGTTTATTACGGTGCAGAAGTTGCCAAAATGAAAGGTACAACTGCCACAGTTTTAGCCATTGGCACGGCGTCAGAAGCAGAATTAGCCAAAGCTGGAAATTTTGGAGCAAGCAAAGTGCTTCATGCCAATGACGCTCGTTTGGCAACTGGGAATATCCAAGCCTATGCCGATGTATTGGCATCTGCGGTAGCACAAGAAAATGCAGAGGTCGTTATTTTAGCAAAATCATCTTTGGGTGATGCCGTTGCGGCACGTGTGGCAGGAAAATTAAAAGCAGCTATTGTTTCAAATGTTACTGAATTGCCAAATTTATCGGGTGGTTTTAAAGTTACGAGAAGTATTTATACGGGAAAAGCCTTCGCTACCGTTGAGATGAAAAGTGATAAAAAAATAATTGCTATCAAGAAAAATGCTGTTTCTGTGGTTGAATCTGGAGAATCGGCAAGTGTTGAAGCTTTTACGCCTACTTTGAAAGATGCTGATTTTGCGGTAAAAGTTACAGGAACTCACAAAGCATCAAGTACGATTTCATTGCCAGAGGCTGACATTGTTGTTTCGGCAGGACGTGGCTTGAAAGGCCCGGAAAATTGGGGAATCGTTGAAGACCTTGCCAATGCATTAGGAGGAGCTACGGCTTGTTCTAAACCCGTTTCTGACCTTGATTGGCGACCTCACCACGAACACGTTGGGCAAACTGGTATTAAGGTTTCGCCAAACTTGTATATCGCTTGTGGTATTTCGGGAGCAATTCAACATTTGGCGGGTGTCAATTCATCAAAAGTAATTGTCGTTATCAACAAAGACCCAGAAGCTCCTTTCTTCAAAGCGGCTGATTACGGAATTGTTGGGGATGTTTTTGATATTTTACCACGACTGACCAAAGCGGTGAAAGCTTTGTAGTCTAAATAATTGATACAATTAACGCAGAAGAGGCCAAGCAGATTATTGCAGATAAAAAAATCTGTTTGAATCTACTTGACGGCTTCTGCGTTCTATTTTTAAGTAAGTATTAAGTGATAAAACTTTTTTAAAAAATTTAAGGTTTATATCTTTGTTACCAACATTCAATTATTTCAGAATAAATACAAAGTGGAGAAAATAAAATTAGAAATATTAGGGTTATCACCGAGTTCGTCACAGACAGGTTCATTTGCTTTGGTGCTTGGTGAAGAATACGGTCCAAGAAGACTGCCGATTATTATTGGTATGTTTGAGGCTCAAGCAATAGCTATTGAAATCGAAAAAATTGAACCAAATCGTCCGATGACTCATGATTTGTTCAAATCTTTTGCTCGCACATTTCATTACACGGTTAGTGAAATCTCAATAACTGATATAAAAGAAGGTGTATTTTTTGCTAAAATCCACTGTTCTGACGGGATTAAGGATACTTATGTAGATGCTCGACCATCCGATGCTATTGCCATTGGTTTACGCTTTAACGTGCCAATTTACACGTATGAGAATGTACTTTCAGAGGCAGGAATTTCAATTAATGAATCTGCCAAGGATGAATTAATGGAGGATTTGGAAGAGGAAGTAAAGCCACAAAAATCATTTGGTGAATTGTTGAGAGAAAACCCTGTCGAAGTATTAAATAATATGCTCAAAGAGGCTCTTGATAATGAGGAATATGAAAAAGCTGCCAAAATTCGGGATGAGATTGATAGAAGAAATTAATTTTTAACAAAAAGCCGACTTCTAATAGTTGGCTTTTTTGTTAAAAAGCGTTAAGATCGATACAAAAGAGCTAAAAAAATGTAATTTTGTTTAATAGTTAATGATCAAACTATCCGTTTACCAACAAATTATAACCTTTCGACTTTCAGACTTATTCAACGATGTCAAAAATCAAAAAATTAGGTAGTACTCCAAATGTAATGGTTATTATCAGTTTGACAATAGCCTTGTTTTTAATTGGACTTTGTGGATTATTAACCCTCAACGCCAGAAAATTGGCAGAATTGGTAAAACAAAACGTTGAAGTTCAAGTATATCTTGATGATGACCTCAGTACGAGTAAATTAGATTCAATTTTTAAATTAATTGCTAAACAAGAATTCGTTTTGAAAAAGGACGTTTCTTCACAAATTAACTTTATTTCGAAGGAAGTGGCGGCAAAACAGTTTATTGAAGAATCTGGAGAAGATTATCGTAAGCTTTTAGGAAATAATAATCCCCTTCATAATTTATATTCGGTAAAAATTAAAGAAGAATATTTTAATGAGGTTAAACTTAAGGAAATAAAAGCGAGTTTGGAAAGTCTATCGGGTGTTCACGAAGTCGCATACGTTGAAAATTTTGTGGATGAAGTCAATAAAAATATCTCAAAAATCTATTTAATCTTATCTGTTTTCGTGATTTTGTTGTTGGTAATTATTGTGATTTTAGTAAATAATACGATAAAATTATCTCTTTATTCTCAGCGATTCCTCATTAGAAGTATGCAATTGGTTGGTGCTACAAATGCTTTTATTCGTAAACCATTTGTAGTAAAAGGTGCTTTACAAGGATTAATTAGTGGTTTTGTAGCTTGTACTTTTCTGATTATTTTGCAGCAATTAGCAGTACAAAAAATTGAAGGTTTAGGCGTTTTACAAGAACCTTCAAAATTGATTATTTTGATTTTAGGACTTTTACTAATCGGAACATTAATTGGCGTTCTTAGTACTTTCCAGTCAGTGGAACGATATTTGAAGTTATCACTCGACGAATTATACTGATTTTAAACAATTCCGTGTTTGACTCGGAAATATTACATAAATGACATGACAAATAAAGAAAAACTTCCTTTTGGAAAAACAAATTATTCATTGATGCTGGCAGGAATTGCTATTATTCTCATTGGTTTTTTTGTAATGAGTCTTGATAAAACTGAGTTTGGCTTTGGCTTTTTGGGCTTAACTCTTGGTCCAATTATCGTATTGGCAGGATTTGGCTTAGAATTTTTTGCTATCTTAAAGCGACCATAAACTGGTTATATTTTATAAAAAAGGCTTGACAGAATCCCTGACAAGCCTTTTTTTATGCGTTATTATATCGGAATTTAGAGCGAAATTCTTTTGCCTGAAAAATACGGCTGCCAATTTTTTGTTTGATCTTTTTCAATAATCCAAATTTCGTAAATATCGCTCGGGAATTTTGCTTTCCAAGTTTCATACATGAACTCATTACTGTAATAAGATTGATTTTTTAAACAATCCATTCGTGAATTAATGATGGGAACTGCGGGAAATAAAAAAACATTTTTAACTGATTTTAAACCAAAATATAAAATATCTCCCGCCTGACGCTCGCTTTTTCCTCTAAACAAAACTCGCTCTTTTAATTCTTGAGAAATGGTAGAGCCGACCGACATTGCAGTATCAATTGTTCCTTGAAACTTAGGAGCAATTTGAGAGTTTGAGGATTTCAATAAATTTACAAAAGGAAGAACATCTTTTTCAGAAAGCTTATAAATTCCGGAGCTATCAATTTTGTTTATTAGATTAATCATATAAGTTGGGTGATTATACCCAATCTTTTCTCCGTACTTTTCGCCAAAAGATAGTAACATCTTATGGTTCTTCCAATAATATCCATCCAAAATTAGTTCTTGTTGTTGCCGGTAAACATCGGGTAAAGAAGTGTAGTAACTGTTTATATTTAAGAATAAACCAATTGGGATGAATAAAAATAACCCAACGGTGAGTAGCAGTTTATTTTCTTTTACCAAATATAAATAAGCGAGATAACCGACGGAAATAAATGCAGCCCCGAAGAGCATATAACGTCGAGATAAAATGTCACCGCCATTCACGATTTTTATGTCCAATGGACGACTAAGCACCAACATTAATCCTGTGCAAGCTAAAAAAGCAATGATTCCTAATAAAGTTAATTGAATATAGGATAGATTTTGGAAGCGTTTTTTAAATATTTTCCAGCCTAATCCCAAAATTATTCCTGATAGGAAAATGCCAGTGATGATACACAAGATAATATCCCAATAATAGTGATTGGTGTACGGATGAAGCATATTTTCAAAGAAGATATTACCCCAAAAAGCAAGGATGTATAAAATATTTAAGATAGGATGTTTCCATAAATTACTCTTATCACTTGAAATGACATCGTAGTCAAACAAAAAGTAGAAAGTGACAAGAGAAAAGGCAAAAATAAACCATATTAATAGATTCTTCCAACGACTTTGAAGTAGAAGTAAAATTCCTCCAACCGCCCAAATTGCCAATCCGTTACCAGAAGTAAACATGGTTATGGTAGCAAATAAAATAGCCAACACAAAACCTCTAATTGTATTAATACTTAGTAAATGAACAGTTATAATAGCGAAGAAAATAATCGGGGTATTTTGAATTGCGGCAATTCCCCAAGTTGCATTTTCGAAGTAAGTTAGATTGAATAATAGTAAAGGAATTGGAATAAAATATGCCCAGGTCAGTTTTAAGTTTTTGAAAATCCTGATAAAAAAGTACAGAATGCCAATCAGAAAAGCATTTCCAATGAGAATTTGAGCCTTAATGTTTTCGTTCCCGAATACTTTGTAGATTACCCACATCGCAGTTCGCTCAAACCCAAAACGGTGTTGATTTACCTGTTTGAAAAATGTTTCGCCCCATTCCATAAAGGTTGGAGCAAACTTCATTTGATAAATTGATTCTAATAAAATGTAGTCGTCTTTAAAAGGTATATTATCTGTAAAGACGAAAATGGTGGCGTAGAAGAATATTATGGGTACGCTGATAATTGAATACCAGAAATAGTTATTAAAACGTTTGGAAGAGATTTTTTGGAATAGCAATAAGGTAATTACTCCCAAAACTAATAAGAGTTCAGAATAGATAATAGTTAAATGTTGGTTCATAGTTGAAAAACTGTTAAAAGCAAAAAGCCTTACAACTGTTAATTGTAAGGCTTTTGTAGTACCCGGAGCCGGAGTCGAACCGGCATGCCAATGAAGACACTGGTGTTTGAGACCAGCGCGTCTACCAATTCCGCCATCCGGGCATCTATTTGTCTCAAACTTGATACAAAGATAGAGGATAGAATTGGACTTCACAACCTCATGTTTTAAAAAAAATAAAGTTTTTGTAAGCGAATTCGCTAAGTTTCTGATAACTAAGGAGTTCTACTTAAAATTATTTTTTTAATATTTATTCATATCTTAAGGATTCTATTGGGTCAAGTTTTGAAGCTTTATATGCAGGGTATATTCCTGAAAATAATCCAACACCAACACAAACAGATATACCTAAAAACATCCAAACCCAAGGAATAATGAAACTGGCAGAGTCGCCCATTAATAATTTTGAGAATAAATTTCCTATCACTATCGCTAAAATGATTCCACCAAGACCACCCATTAAGCAGATAACAATGGCTTCCATCAAAAATTGTAACCTTATTAAAAATGGTGTTGCTCCCAATGATTTACGAATACCAATTTCTTGTGTTCGTTCAGTAACTGATACTAACATGATGTTCATTAATGCAATGGCTGCTCCTAAAAGGGTAATAAAGCCAATTCCGAAACCTGCCATTCTTAGTATGTCGGTGATACTTTCGGATTGTTTTGCTAATGAGTCTGAACGTTCAACTGAAAATGAATCAGGTTTTCCAATTTGGTCTTGACGAACAGTTCGCATTACGCCACGAGCTTCTTCCATGACGTTTTCAATATCGTTTATATTTGGAACTGATGTAACAATATCGTAGGTTAAATCTCTTCCAACGGCCATTTTTCTGCCAGATTCTAAGGGAACAAAGATTACTCGGTCATCTCCTCCGCCCATCATACTCCCTTTTTTCTCTAAAAGTCCAATAACTTTCATCTTTTGACCTAAAATCGTAATTTCTTTATCGAGTGGATTGATGTTTTTATCAAAAAGCTGACTCATTACATCAACTCCTAAAATACAAACATTTGTACCCATAACGAGGTCATTGCTTGAAAATACTCGACCTGCATTTATCTTGAAACCTTTCATATCCAAGTAATTCTCATCGGTTCCCATGATGCGAGTATTTGGATTGGTTTGTTTAGATTCATATTTTACTTCGGCATTAAAAGTAACATTTATCTTGAGTCCAATAACAGCAGAATGACCAAATTTTTCTTTATAAAGTTTGGCTTCTCGATAGTCAATATTTGGGTACCTTTTTTCTTTTTCTCCTTGTTTCCTGATTTTGTAAATATCTCTATTTCTAACATCGAAAGCATTAGCTCCGAGTCCTGCAAAACTACTATTTACTGAACTTTGAATGCCATCAATTACTGTTAAACAGCCCACTAATGCTGTCACACCAATGGCAATAATTAAAGCAGTTAAGATTGTCCGTAGCATATTAGCTCTGATTGAGCGTAAAGCTTCTCGAGTATTTTCTAAAAGATTCATATTTTTTAATCAGTTTCACAGAATCTTTATCAGTATAATTGATAATATGATTCTCCATTCTGAATTTGCACTATTTTTGTACTAACTTCGTTTGTGATGTAATGGTGAAATTATAAAAGTTTCGATGGTAAAATGAAACATATTCTACTCGCATTAATTCATCATAATTTGAAACAAATTTAATTGAGATAATGAAAAAAAATACTCCAATGAAAAGGTTAATCTTTCCGTTTATCATATTTTTAATGTTTACGGGGCGTTTGTGGGCATCACAAATACTTATTCCAATGGATGATTCGCAAAAAAATCACCTTAAATCTTACGGAATTGCATATTGGATTTTGAAAACTCATGATACAGAGGTTGAATGGCTTTTGAATTATCGAGGAGGTTCGTTTATGTTTCCTCAGGCTCAAAAATTTGAAAACGAATTAATTATTAGAGGGGTTAGTTACCAAGTAATTTCAGAAGGAGATGCAGCTCAAATAAGAGCGGAAGTTACCAGTCCAGATGTAAATATGGACGTTGTGAAACTGCAAAAACCTCCTCGTGTGGCAGTTTATTCTCCAAAGACGGCTCAGCCTTGGGATGATGCAGTAACTTTGGCGATGACCTACGCCGAGATTCCTTACGATTTAATTTTTGATGAAGAAGTTCTCAACAGTAAATTGCCAGAATATGATTGGCTGCACTTGCATCATGAAGATTTTACGGGGCAAATGGGAAAGTTTTGGAATCAAAGTTCTCAGCCGTGGTATCAAGCCCAATTACGAGAAGATAAAAAAAATGCCGCAAAATTTGGGTATGACAAAGTATCAAAATTAAAGTTAGGTGTTGCAAAAAAAATAAGAGAGTTTGTAGCGGGAGGAGGTTATATGTTTGCTATGTGTACTGCAACGGATACCTATGATATTGCCTTAGCAGCGGATGGACTCGATATTGTGGATGCTTATTATGATGGTGATGGATACGATAGTAACGCAGATTCAAAATTAGATTTCACGAATACTTTTGCTTTCCAAAATTTCAGTTTGGTTTATCACCCTCAAGTGATTGAGTTCTCTAATATTGAGGCGTATCCAAATGAAACAAGACCCGTGCAAGAAGAAAATGATTTCTTTAATTTATTCCAGTTTTCAGCAAAGTGGGACCCTATTCCAACGATGTTGACACAGAATCACGAAACGACAATTCATGGTTTTATGGGACAAACAACTTCTTTTAAAAAGCAAGTATTGAAACCAGAAGTGGTGGTTTTAGGGGAAAACCGCTCTTTAAACGAAGCTCGTTATATTCACGGGACATTTTTGAAAGGATTTTGGAGTTTTTATGCAGGACATGATCCTGAGGATTATAGGCATTATGTAAATGAAGAACCAACCGACTTAAATCTTCATCCTAATTCGCCAGGTTATCGCTTAATTCTAAATAACGTTCTGTTTCCAGCAGCTAAGAAAAAGAAGCAAAAAACGTAATAAAAAATCCTCTCAAATTATTGAGAGGATTTTTTATTGGCAAATATATTCTCTAATCGCCATTTTAGTTTAGCATAAACTTTCATGAAATTATGTGGAATAATGAACGTCTGAATAACTTTTCTAATGTGTTCTCCTGAATTTGGGCTTGATAAATACAAGGATTTCAAGGCATAAAAGCGACTTTTGAAAATAGAATCCCCGTATTGAATTGAGTTTGCCAACATCAAATAATACCTCGCAATATTTTTATTGACAGTTTTGTGGAATCTATAATC
The DNA here is from genome assembly GCA_040387735.1 of Bacteroidota bacterium. Lineage (GTDB taxonomy): Bacteria > Bacteroidota > Bacteroidia > Cytophagales > Spirosomataceae > Arcicella. The sequence goes on from JAZKDE010000018.1 coordinate 12,502, forward strand.
TAATTCTTGGTCGATGCCCTTGTACATTCCGATGCGATTATATAAAAATTCGGCATCTTGCTTCCCATCGGTAAAACTCATTCCGCCACCATTTTTACGATAAACAGACATTACTTCATTAATATATTTGAATTTTCCGTGCTTCCCGAGTAGGATGTATCTTGGAATATCTCCACTTTTTGATTCATGAAACCATTGTGGGTATTCTTTCATAATCCCATTTCTGAACATCACTGCGGAGGTAGCCATGTACCAAATTTCATCTTCTCCAACTAAATCTTCGATGGTAGTTACTTCCCTTTGTGTCTCATCATTGACGAATGTATCTGGGTGTGAACCATCTTCAAAATGAATACGGGCATTGTGAAAACAAGCTACGAAATCAGGATTTTTATCCAAAAAATCAACTTGAGTTTGTAGTTTAAGAGGATTTGTCCAGTAATCATCACCATCCATTGCTGCAATATATTTACCTTGACAAACTTCTAATGTAGCTAATGTATTATTTTTGCCGTATCCGCCTAAATTCTTGGGATGAAGCATCGGTTTAATAATATTGGGGAATTTCTGTTGGTATTCTTGGATGATTTTGGGAGTAGAATCGGGAGAAGCATCATCACCAACTATCACTTCATATTCAAAATTAACTTGCTGATTAAGAATGCTGTCGAGAGTTTGGCGGATAAAATTTTCGTGATTATATGTGTGTACGATTACGCTGACTTTTACCATTTTTGTTTGAATTGTCCTTGGGGACTAAAGATTTTTTTCTACAAAAGTAACTATTTTATCTATGGTTTCATCCCAAATGTTCCAATCATGTGTTTGGTTAGGGTAAAAATGGTAGTCACTTTTTGAACGAGTAATTTGTAACAGTTTTTTGCAAACGTCGGATTGTTCGACTGGTACTGTTTCATCTTTTCCACCAAAAAATACAATTGTTGGCGGACTCGTGCTATTGTACTGGAATATTGGACTTGCCCGATAATATTCGTCAGGTTGAGCGGCAAACGTTTTGCCCACTAATTTCTGAACATCGCTACCGATACTCCCATTCCTAAATGCTTCTGAAGCGAGATTGACTGGGGGGACTATTCCTGCAACTCCTTTCGCCAATTTGTCACCGAGTGGACTGTTAGCGTAAAGCATTGCCAAATGGCCACCTGCACTTAAACCAACTAAAAAGAAATCTGAAGAAATGCCTAAACTTTTAGCATCGTTTTTCAACTTCACAAGTAGTGTATTAATATCTTCAACTTGCTGTACGTAGGTTATTCCAACGGAAGAAGTGAGTCGATAATTTGCATTGACAATCGCACAGTTTACTCTTTTGCTAATAAACCCTTTTACGATAGAATTTACAGCCATTTTATCTCCAATTCGCCACGCTCCTGGATGCAAAAGTACGATGACAGGGTTACGTTCATTACGGGTTGATGGAAGATATAAGTCGTAATTTTGGAGAATATTTTTTCCATAAGATAAGTCTAATCGTTCTTCAAAGGTCATATTACTCCCCATAATACTACCTGGAGCAGTTTCAGGAATAATCAAATTTAAATCACTCTGACAAGATGAGAGTAGGGCAAAAAAAACAAAAAGGAATATGTATTTCATTATATATTTTAGTGATAATTACAGCAATATTGTATGTAGGTATAAACGATATTTTGTGCTTTAAAAGTGTGTAGAAGCAATATTTGTGCTAATTAATCCAGAAAAAAATATCCTACTTAAATCAATAATTATTAGTAAAATCATATATACATAAAAAAGACCTGCAAGAAATTCCTACAGGTCCACAAAAGAATTATGTGTAAATTAAGCAAAAATATGCTCTAATTGTTCTTTTTCGGGAAAATTTGGTGTTACTAAATTTTCTTCAGGTTTATAAATATACGGCATTGGAAATCCTCTTTGTTGAAAGGTTTCTTCTGCTATATTGTTATAACGTAACTGAATTGACCATCTGATGTTTTTAGTAATATTTTCGCCTGAACGGTGAATCAAAAATGCCGAAAAAATCAATAAATCTCCAACTTCAAATTCTGTCTGCACGTATTTTTCCTCAGGTATTTCTTCTACAATACTTCCTGTATAGCCAGATGTATCGGCTTTCATTAATCCATTTGTATGGCTGGCTGGAATAATTTGTAAAGAACCTAAATCAGCATTACAATCAACTAATGGAAACCATAAAACAACGCTATCCAATGAACCTTGTCCTGTTCTCCAGTCTTGGTGAGCTCCTAATTTCCAGTGACTTCCAGCTTTCGAAAGGTATCTACTGTTGAATTGCATCGCTGGACGAACGGCAATTGTTGGGAATTCATAACCAATATCTTTTAGTAAACTTAAAATTCTCTCGTCAGTTCCCAAACGGTGCATTGAAATAAGATGCTGAGATTGTTTTCCAGTATTGACAAAAGCGTTAAAATCAGCTTCGAAGAATTCAAACATCGCTTGTTCAAATTCATCTTTATTATTGATGTCAACTGTTTTTCCGAGAATCCTTTTAATTTGTACAGCAAATAACTGGCGTGCTTCTGTATAAATTTTATTAATTTCTTCGTGTGTGAAGAAATTTTTCAATATAAGAAATCCATCTTTATTGAATTGTTCTTTTGAATATCCCATAAATAAATATTAATAACGTTTTATAATTGTTAAAGATAGGTAACTACAAAACGCTGTTAAATGATAATTATCAGCCTTATTTATTATCTTTCCCACTTTGCATAAGCAAAGCCAGATGTACCAAACCCATTTCCGTTATACAACAAATATTTTTCACCATTATGTTCATAATTATGAGCATAATTAATCATTTGGTAGTCAAAATCAGCTGGGTTCTCTGATTTTGCGATACCAACTAAATCATCTTTGCGTTCCCAATCAAGACCGTCTTTAGATTCTGCATAACCCAATCTATAACTTTGGTCACGATTGGTACGATAATCTACGGTATGACGATATGAATAATACATTTTATAAATTCCATCTTCTTTAAAAACACTCGGACGACCAACTGCATGAAGAAAATCATCAAAAGGTAACACTGGTTTATCGCTTGAAGTCCAATGAATTCCATCTTTTGATTCTGCATAACGACAGTCGTAGAATGGTTCTGGAATTCCATTAATGTATTCACATTTTTGTCCAGAAATGTGCCACATTCTCCAAACGCCATTATCGTACATCACAGAAGGTTGAGCCGCCCAAATAGGATTATAAATTGACCTATCCATAATTGGACCTCTAAACATTTTCTTGAAAGTCAAACCTCCATCCGAACTTACCGACAATCCCATTGAGAGTCTGTACGAGTTGTGGGTTCTATTCCAACCAGTGTAATATAACCAAATATCACCATTAGGCATATCTACAAACCAAGCAGGCATTGCACCCGTTTCGTCATATTCACCAGGGCCACCCAATTCTAAAACGGGTTTATCGTGAACATACAAAATTTTGGTAGGGTCTTCATAATCAACATCAATAAATGTTGGGCGTGACTGTCCCTGTGCGTCTCTCGACGAAAAATAAACTCTTAAAAAATCTTTATGCTTGTAAGCAAACGGAACTTGTGCATGCGTAAGGCTATGTGCCAACGAACCGTCTGGTTTATAAACTACTCCTTTTTTTACCCACATTTTTTTTAGCTTTATGCTAATAAGTGATAAGTGATAAGTGATGAGTGATGAGTTAAATTTTTACATTACAACTCATCACTCATCACTCATCACCTATCACTCAAAAGCTATTTATTTCTTCTCTGCTCTTAAACGCCAGTTATCTTCAAAGTCTTTTCCTGGAATTTGTAAATTAACATTTACCTCTGGGCTTTTCTCGGTTTTGTTGTAACCCATTACATAATACCCAAACCCGAAAATCCATTTTAATTCAAAATTTTCAATGTTTTTTGGTAAATCTTGCAAAGGTACTTCGTCAGCAAACATTGGGTTAGCTTTCATCAAAGTTTTGTAAGTTGGCTCTTCTCTCAACCATGTAGGAACGCTTTCGTCTCCAACTACTATTCTTGCTCCAACTTTAGCCACACGGCTAAATTCTTCAAATGCCTCTTTTCTTTCCGCAAAAGTATTAATTCCACCAAAGTGAAAAACAGCATCAAAAGTATTGTCTTCAAACGGTAAATATGTTCCGTTGGCAATGAAATAATTAACCGTTACGCCGTCAGGTTGTAAACGTTGTTTAGCTAATTGTAACATTTTTGGCGAAAGGTCTGAAAGATAAGCTTCTCCATTCGGAGCAATCGCTTTGATAATCAATTCAGAATCTTTTCCAGTTCCCGCTCCAACTTCCAAAACCTTCATGCCAGGTTTAAGGTGCAACAAATCACACATTTTCTGACGATTCTCTTGTTCATCCGAATTCAAAGATTCAAAAACCCAAGTCACGCCACGGTCATAACGTTGGAAAGCATCATCGTAAGCAACTCGTTCTTTACGATCTTGCTCAAATAGCTCTTTGGGGTATGTTAAATCAAGAATATCATCAATCTCATAGCTGATAGGTTCATCAGAAGAAGTATTGTGTAACGTTTTGCCATCATCCGACAAAATAAGTTTTGTCTTTGTTTTAGGGCAAATAAAATTTTGTTCGTAGTTATTCATCTTCATTCACGAATTTTTATTTCGTGTTACGTTTTTACAAATTAATATCTTTACTCGAAATTTTGGCTTTTTCAGCGGGATTACCCTTATAAATACTCCATTCATCGGTTTTTTTACCCGTGAAATTTGTTCCCATCGCAATCAAAGTTCCTTCTGCCAAATGAACTCCGTCTCTAATCGTGGCATTCACTCCAATAAAACAGTACGGTTCTACGATACAACGACCCGATAAAACAATATGCGATGTGAAATAAACGTGGTCTTTAATAACGCTGTGGTGTCCGATATGATTTCCTGACCAAAGCACTACGTCATTTCCTATGGTTACAAAAGGCTGGATAGTATTATCTTCCAATATAAAGCAGTTTTCTCCAATTTTATCAGTCAAAACTGTCGCTTTAGAACTTATATATGAGATAAATTCATAGCCTTTATCTTTTGCTTCTTGATAAACTTTTGCTCTGACTTGATTCATTTTTCGTTCTGAAAGTGGAGCGAAAAATTTATATTCGGTAGGAGGGAAGAGTGTTGTAACTTCTTCAAATGGAACAACTTGAATCCCACAAAATGTAGGTTCTTTGATATATTCTTGATTGACTGTAAAAGCAACTATTTCATGTTCTGAATCATTTGTCAGATAATAATGTGCTAATTCAGCGACTAATTCTGTTCCGAATACTACTACTTTTGCCATTTTATTAAAATTTCAGCTTTAAAATGCTATATTAAACAAGTTCGTACTCTTTTAAAAATTCTTGAATTATTTCTTTAGAATTGAACATCAAAACGTCAATTATTGAAAGCCAAGGCACAAATTCATTTTTGAATTGTGGATAAACAACAGGCTTTGCTTTGATAAAATTGAGTTTCAACCCTTTCGATTCAAAGTAACTTTTGTCGTATAGTTCTAAACCGCCAATGGGATTGATGTAATGATTGGCTTTTTCTTGTAAACAAATATCTAATATCCTTTCTTGAGCCTTTAAATCTGTATTTTGGTAAACAGCTGACGACTGAACAAGCTCGGTTTTAATGGCTAAATATGCACAAATAACTTTTAAATTATTGAAAGTGACGCTTGAAATACTAAGGTCTTCGATATTGAGTGTTTTTTCAATAATTTCAAGTCCTTCTTTGTAAAATGGGGCTTTTTTATAGCTTTGTTCAATGGTTTTTAGGAATTTGTTTTTCCAAGCCACATCCCAATTTACATCAATTTCGTTAATCAATTTGTTCTGACTTGCCTCTTTTAAAGGAATACTAAAAAGACTATCTTTCCCATTTACCAAAATCCGATTTCTATTTATCCACCCACGATTGATAAAATTTACATCATCATATATCACAAATTTATCAACTGCATTAATTAGTTGAAAATATCCAATATACGGAAAAATGTAGGGCTGCATGATAGCAAGTTTCATAAATTTAAACTCGATTCTGGAGAATCGAAATACATTTTATTTTAATTTTCTCAAATAATAATCTTCTCCTCGGACAATCAAATTTGTTAAAGTTGTATCCGTTCCTAAACGAATATCACCCTTTTGGGGTTTTATGACACTTTTTGCAAAGAAAAGATAATCGGCTTCTTTCGGAATTGGTTGAACTCCTTTCTCAAACGGATTTACTACAATTAATTTTCGAGTCAACTTATTTCCCCAAAGTGGATATTCGTAATCGTCATTAATTGTAGCAACGGCAACCGTAGCTGTTTGTGGTACAATTTCATTATATTTCACATAAGCGGGCGTAATATCAGGTCTTGCCCAAGTTTGAAATGCAATTCTTTCAGTATCAAATGCCGAACTTCTGCCCATTGCAGCAATCGGCAAACAACGTTCATTAAGATAAACGGCTAATATTGCAGAAAGTGTCCCGATAAATACGGCTAAACCAACGTATAGTTTAAGAAATGTAAATTTATGCGTGGCAATATCCCACTTGGTAAATAGCAATGATAAAAATGGAACGGCATAAACCGCAGTGCTTATCATATATCGACCTTTCCAAGGGTCATACGCTGCGGTAAAGGAAAGGGCTAAAAAATGTAAAAGGAAGGCAATAGCCAAAATATAATATGCTTTCCCTTTTTGGATGACACCTATTAATACCAAGAAAATTAGTGGTAAGATGAGAGCAAACCCAAAAATACCCCAAGAAGGATTGGCATTAAAAAACTCAAATCTTTTGTGATAAGTAAATGGAATAATCGTAAAATCGGTTGTTTCTTCTAATTTTAATGGCGTTTTTTTCTCTAATTTAATGATTGGCTTTTTCATCAAATCGTTGATTTTTTCACCAGTTTCCCAATTTCGTAAACCATCCAAATTTACCATATCAATCGTGTAACGAATAACATTTCGAGAACCTTGAATCAATAGATTTTTCTTCGTTCCTGCCCTTTCAATGGACTGATGTTTTAAAGCAGTTGGAGGACCAATTGGATGTTTATAAACTTTAAGATTGGTTATGTAACCCGTGGGAAGCGTGAATAGGCAAATTCCAATCAATAAACCGACGGATAAGTGTTTGAATCGGGCAAAAATCAACCAGAAGACCGATGTGTTATCAGTGATTTTCTCATATTGTTTTTGAGGACTAAAACTTGGATTCTTGATATTAATTACTTTACTCCAATTTTCTTCATAAAAAACGGTGTAAAGTATGATAAAGAAGATAGGAGGGAATGAAAAAACAAAAGTAATTTTATGTCCTAAGGCAATTCCAAACGTGATTCCTGCTAAATATAAATAGCGTCGCCAAAGTTTTTCTCGGTAAGTAAATAGAAAATAAACTAAGCATGTTAAATAAGAAGCTAAAACTATATCAGTTTCAGTTGTGACAGATTGCATTAAAACATTGGGCAGTAGCCAAATGGCTAAGGCACAGAACACACCCGCTGAAAAGTTATTGCTCAAATTTCGGGCTATTCCAAATGCTCCAAAACCAACAATTAAATACGCTGAATGGTGAATGGCTTTAAACCAATTTTCGCCTTTCCCCGACATTAAATAATTGTAAATCTGAATGGTACATATACTTTTGGGATAAGTATCAATATTCCAATTTGTACCACCAAAATGAGCCATTGTATCGTGTTGTAGATAGTACAAAAGGCGATTTAGGTGACCAGTCATGCTGTCCCATTCATTAGGAGGCGTGTAAATAATTAGCAGTAGATTGGTAATTTCAACGATACCAAAAGTTAATAATAGACTACCAAATACCCATTTTAGAAATGTCGAAAGTCCGCCGAACCAATTCCAAACTAACTGAATTCGGCTGCCAATAATTTCAAAAAAAGTAAAGTTTTCCCTTCTATCTCGGGCAAAAAACTTGGCAAATAGTATGTAAAAAATAAAAGCTGGGATAAATACACCCCATGCCCAAAATCTACGATCATTTATTTTGTGAACTTCTGAAAGGACAAATCCTGTGAAAATGACGCTACCACAAAAGGCGATATAGGCGGTAATAATAATGTCTATCAGTGATTTCCTGCATACTCGGGCGGCAACACGTATTACGAAGCCGATAAATATTAAGAAAAGTATTGGATAGAAAAATACCATTTTAAGGAGTTAAGGGTTATTATTTGAGGAAATTCAACAAGGCTAATTCCAGATTTGACGCACAAAATAACTCAAAGATTGTTATTGATAATGGATGCAATTGTTCTAACATCTTCGTGTGCCAAATCAAAGTATAATGGAAGGGCTAAGGCTCTAACAGCATAATCATCCGAAATTGGACAATTACTTTCCTCAGCAACGAATTTCAGACTACTCAATGATGGATAAAAATATCTTCTCGGAAAAATATTTTGCGACTCCAATTGCGATTTTACTCGTAATAACGTTGCTTCTGATTCAAAAAAGATTGGGTAATATGCGTAATTTGTTTCTGTAGGAAGCGTCACAACGGGTTTAATCAACTTTGTCCAATCAAGGAGAGCGTCGTACAATTCAAAAATCTGGCGACGAGCATCAATAATTTCTCCAACTCTCGGTAAAACGCAAAGTCCCATTGCTGCGTGAAATTCTGAGTTTTTTCCGTTAATTCCAATCGTCAAATAATTATCACCGATATGTCCAAAACTACGATAACGGTCGATTAAATAAGCGTATTCATCATTGTCCGTAAAAATTGCCCCCCCTTCGGTTGAATGAAAGACTTTCGTTGAGTGAAAACTACAAGTACTAATATCTCCGTAATTGAAGATTGAAGTTCCATTAACATTTACGCCAAAACAATGAGCGGCATCATAAATGAGTTTTAGATTATTTTCTTTTGCAATTTTGGCAAGCTTATCTACATCACAAGGATTTCCATAAACGTGCGTGGCTAAAATTGCTTGAGTGTTTTCTGTAATTTGTTCTTCAACTTTTTGAGGGTCGATGCAAAAATCTGTTGTTAAAATATCTGCAAAAACAGGTTTGCAGTTTTCCCAAATTAAGGAGTGTGTTGTAGCACAATATGAAAAAGGAGTAGTAATAACTTCTTTTGTAATCCCCAAAACTTTCAAGGCAATTTGAATCGCAATTGTACCATTACTAACAAAAAAGCAATGTTTTACGCCGAGAAAATCTTTAAGTTTCTGCTCTAATTCTCTAACTAAAGGGCCATTATTGGTCAATTGATTACTTTGCCAAATACGCTCAACGTACTGCTGAAACTCTTCAATTGGAGGTAAATATGTTTTGGTAACGTTTATCATCGGTTTTTTAGTTAGCGTTTAAATAAGTTTATTATGCCGTAAGTTTACAGCATAAATACCACATACTTTTCGCTTAACTAATACTTTCAAGTTCAAGTTGGGCAATAGGGAATTTAATTTTTGGGCGGACATAACCAGGCCATTTTCCGTACCAAGAAGTACCTTCACGATAATCTTCAATTTCAAAAATTAAAGCTTCTTCAAAGTTGTGAATGGCAGTAGAGGTATCTTTTACCACCATAAATGATATTGAATATGAACCATCATTGAGGAAATCCGCAGGTATCTCACATTCTGCATAAATAATCCCTTTTTCAAATGATTTTGATTCAGTTCCAATATTGAAAATACATTCTCCCGTCAAAGAATTAAGATGAAGACTGATGTTAAGATTAGCATTATCCATCATATTCCAAAATTCAAGTTGAATCTTGAATGGAGTTCTTACATCAATATGTTTTTGATTATCAACAAAATCGGGAAGTAATTTTATGCTTTTCAAACGAACTTTATCATTGCCTGGTGCTTCCTCCGGCGTTAACCACCAAGATTCTAAAGCTGTTTTTTGAACGTGGCTCAAATAAGTTGCTAATACATGGTTTGTTTCGCCCATTTCAACCAATTGACCTTTTTGCATGAACATTGCTTTATTACAAAGTCCTTGCACAGCCGTCAGGTTATGACTCACAAAAAGAATCGTTCTACCAGAAGTCGAAGCATCTTTCATTTTGCCTAAGCACTTACGCTGAAACTCTGCATCACCAACTGCTAATACTTCATCGACGATCAATATCTCGGGTTCAAGGTGGGCTGAAATAGCAAAACCTAAACGAACGTACATCCCTGATGAATAACGTTTTACTGGTGTATCCAAGAATTTTTCAACGCCTGCAAAATCAACAATTGCATCAAAATGCTGTTTGATTTCTTGACGTTTCATTCCTAAGATTGCCCCATTTAAGAATATATTTTCACGACCAGATAGTTCTGGATGAAAGCCAGTTCCTACTTCTAATAAACTCGCTACTCTTCCACGAATTGTAATTTTCCCATGGGTTGGTTCTGTAATTCTACTCAGCACTTTAAGCAAAGTCGATTTACCTGCTCCATTCGAGCCTATTATACCAATTCTATCGCCTTGGTCTATTTTAAAACTTACATCTTTCAATGCCCAAAAGTCCTCATGACTTACTTCATTATCATCTTTTTTAGTAAAAAGATTTTTGAAGTTATCTGTCACAATTTCACTGAGGGTATTTCCCTTAGCATTGCCTTTTATATGGTCAATGATGTATTTTTTACTTACATTTTCTGCTTCAATTACTGTCATTTTCAAAAGGAGTATTAGTCCATTACTTCATTTTACAATTTATTACTGCAAAAGCATTAACAATTATATATAATCTACGAATGAATTTTCTTTTTTGCGGAAAAATATTACCGATAATATAGTGGTAATTGTCACGAATACGACAGACGGAATAATGGTATCCCACTGAAAGTACTGATAATTTGGAATAAGACACCACCTAAAACCTTCAATTATTCCCGCCAGTGGGTTTATCCATTGATAAATTGGGTACCATGATAATTCTTGAATTGTTGCAATTGGATAAGCAATTGGACAAACGAAAAAACCGTATTGAACAATTAAAGGAGCTATTTGCTGAAAATCTCTAAATTGAACATTTAATGAAGCAAAAATAACGCCTAAACTAAACGATGCAAAAAATGATAAAATCAAAAAGAATGGTACAAATAGTATATTTAATGTCGGAGTATATCCTTTATAAATCAAGAAAGGTATCATTACTAAAAATCCAACGAAGAAATCTAATAAGGGAACCGCTACTGAACTAATCGGCATTAATAGTCTCGGGAAATAAACTTTAGAAACCAAGTTGGCATTTCCCGTGATACTGTTACTCACTTGCTGAAAAGACATGGCAAAGAAATTCCAGAAAATAACGCCCGTAAAAATAATGATTTGTAAAGGAATGTCTGATTTATTTTCAATTTTAGCAACCTTATCGAATGCGAATACAAAAACGGCAACGGTTAAAACTGGACGAAAAATAGCCCAAGCAACACCCACAAATGTTTGCTTATATTTTACTGTAATATCACGAATTGCTAAAATGAAAAGCAACTCTTTAAATCTCCAAAGGTCTTGCCAATAATATTTCTCTGACCTTCCTGCCTCAATAACTGTTTCGTGCATAACCTCAACTTTTTCTATTTATTACTAATTTCACTTAATGTTTGTTTGAAAGCAATGTATATTACCGCTATCAATAATCCAATAATTGCTCCGATAATCAATCCTTTTTTCGTGGGGTCTGGTTCAGGAGATATTGGTAATTCTGCATCATCAATACGGGTAAGTAATGGGGTTTCTTTGGCCATTGAGAAGTTTAAGTTGTCTAAATTTTTCAATGATTCAAAGTAAAGACCTTGTAATTGCCCGCTGTTAGTTTGTAATCTCTGTTGCTGAACGAGACCTTCTTGCATAATAATTTGCTGATTCTGGTCGGCATAGCGAGCTGCTGCACCTTGCGTGCGATAAAGTTCATTCTTCAATGAATCAACTCTATGTTTAATCAAATCACGTAATTCTCTCGTTTTTTGAGTTTTAGTTTCCTTATAAAAATTAGTGACAACTTTTAGGTAAAGATTTGCCCATATAAAAGAAAGAGTATCGTTACGACTGGTAACGGCGAGAGTCAAAAATGATGCTTTTTTACTATCATTAGCAATTAATGTGTAAGGCATCAAATAGTTTTGAACTAATCTTACTTTTGACCTTTCGTCTGGCGTTGCTGTTTCATAAGTATCATGCTTAAACTTAAAACTTTGTATATCTTTATCATCTTCTAATTCGTGTTCTAAAATTCCGCTCTTTTTGAGGTAATAATTGCCAAAGATTTCCTCTCTACCATTTACCGTAATTTTAGATAGAACCGCACGATTGTAAAGATTTTTAGTTTTTAATAATTCAATAAAATTATCGCCACTAAATAAATTTGCTCCCGTAGAACTCCCAGCACTAATTCCAAAAGCACTTGCTAAATCCGAAAGTCCGCCTCCGCCACCTCCGCCACCGTTTTCCATATTGAATACGATTTTAGCGATAAAAATAGGTGGTTCTTTGGTGAATTTCTCGAAACCATAACCAACTCCTGTACCTATTGCAATAGCTACAATAAGAATTTTCCAGTTTTTAAGAATAAGGTTTTTGAAGGAAACCAGTTTTACAACAATATCTTTGAATGAAAACTGATCTTCTGGTAATGTATTATATTGATTATCTGACATTCTAAATGGATAATTATTATTTTAAAGTTCTAAGAAGTGCTAATAAACCTACCGTACTTGAAAGTACTGTTGAAACTGCTACAATAGTTTGAATTAACTGTTGTGTTGCTCCTTGTTTAACATTTAAGCGTGGTATAACAATTTCTGAACCTGGTTCAACTTTTGGATACACGTTAAACAACCCTAACAATTTCCGAGTTCTATCCACTGAACCATTCGCATAAACGATGTATGAACGTCTTATGGCTGAAAGTTCGGTGAATCCACCTGCTTCTGAAATATAGTGTTTAAATGGCATTCCACCTAAAAAGCGAGTTGAGGTAGGATAAAGAACTTCTCCTTGCATTCTTACGGTTTGTGGTTCTTTAGGAACTCTAATAATATCGCCGTCTTGTAATAACATATCTGCTACACTTCCAGGACTATCCAATGCTCTTTCCAAATCAATTCCAATTGATTCTTCGGTTTCTTCTTTTACTTCTTCAACTTTTACCGAAGCATCCGTACTGTTATCGCTTAATTCACTGAATTGTTTACGTTTTCTATCGGCTTCTTGTTTCGAGATTTTAAACTTACGAATCAATGTTGCACCTTTTGGATATGCTTGGGCATTTAAGCCACCAACACGTTTAAGAATTTCAGAAATTTTTTCGTCTTTACGTTCCAATGCGTAAACGCCTGGGAAAATAACCTGTCCTTCTACCGATACGAATTGTTGTTTCTCATAATTTGGTGAAGAACGAACAAACACTTCATCAAATGGCTCAAGAATGAATTTTGAAGCACTTTCATTAATGGATAAATTACTATTTATGGCAAAGTTGAATTTCTCTCCAATTGTAGATGTAATTTGACTTGGGTCATCTTTACCAATATTCTTTTTTCTTCTAATTACTTCAATTCTTCCTGTTGCCGCAGATTCTTTTAAACCACCTGCTTTTTGGATTAAATCCTCAACCGTCATATTTTGAACGTAAGGAAAAGAACCGATTGGAGTTTCGGTGGCAACGCCCGTTGTTGGTGTTTCAGAAACACCAGTCGAACCAGATGTAACAGCAACCGTTACCGGAGCTGATACTTTTAAGTTTATTTCACCTTGAATTCTAACGGTATAAGTTTCCATTAATTCAAGACCTGAATAAATCGTTACCACATCTTCTCTGTGTAAAACAACATCTGGTGTTTTACCAGAAACAATATCATTATAATTTACAGATATATTTTCTTTCGTTAAATCGTCTTTCAAACGAACGATCGCAATACGACCCAAAAAGGCATCTTGTCTAAATCCTTCTGCTCTTTTAATAAGTTTTGTTAGCGTCGGATTATCACTGACTGAATATTTACCAGCTCTAAAAACCGCTCCATTTAATGAAACTGCATTTTCAAGACGGTCTGTCAAGATTTGTTCAACCGTAATGACGTCACCAGATTTAGGATAAAAAGAAGAAAGTAAGTCATTACTTAAATCAATAAGTTTAACTTCTTTGTCCGTAAAACGTTGTACTTTTAATACTTGACGAAATGCGTCTGGTAAGAAACCATTACCGTATTCATTAATGATTCTTTCCAAATTCTCGTTTGGTAGGTTTTCAAAAATAGCAGGTTTTTTAATCATCCCTCGCACTTCAATACGAGATTTGTAAGGGCCAACTTGGATAATATCTTGGTCTTGAAGCGAAACATTTTGGCGAAGATTTCCAGTAGTTAACAAATCATATAAATCCACCTGAGCGATAAGTTTTTTATCTCTAATCAACTTAATCTCACGGAAAGTACCGTTTTCGTTTGGTCCACCTGATAAGTAAAGAGCATTCATTACTCTCGAAAGTGAGGACATAGAATACGTTCCTGGGGCAACAACATCACCCAAAATGTTTACTCGTATAGTTCTAATACTACCTAATGAAACCGTTGCGGTTGTATTAGGAGAAGCTCCATTGTAAGACTTTAGTCCAACATAGATTTTAGATAATCTATCGACAATTCTTCTTTTTGCTTCTTCAATTGTAATTCCACTTACGAAGATATTTCCAACTCTCGGAACTTTGATGTAGCCTTCCGAGGTAATTGGTAGGGTATAATGCTCTTCTGAGAAACCATTAATATCAATTAGAAGCTCATCATCCGTACCAAGTGTATAATTTTTGGGAGTTGGAATTTTCAATGAAGTTTCAAATGAAATATTTGAATTATTGAAAATGTTAAAACCATATAGTTTCTTGCGGATTGCAGCAGTTCCTGAATCAACTACGGATACAGCATCGTTTGATGAACGTGCCGTTTTTATTGAATCGCTAACAGATTTCTCTTTACCAGTTTCTACAACCTGACGGGCAGCCGTAGAAGGAGCTGACGACTTGGTCGTTGCTTGCTTTGGCATCTGCGAAGGTAAAGAGAGGTTTTGTAAAGAGCCAAGTGAAAAACTCTGAGAGTTAATGCTGCTACTTGGAAAAATAGTTGAAAAAATAAAAAGAACTAACAGAATTTTTTTAGTAGGTGTAAGAAAAGAAAAACTGTTTTTCTCTTTACAAGAACGAATTGCTAAACTAATTTTTGACATATTAAATCTTAGCCTTTGGGGTTAATTAAGGGTTATTTATCAAAGTACGGATTGGACAAATTATAGATTTGACCTTTTTGAAAACACAAAGTAAATCAACTTTTAGTGAATTCACACGACCATTTGATAGTTTAATTACATTGGGAACAATTAAATCTTGCTAATTTTATAATTTCTTAATGTTTTTTGTAGTTTTGTCCCTCTAATGACGTTTAATTGTAACGACTGGTTGCTTGACATCTTGTTACTACGAGTTAAATTAAATAAATTATTTTTAGATTAACTTTGATTTAGGGTTACGTCTAATTAAAATCCTTTCTTTAATTGAATATGTCAACAATACCAGAAAAAGTAAATTATACCGAAGATAACATTCGGTCCCTTGATTGGAAAGAACACATCCGTCTGCGTCCAGGGATGTATATTGGTAAGTTAGGCGACGGCTCTTCGGCCGATGATGGAATCTATGTCTTGGTAAAAGAAATCATGGACAACTCAATCGACGAACACATGATGGGTAATGGGAAAACCATTGAAATAAAAATTTCTGACCATCGAGTAGAAGTGCGTGATTATGGGCGAGGAATTCCGTTGGGAAAAGTGATTGATTGCGTTTCTAAAATCAATACAGGTGGAAAGTACGATTCGGGAGCTTTCCAGAAGTCAGTTGGATTAAATGGTGTTGGTACAAAAGCAACGAATGCGTTGGCTTCTTATTTTAAAGTACAATCTTTCCGAGATGGAAAAACTAAATGGGCGGAATTTAATCAAGGAGAATTAATTGCAGAATCTCCCGATGGTGCTGACTCAAACGGTAAAAATGGAACTCACGTTGTTTTTGAACCCGATAATACCATTTTCAAAAATTATCATTATATACCACAGTTTTTAGAAAACTTAATCTGGAATTATGCTTATTTAAATGCAGGATTAACGATAAATTTTAATGGACAAAAGTATTTTTCTCAAAAAGGGCTTTTTGACCTATTGAATAAATATTCGGCCGAAGATGAGAGACGCTACCCAATTATTCACCTCAAAGGAAGTGATATTGAAATTGCCATTACGCACGGGAATCAATACGGTGAGGAATATTATTCTTTCGTAAATGGCCAAAATACTACACAAGGAGGAACGCATCTACAGGCATTTCGGGAAGCTATTGTTCGAACTGTGAGAGAGTTTTATAAGAAAGATTATGCTCCAGAAGATGTCCGTGCGAGTATTGTTGCCGCAGTTGCCGTTAGAATTCAAGAGCCAGTTTTTGAATCGCAAACGAAAACAAAATTAGGCTCAAGCAATGTTTCACCTGATTCCAGTTCTCAATCTGTGCGAAGTTTTATCGGTGACTTTATCAAAATTAATCTTGATAATTTCCTTCATAAAAATCCATCGACTGCAGAGGCAATTAAAAAGCGAATAGAACAGTCTGAACGTGAGCGTAAAGATATGGCGGGAATCAAAAAACTTGCCAATGAAAGAGCTAAAAAGGCGAATCTGCACAATAAAAAATTGAGAGATTGCCGAATACATTTAACCGATGAGAAATCAGACGATAGATACGAAACGATGCTTTTCATTACGGAAGGGGATTCGGCGAGTGGTTCAATCACAAAGTCTCGGAACGTACAAACGCAAGCCGTTTTCAGTTTGAGAGGTAAACCATTGAATTGCTTCGGATTAACGAAAAAGATTGTTTACGAAAATGAGGAATTTAACCTACTTCAGCACGCTTTGAATATCGAGGAAGGTTTAGAAGGTTTGCGTTATCACAAAATCATTATTTCTACCGATGCCGATGTGGATGGAATGCACATTCGTTTGTTGATGATGACTTTTTTCTTGCAGTTTTTCCCTGATTTGGTTAGAAATGGGCATTTGTACATTTTAGAAACGCCATTGTTTAGAGTAAGAAACAAGAAAGAAACGATTTATTGTTATACCGACGAAGAACGTCAAAATGCGATTACTAAATTAAGTCCAAAACCAGAAATTACTCGATTTAAGGGTTTAGGTGAGATTTCACCCGAAGAATTTGGAAAGTTTATTAACGATGATATTCGACTTGAACCCGTTATTTTAACAAAAGATACAACGATTCCTAAAATTTTGACCTATTTCATGGGTAAAAATACGCCGGACCGTCAGAAATTTATTATTGAAAATTTAATTATTGAAAAAGACCCCGCTGAATTAGCAGCATAAATTGCAGTTATCAGTAAATTCGTATCAGTAAGTTTACTGATATGAATTTACTGATAACTGTTTACTGAAAATCATGTCCCTCGAAGAATTAAGAAATAAAATAGATTCACTTGACAACCAGATGCTTGAAATTCTAAATCAGCGAATGGAGGTTGTCAAGCAAGTTGGTGAGTTAAAAAAGAGTACTCAAACCGTCATTTATCGTCCCGAACGTGAAAAACAAATTGTTGATAGATTAGATTCTATGAATAATGGTTTATTGAACCGTGCAGCAATTGAAGCAATTTATTTGGAGATTTTTGCCGTTTCAAGAAACCTTGAATTACCTGAAAGAATAGCTTATTTAGGGCCTGAAGGTAGTTTTACGCATCAGGCTGCGGAAAGTAGATTTGGTGCGATGAGTGATTATTTAGCTCTTCCGAATATTCGTTCAGTATTTGAAAGTATCGATACGGGTAGAGCAAGGTTTGGCGTTGTGCCAATTGAGAATAATTTGGAAGGAATCGTCAAAGAAACCATCGATTTGCTCAATGAAACCGACCTCAAAATCGTGGCAGAAGTTGTTATTTCGGTACATTTCACCTTTGCATCTAAAGCGGAAAAGTTGTCTGACATCAAGAAGATTTATTCCAAGGACATCGCTTTCGGACAATGTGAAAAATTCCTAAATGATTATTTTGGAGGGAAAGATGAAGAGTTTTTTGTGGAAGTAGATTCTACTTCAAAAGCTGCTCGTTTAGCCGCTCAAGAGCCAAATACGGCGGCAATTTGCTCACACATTGCGGCAAAATTATTTGACGTTCCAATTTTGTTTGATAATATACAAGATTCTGCTCAAAATCGTACTCGATTTTTCATTATCGGGAAAGATTTTATTAATCAGAAAAGTGATAATGATAAGACAACGATTATTGCTCGTTTACCAGAAGACGGTAAACCAGGAACGCTCGTTCGTTTTTTACAAGAATTTGAAAATCAGGGAATAAACCTTTTAAAAATTGAAAGTCGTCCTGTAAAAGAAGGAGAACAGTTTAATTTCTGGTTTTTGATGGAGTTTGACGGATATTTCTTAGATGAAAGTGTGCAGAAAATTATGGCAAAACATACTTCTGAAATAAAATGGTTAGGCAGTTACGTTAAAACTGTTTAATGCAATAGCAAAAGCCATCATCAATCAAATTTGATTAATGATGGCTTTACAAGTTTCTTTATCCTTTGAAATTTGTACTTTCAATTCTTCTAATCCGCTAAATTTCTGTTCATTACGGATTTTTTGAAGAAATTCAACTGTTAAGTTTTCCCCGTAAATTTCACAATCAAAATCAAAAATATTGACTTCAATCGTTTGAAAAGTTCCGTCAACCGTTGGGCGAGTTCCAATATTTAGCATTCCACCAAAATATTCATTCTTGTAGGAAACTTTTACAGCATAAACACCATTGGCTGGAATCAATTTTGCAATTTCTCGGACTTGAATATTTGCGGTCGGGAATCCAATGGTTCTACCTAATTGTTTTCCTTTGACAATTACGCCCGATAAAGCGTAGTTTCTTCCCAAAAAATGGTCAGCCATTGGAATATCTCCTTCTTGAATTGCTTTTCTTATTTTTGATGAACTAACGCCAACATTTTCAATGTCTTGGCGAGAAATTTCTTCTATTTCAAAGCCATAAAGCTCTTTATGAATCTTTAAATATTCAAAACTACCTTCTCTATTTTTCCCAAAACGGTGGTCGAAACCGATGACCAGAGTCTTGGTTCCGATGGTTTCAATTAAAATCTTTTGGATAAACTCTTCTGATGTAAGCTCTGAAAATTCACGAGTAAAAGGAATAATTACTAAATGATTTACGCCACTTTTTTCTAACAATTCTATCTTTTCATCAAGCGTAGAAAGTAGTTTAACTATTTGATTATCAGGAGATATTACACTTCTTGGGTGTGGATAAAATGTAATAACTACGCTTTCGCCATTAGTTAGTTGAGCAATTTCATTAAGACGGTTTAATATTTTGTGATGACCCAAATGAACGCCATCAAAAGTACCACTTGTAACGACTGCATTTTCTAACTGCTTAAATTCTTCTATACCGTAATAAACATTCATATTCTTGAGCGGTGAACCGCAAATCATTTTCTATTAATTATCTCTCAAAACATTTTCAATTTAATTAGAGTTCTTTTCTTGACTCAATAAACTGTTCAATTGTAAGGGCATTTTTTACATGATATTCTCCAATTCGTTCTCTTCGTAGGGATTTCAGATAAGCTCCCGAACCACACGCAGTCCCAAAATCACGCACTAAGCTTCTAACATAAGTTCCTTTTGAACACACAATTGAAAAGCTAAGTTCGGGAAAATTAGTAGCGTCAATCTCAAATTTCATTACTTCTACTTCCCTTGATTTTATTTCAATATCCGCTTCCGTTTTGCCTTTTCTCGCTAATTCATAGAGCCTTTTTCCATTCACTTGAATAGCTGAATAAATAGGAGGAATTTGTAAAATATTACCTGTAAGTGTATTTAAAACATTTTTGATAATTTCGGCATTGATATGTTCTATCGGAAATTCAGCGTCAAATTCAGTTTCCAAATCAACTGATGGGGTAGTTTTTCCTAAAACTAAAGTGCCAGAATATTCTTTTTCTTGAGCTTGATAACTGTCAATTTGCTTAGTCATTTTGCCCGTACACAAGATGAGTAAGCCTGTGGCGAGTGGGTCAAGCGTTCCTGCATGACCAATTTTCTTGAATTTACCCGCAAATTTCAATTTTTTTGTAACGTCAAATGAAGTCCAAGTAAGAGGTTTATCAATTAAAATTACTTCTCCTAAGTCAGGAGCTGGTGGTACATTATTCTTTAAATCCATTATTTATTGCCAATTACTAACATCACTAAAATTCCAACTCCAACGATAATTCTATAAATTCCGAAGTATTTAAAGCCATATTTATTAAGAACGCTTATGAAAAATTTAATTGCCAAAACTGCTACAACAAATGCGACAAGATTTCCAATTCCTAATAATTTTATTTCCTCTCCAGAGATACTTCCAACTTCTTTGATGTATTTCAAAAGTTTATATCCCGTAGCGGCTGCCATTGTTGGAACTGCCAAAAAGAACGAAAATTCTGCGGCAAGACTTCGAGTTAGTTTTTGTTGCATTCCGCCAATAATGGTTGCAGCACTTCGGCTCAACCCTGGGAACATTACTGCTAAACACTGATAACAGCCGATTTTAATGGCACTGATATTATTAATATCTGGCTCTTCGTAGATGGTTGGATTTCTAAACCAATTATCAACAAACAGCAAGATGATACCACCAACTAATAATACGGTTGCAATGAAGGCTGGACTTCCCAAATGTTCGTCGATTAAATCATCGAATAATTTCCCAAAAATCAACGCAGGAATTACTGCCAAAAGTAATTTTACGTAAAATTGCCATTTTGAAAAATCAAAAAACTTTTTCCAATACAAAACAACTACGGCCAAAATTGCCCCTAATTGAATGCAAATTTCAAATAGTTTAGTGAATTTATCGTCTTCAATGCCTAAAAATGAACTCATTAGCACCATGTGACCCGTTGAAGAAATAGGTAAAAATTCGGTAATTCCTTCGATAATTGCGAGGAGAATTGCTTGTAAAATTGACATTATATATTAATTTGGTTTGTTCGGGGAATTTCTTAATTCTAAGATTTATTATTCAATGATGACTTTCTGACTGTAAAGTTCCTGATTTGTATTGACTAAGACAAGATAAAAGCCTTTTTTGAAAGTGGCAACATTCATTTCTACGATTTTTTGTTTGGTTATCTTTTGTTCAAAAACAATTTTTCCCGACAAATCAGTGAATGAAAGGTTTCCTGAAATTGGTTCGGCAAAAGAAATGGTCATTTTCTCATTTGCGGGATTTGGGAAAACATTAAATATACTATTCTCTTCATTTTGATTAGATAAAATAGCCAAAGTTTTCAAATCAATTTTGGAAAATCCAGATTCAGAAAAAACACTTAATGCCTTTAAACGGTATGAATAAGCATTATTTTCTTTCAGCTTGACATCCGAATATTCTAAAAGATTATCGGTTTCAAAGATTTTTTGAAAAACCGTTTCACCTTGGGCTTGACGTTCTAAAATGTATTGCGTTGCCGAGTTAATTGCCTTCCAATTCAACTTAATACTTTCATGCGTAATAACATTGGCTGAAATTTCTGGCGTTGCCAAAATAGAAGGTGTTTGAGCGATAAGTGTACTTTCTAATGACTCCGTTTTTTCACCTAAAGCCTTTATTCGGTAGGTATAAGCCATATTTTCTTTTAAATCTTTATCAATCCATTCCATTATTTTTCCGTCAAGAGTTGCGATAATTTTATAATCCTCCGTTCCTGATTTTCTTTCTAATTTATAGAAAATCGCTCCAGAAATACTTTTCCAGTTGATTTTTAGGGAATTATAGAACAGAACGGTTGAGGTTAATTCTGGTTTTGTGAGGATGGCAGGAGTTGTTATCTCAATAGTTTTGTAAGAAGATTCTGTTTTATCTCCGATCGCCTTAATTCGGTAATTGTATTGAGTATTTGCCGATAAATCAGAATCAGTCCACTCTTGAATATCGGGATTTAACAAGGCGATTTGTTTGAAATTAATATTTTTTTGTCCTCTTTCTAAAATATATCCACTCGCATTTTTAACACTTGTCCAAGCTATTTTAATTGAATTGTAGAATAATATTAATGCTTGTAATTCGGGCGTTACTAATACATCTGGTGTTTTTATCGCTATTTCTCCTTTGTAAATAGGAGCATTCCCAGATGAGGTAATTTTATAATAATAAACCGTATTCGGCAAAAGCGTCGAATCTTTAAATGTGTTTATTTCCCATTTAAACTTGGCAATTTGGACAAATTCACTTTTTAAATCTGCCCTTCTTTCAATAATATAGAACTCTGGTTGAATTATCGGCAACGTTGTCGTTTTCCAACTTAGAGTAATATTGTTATAAAAGTTAATTTGTGAAGAAACATTCAAAAGATAAGGGTCTTCTAAAGTTTGAATCCGTAACGTTGAAAAAACTGATTCGTTCAAATCAGTATATGCCTTAATTCTGTAAATATAAGTTGAACTTAATGCGATGGTAGTATCTGAATAAGTGGTTTGGTTAGCAGGTAAATCAGCCACTAATTCGATACTCGAACTATCTTTTGCTAAAACTCGCTCTAAAATGTACCCTTTAATATCCGATAGCTCATTCCATTTCAATGAAACTTGCTTTTTTGTATTGGAAACATTTGTGAGGTTAAGGCTTTCAAATGATTTGTAAGGAGCAATCTTGAGATGGTGAAAGGCAAAAGCCCTCATTCCGTCAGTATTTTTAAGATATGGACCTAAATATTTCCAAGGTGCTTCGTGCAAAATAAATGAACCTCCTGAGTAGGGATAAATGGAAGGTAAATATTTTATAGTACTGTCATTTTGTTGCAGAGGTTCTTTTACTTTTAGGATAATTTTATTGGCATCGGCTCTTCCCGAAGCAATACGTTCCCAGACTTTATTTATGTAGAAAAAATCGTTTAAACTGTATAAACTTGAAGTTCCACTAATATTGGGTAAAATTGTATCTTTAGGATAAATCATTTGTTGGCCACTTTCAAAGGCCAAGGTTATTTCATCTTTGTTCTGAGTAGAGTAAAATATTTTCTTAATATTCGGAGAGAATAATTTTTTCCTTTCCCCATAAAAATCCCAACCTACAATTTTACTTATTTCATTGCCAATTTGTTTGTAACCTTCAAGCCCAAAATGCCAGCCATTCCAACCTTCCGCTCCCATTGGTGCGTAAGACGTTATTTTTGGGTAAAATTTGCCTAATTGACGTAGATAATCTCTCAACTCGCCAACGTCGTCATTATAATCACCAGCTCCGTACAATGGAATTTGAAAGGTATATATTTTTTTTACCGATGGTAGGTCTTTCAGCCAATAATTGTACATTACATCGAATAAAGGTTTCCAAAGTTTTGGATTTTGTACGGCATCGGTTTCTGCCTGCCAATAAAATAAGCCTTTGATATTGTCCTTAATTCCTGCGTTTTGGGCTAAATAAAGTAATCTTCCGTAGTGAGTATCAATGTCTGATGGATTAGTAGTATTTCTGTCGGATAATGTTTTAATATTTGCCCCAGAAGTGGAAGCATTAATTACACAAGTAGGAATTCCATAGTTTTCGAGAATATTTTTTTGCAGTTGAATGCCCCATTCGCCAACAATAAATTGCTCTCCATCAAAACCTCCCGTATAATCACTGTTTGACAATCCCCATTTATAGCCATTTTGGTATGACCCAAAACCAAATGTTCGACAATATTCATTCTTGTATTCATAAACTTCTTCCCACGCACGCCCATTCGATTGTCCATAAATTAGGTAGCTATCACCAGCTACAATATTTTTTCGTTCAACCATCAACACAGAATCCTTACCTGCTTGACTGGCATAAACTTGGAAATCATATTCTGCTAATTCTGATTTGATTACTGGAGTCAAATCAAATGCCCCAATATCACCTTTGCTATTATATTTTATTTCCGAGCGTTGATACAAATAACGCTGTTTATTCCTAAAAACAACAACCGATAGGTATTTCCAGTTGGCCACTTCAATTCGTCCGTTGATGGGAACAATGGCTTCATTTTTATCAGTTCGAGGATAAAGTTGATAATCTTGAGGAAGTTTGTCAAAAACGATCGAATAATATCGTTGACTAAATGACATTTGAGCAATGCCTAAGAGTAAGAGAAGTGGTAGTTTTTTTAACATTTGAGTACCTCGTAGAGCGTTTTTCTACAAAGATACTCAAATAGTTATAGTCATAAAATCAAAAGAATGGATAATAACTTAATTAATTAGCATTTATAATGAGGCATCTTTATTTTGTTATAAATCCAATTTTTAAAAGAATTACTTACAGGTTTCTATCTAAAACAGCTTTCCAGTTAGAATAAATTTCTTGGTAAGTATTTGATTTAGAGAGGTTTGGTTCGATTATTTCTAACTTTTCCATATTGACAAATGCGTCTTTGGGATTACTAAAATATTGATTGCCAATTCCTGCTCCGAGAGCAGCACCTTTTGCTCCATCGGTATCGTATAATTCTACTGCAACGCCCGTAACGTTTACGAGGGTTTGTGAGAAAACTTCGCTTAAAAACATATTTGCTTTACCTGCTCGAATTACGGATGGTTTTGTTCCATTTTCAGCCATAATGTCCATCCCATATTTTAACGAAAAGGCAATACCTTCCTGTGCTGCACGGATAATGTGAACGTTGGTATGAAGATTAAAGTTTATTCCGTGGAAAGTTGAACCAATCGTTTTGTTCTCCAAAACTCTTTCTGCACCGTTTCCAAAGGGTAAAATGTTTAGGCCATTTGCTCCTTCAGTTATTGCAGAAGCCATTTCGTTCATCTTTTGGTAACTTAATCCGTTGGCAACATTGTCACGTACCCAACGATTCAAAATCCCAGTTCCGTTAATACAGAGTAAGGTTCCGAGGCGATTTTCATTATTCATCTGATGATTTACGTGAGCAAAAGTATTTACCCGTGATTTTGGGTCGTAACTTACTTGATCAGAAACTGAATAAATTACGCCCGAAGTTCCTGCGGTAGCGGCTACTTCTCCAGGTTCTAAGACATTGAGCGACAAGGCATTATTTGGCTGGTCACCAGCTTTATACGTAACTGGAATACCCGCTTTTAAACCTAATAAATCTCCAATTGAACTACTTAAACCACCGTGATTTGAAAATACAGGTCTAATTTCTGGAAGAATTGTAGCAGGAAATCCGTAATGTTTCATCACATCTTCGGAAACACTATTCGTTTGAAAATCCCAGAAAATCCCTTCTGATAATGATGAGTTCGAGGTCGTAATTTCTCCTGTCATTTTCATAGAAATAAAATCACCAGGCAACATGATTTTATAAATTGAACCGTAAACTCGAGGTTCATTTTGTTTAACCCACGCCAATTTTGAAGCCGTAAAATTCCCGGGAGAATTCAACAAATGCGATAAACTGCGTTCTTTCCCGATTGCTTCAAATGCCTTATTGCCAAGTTCTACGGCACGACTATCACACCAGATAATAGATGGGCGTAAAACACTCAAATTTCTATCTACCAGAACCAAACCGTGCATTTGGTAGGCAATTCCAACCGCTTGAATTTCCTTGGGATTATATTTTCCTGAGGCATTGCATCGCTGAATGGCCTGTTGAACGCAATTCCACCACATTTCGGGGTCTTGTTCTGCCCATCCAACTTGTGGAGTGGAAATCGGGTTTTCTGTATCAGGAAATTGTGCGGAGGCAATTAGTTTTCCAGTAGAGCCATCTACAACCGATGCTTTAATGGAAGAAGTTCCTAAATCTAAGCCTAAAAGTAGCATTTGAGAATTGGTTATTTTGAATTGAGATTTTCTACAAAAGTAGAAGAAAATATCGAATTGTTCTATACTGTTCTATATCCGATTGATTTTTAATTTTTCAAGCAATAATCTTATTAATCCGTAAAGAATAAAAATTATTATTAAGCCAAATGATAACCATTTCAAAAGTTTGAAAAGCTCGCAAAAAGTGGCAATAGTAGAAGATTGTTCAGGAAAACTTTTTAATAGATAAACGATACAATTATTTTCAAGATAGTCGAAAATCTGACAGAAAAATGGAAGAATATTGACAGATTCAAACGGCTTGTATAACTTATTTCGATAAAGTAAGGTTAAGATAATACCTAATAAAAATGCGTAAACAAGCGGATAAATAATATCGGTTGTCAATTCGGTCGTGGCATAAAAACGGCGTGCCTCTTCACCGTAATTTTTTACCATATCCAGTGTTTTTTGAGGATTAAACCCAAATGTTAAATCAATGACTCCCAATGTTTTACCAGCTAATTCATTGATTTTACTTTCGGCATTTTTGAGAAAATACGCTGGAAAGCTTACATAAATGACAAGAAATACCAAAAGAGTTTTCCAATTTGCATTTCGATTAAGGAATTCGGAAAGAGTTTTCATAGTTTAAATATTTGATGATAGCTTTGTGATGTCACAAAGGCGAGGGATTAGAAATAAATATAATGCTCAAATTACAAAATATTACGAAAAGGTATCAAGAAAAGGTTGTTGTTGATGACATTTCTTTGGAGGTTAAATCGGGAGAAATCTTGGCAATTGTTGGAGAAAGCGGTTCGGGAAAAACTACTTTATTAAATATCATTTCGGGAAATATTACGCCCGAATTGGGTTCGTTAAGTCTTGATAATCAGAAAATTGACATATACTTTAATCGCTTAATACGAGAGTTGCCCGATATTAAACTCGTGCCACAAGATTATCGATTAAAGCCTGATTATTCCATTGCCGAAAACATTGACCTTGCGCTCACTCAATACACGCACGAATACCGACGGGAACGAGTACAAGAACTTTTGACCTTGTGCGGAATTTCTGAAATAAAGGATAAAAAGCCCCGTGAAGTATCGGGGGGGGAAAAACAGCGAACCGCCATTGCCCGTGCCATTGCCGAAGAGCCACTGGTACTTTTGTTGGATGAACCTTTTAGTAATTTAGATTCTATCAATCGCACACATTTACGTGCTAAAATTGTAGAAATTGTTCGCCAAGAAGGCATTGCTTGCGTCCTCGTTACGCACGATCTTTTGGATGCTTTTTTAGTTGCAGACCGAATTGCAATTATGAAAAAAGGGAAGGTTTTGAAGGTTGATTTACCTAATAATATTTTTCAAGAGTTTGAAAATCAATATATTAGTAATTTTGTAAAAAGTGCGGTAAAACCAATCAAAGATTTTGTGCAAGAATTTGGAAAGGATTTTTTGACGCAATAATTACGCTATTTTTTTACTTCGTTCACGTTCATTACTTTAGTTGTAGAATATTTAGAACGGTCGAGCAAATAAACATCTAAAATGGCTTTTGGTCGGGCTAAATATTCCCGAAGATAAGTTTTATAACCCGCAGGAACATCTTGGGCGGCGAATGCAACGGCATCAATTCCGAGTTCGTTGGCCAAAAATAAAGCACGAGCATTGTGCGTTGGTTGTGAAATGATAGTAAATTTTTGTTGATTAAAAACCTCTTTGCATCGAATAATTGAATCGTAAGTCCGAAAACCCGCAAAGTCTAATGTCATTACATTTTCGGGAACGCCCAATGACATTAATGCTTTTTTCATGTCGTTGGGTTCATTATAAAATACCGAGTCATGATTGCCACTCAAAATCAAGAATTTCACTTTCCCTTCTTTGTACAATCTGGCGGCTGCTTCCATGCGATATTTGAAAAATTTATTTTCCTTACCACCAATAATCGCTTTGCTTGTCCCTAAAACAAGCCCTACGTCATTGGAAGGCATATCATGAAGTGTGTAATAATTCTTTTTTTCAGTAGATAACACAATCCAAATATTAGCCAACAAAACACCCATTAGCATAAAAAAGCCTAATGCGATGAATCCTTTGAGGAAGTTTTTAATGTATAACTTCCAATCAAGTGGTTGTTGAATTGATATTTCGATTGTGTTTTCCAGTGTGCTTATCAATTTTTACGTTTAAATTTTGATTTGTGATGCTCATTGTCTGGAAATCAATTTATATAATTTTTGTCACATTTCCGAACATCTAACCTCAAAATTCAACTATTGTATTTTTAAAATAATCCTAATTGTTCTCCTGTTCCCGAATCGGATAATTCTGGAAAATCTATTTCTTCAGGAGCAATTAATTTTGTCGGCAATTCAATCTCTAAGGTATTTTCTGATGAAGAATCTACCATTTCACTAATCTCGGGTTCAACAATTTTTGGTTCTAAAGCCTTTATTGTTTGAACTTTGTAAGTCGTTAATTTTGTCCCCATCGCTTTCCAACCTCTAATTTCAGTGATTTCATCTAAATTGATTTCTTCCTTCACAATAGGAGAGGCATTGTCTTTTTTATAAGATAATTCAGCCCTTGGGTAAACATCAACACTGGCTAAATTGAGCTTCGAACCCTTTTCGTCCGAAATAAACAAAAATTTCTTATCAATTGTGGTGGTTTCTATCTTGAATCGTTTGACATAATGCAATTTTGAACCGCCATCATAATAAATTGCCGTGA
>JAZKDE010000018.1:41133-146793 GCA_040387735.1 Bacteroidota bacterium
GAGCATCACGATATCTTTCGGTTCGTAGCGATTGGTCAATTCAAAATTGGTTAATTCGTATTGTCCATCTGCATAAATCACTAAAATATTATCTTTCGCATCAAAATTACCCAAATAGTTACCGTGTTCATCACGATTTAGTCGTCCAACGTTTTCATCGTAATAAATATCAACGCCACCTAAAGTTGAAACGCCCGCCGATTTAAGAATAATTTTTCTAACGGGATATTTTGTCAATACATTTCCCATCGAATCACGTCCTTTGATTAGAAGGCTCTTAAAATCGTACTCAAATTGTTTTACACGGGCCGTACACGAAGCGGTAAGATTTATTTGGATAGTCTCCGCTTCTCCGTTTTCATTAGCGGTAAAGTACAAAATTTTAGATTTTGGATTTCCCGCCGTTAAGTCATATTCACGGTCACGAGTTACTGCGGTAACTTTGAAACGTTTTACATAAGAAACACCTGATTTTGCGTCAAAATAAATCAAATTATAAACTTTTCGATCATCATTTTTCTTGAAAACTGAAACGTAAATAATGTCTTTTCCAACGAAAACTTTTTCTTGAATTTTCGTAACCATACATTTACCATCTTGGCGAAATACAATTACATCGTCAATGTCCGAACAGTCCATCACAAACTCTTCTTTCTTCAAACCGTATCCAATAAAACCACCGACTCTATCCACGTAAAGTTTTTGGTTATTGGCTGCTACAATGGCGGCAGAAATGGTATTGAAGTTTCTTATTTCCGTTTTACGTTCACGACCTTTTCCGTGTTTCTTCAAAATTTCTTTGAAATAATCGATCGAATAACGAATGATATTAGCCAGATTATCAAGTACTTCTGCCAATTCATCCTGCAAACGTTTCATCAATTCATCGGCTTTGAAAGCATCGTATTTTGAGATTCTTTTGATACGGATTTCTAATAATCTTAAAATATCTTCTTCAACAATTTCACGATAAAACTGCGGTTTATATGGCTCTAAGCCTTTATCCACGGTTTTGATGACATCTTCAAAAGTCTCGCATTCTTCAATATCCCGATAAATACGGTTTTCGATAAAGATTTTTTCGAGTGAACTGAACAATAAACGTTCCATTAATTCATCTCTTCTAATCTCTAATTCTCTTTCTAAAAGCCTGACGGTCTGATGAGTACAGGTTTTCAGTATTTCAGAAACACCCACAAAATGAGGTTTATCCGCAATAATTACGCAAGCATTTGGAGAAATTGAAATCTCACAATCCGTAAAAGCGTACAAAGCATCAATCGTGACATCAGGCGAAACCCCAGGAGCTAATTGTACTTGTATTTCAACATCTTTTGCGGTATTGTCGATTACTTTTTTAATTTTAATTTTTCCCGCATCGTTCGCTTTGATGATAGATTCAATTAAATTGGTAGTCGTTGTGGAAAATGGAATATCTTTTATTAATAAGGTTTTTTTATCGAATTCTTCAATTTTCGCCCGAACCCGAATTTTGCCCCCACGATGACCATCTTGATAATTAGAGACATCAACGTAACCTCCTGTTAGAAAATCAGGATAAATTTCAAAGGGCTTGTTTTTAAGAATATTGATGGAAGCCTCAATCAATTCAATAAAATTGTGAGGCATTATTTTCGTTGAAAGTCCAACGGCAATCCCTTCCACCCCATGAGCGAGTAAAAGCGGAAATTTAACGGGAAGCGAAACGGGTTCTTTCTTACGACCATCATAGGAAAGTTGCCACTCGGTTGTTTGTGGATTAAAAATTACATCAATCGCAAATTTTGATAAACGAACTTCAATATAACGAGCTGCAGCTGCTCCATCACCCGTGCGATAATCACCCCAGTTTCCTTGACAGTCAAACACTAAATCTTTCTGGCCCAAATTTACCATGGCATCATTAATCGAGGCATCACCGTGCGGATGGTATTGCATCGTTTGTCCAATTACGTTGGCAACTTTGTTAAAACGACCGTCATCCATCTCTTTTAGGGCATGGAGAATACGGCGTTGAACGGGTTTTAAACCATCTTCAACTGCGGGTACGGCACGTTCAAGTATTACGTAAGAGGCATATTCTAAGAACCAGTTTTCGTATAATCCTGCAACGGCAACTTGTTCTTGTAGAGCATCTCCTTGGGGTGGGTTAACAACGTTTTCTTCTAAATTTTCTGGCAGGTTTTCGTTTTCCATTGACAATTATATTCCTTCTATTATTAAGTGATTAGTTATTTGTACAGGTCGAACGGCGAGTGATTTACGATTATATTTCAAAATTAATGTCAAAAAATGGAGACATAAACATGAAAATTATTTGGCACAATTCACGAATGATTTTTGGATATTTCCGCTCAACGGTCACAAATAACTAATAAATGAACCCTAATTTACGCAAAAAATACGAAGGAAAAAAGTTGGAAAACCGAAACCTACTGATTTTGAAAATGAGCCAATCCTGTTTTCAAATATTGAATACTGAAAACTACGTCGGATTTAAAACCTACCAGATTTGTCCCTCAATTAGTTAGGAAATCCATTCTTACAAAAAATGATTTTCTTATTAATTTTGAATTTTATATTTGGTTGGAATATAAACGAATTGGTGATTGACGTTTTGTAAAATTCCTACTGAGTATTCGTTGGACGGCATGGCATCGGTCATTACGGAAGTATAAAATCCGTCTGTAAAGAAATTGGCGGTTTTTAAAAAGGATATTTTGCTATTTCTACGGTGTGTGGTTGGAGAAATAAATGTATTTTGGGCAGATTTGAAAACCAGATAAATATCGCCAGTAAATGGCAAGGAAACGTTGGTGAAATAATAAATAGCTCGATAATTTGAATTGGATATATTAAAAGTTAATGACGAATCTTTTTTAATGTCTATTGAATAACCAGTTGTTTGTTTGGCTTGAAATTGCTTAAGATTTTTAACCACATTGGTTAATGGACTGGCTGGAAAGACACTAATTCCTTCATCAAATGATTGCTTTAAATACGTTCTGATATTTTGATTAAACGATTTGTCATTCACTATTGAAATGCCGTTGATTTGGTAATTGACGGAGTCTGATTCTTGGGAATTTTTCTGAAAAACTAAGGTTTCATATTTGGTGTACCACGAGAAGGCATTGAAAAATAGTCCGAAGAATAAAAAGACGATTCCGAATGATTTTTCAAAATTTACAGATAATTTTAAATTCAGTACAGAGACATACAGTAACACAAGGGCAATCACAGAATTATGCAAATATCTATTTTGAAAACCAGCTTCGATAGAACTCCAAGAACGACTTAATGCCACTAAGCCAGCCGTGATGGATAAAAATATAAAAATGGCTAATAAGAAATAGCTTTCATCACCTTTTTGAAGGTTTATTGCTGATTTTTTATTGGGAAAAAAGTATGTAAAAATGACCTTGATATTGATACTTAAAAGCGAT
This sequence comes from Bacteroidota bacterium, assembly GCA_040387735.1. Taxonomy (GTDB): domain Bacteria; phylum Bacteroidota; class Bacteroidia; order Cytophagales; family Spirosomataceae; genus Arcicella. The sequence goes on from JAZKDE010000018.1 coordinate 44,580, forward strand.
GAGAAAATGATTAATCCTCCCCCAATAGCAATCATAATTTTGTCATTTGTCTTGAAAAAATCTTTAATAAAATTCCCCCAAAAGCCACCAAAACAACCAATTAGTCTTAGTGGATTGCTCAAGCTACCAGCAATATTGGAGTTTTGAGCAGTGTAATATCCCCAGAAATAAAAGGCTGTGACCGCTATCATTATGGCAATCCAAATAAATAATTCTTTGTATCTTTTTTGAAGGAATAGAATTAATCCACCTACGCCAAAAGCAAATAAACCGTTGCCGTGCGTAAAGGTCAAAATAATGATTGAGATAATCGAAATCCAGAAGTATTTGGGGGCGAAATAAACTAAACTATAAAATAAAAACATCGCCCAAAATAAATTTCCAACTTGCTGTAATATTGAAATTGTCCAATAAAAATTCTCGTAAGCAGCGGGTTGGAAAATTAATAGTGCAATAGGAAGAATGTACCAGATTTGGAGCTTTATTTTTCGGATAACTAAAGCAAAAAGGGTAAAAATACCCAAATAATAAAGTGCGGCTACGGTATTTAAAACTTGCCAATCTAAGTGTCCCTGTAAATAGTAATCAAACAGTACAAAAAGTCTCGGAATAATAATCCGGTGTTCGTTATGTTGATCGTAAAGCGTTTTTATCTTATCGTAAAAACCAACTGATTCATCTTGAAAAATAGTAACAAATCTCAAAAGGTGAAAATCATCTTGGTAGAAAAAGTTGTAAGTGTATTGGTAACAAGCAAAATAGAATAAGGCAATTATAATGAAAATTGCAAAAATGGAAAGACTATTTAGTATTGTGTTAGTTTTGTGCATTGTAAGGTTTAAATTTCTTTGCGAATTAGGAAGCGTAAATTGTGTGTAAAACTTCTACACAGCTACAACACTTGGTTGGCTTTCAAATTTAGCAAGTTGGGCGAGGAACTCGTAATGTATTTAAGCTAATTTATTAAATGGTCGTAATTTTAACTTTCAAGGACGGTTAATAATTCGGAAATCATCATGGCCGTTGCTCCCCAAACGGTATGTTCTTGAATACTATAAAAAGGAGCGTCAACTTCAACGCCTCGAACGTTCAATATTTTGCGACTCACAATTTCGGGGTTTATAATCTCTCTTAAAGGGACTTCAATCACTTTGTCGACTTCCCGAGGGTCGGGGTAAAAATCTGGCTTGTGATTGATATAACCCACCACTGGTTGCACATAAAAATTAGAAGGTGGAATGTATAATTTTGTTAATTCACCCAATATTTTCACATCGGTCAAACGCACTCCAATCTCTTCCTGAGCTTCTCGCATGGCAGTTCTGATGAGATTTTCGTCTTCTTTTTCAGCTCTTCCACCGGGAAAAGCCATTTGCCCTCCGTGAACACCATCGTATTCTGGACGAAGGATTAAGGGCATAAATATTTGGTTTTCGGAAGGATAAAATAAAATTAAAATCGCACTTTCTCGTGTCCGCTCATTCGGCGAAGGCATTTTAAATCTCAAACGTGATTCTGAGGCCATTTTATCGTGGGCAATTCTCCCCGGTAATGGTTCTTGAAGTCTATTTTTAAGTTTTTCGATAAAAGTGGTAAAATCGGTCATGCGTTTCATAGATAGCAGCTATAAAGTAATGGGGATAAGGTTCATTCCCACAACTTTATACTCACGATCTCATTTATAATATTCCACTAATTTTTCTGCACATCTTTCGCCGTCCATTGCTGCTGACATAATTCCCCCTGCGTAACCAGCACCTTCTCCGCATGGAAAAAGCCTTTTTATCTCAAGGTGTTCCAAGGTTTCTTTATCTCTTGGTATTCTCACGGGTGATGACGTTCTGCTTTCAATACCAATTATTTGGGCTTGATTAGACGTATAATTACGCATTTTTTGTCCAAATTGTTTCAAGCCTTCTTGTAAGGGTTTTGCTAAGAAATCTGGAAGAACTTCCGTCATATCCAACGAAATTAGGCCTGGCTGATACGAGGTTTCTAACAATGATTGGGAGACTTTATTCTGAATAAAATCGCCAACTAATTGAGCGGGAGCCGTTTGGCCTCCTCCCGCTATTTTACAAGCTTTTTGTTCAACGTCTTTTTGTAATTGTAACCCTGCTAACGCCCCAAATTGCTTATATGGCTGTAAATCAACGTCATTGATGGCAACGACCATTCCAGAATTGGCAAATTTTGAGTCCCGACGAGATGGTGACATTCCGTTGACTACTAACTCACCCGGTGCAGTTGCGGAGGGAACAATAAAACCTCCTGGACACATACAAAATGAAAAAACACCTCGCTGAATTCCCTTAAAATAAGTTTGACCCACCAAACTGTACGACGCTGCGGGTAAATATTTTCCTCTTTCTGGACGGTGATATTGTAAGGCATCAATTAAACTTTGCTGATGCTCAATCCGCACGCCCATGGCATAGGGTTTTGCTTCAATTAGGACATCTCGTTTTTGGCATAACTCAAAAATATCCCTTGCTGAGTGTCCCGTTGCTAATATGACACCTAAACCCGAAATTTCGTTTCCATTTTCTAAAATAACACCTTTGATGGATTTATTTTGAATAATAAAATCAACAACTTTCGTATTAAAATGAACTTCTCCGCCGGCATTTAGAATGCTTTCCCGCAGTTCGGCTACTAATTGAGGTAATTTGTTGGTGCCAATGTGTGGATGAGCATCTACCAAAATTTCTTCGGTTGCTCCATGAGCCACAAAAATTTCCTGAACTCTTCTAATATCTCCCCGTTTTTTGCTTCGAGTATATAGTTTCCCGTCGGAATACGTTCCTGCACCACCTTCGCCAAAACAATAATTTGACTCTGGATTAACGATATGGTCTTTGTTAATAGCCGCTAAATCTCGTCTTCTGGCTCTTACGTCTTTTCCCCTTTCAATCAGAATCGGCTTAACCCCCAATTCAATCAGGCGTAGTGCGGCAAATAATCCCGCTGGTCCCGCTCCAACAATGACCGCTTGTTGAGCTTTAGAAACATCGGCATATTCCTTTTTAAAAGAAATTATGGGCGTTGGTGTTTCATCTACAAAAACCTCCGCTTCAACATTGACTTTCACTTGTCGCCCCCGAGCATCAATAGAACGTTTAAGCGGACGAATGAAAGATGGTGCATCTGCTGGAAAACCAAGCAGTTTGTGAAGATGTAATTTGAAATTTTGCTCGTCGAAAGCAATTTCTGGCTCTAATACCAGTGATAAATGTTTGTGCATAATGGTAAGGTATTTATCCTTAAAAGTTGAACGCTTGTAATTTTAATGAAAACTATTTCAAGGGAATGAAAACCATATTGACAGGAACGTCAACATTGTTGTATTTAATGTTGTTGCGTAAAATCATTTTTTGTTTCGACAATTCAATTACGCCAAAAGTTCCTTTAAAACCTTGAATATTTATGTCTAATTTCGTGTCACTTTCAGTAAGTCCCCAAGTTCCGTAAGCTTGTGCTTGTTTTGAAATTTTGTCATAAGAACGAACTGTTCCTGTGTTATCAAAAATATAAGTTAACTGATTAATAAATTTGGCATCGCCCGAAAATAAAGCTGGGTCAATTGGCGTATTATCTGCAGTAGTAAAACCGTCAACCACCCATTCGGTTGATTTAATTGCCTCAGATTTTGTAACGGCAGGGTCTTGCGATTGGTCTTTTGAACAAGAAAAAATCGTAAATGCTAAAAAGAAAGCGAATAGTAATTGCGAGCGTGTCATATCTTTGTTGAGTTTATTTATGGGTTTTGTATAATTGGATGATAATGTCCAAGCATAGCGAAATTTAAAATGGTCTTTTACTTAGCTAATACCAAAAACCTAAATACAAATTTAAAAATTTTAATTGATGAATGTTTAACATTTATCTTGTAAACGTGATAAAAAGGGCTTTTATTCTTTTATTTTTAATGATAACCAATTTTGTTTGGGGGCAATCTGAATGTCAGAATACATTTAAATATACGCCATCAACGAAAAATGGGGTCATCAATTGGCAACAATTCCCAGAATTTTCCTTGCCTTTTAAGATTGTTTATAATGGACCTCGTTTTAAAGATTCTCTGCAATTACCGTTAAAACACGGTTTTTCTCATTTAGCGAACTTTACCCCTTCTGATGTTAACTTACCCCAAAAAAAACGAGCCATCTTGTGGGGAGGAGTTGCGAGTATTGCCAAACAACCTTGGTATGAAATTGAAAGTCCCTGGGCAAATGACTTAGAAAAATACCGTGAAAAATGGCGTGTCGATGTACGTGCGATGGCGGATATGTTTAGTGATACGCAAGGAAAAGCAATGCCCAATTTGGATATTTTAATGCTTGATGTGGAACGAGAAATTCCAACTGATGCAGGAATTCGTTTTTTGAAAGCGGATACAACATTACCTGCTCAATACCGTAAATTATCGGATGTAGATTTTACCGAAAGATATAAAATTGACTTGGGTAAACTCTACGCTGAACCCATTAAGTATTTGAAAGCTAATGAAATACCAAGTGCCACTCGTTTTGCGTCTTATTCGGATGCTCCCGTTAAAAATTCAGAATTCCCTTTGAATTATACTTGGCAAGAATGGCAAACGGCCGATAAGGTTTTGAATTATTACATGGTTGATTCGGTCAGTAAAAAGGTAGGAGGACAGTTTTATCAACAAAATACCTTTTTAGCACCGTCGGCGTATTTTTGTTACGAGTATAGTTTATTGAAAGAATACCCAAATATTGCCTATCAATTATTCCAAATTGAAGCGAATGTGGCGAGGAGTGATAAGGAAATTATGCTTTTTGAATGGCTGAGTTACAATAAATGTCAGGCGAATTCTAACTATGGTTATAATGTAAATGTTAAAAATTATTTAATAGAGGCTCAGGCAATTATGCCATTTTTTGCGGGTGCAAAAGGTATCTGGCTTTGGGAAGGTCCAATTACGCCCGATACGTTGAATTATTCATCTTATGAAGTTTACATCAGTTCTTTATACCGATTATCCCAGTTTAAAGATTTTTTTACGGGCAACTATCGCCTAATTATCCCGAAATCAGCCTACGAGCATTTTCAAGACCGTGATCCTGTTTGGCGGGGTGTAATTAAAGGGAATGAGATTCTGATTGCAGCCATTAACGAATACGCTAATGATAATGAAATATCGGAATTAACCGTTAGTTATGGTGGTTGGTCACAAAAAATACAACTGCAAGGTAAGCAAACTTTCCTGTGTAAATTCACGCTGCCTGAATTACAAAATAACTATTTGGTGTATCCAAATCCGAATAAAGGAGCTTTTGCGTTTGAGTATTTTGGCGATAATTATTTGACTGGAAACTTAAAGGTTTACGATTTTTTGGGAAGAGAAGTTTTTTATCAAACCTTTAATGGAACAAGTAGAAAGCAATTGTTAGATTTGAAATTAACGGCAGGAACGTATTTTCTACATTATGTGGAGGGAGATAAAACAACAATTAAAAAGATTGTAATCGACTAAAAACTCAATAAATAGTGGTTTATATTGGTGAGAGCGATTTTCGCCAATATAAACCACTTTTTATAACTATCATTAATTTTTATTACGTTTTTCGTAAGAACGGCCGTACTTTTTCTTCATCTCATCGGCATGATTTCTTCTCACGTTTACTTTGCTATTTTTCTCTGATTTTTCGTGGAAAGCAGGCCCAGCACCTTCTCTGGTTGGAGCTTTTACTTCGGTTGCTTTGGTATAAATTTTGGGGATTTCATCCAATAATGTCTTATCAGAGATTTCTAAATTTTCTGGTAAAGCCAAGGCAGGAATGGCATAATTCATCAAATTTTCGATTTCGGTCAAATATTCCATTTCTCGTTCAATTACGAAAGAAATAGCGATTCCTTTTTTCTCAATTCTACCCGTTCTACCAATTCTATGAATGTAATTTTCGGGAGCATTTGGTAAATCAAAGTTGATTACGTGCGTTACTTCTGCAACGTCTAAACCTCGGGCCAGAATATCCGTAGCAACTAAAATTCTACATTTGCCTGATTGAAAATCAATTACAGAAGCAAAACGGTGATTTTGAGCTTTATTTGAGTGAATTACACTGATATTATCCCCAAATTCTTCTTCCAATTGCTCAAAAACAAGGTCAGCTAAATGTTTTGTCGATACAAAAACTAAGACTTTACTCATGTCTTCGTTTTCGGTAAACAAAAGTTTTAGAAAGTTGATTTTGGTAAAGAAATTGGGAACTGGATAATACGATTGTGAAATATTTTCTAAAGGAGTTCCAATCGGAGTGGCTTCAATTCTGACTAAGTCATTGAAGTAAGCATTTACCAATAACTCAACTTCGTGATTTAAGGTTGCCGAAAACATCAAGTTCTGACGTTTCTCTGGTAATCGGTCAAAAATGTTTTTGAGTTGAGCTCTAAATCCAAGATTCAACATTTCGTCAAACTCATCAATCACTAATTTTTTAATGCCTTTAGGCTTGAAAACACCCGTTGCCAATAAATCAACAATTCGTCCTGGAGTTCCCACCAACATATCACAACCCTGAGCAACTTCGGCTGCTTGAGGTCTTAAATTTACTCCGCCGTAAACGCCAATAACGGTCAAACTGAGGTATTTAGCCAATTTTTGAACTTCTTCAACCACTTGAATTACTAATTCACGAGTGGGAACAATAATCAGAAATTGGGGATTTTTTTCCTTAGAAAATTGAAATTGTCTGAGACATGGCAATAAATAGGCGTACGTTTTACCTGTACCCGTTTGGGCTATTCCACAAACATCTTTGCCCGACATCACTACTGAAAATACTTTTTCTTGAATAGCTGTTGGAGAAGTTAGCCCCAAATCTTCGAGGGCATTAATTAGTTGTTTGTTGAGATTTAATTCGCTGAAAGTCATAACCTTATATAATAATTTGCTACAAAGGTACGGCTAAAGATTAGGAAAGATAAATTTATTGGGGATTTCAAACAACTAATCGGTCTTTAATTAATAAAAAACTTAGTTTTATTCCGCTAAACAATTACTTTTTCGCATTCATTTTACTTAACCATAAATAAAGCGACCAAATAACGGTGATACCGAATAGGATAAAAAGTGGTACATATAAGTTGACAAAAAAATTGTGGAAATACGTGCCAATGATGATGTACGCTGAACCAATACACAGTTTCAATACGATAAATTCGGCATTTGACCAGCTCATTTTTTTCTGAAAAAAGTTCATAGTATTTTCGTTTTGAAGTCCATTGAACGAAAGATAACTATAAAAATGAATTTTTTTTCCGAGGGAATTGTATAAAAATCAAAATCTGACAACAATCATGAAAATACTATGGTGTCAAATAAATTGAAGAATTATCCCTGTTTTTTGTCAGGTTCGGGAGCGACTAATTCACTACATTTGTGTGAAAAATAAATCCTAAACTTTATGCTATCTTTAAAGGCTCAAATTAATCGAATAAACATCGCTTTTTATGGTAAATTTATGAAATACGTCGTTGGTATTTTTGCCTTAATAATGTGGTCATGTTCACATTCGCCCGAAAAAAAGCAAGTTAATCATATTGAGAATGCAACTTTTAAAGATTCGTTAAGCATTGATTTATTGTCTTTAAGAAATAAAAAATCACTTGGAATATCCGAGATAATAACGGTAAAGCATGACCCCGTTTATCATAAATTAAAAAGATACAATGCTATTTTTTTAAACGATATTTTGTTGAAATATTCGGGCTTAAAATCCTTGAAAGTCGAAGATTATAATATGATATTTGAGTGTGAAGACGGTTATAAACCAGAAATGCCTTTGAAAAAACTCATTGATGCTAAAGCATTTTTGGCAATCAGTGACGTGGACGCACCAAAAGGTAGCGAATGGGAGAAAATTATTAAAGATGGACACGAAATGAAAGCCGCTCCTTTTTATATAGTTTATCAAGATGTTTCGGATAAAGATGGTAGTTATAAATGGCCGTATAATGTAGTTAAACTACATTTTGAACCAGTAACTGAAAATTTAGCGTTCATCTTGCCCAATGATAAAAGTGCCAAAAAAGGTTATGAGTTGTTTCAAAAACATTGCCAGACTTGCCACGCAATTAATGGAGTTGGTGGTGAAATGGGACCTGAATTGAATTTTCCGAAAAATATCACAGAATATTGGAAAACCGAAGATTTACACGCTTTTATCAAGAATCCATCGGCGTATCGTCATAGCGTAAAAATGCCTAAACTTACGCTGACAGATGCTGATATTTCGGAGATTATTAAGTATCTAAAAGCGATGAAAAACCAGAAAAAAGGTATTTAATCGTTTATTCAAAAGATAATTTTTAAAGTTCATTCAATCGTTTTCCATGATAGTTGGCGAACCTACTGTGTTTGGATTCACCAACCATTTGCTTGCCATAAATACTGTTATGTCCTGATAATAAGTAAGATACAACGCAAGCAATGGCTACGTAAACTCCACAGCCGCTACCAAATAATTCCATTGCCATAATACTACAAGCCAAAGGAGTATTGGTAGCTCCAGCAAAAACTGCCACAAAACCCATGCCTGCTAAAAGGTCAATTGGTAAGGGGATAAAGTACGATAATGCATTGCCTAAAGCTGCTCCAATAAAAAATAATGGCGTTACTTCTCCCCCCTTAAAACTGGCTGCTAAAGTAAGAATGGTGAAAGCCATTTTTAGGGAAAAATCGTAAGTAGGTAATAGTTGTTCAAAGGATAAAACAATGGTAGGAATGCCCAAACCAATGTATTTTGTTGTGCCAATTGCCCAAACTGCGAGAGCGACAATCACACCGCCAACGAACGGACGCAAAGGAGGAAATGCTATTTTTGATTTAAAAATTGTGCTTACCAAATGTATTGTCTTACTGAAGGTAGCGGCACATAATCCAAAGATAATTCCTGCGAAAATGGCGTAAATAATATTGACAGCCGATATTTCTGGAATAAAATTAATGTGATAATGCGTGTGTTGGGTATGCCAAAGTTTAGTTACTAAATCGGCAATAATGGCTGAAGTAACGGCTGGAAACAGAGCATTATATTTTAATCGACCCATCAAAAAGACTTCCATTCCAAAAATAGCTCCTGCCAATGGTGTTCCGAAAACAGAGCCAAAACCCGCCGCAATGGCTGCAATGATTAATATTTTTCGTTCTTCATTCTTAAGTTTTAAAGGTTCGCTGAATTGGTCGGCAATCGAACCCGCCATTTGCAAAGCAGTTCCCTCTCGTCCTGCCGAACCACCCAACAAATGCGTTACTATGGTGCCGATGTACACAAAAGGAGCCATTCGGAAGGGGATAATTGCTTGAGGATTATGAATAGTATCAATCAGTAAATTATTTCCCGCCTCTACGTCTTCGCCGTAATAATAATATAAAAGTCCAATCGTAAATCCACCAATTGGTAACAAAATAATCAGCCACAAATGACTTTCACGATAATTGGTAACCCAATCCAACGATTGTAGAAATCCCGCCGATGCAGAACCCACGCAAATGCCAATAATGGAACTAATAAATAACCATTTTAAGAGGTACGGAATTGCAGGATAGTTCCTGAAAAATACTCGTGATTGCAAGTTGATTTTTTGGTAAGCTGATTTTTGTTTTTTTATGAACATATTTTGATATAAAAAAGGAATAAGATTACGTTTACTAATTTGAGCCTAAAAATAGTGAAATCCTTGTCAAATATCGTGTGAAATGATTTTGAATCCCTATTCTAATTAAAAATGCTATTTCTGAAGCCTTTAATAGCATCCGCTTTTTGTAATGGACTTCATTGATTAAGCCCGCTATTTTGGTGTCAAGCAAATATTCATGGGTAAGAATTTTGAAACTGATGGCAAAAATTTATGTTTTGGGGAAGATTTTGGTTTGAGAGGCTTCATTTATAAACATTCCAATTTATCAGTATATTTGCTATTCTTAATAAGTTAAAAATCAGCTCAAAAATGTGTATTTAAGCCAATAGTATGGTTTTTACACTTACTCAATTTTATGAATCGTTTACAAAAAGAAACTTCTCCGTATTTATTACAACACGCTCAAAATCCTGTGGATTGGTTTCCTTGGGGAGAGGAAGCGTTAGCAAAAGCCAAGACTGAAAATAAGCCTATTTTGGTCAGTATTGGCTATTCAGCTTGTCATTGGTGCCACGTAATGGAGCATGAGAGTTTTGAAAAAGAGGACGTTGCGGAAGTGATGAATCGGCATTTTATCAGTATTAAAATTGACCGTGAAGAACGTCCTGATATTGACGCAATTTATATGGATGCTGTGCAGGCGATGGGCGTACAAGGTGGTTGGCCTTTGAATGTTTTTTTGATGCCCGACGGAAAACCTTTTTACGGTGGCACGTATTTCCCGAAACAAAACTGGATAAAATTATTGGAAGCCGTCAATAATGGTTTTACTAATAATCAAGAAGAACTCCAAAAATCAGCGGAGGGTTTTACCGAAAATATGCTTTTTAGAGAATCGGATAAATACGGTTTAATCTTTGAAAATCAGGATTTTGTGCAAGCTGATTTGGACATGATGTACAAAAAACTGTCCAATACTTTTGATGAAGAATGGGGTGGTTTTCAAAGAAGTCCCAAATTCCCGATGCCTTCTATTTGGATGTTTTTATTAAGATACGCTAAAACTTCTCCTCAAGCTATCAATCACTTAAAATTTACACTTGATAAAATTGCTATTGGTGGAATTTACGACCAATTAGGTGGAGGGTTTGCCCGTTATTCGGTTGATAGTGAGTGGTTTTGTCCGCACTTTGAGAAAATGCTCTATGATAATGGGCAATTGGTAAGCCTTTACGCCGAAGCTTATACGTTGACGGGTGAAGAACTTTATAGAGAAACCGTTTACGAGACAATTGGCTGGCTAAAAAGAGAAATGACGAGTCCTGAAGGGGGCTTTTATTCCGCTTTAGATGCTGATTCAGAAGGAGTGGAGGGAAAATATTACGTTTGGTACAAAGCTGAAATTGACGAAATTTTAGGGGCAGAATCAGACGCATTTTGTAAAGATTATCAAGTGACTGAATACGGAAATTGGGAACACGGCGTAAATATCCTTTGGAAAAATGACACGACTTTAAACACGAAATACAAGAGACAAATCCAACAATTAAATCAAGAAAGAAATAAAAGAATTCGCCCAGGATTAGACGATAAAATTCTTTGTTCTTGGAATGGATTGATGCTTAAAGGTTTGGTAGATGCCTACCGTGCTTTTGGCGAAGCAGAATTTTTAGAATTGGCTTTACAGAATGCTCATTTTATCAAGGATAAATTCTTAAAAGACAACGTTTTGTCGCACAGTTATAAAAATGGGGAAACTAAAATTAAAGGCTTTTTAGAAGATTATGCGGCTATAATTGATGCTTACATAAGTTTGTATCAAGCTACTTTTGAAGAAATTTGGTTGCATTTTGCCGAGAAATTAACGCTTTACGTTTGTCAGAATTTTTGGGATGAAGAAGACCAATTATTTTACTTTACCGACAAAGATGCGGAAGCATTAATTGCTCGTAAAAAAGAGATTTTTGATAATGTAATTCCATGTTCAAATTCGATGATGGCTCGGAATCTTTATACTTTAGGTTTGTTGTTGGACAGAGAAGATTTTAAAGATTTATCAAAATTGATGCTTGCTAAAATGAAAGACCTTTTGCTTAAAAATGTTGATTATTTGACAAATTGGGCGTGTTTAGCTACGCAAATGATTTCACCGACGGTAGAGTTTGCGATTGTCGGTAATGATGCAGAACGGTTTAGAAAAGAAATAGATTTAAGATTTCATCCCAATAAAGTTATATCTGGAACAAGTACGCAAAGTAAATTACCTTTATTGGAAAATCGTATTGCAAAAGCCGATGAAACCTTGATTTTTGTGTGTTACAATAAAACGTGTCAATTACCAGTGAAGTCGGTTGAGGACGCCTTTTTACAAATAAATTAGCGGTAGCATTGGGAGAACAGATTATAAATGATTGAGAATAATGTAAATCCTTATCCTTTTGAAATATAATCTGTTCTCTAAATTCTATTCTCTATCCGATGCTTTATAAAATCCAATTTCTGCCAAATTAACGGTTCCTTTAGCTTTATGGATTTTCATTCTGACTTTATTGGTTTCTACAAGATTGGTTTTTAACAATTTTTTGTAACCAACTGTGGTGGCATTACATAGATTTTGCCAACTTCCACCGTCCCAATATTGAATAGTTAAAGACTCAATTATTTGTCCTTTCGCAATATTTTCCTGCAAAGAAACTCTATCAAATTGGACTGATTGTTTGAAGTTTAATTCCCAAATTTGATTTGGCTGAAGCGTGATACTGGTATTTAATTTATTGTCAGTCAGCATGGAAGGAGCTTTTCCTTTAGCTAAATTATTGGCAAATGTCTCATTTAAAATACTTCTAAACTCTTTAATTGAAGCAATATCTGTTTCGTCAAAAAGCCCACTTTTGTTAGGAGGAATATTTAACAATAATAGGCCATTTCTGCCCACCGATTTGTAATATAAATCCACTAAGTTTTGCGGAGTTCTAACCGTATTATTTTCAGATTCGTGATAAAACCAGCCTTTTCTGATAGAAACATCACACTCGGGTGTAATCCAATATTTACCGTTGGCATCCCCAACATTTAAGTATTTTGAATCATCTTTGCCAATCGCCATATTGTCTGTAGTGATGGTTGACCAACAGGTTTCTCCCGCAAAGCCTTTTTCATTGCCAACCCAACGAACATCTGGCCCAATATCCGAGAATAAAACAGCGTTTGGTTGTAATTGACGGACAATATTCCAATAACCCTGAAAATCATACTTCATGTCTTTAGCATTTTCGCCCTTTGCTCCATCAAACCAAACTTCGGAAATTTCACCGTAATTGGTCAATAATTCCCGTAATTGACTTTTATAGTAATCGTTGTATTTGTCTGTTCCATAAGTCGGTTCATGTCTGTCCCACGGTGATAAATATACGCCAAATTTGATGCCTGCTTCACGACAAGCATCCGAAACTTCCTTTACTACGTCGCCTTTTCCGTCTTTCCAAGGACTACTTTTCACGGAATGATTAGTGTATTTACTGGGCCACAAACAAAATCCGTCGTGGTGTTTTGCCGTCAAAATAATCATTTTAAAACCACCTTCTTTCGCTGCTTTTGCCCATTGACGAGCGTCTAAATTGGCAGGATTGAAAATCGTTGGTGATTCCGTGCCTTCGCCCCATTCTTTGTCAGTATAGGTATTTACCGTAAAATGAGCGAATAATGTGGTTTCCATTTGTTGCCACTGTATTTGTTTGGTGCTTGGTAAAACTTGGGCTTGCGAGGCTGGAAACAGTGAGCAAAGAAGGGAAATAGTTGCAAAGAATGATTTCATAGATAATTTGAGATGGGTTTATGGATAAACTTTCTAATGTATTTCTTACAATAATACTGTTTATTAACTGAAGTTTATCACAAAAACAGAGATTCATTAATAAATGAATTCTACGCCTTCCGACTCTTTTTTATCAGCGTACAAAATGATTTCTTCTTTTTTCCCATTCAAGGTAAAACGAATAGCGGAGGTATTGGCACCTACTTTTCCTGTGTTGTTGGCAAAAACGGTCAGAACGTTTTGTTTATTTGGTAAAAACTTGATTGTTAATATTTGGGGTTTGTTGGTAAGCAAATGCTTTTCAATTAAATACTGTCCGTTAAAACAAACCGAAACAATATCACCATCTTCATTTTCGTGGTCATAAAGTTCGATCTTCAATTCATTAACCGTTACTTTGTAGGTATGTTTGATGGTCACTTTTCGCTCCATTTCGCAGAAAATTTTCGCTGCTTTTAGCTTGAAATTGGCCGGTTTTTGGAGTTGAACAAGCGGTAAATTATAGGACATTTGGAAGCCAATGTAGGCACCATTTTCAAGGAAATTATTAGCTCCTGTCGCTTGATTATTGTTGAAACCTGTGATTGTATTTGACACAAAACCGCTCGTGGGAATGCCAACCCGAATTCCCATATCGAACGACCGCATATCGTCGGCTCGTTGCCAAAAAGTTTTACCGATTTCGAGAAAAACTAACATCGATTTGCGATTGACAATTTCACTCTCAACCTTAAAGCCACGTCCATTAAATACCCAGTTTTCTTGATTGTCAGCCGATTTATTGAGAAAATTCATGGTTCTCATTCCAAATTGAGCATAATTTCGAACTTCGCCCCAAAGCCTTCTGCCCCGTGATTTTGAGGTGTATGTAATGCTTGCTGAAAGTCCCGAATAACTCAAGGTATTTTGCCAAATACTCGCCGTTTTATTGTTTAAATAAAATTGATAATCGTTTCCTACCGAATAACTATGCGGAACGCAGGCGTAATAAATGCCAACTTCTCCCTTGAAGATTCGGTCGTTTTTCAATAATTTAGCAATGTTTAAACCTAAATCAAATGAACCAATAAGTCCTGATAATTCCGTTTTACCTTCACGATTAATACTCGAATTTATCGGAAAAGCCGTAAATGGAAATGGAACGTAACTAAATGCACCCTGCTGAAAACCAGTCGGAATAGTAGAAGGTTGCGGTAAACCAAACGTAAATAATGTTCCCGATGGACGAATGCCAATGGAGCTAAGGCCTTGTTTATTAGATAATTGAGCATTACAGCGAGCCGTTATCAGTAAACAGCAAGCAGTGGTCGATAAAATTAAAAATTTGTAGATAGTATTTTTTACGTTCATTCTGAATTTTGTGTTGTGATTAAATTTAGAATTTAATTAGAAAATTATGAATCATTCATCAACTATCTACAATTTTACAATGGAAAATAATTATTGGATGAAAATCATGGTTCAAAACTTTTCATCTACCAAATTACCATTATTTTATTCGCTCTGGGTTTTCATTTACAAAAGCCCCCCAACCTTTTTTTGTACCTTTCATCGTTGCCATAATACTTGTTCCGTGAAAATGATGACATACTGCAATACCTAACGCATCGGTAGCATCAAACATTTTTGCGTCCAATTTCATCTTTAATAATTGGTCTAACATCAAAGCAACTTGTTCTTTTGAGGCATTTCCGTTACCTGTAACCGACTGTTTTACGGTTTTAGGAGAATATTCAACAATAGGAATTTCACGAGATAATGCCGCCGCCATTACTACGCCTTGAGCTCTTCCCAATTTCAGCATTGACTGCACATTTACACCAAAAAATGGTGCTTCAATTGCCATTTCATCAGGCAGAAATTCTTCGATGATACCAATAATTCGTTCGTAAATCTTCTTTAATTTCATACCTTGTGTGGTATATTTGCTGACATTGATAACCCCATACTGCAAAACTTTCATTTTATCGCCCTGTGCCAAAATCACTCCGTAACCCATGAAACGAGTTCCTGGGTCAACTCCCAATATTATTTTTTCTTTTATTTCAGACATAATGCAAGATACCCACGAAACGAAACCCAAAACAAGTATTTTATCCGAAAAACTATTTTTGGGGTTTAAATGGATTGTTTTTGTCGTGATATTAACGGTGCTTTTTAAAACGCTTCAAGGAAAAGACCAAAGCATTCGAGAATTAATTAGTGACCTTCGAAGCATATCTATTCGGGAGAATGCTCTCAGCATGATTACGGTCGTGTTATTAATTTTTTTCAATTGGGGTTTTGAGGCAAAAAAATGGCAAATATTAGCTCGAAAAATTGAGTATATTACTTTTATCGACGCATACCAATCGGTTTTGGTTGGTTTATCTTTGGGATTTATTACGCCAGCATACATGGGTGATTTTGCAGGAAGAATTATGAAGCTGAAAAGTAAAAATCGTTCTGAAGGAATTGGCTCAATTTTACTGGGAAATGGAATCCAGTTCTATATTTCAATACTTTTTGGCACTTTTGCATATTTTATTGTTCCGTCAAGAGATTTAACTTTTGCCGATAAAATAATCTTTTGGGGACTAATATTTACCTTGTTTTTAGGAATATTTGTATTTTTTAAACGAGATAAATTAACAGATATTCTAAGACGATTCTCGTTCCTTCATAAATTTCAAAACCATATAAAAGCCTTAACAGCCTTTGATTTGGATGAGTTTAAAGCGGTGTTTTTTTGGGCTACGCTTCGATATTTGACTTTTTCGCTACAATTTGTCATTGTTCTCCGAGTGTTTGAAATTAATATTCCAATAATAGATTTGTGGGCTGTTTCGTGTTTGGTCTTATTATTCAAAACGATAATTCCACCAATAAATTTTCTTAGCGATTTGGGAGTTCGAGAGTTTTCAGCTTTGCATTTTTTTAGCCTTTATTCAGTTAATGTTTCCGCTGTCATTACTGCTACTTTTGCCTTATGGCTGATTAATATTTTATTGCCCGTTTTGGTGGGAGGGGGCTTGTTTTTGAAATTAAAGAAACAGTAGAACCGATATTAATCAGTTCATAAATGTCAAATCACTTTATGATTTTAATTGGCTATTTTATCAATATTTTATACTTTGCTTTTAACCTTTTACTGATTTTCACTTGGGGGAAAATGAGCGAAAAAAAGCAGGTAGTGAAGCGTAAAAAAGATACAAAACTAACGGTAATTATTCCAGTGAGAAATGAGGCTAATAATATCTTGAAACTTTTGCAAGATATTGATAATCAGGATTATCCTGTCGAAAACTTTGAAGTAATTATCGCAAATGACGGCTCTACGGACGAAACGGAACAGATTGTCTTAGCTTTTCAAGAAAAGGCTAAATATTCCTTAAAATTGCTAAATATTTTTAATGACAATGAATCATCTCCAAAGAAAAGAGCAATTAAAAAAAGTATTGAAATTTCATCGGGAGAATTAATCATTACAACCGATGGCGATTGCCGAGTTTTAGCATTTTGGCTAAGCTCTATCCAACAATTTTATGTCGAAAACGAAGTGAAATTAATCAGTTCACCCGTTACTTTTACAGATGAAAAGAACTTTTGGAATACGGCTCAAATCATTGAATTTGCCAGTTTAATCGGTTCGGGAGCGTGTGCGATGTTCCTGAAAAAGCCGAATATGTGCAATGGAGCAAATATTGCTTATACTCGTCAAGTTTTTGAAGAAGTCGGTGGTTTTTCAGGAAATGAACATTTAGCCTCGGGAGATGATGAATTTTTAATGCACAAAATATCCGAAAAATATCCAGATAAAGTAAGTTTTAATTTAGACAAAAAGGCGATAGTTTCAACAACCTCACAAGTGGATTTACAGCACTTTTACCAACAACGTCGCCGATGGGCAAGTAAATGGAAATATTATAAAGATTGGAAGGTTTCAGCCTTGGCAATCTTTATTTTTGCCGTAAATTTGAGCGTAATTGTGAGCTATTTTACGCTTAATTTAAACTTTTTGCTCTTGAAATTTTCAGCAGAGTTTATTTTTTTATCTTTAGTAATTCACTTTTTGGGTCATCGAAATAAAATAAAATATATTCCGCTTATTCAGTTGATTTACCCTTTTTATGTTGTCTTTTTTGGACTAATTGCCCAAGGGAAAGGGTATAATTGGAAGGGGCGAAAATTATCATAAAATCTTTATCGCAAATCTAAATTCAGTCAAAAATCAATGCTAATTCACAAAACAAATTTTCTGATGCGAGCCATTTATCCAAATTTTCTTTGGCGTATTCCGACCCAAGAAAAAGAGATTTATTTGACTTTTGATGATGGCCCGATTCCAGAAATTACAGAATTTGTATCAGAAGAATTGAATAAATATCAAGCTAAAGCTACTTTTTTTTGCATCGGTGACAATATTCAAAAGTATCCAAATGTATTTCAAAAACTTGTAAATGAGCAACATACCATCGGGAATCATACTTTTAATCACTTGAAAGGCTGGGATACAGAGAATACTGCATATTTGGAGAATTTCAAGAAGTGTCGAGTTGAAATAGAGAAAAATAATACGACTAAATTTACAACTTTATTTCGTCCGCCTTATGGCAGAATAAAAAAGAGTCAGGCAAAAGAAATTTTAAAAACCCATCAAATTGTGATGTGGGATGTACTTTCAGGGGATTATGATCAAAACTTCGCTAAAGATAAAGTTTTATCAAAAACAATAAAATATACAGAGCAAGGCTCAATTGTACTTTTTCATGATAGTTTGAAGGCAAGTAAAAACATGATGTATGCTTTGCCGAGGGTTTTGGAACATTTCTCAGAGCGAGGATTTACTTTTAAAAGTTTGTAGAATAGGTTGCCAACCTATCAATATTTTGAGCTATATAAACTTGTTACATTTAATATGATTTACCCAAAAATAACCATCTGGATTGCAGCTCGAAATGAGGAAGATAATATAATAAATTGCCTTCAATCAATTGAAAATTTAGATTATCCAATTGAATCTATGCAGGTTTTAATTGGAAATGACAGTTCTGAAGATAAAACTAAATCACTCGTTTTAGCTTTTATTCGAGATAAAATACAATTTCAATTAATTGATATTCAAAAGATTATTAATAGTCAAAGAGGTAAGGCAAATGTATTAGCAAATCTTTATGAATATTCAACGGGTAAATATTTTTTGATTTGTGATGCGGATGTTACCGTTAACCCAAATTGGGTAAAAGGTATGATTGCTAACTTTGAAAATGACGTAAAAATTGGGCATCAAGTGGGGATTACTTCTATAAAAGGGACTCAATTATGGCATCATTTTCAGTCAATTGACTGGCTTCACGCTTTGACTTTACTCAAAATTGCGGCTGATTTAAAGATTCCATTGACTGGTTTAGGCAATAATTCTGCCGTCACTCGTGAGGCTTATGAAGCCACTGGTGGATACGCAAAAATACCTTTTTCAATTACAGAAGATTTTGCATTATTCCACGAAGTTGTTAAAGAAGGATTTGGCTTTAAGAATACCATTAATAAGGCAGTATTTAACCAAACTTTACCTATGTTTACGTTAAAAGAGTTTTTACATCAACGTAAAAGGTGGATGGTTGGTGCGTTACAATGTCCTTGGTGGGTAGTATTTTTGTTATTTTTTCAAGCCTTACTTTTACCCATTTTAGGGATTATTGGATTATGTTTTTCTTGGAAAATAGCGGGTATTTTATGGTTATTGAAATGGTCAAACCAAACATTAACGGTTTTACCTACAATTTTCAAATTGAAGCAATTTCATTTAATTAGATACTTGTTTTTGTACGAATTATACGCCAATTGGTGGCAAATGACCATGATTTTCTTCTATTATTCGCCCGTAAAAGTAGATTGGAAAGGGAGAATATATTGAAATAAGTACAGTTTATAATGAACAGATTTTTGATTTTATGAATTTGAAAGAGAATAATACCATCATAGAAACGCACGCTCACATTTATGATGAAGTTTTTGCGGAAGATCGTGAGTCGATGTTAGAAAAGGCCTTTGCTGGAGGAATTTCTGAGATTTGGATGCCCAACTGCAATTCAGAAACCATCGAAGGTATGATGGATTTGGCTAAAAAATATCCAACGCAGTGTTTGCCAATGATAGGTTTGCATCCTTGCTATGTAAAGGATGATTTTGAGCAAGAATTGTACGTAGTGGAAGAATGGCTAAACAAATATAAATTCTTGGCTATTGGAGAAATTGGAATGGATTTATATTGGGATAAAACCTTTGTTAAACAGCAAGAAGAGGCTTTTTTGATGCAATGTCAATTGGCTAAGAAGCATAATTTGTGGATTGATATTCATTCAAGAAATGCGTTTTGGGAAACCGTCGCTTTGATAGAAAAGAATGCTGACCCAAATTTGAAAGGTATTTTCCACTGTTTTAGCGGAGATTTGGCCGATGCTCAGAAAGCCATTGAATTAGGTTTTTTATTAGGAATTGGTGGTGTTGCAACGTTTAAGAATGGTGGTTTAGACAAAATTTTGCCTCATATCAGTTTAGAAAATATCGTCTTGGAAACCGATGCTCCGTATCTCGCACCTGTACCGCACAGAGGCAAACGAAACGAGCCAGTTTATCTCCAGATTATTGCACAGAAAGTGGCTGATATGATGGCGGTTAGTGTGGAAAGTGTGACAGAACAAACGACTTTGAATGCCAGAGGCCTTAGAGCTTAGGCATTCCATAGTGTAAAATTTGCTCATTACTTTGTTTAAAATGTATGACGACTCTTAATATCTAATACATTTCAATAAAATTACTTCATCAATGAAAACGATAAAAATTAAAACAAATGCCGACGGCAGAGACGATGTAAAAGTGCTTGTAATTTACACAGGAGGCACTTTAGGAATGGTTTATGATGCTAAAACGGATAGTTTAGTTCCTTTTGATTTTGCTCAAATTCCAGATAATTTGCCCGAAATGGCTCGTCTTGACTTTGAAATTTCCGTCCACACTTTTGATACTTTATTAGATTCTTCTAATATGAATCCTACCGTTTGGGTGAAATTGGCGAAAATTATTGAAGAAAATTACGCTAAATACGACTCTTTCGTAATTCTTCACGGGACGGATACGATGGCTTATTCAGCTTCAGCTTTGAGTTATTTATTGGAAAATCTCAATAAACCTGTGATTTTGACGGGAGCTCAATTACCAATTGGTGTTGCTCGAACTGATGCCAAAGAAAATTTTATTACCGCTCTCGAAATAGCAGCGGCTCAAATCCATAATCGTCCAATAATTTCAGAGGTTTGTATCTATTTTAATTCAGTTTTGTTACGTGGAAATCGGGCGAGAAAGAACGAAAGTGTTCAATTCAACGCTTTCGAATCAGAAAATTATCCAGTTTTAGCCGAAGCGGGAGTGAAAATTGAGTACAATAAACCTTATCTTAAGCAATACGAACCTGATGCCGTTTTAAAGATAAATACAGATTTGGATGAAAATGTGGTTATTCTGAAATTATTCCCAGGAATTTCTGAAAAAGTTATTCGTAATATGCTTGAAATTAAGGGTTTACGAGGGGTTGTGTTAGAAACGTACGGTTCAGGAAATGCCCCAACGGTAGAATGGTTTTTGAAATTAATGGTAGAATTTGTTGAAAAAGGGATTGTTATTTTTAATGTTTCTCAATGTAATGGTGGTCGAATTAATCAAGGACATTATCAAACAAGTCAGTTTTTACAAGAAATTGGCGTAGTTAGCGGAGCTGATTTAACGACAGAAGCGGCCATTACAAAATTGATGTTTGCGTTGGGCCAAAGCGAGGATATTCAAGTAGTTAAAAAGATTTTGAAGCGTTCTATTGCGGGAGAAATGTCTTGAAATATCGGAATTTAGACGAATTATTTAATTAAAGAATCTTAAACGATAATTGTACAATGCTATCACCACTATTCGTCGCCATCTTATTATTAACCAGTATTTTGTTGATTATTATTCTGAGTTCAAAATATAAATTCAATACGTTTTATGTATTG
The DNA here is from genome assembly GCA_040387735.1 of Bacteroidota bacterium. GTDB lineage: Bacteria > Bacteroidota > Bacteroidia > Cytophagales > Spirosomataceae > Arcicella. Next base: position 66,030 of record JAZKDE010000018.1, read on the forward strand.
TTTATTGTAACAATAATCGTGGGTTTAACCGCTCAATTTTCGGGGGAGGAGGTAATTAAAAACCTAAAAGCTGGTTTTGGGCATACACTTGAGAAAATCGGATTATTAATTATTTTGGGGACAACTTTGGGAGTAATTTTGGATAAAACTCGTGCTACGTTAAGTATCGCTAATTATATTTTGGAAAAAACTGGTGAGCGTTTTGCGGGTGTTGCCATTACTTTAATTGGATTTATCATTGGATTGCCCATTTTTTGTGACTCTGGATTTATCGTTTTGAGTGGATTATTACACTCTTTAGGCAAGAAAGTTAAGAATTCTCAGGTGTTTTTTACGGTTTGTTTGGCGGGTTCTTTGTATGCTGTTCATTGCCTTGTACCACCTCATCCTGGCATTACGGCAGCGGCTGGGCAAATGAATGTTGAGTTGGGGCAAACGATGGTCTTAGGCACGTTATTGGCGATTCCTGCTACCTTAGTTGCTTATTTTTGGGGTAAATTTGCAGGGAAGAAATACCAATATTTATATGAAGAAAGGGTTGATGTTGAAGATATAAATCCCTTTAAATCAATGGATTTACCTAATCCTTTGCATTCTTTTTTGCCGATTATTGTACCAATTGCTTTGATTTCGCTCAAATCTTTGGTCTTGTTATCTACTTCTATTTTTCCGAAATCTATCGTCGATTTAATTAAGTTTATCGGCGACCCAATTACCGCTCTTTTTCTTGGAATCTTGTTGTCAATTACGCTTTTCAAGAAACTTGAAAAAAAATCACTGAATCATTTGTTGGAAAATGCCATTGAAAAAGCAGGGCCTATTTTGGCAATTATTGCCATTGGAGGAGCTTTTGGAGAAATTATTAAAATGTTAGATTTAGGAAAGGTTTTTGGCGAGACATTAACGTCATTTCATGTTAGTTTATTGATTCCATTTGTGCTAACGGTCATTTTTAAGACAGCTCAAGGTTCCTCAACGGTAGGAATAATCTCATCGACTTCCATCATTTTTCCCTTGTTGCCATCCTTGGGTTTGGATACAGAATGGGGAAGACAAATTACGCTTTTGACAATGGGAGCGGGGTCGATGATGGTTTCGCACGCTAATGATGCTTATTTTTGGGTAGTTTCTCGTTTTGCAAATCTTGATACGAATTTAGCCTTAAAATCTTATACAATTATGACAGTTTTGATGGGAATAACAACCTTCTTTTTGATTTGTATATTGCACTATTTTCACGGATAAATAAGTCATCAAGTTGGCTTATTTAACTGCTAAAACCTTTCCTCGTACTTCTCCAAAACCAATCCGAATTCCATTCTTTTCGGCGAAACCTCTCATAATTACAGTATCATTATCTTGCAAAAATGTCCTTTCTGAATCATCGTTCAGTTTTATGGATTTCTTTCCATTTTCGGTAATTTCCAATAATGATCCATAAGTAGTTGATAATGAGTTGGATATTGTTCCAGATGCCAGTAAGTCGCCCGTATTTAAGTTGCAACCATTTACCGTGTGATGAGTAATTTGTTGAGCTACATTCCAGTACATTTCCTTGAAATTATTGTTACAAACAATGGTTTCAAGGCTATTTTCTGGTTGAATGGAAACGGATAAATGGATGTCAAAATTTCTTAAACCTTCTGTTTTTAAATAATCTAAAACGGGTGGATTTTGAACTGGACTTTCTACTCGAAAAGGTTCTAAAGCATCTATGCTGACTACCCAAGGTGAAATGGATGAAAAGAAGTTCTTCCCTAAAAAAGGCCCTAAAGGTTGATATTCCCAACGCTGAATATCTCTGGCCGACCAATCATTGAAAAGTACAAATCCGAAAATGTAATCTTCTGATTCTGAGATATTTATGCTTTCTCCAATTGCTGAATTTGTACCAATAATTACAGCTAATTCTAACTCAAAATCTAATGCTTTTGTGGGTGAAAAAATTGGAATCTGTCCGTCAGAAGTTAAAATTTGTCCTTTGGGACGATGAAAATTTGTTCCCGATATAAAGATTGAAGAAGCACGTCCGTGATAAGCAACAGGTAAATGTCGCCAATTGGGAAGCAAAGCATTATTGAGGTCACGGAACATTTTACCGACGTTCGTGGCGTGTTCTAAACTGGAATAAAAATCTGTATAATCACCAATTTGAATCGGTAAGTGCATTTTTGCTTCGCTTTGACGGACTAAACCATGATTGATGACAAGTTGTTTCCCATTAAAATCTTCCGCTAAAATTTCTTGAATTCGCTGTCTAATTTTCTGATTAATTGTACGACCCAAAGCCATCATCGGATTAAGATTTTGGGCATAAAAAACCTGTTTGTCAAAAGTCAAATCATAAAAGAAATCCATATTTTGGCAAAAGGATAAATCCAAAATCTGTTCACCAATTGCAACTCCAATTTTTGGAATAGCTTCATTATCAATTGAATATATTCCAAAAGGTAGATTATGAATTGTGAAGTCAGAATGCACAGGAACTTCAATATATGAGTTCGGGGTTTCGTATTTTGTCATACTTTTATATCAATCCGTATCCCTAAATGAAAGGCATACAGTTCTCTAATGCGTAATATTTGTGTAAATAGAATCTAAAATTCTCACAAAAGTTTTATAATCATCATCATTTAATTCTCCCCAACCTTTTCTTCGAACCTCGGCAACAATTGGGTAGGCTTCGTGAAATTTATTTCTACCCGCCTCGGTTAGTGTAATATTAAATTTACGGCGGTCATTTTCTGCCATTGTGCGTTCTGCTAAGCCTTTTTTAACCAATAAGTCAATGATTCTGGTTACGGTTGGTGCATCTTTTACCGTCATTTCTGCCAATTCATTTTGACTTATTCCACCACCTTCGTGCCTGTAAACATGGTCTAAAAGTACCCATTGGTCAACGGTTAAATCGACCTTTAAATCATCCAATTTTTTTTGGAGACTTTGTCGAATTTTTTTTATGGTAGTGTCAATTTTAAAGAAGTAAGCACGATTATCGGAAGTATTAGAAGTCATTTAGCTTAAGGATTATAGTTTTGGTTTGAAAATATTGTTTTAGCAATAATTAGTTACCAATATAATACAATAATGTTCTAAAAACGAAATCGAAAAGCCAAATTTTGTACGGCTAAAGTGTTCCTCTAAGTATTTGTTCTCGTTCAATGGCTTCAAAAAGTGCTTTGAAGTTACCTTTTCCAAAGGATTTTGCACCTTTGCGTTGAATAATTTCAAAAAATAAGGTTGGTCTTGATACGATTGGTTTGGTGAAAATTTGTAATAAATAACCGTCTTCATCTCGGTCGACTAAAATTCCTAAATTTTGTAGTTTTACAAGGTGTTCGTCAATATTTCCGACTCTTTCCAAAAGTGTATCATAATAAGAATCAGGAACTTGTAGGAATTCAATACCTCTTTTTTGCATTTCTAAAACAGTCGAAATGATGTCATCCGTCGCAACTGCTATGTGTTGAACTCCCGCTCCACCGTAAAAATTGAGGTATTCTTCAATTTGAGATTTTTTCTTTCCTTCGGCTGGCTCGTTGATGGGGAATTTGATTTTTCCGTTGCCATTCGACATTACTTTTGACATTAAAGCCGTGTATTCGGTTGCAATATCTTTGTCGTCAAAGCTTACTAATTGGTTGAATCCCATAACTTTAGCGTAAAAATCTGTCCAAATATTCATTTCGTGCCAACCCACATTTCCTACGCAATGGTCAATATATTTAAGTCCAACGGAACTTGGTTGATACGTTGGATTCCAAGCTTTGAAATTTGGAAGAAATACGCCCGAATAATCTTTTCTCTCCACAAAAATATGGATGGTATCGCCGTAAGTTTTTATGGCGGCTTTTTTTGTCGATCCGAATGAGTCTTTTTCTACAACTGGCTCAAAAACGGTTTCTGCTCCTCTTTTAGTCGTTTCAAAAAACGCTTTCTCGGCATCGTCAACCCACAAAGCAATGGCTTTTACACCGTCACCGTGGAGGTCGATATGTTTGCCAATTTCAGTATTTCCGAGCAAAGGCGTAGTCAGAACCAATCTGATTTTATCCTGTGCCAAGACGTAACTTTCACGGTCATGCACGCCAGTACTCAAACCTGAATAAGCAAGCGGTTGAAACCCCAAGGCTGTTTGAAAAAAATGAGCTGATTGCCGGGCATTTCCTACGTAAAGCTCCAAATAATCCGTTCCATTGATGGGCAGAAAATCGTCAGAAGTTTTTTCTGATTCGGTTTCTATTAATTGATAATCAGACGTTTGCATATTGATAGTTGATTTCAGTATCGTTTAGTTTGAAGGATAAAAGTGGTCGTTTGAAGTTCATTCTCTTTTCTAATTCTCGTTCTATTGCTGGAATGGATTGGAATAATTGTTCAAAGGAATCAATGACAAAATACTGCTCTTGGTAGTGTTCTTTTATATAAGGCGTGTCAAAAATTTGCTGAATATTAAAATTAATTCGTTGCGGAATTACTGATTTTAAGCAGTAAATACTTTCTCCAGAAGAAGATAATATTCCCGCACCGTAAATTTTAAGTTCATCATCTTCTCGAATTAATCCAAATTCAATCGTGTACCAATAAAGGCGTGCGATGTACTCAACAGCTTCGGGATTTTCCACAAAACGCAAGGCAATTCGGGCTAATTCTTCTAAAAAATGACAGACTGATTGATTTGAAAGTAAAGGAACGTGTCCGAAAATATCATGAAACATATCTGGTTCTTCTAAATAATCTAATTGTTCTCGTTTGCGTAACCAAGTTGAAGCACAAAAATGTCGATTTTGCATGAGTTCAAAAAATGGACGATTTTCAATTAATCCCGAAACTACGTGGATTTGCCAATTTGTTAAATTTTGAAGTAATTCATTGGTTTCTATGTAGTTAGGGATTTTGTTTTCGGAGAAATGTACTTTGTCAATGCCTTCCAAATACGCTTTGCAGGCAATGAATTTCAACTGTTCAATTTGTCGGCGGAATAATATTTGCCAAACCTCAAAATCGTCCGTTGTATATTTTGAATATTCTTGTGTCATGATAGCCACGATTTAAAGTATTTTCCATCATCAATTTTCATCGCTTCTTGCGTTAACATTAAAGGTTTAAACGTATCAATCATCACTGCTAATTCGTAAGTTTCTCGCTTGCCAATGCTCCGTTCCATAGCTCCTGGATGCGGCCCGTGTGGAATGCCACCAGGATGTAAACTAATATGACCCTGCGAAATATCGTTGCGACTCATAAAATCGCCATCGACGTAATAAAGCACTTCATCAGAGTCAATATTTGAGTGATTGTACGGAGCAGGAATGGCTTTTGGGTGATAATCATATAGCCTCGGACAGAACGAACACACCACAAAAGCACTCGTCTGAAAAGTTTGGTGAACGGGTGGTGGTTGATGAATTCTGCCCGTAATGGGTTCAAAATTATGAATGGAAAATCCCCACGGGAAATTGTAGCCATCCCAACCCACTACATCGAATGGATGTGCAGCGTAAACGATTGAGTGTAAGGTATTTTGCTTTTTTATTTTAATCAAAAAATCGCCCGTTTCATCGTGGATTTCTAATTCTGAAGGTAATTTATAGTCCCTTTCACAAAATGGAGCGTGTTCTTCCATTTGCCCAAAATGATTTCGGTAACGCTTGGGGGTATAAATTGGATGAAAAGATTCTACGTAAAGTAATCGATTATCATCGGTATCGAACTCAATTTGATAAATCATTCCCCTCGGAATTACCAAATAATCGCCATATTCAAAACGAATATTCCCCATCATCGTTCTGAGTTTACCTCTGCCTTTATGAACGAATAGTAATTCGTCAGCATCGGCATTTTTATAGAAATACTGCGTCAGAGATTTTGTGGGTGCGGCTAAACCGATGTGTAAATCTTGATTGATTAATAGGGTAATTCTGCTTTCTAAATAATCTGCTTTGGGAGGAATGTCAAAGCCAATCAGTTTTCTGGAGATAATACTTTTTTCAATGCCAATTTTGGGGCTAACATCAAGACTTTCAACTATTTCTTTAACTTGAGTTGGGCGGTTATGATGGTATAAAAGCGAGGACATTCCTTCAAAACCAATTGTTCCGAAGAGTTCTTCGTAGAAAAAACCACCGTTTGGTTTTTCAAACTGGGTATGTTTTTTAGCAGGAATTATCCCGAGTCGATGATAAATTGGCATTGCTTTGAATATTTGTTCGTAAATATAATTAGTATAACAATTATTTGCAAACTAAATTTTATTTATGGTAGAAAAAATTGTAAAAAAGAGGGAAACAATGGCGTGAGATAAGCAAAAGAAAAAAGGAAACAGAAAATGAACTAAATATCCATCTTCTGTTTCCTTTCCTTCAAGCGTTTTACATCAGTTAATAAACTTCTCTTAAAAATTCCAAGACCGCATTGGTGAAAGCATGATTGGAGTCGCCCGCCACCATGTGACCCGCCCCTGATACATTTACACTGCGTACGTGAGGAGCTTCATCTAAAAACTCGGCCATTACTTTTTCTGAAACGACGTCTGACATACCGCCACGAACAATCATGGTGGGAACGGTTAAATTTTTGGAGGCTTGGTACATTCGAGTTTCATTTTTGATTTGTTGGTCGGGCGTAATACTCTTCCAAAGTTCCAGCATTTTCATATCCCAATGCCAATAAAACCGTCCATTGTCACGTAAACGTAGATTTTTCTCTAATCTCGAATGGTCTTGAGGTTTTGGGCGGTTGGGTAAATAGGCGGAAACGGCTTCGGCTGCTTCGTCGATGGAAGCAAAGCCGTGCTTGTTGGATGACATAAAAGCGAAAATTCTTTCAATGCCTTTTTGTTCAGCTTTGGGAGCAATATCGACCAAGACAATTGCAGAAGAAATTGAATTCTCGGACTCTCCTTCGGCAATTAAGGAGGTTAAACCACCCATCGAAGCACCGACTAAAGCGGGCTTTTTACCCAATAATTCAACGATACGTTTGAGGTCGTGACCTAAGTCTTCAATTCTATAATTACCCTCGTCCGACCAACTGCTATCACCGTGTCCACGGGCATCTAAAGCGATAGAATAATAGCCGTTTTCGGCAACTATTTTAGCCGAATCGCCCCAAGAATGTCGAGTTTGACCACCACCGTGGAGGAAAAGTACAGGTTTATCTTCGGGATTTCCGTAGGTATCAGCTACGATGTAAAAATTAGAGTAAATTTCAAATTTTATAGTTTGCATGATGAGATTGTAAAAGATTTTGTCAAATATACCATCAAAAAGTAGAAGGTATAAGCATTGATAAATTGCTCGCTGTATTAATTTCAATATTTGACAATGAATGACGTTCTTTCACGAAGAAAAGTATTCTTGTATGCGACCTTTTTCTCATTCAAATCGTTACAAAAAAACAGATACATTCACCAATTTTAAAAGCTATGATGATGAGCAAATTCCTAAACCCAAACATCAAGAAAAACGAAACGAATCAGATTGAAGAATCGCTATACAAAAAGTTAGGAAATTTGAACGAACTTGAACAAGAAGTAGTAGATTCTTTGCGTTCTGGAGATATTCTCGCCGAAAATACAGAAGATGAACTTGAGCAACAATCAACGTTTGGTGAAAGAATTGCAGATAAAATTGCAGAATTTGGGGGCAGTTGGAAGTTTATTTTAATGTTCTTAGGCGTTCTGATTTCTTGGATAATTATCAATGTTTTCTTCTTTCACGAACACGGATTTGATCCGTATCCATTTATTTTATTGAATTTAGTTTTATCGTGTTTGGCGGCGTTTCAAGCCCCAGTAATCATGATGAGTCAAAATCGGCAGTCATTTAAAGACCGTGAAAGAGCAAACCATGCGTATCAAGTAAATTTACGTTCAGAATTGGAAATCAGTATTTTGCATGAAAAAATGGACGTACTGATGAATGAAATAAAATCAATCCACGAAACTATTAAAATTAACCAAAAATAAACTATGTTCAGAATCACACTTTTTATCATTCTTCTTGCTTTGTCGCAAAATATTTTTGGACAAACTAATCTATACTCAAATGCTGATTTCATTGGAAAATTGTATCAAAATCCAGCGTACTTGGATTTAAAACAAAAGGTTTCGCAAGAATTTGCTCACGCTACGGCGGGTCAATGGGGAGAGTTTGTTAAAGGTGTTGATGAAGATTTAGTCACCGACCAAAAAATAATTGCCTTTACATTTGATGCTTGCGGTGGTAAAAATGCCAATGGTTACGATGCTGACTTAATTGATTTTCTTAGAAAAGAGCAAATTCCTGCCACATTATTTGTGACGGGAAAGTGGATTGATGCTAATTATCAAACCTTCTTGAAACTGTCCAAAGACCCATTGTTTGAAATTGAAAATCATGGTTTTAACCATAAACCTTGTTCAGTAGATGGTGAAAGTGAATATGGAATTCACGGGACGAAGGATATTCCCGATGCTTTTGATGAGATTGAAGCAAATGCAGAAAAAATTAAAGCTATCACGGGGAGAAGACCACAGTTTTATCGTTCGGCTACCGCTTATACTGATGAGGCTTGTGCCAAAATTGCCAAACAATTAGGGATTACCATTGTCAGTTTTGATGTGCTTTCAGGCGATGCTGTTCCCAAAACTCCCCAAAAAATTATTGTAAATAGCGTTCTGAAGAATATTAAACCTGGTGCAACCGTGATTATGCACTTCAATCGACCTGCTTGGAATACCTTTGAAGCTATGAGAGAACTTGTTCCAGAACTCCGAATGTTGGGTTATCATTTTACCAAACTACAAGACTATCCCTTGAAGTCTAAAAAATAAAATTCGTTGAAACAGAGAAAGCTGATTTGAATATTTCAAATCAGCTTTCTCTGTTTTCTTGACTAAATTTTAATGTTTATTACCAGTATTATCACTTGGATATGCACCAATATCTTTATTTGGAGGGGTTATTACCGTTGCACCAAAATTAGCATTTACAGGAACTACGTTCAATGGTGTAAATCCTGTGTAACCTTTTCCGATGGCTGGTGAAGTTGCTTGCAAACGGAAATTATAAGACCCCACAAAACTTACATCACCCATTCTTTTATGAGTTTGAGGAAGTGGAAAATTAACAAATAATGGATTATTTTTTCCAACAGCAGCCGTTCCATCATAAACTTGACCAGGTTTGTAACCCGTTGGTAAGAAAGAACTTGGATTTGGAATGTCGTTAGCATTAGGTTTTTGAGCAAAACCCGTTGGGTAAATTTCATTCGCAATTTTCAATGAATCCACGTAATTATAGTTATATCCACCTTTAATATTTGCTGTATCAGCAACTACCAAAGCATTACCATTATAATTGGCGGTTGCTCCAACAACTCTTGGTCCAAATTTACAGTTAACCATCAAGTTGTTATAGTAATTTCCTTTTGAGCCTTCTTCAAAATTAGTTGAACCACCACGACCTGCTGACGAACGACGGTATCCAGAACAAACGATGGTATTATTATACATTTGAACTTCCGTTTGTGGGTTTTTCCCTCCGTTGTTTGAGGCTTTCGGGCCATTTGTTGCCGAACCTACAATTAAGTTATAGGCAAAAATTCCAACGTTACCAGATTTGATGTTCATTGATTCTCCACCTGTGAAACCACCTTTTTCAAACGTATTACGCATCACGTTGAATTTACATCCAAACGGACGGAAAGGATCATCAATACAACCGTATAACCATGAATCTTCCAATACTAAAATACCATTTGGGTTTGAGGTAGATAATACATAACTCGTTGCACCATTGGCCATGTATGAAACTGGTGAGGTTGCTAATTTACCACCACCAAAATCTAAATGTGTCCATTTAATAATGATATTTTTGAAAGTCGTTTCTCCGTAAATTCCACCCCAAAGGCCTTTATAAGCTGGATCAGTTGTTGGGTCAGCTCCATAAACGTCCGTTCTTACAGCCGTTGGAACGGTGAAATAAATTGGTTTTGCTTCCGTTCCGAGTGATAATAAAGACCCTTTCACGATAAAACAATAAGGGGCATTTCCTGGAAAAATGATTTTAGCACCTGGTTGAATTACTAAGGTATCATTTTCATTGATAAATACATCGCCACCAACTTTATACGTAGAATCACTTAAAAGTGTTCCTTTGATTGGACCTGAAAGAGGTGTTTTTGTACTTACTGCTTGACCAACTTTGAACAAAGGGGCAGATACTTGAATGGCCTCTTCGGATTTGTTGCAAGAAACCATCATTGAGGCAAATCCTGCAATAATCATGGTTGCTGCTAAATTAAACTTGATTTTCATGGATAATAATTTTGATAAAATGAATACGATAATTTTTGAAATTTTATTAATTGTACTTAGTGTTTGTAACGAATCCCGATTAAATAACTTTGTTGAAGCACATCTTTTTGCACTAAAATGCGGTCTTCACGAGTTTGGTCGGGTAAATTTTGACTGGTATTTGGTTTCAAGACTTCCACAATAATTGGATTATTGAGTAGGTTTGTGAGTTTTGCAAAGACCGAAAAGTGCGTATTTTTCATTTTCTTTTCGGCAGAAAAATCCATTTGACTTGTGCCACGTTGCCAATAATCTAAGCCTAAAAATGGCGATACAATGTTGATTCTTTTACCCGTGTAAACCCACGAAAGTTGGGCATCAAAGCCTGAATTTGGATTTTTATAAATCAAAGAAAGGTTAGCTATATGGTCGGATTGCCCTTGTAGTGGTCGAGTTTGTGAACCTTCGGAGTTGACAATTGAACCTGTCGCATCACGTCCATAAAGCCTCTTGGTGGTGGTAATTGCCGAGTGTGTGTAAGTATAATTCCCAGAAACACCCCAATTTTTAAAGTATTTGGTGAAGACCATTTCAGCTCCATAGTTGGTAGCCGTTCCAAAGTTGAGCGGCGTATAAACAAAGTTTGAATTTCCGAATTCAGTAAAACCGTATTCAATTGGATTTTGAATATTTTTAAAGAAAGCGCCAATCAAAAATTGCTGATTTCCTTTCGGGAAAATTTCGTATCTAAAGTCAATATTATCAGCCTGCGTGTGTTTTAATTTATAATTACCCGATTCTGTAAAATATTCACCTGGGAAACTGGCAGGTACTAATTCAAAATAACCAGGTCTTGAAATTCCTTTAAAATAGGAAAAACGAATATTTTCGTGTTCCGAAAGACGATATTTAAAGTGTAAACTTGGTAAAATATCCATGTAAGTAATATTACCCGTTTTACCCGTTGCCGTTACAGGAAGTTGAGAAACGTAAGATTGATTAGTATTTTCAACCCTTACTCCACCCAAAATTTGCCAATTCGATAAATTCACTTTTGCTTGTAAATAACCCGCCGAAATCTTTTCTTTGGCGGTATAATTATTGGCATTTGTACTATCTGCGTAAGCGTAAGATTCTGGTCTGAACGTGAAAACAGTCTTGTCTATACTTGTAAAAACTTGTCTGTCGCCACCGGGTAAAACCGTTGCTAAAGAATAATCATTGTAAAAATTGTTGCGGTCTTTGTCACGGTACATTCCGCCCGCTGCAAATTCAATTTTTGGCGAATAGGTATAAGTCAAATTTACATATCCCGTTAAATCACGGTCTTCGTTGTGCGTCCAGATATGGCTGACATTATCAATATAAGTAGCCGCTTTACTAATAGTTCCATCCAAGTTTTGCGATGTACGATAAGTCAAAGATTGATCCATCCAATCGGGTGTTTGACTTTTTGCCAAAGAATACACTGCCGACCAATTTAATTGTAATTTATCGGTCAAAGAATGGTCGCCACGTAACGTAGAATTGTTAATATTCTGACGACGATAAACAGAACGGTCATTGTTGCCAACATCACCAAAAAGCGTCAATTGATTGGTTAAAACATGGCGGTGTTGCCAGTCGTCCAACTGCATAAATAAATTGTATAAACTCAAACGGTTACGATTATTAAACGCATAATCAAATTTCAAGTTTAAACCTAAACGAGCTTGTTCGTTAGAATAAGTTCTTTGTTGAACGGATTCAATTAAAGGAGAATTAGGAACTGGGTCGGGACTTGGTTGTCCGTTCAAACTAAAAAACAAAGAATTACTACCTCGGTAAGTGTGCTGATAACTTCCCCCGAAAAGGAAGCCAAGTTTATGATTAAAAATTCTATTTCCCACTGATAGACTCAATAAGCTATTTACTGGCATCGAAACTTGATTGTACTGCAAATTTTTGATTGAAAAATCCGTCGTTTTTGCCACGTATTGGTTCCCGTATATTTCAGATGGCGACTTGAAATTGACATCTTTGGTGCTGAACCCTGAAAACGGTTGCGTGCTAAATAATTGACTGTATCCTCCCGAAGCTGTTGCTGAAAGAATTAGATAATCAGGCACACTTTTCATCACCATATTCATGGCTCCGCCAATAGCATCGCCTTCCATATTGGGCGTTAATGCCTTTACAACTTCTAATCTTTCCAACAAATCCGCTGGGAAAATATCCATGGGCACGTAACGGTTTTTATTGTCTGGACTTGGAATTTTAACCCCATTTACCGAAGTATAGTTGTAGCGTTTATCCATTCCTCTAATCACCGCATATTGTCCGTCACCCGTACTATTTCTTACCACCGAAACACCCGAAACTCGCTGTAAAATATTTCCAACGGTAATATCTGGAAGTAATTGAATCGTTTTGGCACTGATAATATTCATCACATTATCCGATTTTTGCTCCGATTTTCTGGCTGAATTGTCCGTTTCACGGTCGGCAGAGGCATTTACGGTTACTTCATTCAATTCATTTGATTCTTCCAATAAAAGAAAATCGACTTTTAAAGTATTTTGCTTAGCGTCAATAATGACCGATTTGACCGTATTTTTATAACCCACATATTGAACTCGACAATTGTATTTTCCCGATGGAATTCCTTTAATTTCAAAGCTTCCATCTAAACTTACCGAAGTACCAAATTTGGTATTTTCAAGCATTACTGTTGCACCAACGAGTGGTTCGCCTGTTTTTTGGTCGGTTACAAATCCCTTTAACGTGCTGGAATAAGAAGCGGAGACCGAGATTAGAATGAGTAAGATTGATAATAATTTTTTCATAAAATATTTATTTATTCGTGGAAATGTATTTTAATTTCCTTCAATTAAATACGGGTTAATTTCAAAAAGATTGGGGTTTTCGGGATTGACCGTTACCATGACAGCGTGCATATCTAATTCGCCAAAAACTTGCAAGCGAGTAAAATTCAATAAGGTTTTCTTCGTCTTTTTATCCGCAAGAATGGGCTTGTCCACGATGTATTCGTGCGAATCTCCGTTGACTAACAATACAGGTTTTCCAAAAGCAATTGATTCGTCTTGTAAGGTTTTCAGGATGTTGATAAACCCGCTTGCTTCCTTCAAATCTTTTTTCTCGCCAAACATATCAGCTTGCGTAAACAACACAATACCAGAAAGTTGCGCTTCTTTAGCGTGTTTGAAAGCTTCTTTTATCCATGCCACATTAGCGGCATCACGTTCGTAAAATTCCTGATTGAAAGTCGTGTAATTGGTCGGTAAAAAATTGTTGTTACTACCAACCGCATGAAAAGTGGCAAAGGCAATATTTCCGTAGTCCCAACGAGTATTTTCTACGTATTTTTTGAAGGCAGGAAGAGAAGATTCTGGTATCAAAGCTATTTTCTCTTGTCCAAAGCTTTGGGGAGATTTGAAGTATAGTTTTCTGAGGGTTTCTAAACGTTCTTCGGGCGAAAATTCACCCGCATCTTTCTTGTGACAATCCGTCCATTCATTGTCGCCAGGTGTATAAATTAATGGTTTTTTGAAGGTTTCAAAATAACCCAAAATCTTGTTGAAAGCTTCGTCGGAACAAGGTGTTGAGCTTGATTTGAAATCACCAACGTGAACACTAAAAGCTATTGGGGCTTTGTTGATTTGCTTAATTACGTTCTCAAATCGAGCAAAATCCTCGGGCAAAAAATAGGGCATATCGCCCAAGGTTGAAAAGGTAAACTTTTGATTTTTAATGCTTTGTGCTTCAATATTGAAAAATTGAACACAAAATAATAGAATTACCAAAAGTGTTTTTTTAAATAATGGATACATTTATGGATAAACTTTAGGATTGGTTTAATACCACAAATGTACTCCATCATTATTACCATGAAATGAAGGTAATATAAAGTTTAAAACAACAAAATATCGAAAATGGAACACTAAATTTAATATTGAATTAACTTGGAATTTTGGATAAATATTAGCTATCCAATTTCTCGCTAAGATGATTCCACGCTAATTTTTTATACTTTTCTAAGTCAGGATTTTCTAAGGCTACTTCTTTGGCCGTATCATCCCAATGTCTCATGTTTAAATATAAGTCAAACATGGGCATTTGCTCGAATGCTTTTGCTTCTATTTCGGTCATTCTACCGCCTTGGAATGCTAAGGTTTGCCGGCTGGCTTCGGATAATTTATCGTAGTAGGTTGGAAGTTTAAAAGTTAAATACCGTTTCGCTTCCACGTGATTTCTGACTAAGGACGCAACTCGATTAGAGAAGCCATTTTTGTACAAAAAATTGGCTCCTGCAATTTCGTGGCTAATATTACCAAGTCCATTCATTTCATTTTGATTTGGCAAAAAATGTCCAATGTCATGAAAGAAGGCAGCCAAAATTACATCGTCGTCAAAGCCTTCATTTTCAGCTAATTGAGCGGCTTGAAAACTGTGTTCTAAAATACTTACGGGTTCGCCGACGTATTCATTTGAACCGTTGATTTCGTATAGGCCAAAAATGGAATCGAGTCTTTGTCGGAGGATAGATTCGGAGATAGTCATTGTTTTTATAAAAAATGATAAAGTTGTTTAAATCGATTTTAACGAGTGGCTTGGAACAATTTCCGTCGTTTGTCCTTCGATTATTATAATTTAAAAAGAAGAAAAGTAGTAGAAAGCTCTACTACTTTTGAAATTTATAACCATTTATTATTCTTAAAATCTAAATAATTGGACAAAATGAAATGTTAATTTAGAAATCCGATTTAATGAATTCTAAATTTGCCCTTCTACTATTTAATTATCCACATCGGGACATTAATATTTTCAGTTGTACCAAACTGACGAGTAATTGCTTCAGTCAAATTGACTTGGTTTGTCGAAGATTCTGAACTTGGATACAAATAACGCAATGGGATTTTTGTACCATTTGCCGTGCCTGGACCTACCAAAAACGTTGGAACTCCCGTTCTACGCCAGTTGTAATAAGCCTCGTAGCCCGAATTTTGGAAAAATGCGAGGTATTTTTGGTTCAAGATTTGGCTTAAACCTTCCGATGTATTTCCCGCATATTTTACATTTGTTTGCGCTAAATAAGCAGTAGCATCGGTAATTCCGTAAAACGACATAGAAGATTTTACACCACGTTCGTACCAATCTTTTGCATTACCCGTTGCCCAACCTTGATTGATGGCTTCGGCAATATTGAAACACAATTCTGGGTAACTTACCACGAACGTATTTTCGCCTGAATATGAACTATAATAACGCTTGCGACTCTGGAATGAATATTGTCCTAAACCTGCTTTAGAAGACATATCAGCTAAATCTTCGCCCGAACTTGCACCCACATAAGCCTCAAAATCAGTGGCTTTTAATCCTTTCGCTAATTGAGCATCGGCGGGTTCTGCCACCACAAAAAGGCGTGGGTCTTTGTAATTTTTCAATAAATCAATGTAGGTTTTTGCCATGTTCTCACGAGTAGCATTATTCCCTAAATTGTCTGGGTTACGAGGATATTTGTTATTGGTTCCCCAAACGTATTGCAAACTTTCCGACAAATCGCTCATCAATGGATACTTAGTAGCATTTCCTAAAACATTCGCAAAATCGGCTTTCACTTTCAAATCGGCATCATCCGCTTTTTTACTCAACTGGATTAAAACTCTCAATCTGAAAGTATTAACCGCTTTTTGCCATTTACGGAGATCATTATTGTAGTAAATATCGCCATCCAATGTTTTATCACCCGTGGTAATTAATTGAGCTAAATCGTTATTCGATTCTTCCAACCATTTCAATACTTGAATAAAAACATCTTTCTGCGTATCGTATTTTGGTTTGTCGAGTGTCAATCCTTGCAAAGCATCTTTCACAGGTAAATCACCCACTCTTAAAGTCATGCTTGTGTAATAATATGCTCGTAAAAATTTACCCAAAGCTGAATATGGATTCAAATCTTTTGCTCCACTATTCTTGGCTTCTTGCTCCATTTTTACCACGTTTTTCAAGGTTGTAAATTGAAGTGACGCATTTCCCCAGCTATATTCGTTATTATCGTAATAGTTATAATTTGAACAATAGAACTGGTTATTTCGCATCATGGTATTCCACGCACCGTCGTTCATTCTACTGATGGCATCTTTCAAAATTAAGGATGCGGGTACAGACGTTGGTAAGTTGGGATTAAGTTCCAACGTTTTATAATCACTGCAACTTGCTAAAAGAGAGATGATTAGGAAAGATAAAATATATTTTTTCATGGAAATGCTATGTTTTGAGCATTAAACATTTGCAATTAGATTGCCAAATGTTTAATGCTTGTTGCTTTGCTTAAAATGTCAAATTTACGTTTACTCCAAAACGCTTCATCGTTGGTGTTTGTAAACCTGTACTGGCGTTCAAACCCGTGAATTGGTCTAAATCAACGCCACTGTGTTTGCTGTCAACGAAATAAAATAAGTTACGACCAACCAAAGAAACTGATGCTTGTTTGATGAATGTTCCCATTAATAAATTTGATGGAAAATTATAGCCAATGGTTACTTCACGAAGTTTAGAGAAGGTTTTGCTCATCATGTTCCCTTCGGCAGTTCCATTGTAACGGCTGATATAATCTTGTTCAAAAGTCTTTACATTATTGGTAGCAAATTTCAACGTTGACATATTCGTGATTAAACCAGTGTTTGAATCGTATGTTGGAGAACCTTCGGCAATAATTACGCCTTCGCCCACGTATGATTTAATTCCTTGCGCATCAAAATCACGAGCTGCACCCAAAGCACCTTCAACCGTTTCGATATTCCGTCCACCACGGAAAGTTTGTTTACGAATATAATCTTCGACTGTTCCACCGACACGACCGTCAAATTGGAAAGTTAACGACCAGTTTTTATACGAAACTCGGTTATTTAAGCCCCAAACGTAATCTGGATTGGCGTAACCCACCATCGTTCCACGTGAGTTTACGATTGGACGACCACCCGCATCGTTAATAATTTGCCCGTCCGCAGTTCTTTGGAAAGTGGCAATATAGACTTGATCAATTCTTTCTCCGATGTTAATAAACTGCGTTCCAACGTTTCCACCCACGAAATAACTTGAAGGCAAACGGTCAATTTTTACATTGTTTTCGTTATAAACTTCCTGCAAAGTTTCCTTGAAATTCGACAAGTTTAATAAAACATCCCAAGTCAAATCTTTTGTTTTGATTGGTGAACCTTTCAAAGTAATTTCTAAACCTGTTTTTTGCGTTTTAATACCATTTACAATTGCAGAAGTATAACCAGTTGTTTGCGATAAATCACGGTTAAAGATTCTCGGGCCATCATTTGAAGTAAAATACGTTACATCGGCCGAGAAACGGTTTTTCAATAAACTCAATTCAACGCCCAACTCTATTTGTTCGGTTGTATTTGGTTTCAAGGCTGGATTATTGATTTTATCCGAATACGTTGCTCCTGGACCATTATTGTAAACAGGGGAAATTCCATAACCTACCGAGTTTGCATAACTTGGTCCGTCGTAAGATGAAGCGTATTCTGAACCGTAACCCAACGCATAAGTACCGCTTGGATTTGTTCCGATTGTCGAGCGAGTTAAACCATCTTTTACATTGGCATAAGAAGCACGGGCTTTCAATAGTGAAATGGCTTCTGGTAATTTAACGTAATCAGAAATAACCGTACTCAAACCAAATGATGGATAAAAGAAGGTATTATTGCCCGCTGGTAAGGTAGAAAGGCGGTCAACCCGACCCGTCGTTGAGAAAGTAACGAATCCTTTGTAAGCAAAGTCAGCCGAATAATAGCCACTTTGAACCTCCATATCCGCTAAATAACTAAATGCTTTTATTGGTCTCAATGAGTTTGAAAAAGTATAAACCTCTGGCGTATTCAAATAATCGGTAGTTACATAACTTGAATTATATTTGAAACTACGAATGTTTCCACCACCCCAAATTTTTACATCAAACGCATTATTGAATTTTTGGTTATACTTAATCAAAATATCCGTGTTGTTTTCAAAAAGTGTTCTTTTATCTTCCCGATAATCACCTTTTGCTTCCTCACGACCGTAAACAGTTGCCGAATATGGGAATTTTTCAGAACGGAAAATATCGTAAGTTGTTACCGAAGTACGTCCCATTACACTCAAATTATCGTTGATTTTATAATCTAAGGAAGCATACCCATAAAGGTCATTTTTATAGTGACTTCTCAACCATTCATAAGCGGTAAAATAAGGGTTATTGTAACGTTGGTATTCCGCATAAATTTGTTGCACACCTTCTTTACCCGCTTGCCAATAATTACGCATATCATCCACATTCCAGTCGGCACCACCCCAGATTACCATGTTGTAAATCAATGAGTTAGGGCCATAATTTACATCTGGAATATTAGGCGTTGATTGACGGTTATAGTTTAAATTTGTCTCCAAACGTAATTTTTTCGAGAAATTTACGCCTGCATTCACACTAAAATTGACAATGTTTAATTGCGTATTCGGCACAATTCCTTTTTGATAATTGTGAGACATTGAAAAACGAACATCCGCTTTTTCATTACTACTTGAAATAGCAATATTATTATTAGTCAAAACGCCATCACGCAAGAAACGAGTCAAATTATTGGCTCCACGAGCTGTCCAAGCCGTAGGAATTCTTTTCCCCGTTGTTGGGTCGATTGGGCTATCGTACTGAGCGATTTTTGTTTTGCCAGTTGGGTCAAATTTTGGTCCCCAAATATCATAATCACCGTCATTATTTCCACCCCCTTTACCATCAACGAATGAATATTGCCCGTGGTCACCTGGACCATAAAGGTCTTGTACTTTCGGTATGGCATTGAAGCCACTCTCTACCATCGTCGAAGAATTGAACTCGACTGAGAAACCACGTTTATCTTTAGAACCTTTTTTAGTTGTAATTAAAATAGCTCCATTTTTTCCTCTAAAACCGTACAAAGCAGCCGCATTTGCTCCTTTTAAAACCGAATAAGTTTCAATGTCATCGGCTGAAATATTCCACGTATCCGAGTTGATTGGCACCCCATCAACTACGTATAAAACATCGGTATTTCCTCTCAACACTACATTGGGACGACCCAATAATTCCGCCGAAGCACCAATTGTCAAACCTGCCACTTTACCCGCCAACGAGTTGATTGGATTTGGCTCACGGGCTTTGATTAAATCAGCACCTTTTACGGTTTGGATGGCATTGGTTAAACTTCTACGCTCTTTTGAAATTCCTAAAGCGGTTACCACAACTTCTTCAACTTGTTTAACATCTTCATTCAAAACAATATTGATGACCGATTTTGTACCTACTTGAACTTCTTGAGCAGAATAGCCAATGAATGAAAATTGCAAAGTTGATTTTTCTGCGACCGAAATTTTATAGTCCCCATCGGCATTTGTAGTTGTTCCTCGTTCAGTTCCTTTAATTCTAATTGTAGCGCCTGCGACCGGTTTTTTATCAGTTCCGTCAGTGATTTTTCCTGTTATTGAACGCTCCTGAGCATTAGCTCCAACAGCAAACAAGAGAAAAATAACGGGTAGAAATGTCTGATAGAAAAGCCTTACGAAAATTCCTCTAATGGTAAATTGTAATGAGTTTCTCATGGGTTTGATTGTTTGTTTAAATTTGACACAAACTTACACAGAGCCTTTAAACTCACTTTTAGGGAAATATTATTTGAATGTGAACAATAAGATGGGATAATCTGCAGTTTTCGATGAAACTATTATGTGAATGTTAAATTGCTGTAAACTGACCTTATATTTCCGATTCAATCTCAAATATATTGGCTCTTGGATTCAGCTTTCGGTTAAAATAAACAAATGAAATGCTGATTAAGACAATGCAAAATAGCGGTAGAGTCAAAGATAGATTGGTTAAATAATTTAGCCAAGATGTATTTTTTACGCCAAAATTTTGGTAAATTAAAATGATTACACTACCCAAATATCCGCTAAAATCCGCCAAGTAAAATAGAAAACCAACATTTCCTTTTTCTTTTAAAACTGCTAAAAGCCGGTCAAATAACATTCCATTGAACGGGACATAAGCCATATAAAGTCCAGTTCCCATGAAAACCGACCACCAGAATGGATTCAAGGTGTGATTTTGCAGCGAAACCGTTGAAAATAGAATGAGAACACAACCCGCAAAAATCATTAGGTGATTCAACCAAAATGCTTGTTTATGGTCTTTCACGAAGTACATAAATGCGGTGAAGGCACAAATAACTAAGCCAATCAAGGATTCCGTTTTGGTGAAAATTGAAGCATCAGTAATACCCATTTCTTTCCAGATTTCTACCCCAAAATTATCCCTAATGTCCCTGAGAATAGTCATTAAAATATAGACAATAATTAAGGAAGCTAATCCCAAACCGTATTTGTTTAGAAACTTTTTGCGTTCGTAAGCATCCATTGGTAAACGCACTGAACGTTCTTTTTTGTCAATTTCGGTAGGAGCGGGGGAAAGTGACATTGCAAAAACAGACATTAATAATAGCGGAAAGAAAAGAATTCCTGTCCAGAAAGGCATCCAATATTCACTCACGCCAAGATTGATGAAGTATTTCCCGATTGATTTTACAATTCCTGAAGAAATGATAAAACTAATGGCTAATCCCGCACCTAAAATTTCCGTTATTTGACGACCTTCCAAAAAACTAAAAACTAACCCGTAAACCATGCCTAAACCCAAACCGTTAAAATACATGAAAGTACAGTTGAATGGCGGTTTTACGATGGCAAAAAGTAGCAAATTTATTGCGGCGAAAGCAATCATTATCACTATATAAATGGCTCGTTTTTGGGGCAGAACTTCCGATACTATTTTGATTCCTAAGCCTTTAGCCGTTGCGTAACCCAAAACTTGTGCAATAACCAAAATTATTTTGTAATCAATTCCCCACAAAAGCACATCATGGAAACTTCCCGCAGTAAAAGGTTTTCGGAAAGCGTACATACAGAAATAAGTGCTGAATCCTGCGAGACCCAAATAAATGGTCAGAAAAAGTTGCGATTGTTGCTGAAGATAGTCTTTGAATTTGTCCATTTTGATATTTTTGCACCGCAACGTTACAAACAAAATGTGGCTGAAATGAGGACTTTACAAAGCCATAACAGTAATTTAATGTGTGCTTAAAATGACTCTATTTACCTTTGATAAAAAAATACACACGACATGTTACCAATCGAATTAGTTGTTTTTGATATGGCTGGAACGACTGTTCAAGACCGCCATGAAGTAGAAATGTGTTTTCTGGAAGCCGCTTCTCATACGGGTTTGGGCGTTTCTCCCGAACGAGTTTTGGCTTTGCAGGGTTATTCCAAACGATACGTTTTTGAATTACTTTGGACTGAAATTTTAGGTGAAAAACACGCAAACATTGACGAATACGTGGATGTTTCTTACGATAAATTTTGTGAGGTTTTAGAAAATCATTACGTGCAGAATGAAATATATCCAACGGAAGGCTGTTTAGCAATTTTTACGTATTTAAAGGGAAAAAATATCAAAATCGCTCTTACAACGGGTTTTTATCGTAAAGTTACCGATATTATTTTGGGAAAATTAGGCTGGCTTGAAGGACTGGATAAAAATTATCTTGGTACAAAAGACTCCATCATTCAACTTTCCGTTGCCTCCGATGAAGTTTTGAAAGGTCGCCCAGAACCGTACATGATTCAAAAGGCAATGAAGACATTGAAAGTACACGACCCTTTTAAAGTTATTAATATTGGAGATACACCATCCGATTTAAAATCTGGTATTCGAGCAGGTTGTAGAATGTCTTTGGGCGTTACAAATGGCACCCATACCCGTCCGCAGTTGAGTATTCATCGCAACGATGGCTTATTGAGTAAAGTGTCTGATATTAAGCAAGTTATTGAAAGTATCGAAAACGAAAAAATAGAAAGTCCGAGTTTGTTAGCCAATTTAACCAAATTCAACGCTTTATTTTAGTAACCATTTATGAGCAATCAAACCATGAAAAAATACGATTTAATTGTTATCGGAGCGGGAAGTTTAGGGACATTTCATGCGTACCATGCTTTGTTGAAAGGAAAATCGGTTCTGATGATTGAGAAGGATTCTGAACCGATGGAAGCAACCGTGAGGAATTTTGGACAAGTGGTTCCTTCGGGACAATCTTTGGATACTTGGTTTGAATACGGCAGAGAATCGCTGGGAATTTACAAAAGCATTCAGGCAAAATCTGATATTTCGGCACGTCATAATGGCTCTTATTATTTCGCTTCGGATGATGAAGAAATGACGCTTTTAGAAGAAACCAGAGCATTGTTCAAACTTCGGAATTATCCGTCAACGTTACTGCCCAAAAAAGCTTGCTACGAACGTTTTCCTAATCTTAATACCGAATATTATAAAGGCGGATTATTTTTTCCCGACGAAATATCGGTAGAACCACGCACAATGGTTCATAAAGTAAGGAATTTACTAATAAAAGATTTCAAATTTGAATAATACCGTTGTGAAAAACTGCGATATTAAAAATGGCATTTGTGAAGTTGGAACGGCGAATAATCAAACCTTTTACGCTGAAAAAGTAGCTTTGTGTAGTGGTTACGAATTCAAAATTTTATTTCCCGAGATATTCAATGAAAGTAATATGAAAATATGCAAATTGAATATGATGCAGACATTTCCACTGCCACAAATAAAATTGAATGGAAATATACTTTCTGGGCTGTCAATTCGACGATACGACAGTTTTAAATCTTGTAATTCTTACCCGAATTTACATACGTTAGAATGGCAAAAACCTTTCAATAAATGGGGAATTCATATTTTGTTTAAACAGGCCATTGACGGTTCTATCATTATTGGAGACTCCCACGAATACGCCGATGTGAACGATAATGCCGCTTTACCGATTGGTATTAATATGGAAATTAACGAATTAATTTTGAAAGAATCCAAACGAATATTGTCGTTGCCTGATTGGAAAATCCAGAATTATTGGGCGGGATATTACGCTCAATCAGCCGATGGCGGTGTTTTTGAACATCAAATTATGGATAAAATCTTTATTTCAACGGGTATTGGAGGCAAAGGCATGACCACAGGAGCGGGATATAGCCGTAAAAGAGTGGAGGATATTTTGAGTTGATATTTTTAGATATTTGTAAAATTTAGTTCATAAATTGCATTTAGTAATGAACAATCCCAACATTTGAAATTTCTCAACCATCAATTTGGAAAACGAAAATACACAACCCAACAACAGAGATTTTATTCTTTCAAGTGCTTTAACATTGTTTTCTCAACGTGGGTTTAGTGCGGTATCAGTACGTGAAATAACCGAAATGGCCAAAATTTCAAAACCGACTTTGTATTATTACTTCGGGAATAAGGAAGGTTTACTCAGAACAATAATTGCTGAAAATTTTGAGCCATTTCTTTCGGTTTTAGAAGCCGCATCGAGTTATCACGGAGATTTACCGCTTTCCTTGGATAAAGTGGTGGATGTTTATTTTAATTTCGCCGAAAAAAATCCTGTCTTTTATTGCTTGTTGCTGACCTTAGAAAATGCACCTTCCCAAAGTGAGGCTTACGAAGTCGTTGCTCCATTTTTAGACCGCCAATATCAATTATTGGAAACTTTGTTCGAGCAAGCAGTTGAAAATCACGGTAATATGGAAGGCCGAAAACATTTATACGCTATGGGTTTGCTGAGTTTAATTCACTCGGTTATTGCTCGCTTTTACCGAAGTAAAGAGGAAAGTCTTTCTGCTCAACTCAAATTTGATATTACACGACAATTTTCTTACGGGATTTATTCTTAAAAATCCTTTTTGTGCTATCAAAGGTATTAAACTCCCGTTTATTCCATTTCATTCTTGCTCGTCTCACAGAATTTTGAAAATATTTTGGACAAATAGGCGTATTATTTTTATTTGTTTTTACTTTTACATTTATATACCTATCGGTAGGTATATAAAATAATATTTCAATGAACTTAAACTCTTCGTGGTCATCCAAAGCAATATTTTATCATATTTATCCATTGGGACTGTGCGATGCACCTTCGTATCCTGATTATCACAACCCACCCGTAGAAAGACTAAACAAACTTTTTGATTGGATTCCCTTTATCAAAAACTTGGGTTGTAATGCTTTGTATTTGGGACCTTTGTTCGAATCGAGCAATCATGGGTATGATACCGCAGATTATTACCACGTTGATAAAAGGTTGGGGACTAATCAGACCTTGAAAAATTTCAGTAATCAACTGCGTCAAAATGATATAAAACTGGTATTCGATGGTGTTTTTAATCACGTGGGAAGGGATTTTTGGGCTTTCAGAGATTTGCAAATCCATGGAGAAAATTCACGATATAAAGATTGGTTTTTGGGAATTAATTTTAGTAGGAAAAGCCCTTTTGGAGATAATTTTACGTATGATTGTTGGAGTGGTCATTACAATTTGGTTAAACTTAATTTGAAAAATGAAGAAGTTAAAAGTCATATATTTGGAGCGGTTGCCATGTGGATGGACGAATTTGGCATTGAAGGTATTCGTTTGGATGTTGCCGAAGTAATGGACAAGGGATTTTTGAAAGAATTGACTGATTTTTGTAAGAAAAAAAATCCCGATTTTTGGCTTTTGGGTGAAATGATTCACGGAGATTATAATCAATTGGCGAACCGTAACTTATTGGATTCAACCACGAATTATGAATCGTACAAAGGACTTTATTCGAGCCATAACGATGCCAATTACTTTGAAATTGCCTATTCTTTCAATCGACAATTTGGGGAAAATGGTGTTTATAAGGATTTGCAATTATACAATTTTGTTGATAATCATGATGTTACCAGAATAGCCAGTATGCTTCAGAATGAAGCTCATTTGTTTCCGCTGCACGCCCTTTTGTTCGGTATGCCGGGTATTCCTGCTATTTATTACGGAAGTGAAAGGGGACAAAAAGGGCACAAAATTGGGAATGATGATGGTATTTTGCGTCCTTCTCTTGACATAATTCCAAATCATATTATTCCACCAATTTTCAATTTTATTCAAAAATTAGCCGCTATTCGTACTACCAATATTGCCATACAAATCGGAAAATATAAACAGTTATATTTGGCACACCAGCAATTTGCGTTTTTGAGATATACCGATGCTGAATTTAATATTATTGCGGTGAATTCTTCTGCAAATCCAGTTTCTATAAAAATGTCAGTGAATTTACCCACGGGAAGTGTACTGAAAGATTTATTAGAACCTCAAAATACTGCTGTTGTTCATCAAAATGAAATCATAATTCAAGATATTCCACCATTTGGAGCAAGAATTTTTGACCGTCAAAATTAAGTAAAATAAAAAGGGCGGGGCAAAACCCCGCCTTTTTGTCTAAAAACCACTTTTTTCTATGACCAAATTCCAATTGTTCAGTATTTTAATAGCTAACGTATTGATTCGTAAAACTACCGTCATCGTACAAATCAATTATGGCGTAACCAGCTTCAGTATGTTGGTATTTCCCGAACCACCAACGTCCCGAAACTGCTCCATTACAACAATAAGAAACACCATTATAGTCAACTCTATCCGTCAGGTGAATATGTCCTGAAACGGCTAATTTTACGTTTTTATGGTCGTCAAATGTTTCGGCAATCTTTTTAGAATCCGTGTGCATCCAACTGCCAGGGACTTCCCAACGACCTTCTTTTTCTTTCATATTATCACCATCAAAAAATACGCAAGCTGCTAAAATTGGTATGTGCGAAATTATCATAGTGGGTTTATTATCAGGCGTTTGCTTTAAATCTTTACGAAACCAATCTATTTGCTCATCGTCCAAATTGGCGGTGTACCAAGAGCCATCTTTCTTTTTCTGAACACTATCCAACATCACAAAATGCCAATCTTTTTTATCGAAACTGTAAAAACGTTTATTTAACGTCATTTCGTCCATCGCCCACTTTTTACCGTCCTCAAAATTGCTGTAACTATCGCCTTCGCAACAAATATCATGATTGCCAACTCCGTGATAAATCGGTAATGAGTTTTCTGTTTGCAAAACCTCATTAAACAACTTCCACTGTTTCTGAACGTTTTCGTGTTTTCGTCGGTGAGCATCCATCACGCAATCACCCGAATTAATGATAAAATCAACCTTAATGTCTTGATTTTGAATATGATGTAAGCATTTTTCAAAACCTTTTGTTGCACCGATAAGTGGTTGAATGTGTACGTCCGTGATGTGAGCGATACGAAGAACTCGTTTGGGTGTGGTTGGTTTGGTATTCGCTTTTAAAAAACTTGGTAAGGTTAATCCGCCAGCAAGAAGTCCCGCTTGACGAAGTAAATCACGTCTTTGCATATTTTAATAGTTTGGTTATGCAAAATTGTAAATTTATTGTAAGCTCTTGATTTTCTGTGAATTAAGGCTTTGTAAAGAATTTGATTGATTTATGACCAAATTGTGAAGAAGATTTACGCATTAGAAAATTGCCTTTTTTCGTTGGCAAAACTGTATGCGATTTTCATTCTTAATAAAATTCTGCGGAATAATTCGTGCAACTCAATTCCTTCGTTTTGAGCGATAAAAGGCAGAAAACTCCGAGCGTCTAAATTGGGCATTGTATTAATGTCCAAAATATATATTTCTCCCTGATGAATTCTGATATCAGTACGAGACATTCCTCTAATTTTCATGCTTTTATGAAGGCTTAAAACCTTTTGCATTATATCATTTTTTAAATCCTTATCCATAGCTGGATTCAATATTTTTTCGGTAGTTCCGTAAGCTTGTCCCGCAATGTAAATGTCACGGGCATCATCGGGACGAATTTCTAAAGGTGTCAAAGCCATATAGTCGGAGCCGTCTTCGGTTGGAATGATACCTACCGTAAATTCCCTTCCCGACAAATACGGTTGAATAATATAATCTTCCCTTTCCAATAATTCTTGGTACGGAATATTCGTTTTCTCGAAAACCATCATGTTTAAATGTAAACTTCCCATGCGTGGTTTTACGATAAAACGTTCAAAAGAAGTATTTGGAATTTCACCTAATGAGAATATTGGAGGCGTTTTGATTGAAATTTTCTCGCAAATACTTGGAAGGTTCGTTTTATCTTTTGCCAAAATCTGAATCTCGTAAGGACTGGCGGTATGTTTAATTTCGTAACTATCCAACCAATGAGCAATATCTGCTTGTCCTGCATCCCCAAAACCGTAACATACGTTAAAGACGATGTCAAACTGTTTTAAGAATTCGGCAAATTCAGTGGTAAAGCCCACAAAATGAGTAACATAAGGATAATATCCTTCGGGTGTTGATTTTAGAAAATGGGCAATAGTACTGCCAAAAATATTTTCTTTCCACGGCGTAAAAGTAGAATCAGAATATAAGTAAATCAATTTCACGTTTGACATATCTTAGGGTTTTATAATTCCCAAAAATACCGAGGTAGTTTTATAATTATGGTTAAGCCAAAGTTATGGAAATATTAAATATGAGATTTTATAATATCATAAAGTCTTGTTAATCATTCGTTTACATACGTTTAGTTATTTTGTTGAAAAATTTAAACAACCATTAGTATGAAAAATGTAAATAAATATCTGACTGCGTTTCAACGTAATTTTACTTGGTTTATGACTTCTATGTTTATCTCTTAATTGTATAGAAAACTAATCATTAAAGAAGCATAATATAGCCTTAACAAAGGGTTAACATTGCGAGCGTAAGTTTGGGACATAATTCAACTCAAACCGAAATTTATTATGATTGACCTTTCACAGAAAATTTTATTAGTTGACGACGATCCAGACATTTTAGAACTTCTCGAATACAATCTTACTCGTGAAGGTTTTCAAATTAGAACGGCTGAAAACGGACTTAAAGGCGTAGAAATAGCCGAAGATTTTCTTCCTGATATGATTTTGATGGACATTATGATGCCCGTTATGGATGGAATTGAAGCTGGTAGAATCATTAAACAACATCCTGTTCTTAAAAATACCTATTTGATTTTCTTGACGGCTCGGTCAGAAGAATATTCTGAAGTTGCTGCTTTTGAGATTGGTGCCAATGATTATATCAATAAACCCGTAAAACCTCGTGCCTTAATTAGTAGAATTAAAGCGGTATTTCAACGTGGAAACTCGGAAAAGGAGGAGGATTCAAAAGTGGTTTTGGAAGATTTAACCATCAACCGTCAAAATTATACTATCTCAATTAAACAATCTTCTTGGACACTTCCCAAAAAAGAGTTTGACCTTTTGATGTTTTTTGTCAGCAATCCCAATCGTGTTTATACCCGTGATGAAATTCTCATTAATGTTTGGGACAGAGGTATTCACGTAACCGAACGAACGGTGGATGTGCATATTCGTAAAATTAGAGAAAAAATTGGTCAAGATTATATCCGAACTATCAAAGGAGTTGGCTATTTGTTTTCTCGTAATTAGGTGATTTCCGTATCCCAAAACTTAACTTAACAATCCTTTAATATTCTGGAAATCATAAGATTAAAGTAAATGCTGAAATTTGTTTAAACAAATCCTTAAAAGGCAAAAGACTCAAGTCATCTATGAAAACCATCAAACAATACAGAACGATTATCATTTCGGATGTACACTTGGGTTCAGAAGGTTCAAAGGCAAAAGAAGTAACTTCTTTTTTGAAATCGGTAACCTGTGAGACACTCATTCTAAATGGTGATATTATTGATGGTTGGCAATTGAGAAAAGGTGGTTCTTGGAAGAAAAAGCACACGGCTTTTTTTCGAGTAATCCTCAAAATGATTGAATATCAACACACGAAAGTCATTTATTTAAGAGGAAATCACGACGATTTTTTAGACCAAATTATTCCATTTTCGCTCGGAAAATCATTTACTATTCAGCGTGATTATATTCTATCATCAGGGAATAAAAGGTTTTTGATAACCCACGGAGATATTTTTGATTCAGTTACTTCAAATCTTAAATGGTTGGCTTATTTGGGTGACGTTGGTTATACTTTTCTACTGACAATCAATAAGTTATATAATAATTATCGTTCTTGGAGAGGCTTGGCGTATTATTCTTTTTCTCAACGTATAAAGCAGAGAGTTAAAGAAGCGGTGAATTATGTCTCTGATTTTGAAGAAAAAATCACGGAACTGGCCAAAGCTAATCATTGCGAAGGAATTATCTGTGGACACATTCATAAACCTGATATTCGGAAAATTAATGACATCATTTACATGAATTCGGGAGACTGGGTTGAGTCGCTCACGGCTTTGGTTGAAGATTATGAGGGCAATTGGGAATTACTGTATTTTCTACGAGAAAATGAGTTTCCGATTATTGAAGACGAAACCGATGAATTGCCAGACGGTGAAGCTTTCAACGCAGCAAGTAAGGTTTTTATGGGAGTCGTTTAGCTTCAAGAAAATTAATCCCTTCATGAACCTTACTTAATGGTTAAAATTTAGTCGCCTAATTTAGAAACTGAATTCCTTAACGGTTTAAAAAAATATAAAAATGAGTAAATTCTTATTTGTAGTACAAGGTGAAGGACGTGGGCATCTCACGCAAGCCATCTCGCTTTTTGAAATGTTAACTTCGGCGGGACACCAAGTAGTTTCGGTCATGGTTGGGATGGACAATGAACGAAACCTTCCAACTTTTTTTCAAGAGAAAATTACCGTTGAAATAGATACATTTGCCGCTCCAAGTTTAGTTTATGGACAAACAAAAGCCGTAAAAGTTTGGGATACAATCAGTACACACTTCATGAAATTGAAGAAATATCGGAATAGTGTGAAGTTTTTAGCTCAAAAAGTAGAACAACACCAACCCGATGTCATCATTAATTTTTACGATATGATTTGTGGTTTGTACGCTCAGTTTTATCGTCCAACTATTCCCGTAGTTTGCATCGGACACCAATATTTATTGTTGCACAAAGCATTCGTTTCGTTACCAAATAAGCAATTAGACCGCTTTTTATTGAATCTAAATACCCGTCTTACCTCTCTAAATTCAACCCGTAAATTGGCTTTATCATTCGTGGAAATGCCCGATGATAAAGCCAGCGGTATTGCAGTGACACCCCCACTTTTGCGTGATGAAGTAAAACAGTTATCACCAAGTTCTAAACCCTTTTTACTGGCTTATATCACACACCACAAATTAAGCGAAGACCTTATTAACTGGCATTCAAACCACCGTGATGTCCAAATTCATTGTTTTTGGAATAACCGTGAATTCGCCGATGAATGGCAATTTCGAGAAAATTTAACTTTTCATCAAGTCAATTCTGAAAAGTTTCTGAACATGATGCAAGAGTGTTCGGGTTTGGTTTGTACCGCAGGTTTTGAGTCTGTATGTGAGGCAATGTATCTTGGTAAACCGATTATGATGGTTCCCGTTCCAAATCATATCGAACAGGCAATCAATGCTTTAGATGGCGAAAGGGCAGGAGCTGGTATCGCAGATTCGGTTTTTGATTTGAGTCGTTTTATTGAATATTTACCCGTTCATCAAAACGTAAGTGAAAACTTTAAGGCTTGGCAAGGACAGACTTCTCAAATATTTTTAAAAAATTTGGAGGAAGTTGCTCAAAAAGAAGTGGAAATTTATGCAATGCCAAAAAGCAATACTAATTTTCCGAAATTCTTTCGTCGAGGTTTAGGATATAGATTTTAAGGTAACTTCTGAGAATAACGACGTAAACTTCCCGAAAATTGAACTAATTTTTGGCATTTTTTAAAATTTATCAAAATATAATTCTTTATGAAATTATTTGCCTCAGTAATTTTAATGTGTTTGTTCTCAACTGCTTACGCCCAAAAGTCGGGTAAAACAGAAAATGTTTTTATTATTACAACCGATGGATTTCGTTGGCAAGAAATGTTTGGGGGAGTGGATTCAACAATCATGAATAATAAAACTTTTACGAACGATTCTGCGAAAGTTGCCCGAACTTTTTGGGCAAAAACACCTCAAGAACGTCGTGAAAAATTATTGCCATTTTTCTGGAAAACCATTGCTCAAAAAGGTCAAATTTACGGTAATCGTTGGGTGGGAAACAAAGTAAATGTTAAAAACCCTTACTGGTTTTCGTATCCAGGCTATAACGAAATTTTGTCGGGTTATGCAGACGATAAAGTAAATTCTAATGATAAAAATCAAAACGAAAATATAACCGTTTTAGAATTTTTGAATAATCAGCCAAAACTGAAAGGTAAAGTTGGGGCTTATTCAACGTGGGATGTGATTCCGTACATTATTAACGAAAAAAGAAGCGGAATACCCGTTAATTCTGGCATTGAATTAGTGACAGAAAATCTTTCATCGAAGGAGATTTTATTGAATGAAATGCAAAAGAATATTCCTCCGAGTGGGAGCGATAGACAAGATTTCTTGACGTATTATTTAGCGAAAGAATACGTTGAAAAGCATAAACCAAGAGCCTTTTTTATGTCTTTTGATGAAACTGACGAACTCGCTCACGAAGCCAAATATAAAGAATATCTTTTTGCCGCTAATTCTTTTGATAAATACGTAGAAGATTTGTGGAATTATTGTCAATCGCAACCACAATACAAGGATAAAACCACTTTTGTAATTACCACTGACCACGGTAGAGGCGATAAAATAAAGTCGCAATGGACGAGCCACGGGCAGAAAGTTGCAGATTGTTACCAAATTTGGATGGCAGTTTTGGGACCAGATACACCTGCTTTGGGAGAAGTAAAAGAAGAAGGTCAACTGTTTCAAAATCAAATAGCTAAGACTGTTGCGAAACTATTAGGCTATGATTTTGATAACGGAAAACCAATTGGCGACGTGATTGAAAGTACCTTTAAAAAGTAATTTTTGAAAAATTTAATATTAAAATACCTTGAAAAATCCCTACATTTGCACCCCGTAAAAAATAGGTGTAAATGCAAGATAATCAATATATTAGCTCATCGGTAGAATCAATGATTCAATCCGATTTATTCTCAAAACAAGAATTTGGTCGTGACTTTGTTTGGGGAGTTGCCATGGCATCTTTTCAAAATGAAGGTGCTTGGAATACAGATGGAAAAGGCGAATCTATCTGGGATAAGTTTTCTCATCGAAAATACAGTATCAAAGACCGTCAAAATGCGGATATCGCTTGTGATTTTTACCGTCGTTTTGAGGAGGATATTCTTATTGCGAAATCGCTCAATTTTAATACTTTCCGTTTCTCAATGTCTTGGTCAAGAATTCTACCCGATGGTATTGGAAGGGTTAATCAAGCAGGCTTAGAATTTTACCATCAGGTCATTGATTGCTGTCTGGAAAATGGTATTGAGCCCTATGTAACGCTGTATCATTGGGACTTACCTCAGGTACTCGAAGACCGTGGAGGTTGGACAAATCGGGCGGTAATTGACTGGTTCTCTGAGTATTGTGAAGTTGTAACTCGTGAGTTCTCAGGAAAGGTGAAGTATTGGATGGTACTCAACGAACCCGCTGGTTTTACGGGCTTGGGCTATTTGACTGGCTATCATGCTCCAGGTAAAATGGGTATGAAAAACTTCCTTCCCGCCGTACATCATGCGGCAATGTGCCAAGCGGAAGGCGGACGAATTATTAGGAAAAATGCTCCCGAAGCAGTAATTGGAACAACTTTCTCTTGTTCTTTTGTTGAGCCATTCTCTGATAAACCTTCGGATATCCAAGCGGCAAAACGAGCAGATGCACTTCTCAATCGACTTTTTCTGGAACCGACTCTGGGTTTAGGTTATCCCTTGAAGGAATTACCTTTTCTCAATAAAATGATAAAAAAGTACGTTCAGGAAGGCGATATCGAGAAATTAGCGTTCGATTTTGATTTTATTGGAATACAAAATTATTTCAAAATTGTGGTCAAAAATACTTGGTGGCTACCTTATTTAAAAGCAACTGAAGTAAAACCTCATAAAAGAAATGTTTCTGATTTAACGGATATGGGTTGGGAAGTTTCGCCCGATGGAATGTTTCAGATTTTGACGCAGATGTCGGCTTACGAAAGTATCAAACAAATTATTGTTACGGAAAATGGAGCGGCGTTTAAAGATGAAATGAAAAACGACGAAATTCATGACGAATTACGGATAAAATTCTACGAAAGTTATCTGCTCCACGTCCTAAAAGCAAAACAATCGGGCGTGAAAGTAAACGGCTACATGGCTTGGACGCTAACGGATAATTTTGAGTGGACGGAAGGCTATAAACCCCGATTTGGTTTAGTTCACGTCGATTTTAAAACTCAAAAAAGAACGCTCAAAAACTCTGCTAAATGGTTTAGAGCATTTTTGTCAGAATAAAAATTGAAAAGCCGAGGATGAACTTCTCGGCTTTTTTATTCGTCTTTTTCATAAATATAAGTATTTTTAACACTAAATAGTCTTACTGCTTAAAGGGTAGTAATTGTAATTTGCCGGTGTATTTTATTCTGCGTTATTATCCTTACTTTTGAAGAAAATTAACTCTCATTTTAAATAAACAAAAATGTCATTACAAAATAAAACAATCTTAATTACTGGTGCAAGCAAAGGCATTGGTAGAGCTTTAGCCTTAGTATTAGCCGAAAAAGGAGCAAATTTATCACTTGTTGCTCGGAGTGAAATTGAATTAATGAGTTTAAAATCTGAAATAGAAATAAAAGGCGGTAAAGCTGAAATATTCATGGGTTCGGTTGCTGATGAGGCTTTCGTAAAAGATACCATATTGGCTACTGTTCAAGCTTTCGGGAAAATTGACGGACTAATCAATAATGCTGGATTTGGCGTTTTCAAGCAAGCCACTGAGATTTCGGTGATGGATTGGGATTCAATTTATGATACCAACGTAAAAGGTACTTTCTTGTTCTGTCGTGAAGCAATTCCGTACATGAAAGCTGCTGGTCAGGGGCATATTATCAATGTTGCTTCGGATGTTGCTAAGCGGGTTTTTGATGGTGGTTCGTTATATTGTTCGTCAAAATACGCTCAAGATGCGTTCTCAATGGCTCTTCGCAAAGAAGTTCGCAAAGATAAAATCAAGGTTTCGGTGGTTTATTCGGGTTTGGTTGATACCTATTTCCACAATCGTGAAGCAGGAGATGCCCATCAGGCGAAATATTTGACTTCTCAAGATATGGCAAATACAATTACCTACATTCTTGAAGCACCCGAACACGTCGTTATTGACGAATTGATGATTCACCCTATAAGTCAGGAATATTAAAAATTGGGTTTTTCTTACATTTATAGAACGATGAAAGTCGAGAAATCTATTAACGAAAAATATCCAAATCTTAGACTTGTATGAAATCAACAATTGTAACAATTTTATTTTCTATTTCTCTGTTTTTTAACGCCCAAGCTCAAGTGGGCGTTGGGGCAAAATCTCCGAAAAATGCCCAAGTTTATTTTGATGGTTCAAGAAAAATGCTTGACGAAAAATGGACGTACTGGGAAGGTCCAAGGTTAAAAGCAACTTTGCCCATAAAATGGTTTATTGTGAATGATCCCGTTGATAAAGGAACGGTTATTAATACCAATGACCCCGCTTCGGCAGGAGGAATTTATGGAGCGGCTGACATTGTTACGAAAGAAAAATTCAAGGATTTTAGACTTCACGTTGAGTTTTTTATTACTTCAAAGGGCGGAAATAGTGGCGTTTATTTACAAAATCGTTACGAAATTCAAGTTTTTGATGGTGATACAACCTCGCACGGGATGGGTGCTTTGATTAATGAAACGCCTTCACCGTATTATGCTTATAAAGGAGTAGGAAAATGGAATGCTTATGATATTAAATTCCGAGCAGCACGTTTCAAAGATGGTAAACTGGTAGAAAAAGCCAAGTTTACGATGTATTTTAACGGTAAAAAAGTCCATAAAAATCAAGAAATTTCGCAAGTTTGGGGTGGCATAAATTCAGGAGTTGATGGGGGAAATGACGGTGGCAAAGGAATCACTGATACGCCTCAAGGCCTGAAATTACAAGCCGAAGGTCACGATGTTTTGTATCGTAACGTTTGGATTCAGAAATTGGACTTGAAACAATCCAACACTGAATTTTAATGATTGATTTTACGAATATTGTGTCTTTTTAGGACAAATTAATATTTTATTATTAAAGACCATTGTTATCCAAAATTTGACCGAGTTTTAGAGAAATTATTTGTGTATTCTCTCTGAAAATTGCTAAATTCGGTGATAACAGTGGTCTTTTCTATTTTCATACACTATTGACCAGAAAGTTTAGCCCATTAAAAAACCCCTTTAAACCCAGATGTTTCATCCTAAATTAATTGTCAGAACGCCTTCTCTTCCTTATTCTGACAATATTTCAGAAGATTTTTTAAAACAATTTCTTGACAATCCATCTTTTGCTGAAGCCGTTTATTTGGCATCTCCTGTCCTTTTTCAAGAAGCTCTTAATTGGAAGGAAGGTAAAATTACTGACCCAAAAAAACTGCAAAAAATCCCCATTTCCTTAGCGAAATATTATAGCAGAATGTGTAGTAGGTGTACGCCATTCGGTCTTTTTGCGGGTTGTGGTGTCGTCAACTGGGGAGAGGAGACAGACTTGATTCTTGCCGATAATTCTCAGCGGAATACACGTTTGGATATGCACTACGCTGGGGCTTTGGCACAGAAACTTTCGGAAATACCTGAGATTAAATTTTCGGTGAAATATAGTCCAAATTCAAGTGTGTATCAGATAGGAGAGGAAATTCGGTACGTAGAATATAAATACATAGAAGGGAAAAGAAATCACCAAATTAGTGCAATTACTTGGTCTGAGTACATTCAGATGGTCTTAGATTTATGCAAATCTGGTTTGACAATTAATGAGATGGCTAATCACCTAACGGACGATGAAATATCCCAAGAAGAGGCAATTTATTTTGTGGAACAACTCATTGAAAATCAGCTTTTGGTTAATGAATTAGAACCAGCAATTACGGGAGAAGATTTTACGAAACAAATCAAAAAAATATTACTACCGAAAGGTCATTTAGCCGAAATATTAGATAAAGTAGAAGAACTTTTAAAAGAAATAGATAGCCAAAATTATAACGATATTGCAGCTTATCAAACGGTTATAGAAGCTCTAAAAGAGTATGACGTACCTTTTGAAGAGGGTAAATTGTTTCAGACGGATTTAGTGAAAATATTTGATAGAAATAGTCTAAACCACAATTATCAAACAGTTTTAAAAGAAATTTTTGAATTCTCTAAAAATGTATCTCAAGTATCTGTAAATCAAAAGATTAATGAGTTTAAAGTTCGGTATTTTGACCGTTATGAAACTAAAGAGTTACCGATTTTATTCGCTATTGATACCGAAACTGGAGTTGGTTACGGTGATTCGGGAAAAAGCAATAATACGCCAATTGCGGATGGTTTAATGCTACCAGATAAGCTGGATTCAACAATAAAATTTTCACAAAATAACTTTCAACAATTTCTATATAAACTTTGGTTAGAAGCTCATAGAAATAAAGCGTTTCAAGTAGAATTAAAAGCGGTTGATTTAGAAAAGTTTAATGTTATTAATGCGAAGAATCCCCCATCTTCTTCAGTGATGTTTCGTCTTACGGGAGATGAAAGTTTGCCAATTTTTATGGAAGGAATTAGTGGTTCGAGTGCGGCGAATTTATTAGGAAGATTTGCCCATGCTGATAGGGACGTTCTTGAAATAATTCAAGATATAGCAAATCAAGAGCAGGTTAAAAACCCGAATGTTATTTTTGCCGAAATTGTTCATTTACCCGAAAATAGAATTGGCAATATTCTTTTGCACCCGCCTTTTAGAGCTTATGAAATTCCGTATTTAGCTAAATCTTCTTTGCTTTCCGAAAATCAAATTCCATTGGATGATTTAATGGTTTCGGTTGATTTGCAGCGTGATATTGTGATGCTACGGTCTAAAAAATTGAATAAAGAGGTGATTCCGAGATTGAGCAATGCGCATAATTTCTCCCAAAATTCATTGCCATTATATAATTTTTTGTGTGATTTACAAACCCAAAATATGCCCAGAAGTTATGATTTGGGTTGGGCTTCTATCGCTCCTCAGGCTGTTTTTTCTCCTCGTCTTATCTATAAAAATGTTATCATTTCATTGGCAACATGGCATTTTAAAAAAGAGCATTTTGTTGAATTAATGATTTGTAAATCAGGTGATCTGCTGGAAAAAGTAGAATGTTTTAGAGGTGAATGGAATCTCCCTGAAAAGTTTGTTTTAGCGGATTACGACAACGAATTATTAGTGAATTCGAAGAATCTTTTGAGCGTACAAACGTGGATTGATTCTATCCGAAATAGAGATAAAATTGAATTGAAAGAGTTTTTCTTTAATTCAGAAAATAGTCCAGTGAAAAATGCTTCGAGAGCAGGATTTACCAATCAATTTATTGCTTCTTGGATAAATGAAGAAACCGTTTATTTGGGAATTAATTCATTGGAAAATTCACCCAAAATTGCCATTCAAAGGAGCTTTTCATTAGGGTCGGAATGGCTGTATTTTAAATTTTATGCCGGAGCGAAACTGGCGGATACAATTTTGACAAATTCTCTGAAACCCGTCATTGAACAATTATTGGCCGAAAAACTGATTGATAAATGGTTTTTTATTCGCTATGCAGACCCTGAAAAACACCTACGTTTTAGAGTACATTTACCAGATTTATCTGTCATTGGAAAGGTATTTCAAATGATTCGTGAAGCAATTCAAGTGTTTGAAAATGAAGGGATTATTTGGAAGATTCAGTCTGAAACGTATCAGCGGGAAATTGAACGGTACGGTGCTGAAGTGATGGAATTGACTGAGTCTCTTTTCTGCGAGGACAGCACGGCAATTTTAGAAATGCTCGACCAAACCTGGGGCGATGAGCGAGAGCCAATTCGTTGGCAATGGGCATTGAAGGTAATTGATCATTATTTGACTGATTTTGGTTTGCTAATTTCAGAAAAGAAGGAATTATTGGAGCGAATGAAAACCAGTTTTGCTAATGAATTTGGAATTGATAAACCTTTAAAACTGCAATTAGACCAGCGTTTTCGAAGTAATCGTCAATTGATTGAGCGGGTTTTGGATAATTCAACGCACGAAACGCATGAGTTTGCTCCACTTTTTGAGTCTATTTTTCGCAAAAGTGAGCAGACTAAATTGATAATTGGGAAAATTAAAGAAGCAAAGTCGAGTGCTGAATTGTCAAGATTTCTTTCGGATACTATTCACATGACCGTAAATCGAGCAATTTCAGATAATCAACGTACGCACGAGTTAATTATGTACGATTTCTTATTCAGATATTATCAAGCAGAAATGGCGAAACGAAAAAATTAAAGTTTGTCAAACGGCTAATTAATTTCGTCGGGCTTAATTAGTCTTTGATGTAAATTTACTGATTAATATCCCCACCAAAACGACCGAATAAAACTGCCCAACAATTCCAATAATTGCGGTCATCAATTTGGTGTAATGCAAATTAGGCGTAATGTCACCAAAGCCAATACTGGTAAAGGTGATGCTACAAAAATAAACAATATCCATATAGGTTCCTGCGGTGGTTGAAGTGTCAATCCCTTTGAAAGAAAGCGGATTATCATAAACAAAAATTTGGATTAAAAACACGCTTATTTCAAGTAAAAGTAAATACCCACAAGCCGAGGCAGAAATAATGTCGATGTTGATGTAACTTGGTTTAATTAAAAATTTGGCGACTTCCCAAAAGATAAATAGAAAGAAAAATACATAAGCAATACTAACTATTTGCATGAAATTTTTGACATGGTCAAAGAATGGTAAACTCAATGGAAAACCAAAAACTAAAAATAGCAAGAAGTCTCTGATGAGGTTTTTCCATTTGCTTTGTCCAATAAAAACACCCACGCTTGCTCCACCCAGTATAATCATA
This sequence comes from Bacteroidota bacterium, assembly GCA_040387735.1. Classification (GTDB taxonomy): domain Bacteria; phylum Bacteroidota; class Bacteroidia; order Cytophagales; family Spirosomataceae; genus Arcicella. The sequence continues at coordinate 105,229 of JAZKDE010000018.1, forward strand.
TTTATAGGCCAAATTACTTTTGTGTAAAAAGCATTATCTCGTAGAAAGATTCCAATAAATAAATGTTGAATCAAGGCATAGAGCAGTAATTCGTATTTTCGTTTTTGGAGAAATGGGAGATATTTAATCATATTACGGGTTTAAAAGGGCTTATGTTACAGCAAAATTCATTTGAAATCAAAAAGTTCAAATGGCTATGAGCGTAAATTTATAATAATTTCTGTAATCGCAAAATTAAACGCTTACAATTTGTTTTCTTGGCTTATTAGTAACGTTGATGGTATTTTTCCAATTCAATGTAAATTCAGAATGTTGCATTCATAATCTTTAGGTGGGCGTAAAGAAAGAATTTTGATGTTAACATTTTCTGTAACAATTATCTAATTTCAGCGTTTTAAAAGATAGATTAAACTCGATATAATTATGGCGAAATTTACGATAAATGTCAACGGACAATCCAAGGCCGTTGACGTTTCGGAAGATACCCCACTTTTGTGGGTTCTTCGAGATTCTTTGGAACTTACGGGGACAAAATACGGCTGCGGAATGGCTCAATGCGGAGCGTGTACCGTTCATCTAAACGGTGTCGCAACTCGTTCGTGTGTATTACCTGTTGCTTCAATTGGTAATGCAAAAATTACTACAATTGAAGGTCTTTCAGCGAATGGAACGCACCCTGTTCAAAAAGCTTGGGATGCGATTGATGTACCGCAATGTGGGTACTGTCAGGCGGGACAAATGATGTCGGCGGCGGCTTTATTAAAGACGAATAAAAACCCTTCGGATGCGGATATCGAATCTGCGATGTCAGGTAATATTTGTCGTTGTGGTACGTATCACCGCATTCATGATGCTGTAAAATTGGCAGCTAAGTCAACCAAATAATCTTACTTCCAACAACTAAAAAAATATGGAAAATATTAAAAATAATAGTCGAAGAGGTTTTCTGAAAAGTGCTTTAGCAGCAAGTGGAGGACTAATTTTAGGATTTAATTGGTTGGGAAATGAGACTTTTGCCGCTTCTATTGTAGAACAAACAATGGGCGAAAATCTTACCACTAATGCTTATCTCTCGATTGCTTCTAATGGAATTATAACTATTTTTTCACCAAATCCAGAAATTGGACAAGGTATAAAAACGGCTTTTGCGGTCATTGTGGCGGAGGAATTAGATGCTGATTGGAAAAATGTGGTCGTGAAACAAGCGGATTTAGACAAAAGATTTGACCGACAATTGACGGGTGGGAGTGGAGCGATTAAACATTCGTGGGATAGATTGCGGAAAGCAGGTGCTACCGCCAAGCAAATGTTGGTGGAAGCGGCAGCTCAAAAATGGTCAATTGATGCTTCGACTTGCAAAACGCTCAATGGGTTCGTAATTAATCCTGCGGGACAAAAACTTTCTTACGGAGAATTATCAGAAGCGGCGGCTAAATTGCCAATACCGAAGGAAATAAAACTGAAGAAACCAACTGATTTTACGCTCATCGGAAAGACGACAAAAAGTGTCGATAATAAAGATGTGTTACAAGGGAAAGCAGTTTATGGAATAGATTTTAAAGTGCCTGGAATGGTGTACGCTCAAATTCAACGTCCGCCGGCATTTGGCTTAAAGTTGAAATCAATGGATGCAACGGCGGCAAAACAAATTCCCGGAATTATTGACGTTGTATCTTTTGGGAATAAAGTTGCAGTGGTCGGAAAATCGACTTGGGAGATTATGAAGGCACGCAAAGTGCTTAAAATTGATTGGGAAAAGGATAAAAACCTTGAAAGTGACGAAGACCATAATCGTATTTTTAGCGAACTAATGGAAAGTGATAAAGGGGAAGTTCGGAGAAAAGATGGTGATGTTGAGAAGGCGTTTAAGGAGGCCGATAAAATTATTCAAGCCGAATATCAATGTCCATTTTTACCGCATAACCCAATGGAACCGATGAATTTCTTTGCGGATGTCAAAGAAAAATCCGTGAGATTAGTTGGGCCAACGCAATTGCCACAATCGGCGGTTGACCAAGTGGCTAAATTATTGAATATCCCTGCGGATAATATTACTTTGGAGTTGACTAAAATGGGTGGAGGTTTTGGACGAAGACTTAATAATGATTATGCTTTGGAAGCGGCAGAATTATCGAGTATCATCAAAACTCCCGTAAAAGTAATGTGGACTCGTGAAGATGATATGGGCGGCGGAATTTACAGACCCGCAGTTCGTTATCGTTTCAAAGCTGCCATTGATAAAGCAGGTAATGTGACGGGTTTTATGTTGCGAGGCGTCGGCATGAACGCTGGGAATGCTACCCGACAAGATAATTTTCCAGTGGGAGCGATTGAAAACGTTTTAGTGGATTCATTGGACTATAAATCGCCGATTACGACTGGACCTTGGCGGGCTCCAATTACCAATTTCTTGGCATTTGCAGAACAAGCATTTCTGGATGAAGTTGCCGATAAAATTGGAAAAGATCCCATTCAATTTCGCTTAGATTTATTAGCAAAAGCCAAAGAAAAGCCAGTTGGGAAAATTACTTATGAACCCGACCGTTTTGTAAAAGTAATTAAAGATGTAGCCGAAAAATCACTTTGGGGACAAGCTAAAAAAGGTGTTTTACAAGGTTTTAGCGTATATTTTTCTCATAATTCTTACGTGGCACAAGTCGCTGAAATGGAGATAAAAAAAGGTAAACCAACACTCAAGAAAGTATTTGCGGTAACCGATTGCGGAATTGTAATTAATGAAAGTAGTGCCAAAAATCAAGTTTACGGGGCAATTGTGGATGGAATTGGTCATGCGATGTACGGAAAATTGACTTTCAAAGATGGTGCCCCACAAGAAACTAATTTCAATGCTTATCGGATGATAAAATACGGAGAAGTTCCTGAAATTGAGGCTCATTTTGTCAAGAATGAAATAGACCCAACTGGTTTAGGTGAACCTGCATTGCCACCAACGGGAGGAGCTTTGGCGAATGTGATTTTTAAGGCTACTGGGAAGAGGCTTTACAAACAACCTTTTGTGATTGAAGACCAACAAATTGAAGGTATTTTGTAGATATTACTTAGGATAGCTTGAAAACTTGTCCTACAAAAGAATGCGGAAGTATAAACTCATTATACTTCCGCATCTTTAATTTGCTTTTTCCCAAGCTTTGGTTTCAAAATTATACCTTTTGACCACTCTCGCAGGATTACCAACTGCCACACAAAATGGCGGAATATCTTTTGTTACAACTGCACCGCCCGCCACAACGCTATGTTTTCCAATGGTAACGCCCGCTGTAATTACCGCATTTGCTCCGATCCAACAATCATCTTCAATCGTAATCGTTGCGACAGTTTCACCTTGCAAATAAATCGGAATATCAACATTTGTATAGTTGTGATTGAGCCCGCTCATGACAATATTTTGGGCAAGAATTACATTATTCCCAATCGTAACAGGACCAATTACGACATTGCCAATCCCTATTCTTGAATTATTTCCGATGTTTACCGCACCAACGCCATTATTAATCGTAGCAAAATCTTCGACGGTAGAATAATCACCAATATTGAAAGTTTGAAAAGGTAAAACATCAATTCTGGTGCGACGGCAAATGGTTGTTCCTTTTCCTTTTTGGTGAAAAAACGGATTTATAAACCATTGTATCCAAAGTCTCGGGCGAGCTTGATGTTTTGGAATTAAGCACCAATGCACAAAACTCTTTAGTTTTGGATTTGATTTTATCGTAGTAATTATTGACATAATTATCGTTTGAAAAGGTATTTTTTTACTCGCATAGTCAACGCATTTTTTAAGCCTCCATCCAATTGAATGCGGCGGTCGCTCGTCCAAACTCGGCCATCTTTTCCCATAATCGCTTTATTTACTCCCCCAGATTGTTGCAGTCGTAACGCCATCATTCCATCTTCAGTGGCATTTTGTTCTATTACGCCCGCAGCACCTCTAAATGTTCTTTGCGTTTCAATCTCATAGCCATTAATATCAATTCCTTTTTGCCGAATGAAACCACAATTAAAGCCTAATGTATTTAAAAATGGTTGTGTTTTTTCTTTTTTCTGAATGATAAAGCTGCTTAAAACCTCATAAAAGGCATATTGCCAACGAGGAGTACTGTCGCTCGGTAAGAATGAATAAGTGCCATGAACACAATAAACAGTTTCGTCTTTGAGCATTCCATCAACCATCGCCGTTATCCAGCCTTCAGGGTAAAGTGTATCGCTATCGCCCGTCAAAATGTATTTTCCTTTTGCTTTGTGTAATCCACACGTTCTGGCGTGACCAACCCCTTGTTTGGTTTCCAAAAACGATTTTATGCCCAATGATGTCAATAAATTTGTCGTTCCATCGGTAGAATTATTGTCGATAATTAATAATTCAGTACCGTATTTTGTGTTGGTATTTGCTAAAGAAATGAGGGTGTGCAAAATACCTTCTTCTTCGTTCCAGGCGGGAATTACGACACTTACTAAAGGATCCTCTGGCGAAAATCTCGCTAATTTTTGCTTCAAGTCGGCTAATTCAATATCACTCAATTGTTTGATATTCAGCGGTTTTTGAAGGATATTTTTCACCCAACTTGGCATGGAAAAATTAATCATATTTTGAACCTGTTTATAGTAGAATAGCTTTGAAAACTGTCCTACTTAAATTCCGTATAAATTATCGTTGAACCGATTTTATTCGGTGTCTTCGTGGCAAAATACCTACTATTCTGCTCTTTTTACTTTTTCCCAAATGCCAGAAGTTAAGCCATTTCTGTATCTTAAATATCCTTTGATTGCACAATAATTCATGAAAGAAAAATAGAATGGAACAAAAAGTAGTTTTACTCTGATTTTCTTATTCTCAAGGTAATAGCCAATGATTGCCATTGAATAAAAGGCAATTTGTCCGACCATGAAAAGTTGATACAAGAAAGATGGTTGCGTGAATATTAGGGCTATATTAAGCAGAAAAATCAAAGGTAAACAGAATGGAGCAACCGCCCAACGCATCGCTCGGTGCGAAATATATTGAAATGAAAGCAAGCCATAACGAAATATATTCCAAAGAAATCCCAAACGGGCAATGGATTGAAAACCGCCCGAAGCAATTCTGACTTTTCGTTTCATTTCATCTTGGATTGAAAAGGAGGGTCTTTCGCTGGCATAAGCGTCAGGTTCGTAAATTACCCGATAACCATCCGCTGCAATGCGAAGTGAAACCATAAAATCATCCAATAACGTATCTTTCTCAACTTCACCAAATAAATGGGTTCTGACTGCAAAAAGCTCGCCTGCGGCTCCTACTACCGAATAAAGTTCAGTATCTAACTTCTTTAAAAACGATTCATACTTCCAATAAAGTCCTTCGCCTGCACCCGCAGCGGCTTCGCTACCTTCCGTTTCGATGCGTTTTTCTCCTGCAACTGCTCCCACATTTGGGTCTTGAAAATGGCGGACAATATGACGAATTACTTGATTATTCAGATTGGTATTGGCATCCGTAAAAATAACAATCGGTGTCGAAATTGTTTTTATCGCCATATTCATCGCCTCAATTTTGCCTCTTCGAGTATCACCACCAATCATTTTAAGGTTTGGATATTTTGTCATCAAGGATTGAATGTATTCCGAAGTTCCGTCATTTGAGCCTTCAGTTACGAACAAAACTTCCATTTTATCGGCTGGATAATCCAAACTAAATGTATTGTTGACTTTCGCTTCGATACAACTCATTTCATTGTAGGCTGGAATTGCCAAAGTGACGTTAGGAAGAAAATTTGGGTCGTTAAATTTCTTGAATTGCTTGCCGAGAATATGCCTAATTTTTACCAAAATCCAAGCTAAAATGCCGTAGCCGAGGTAGGTGTAAACGACCAAACCAATGCAAAACCAAAATAATATTTCGAGTATAAGTGACATCATTAGTGGGAGAGTTTAGAGAAATAACTTAAACATTTTCTGATTGAAACAAAGCAGGGAATGTCATGAAGAAAATCTTCATGTCATATTTAAAAGAAAAATTTCTGGCGTACTCAATATCCAATTCGATGCGTTCCTCTTCGGTCATTTCTTTTTTGCCTTTTCCTCTTTTGGTTACTTGCCAAAGTCCCGTTAAACCACCTGGGCCAGCAAAACGCTCAATATATTTGTCGGTGGTTAATTGTTCGGCTTCGTAAAGTGGGAGTGGACGATTACCGATTAGTGACATATCTCCCATAAAAATATTGAATAATTGGGGTAATTCGTCGATACTACTATTGCGTAAAAATCCACCAAATTTTGTAATTCTTGGGTCATTCTGAAACTTCATGAATGCCACTTTTTCCTTTTTTTGAGCTAAATATGCTTTTTCACAAATGACTTCACCATCTAAAAATAACTGCTGCTGACACTTGCCAAGCAAATTACATTCTTCACAAAGTCCCGTTATTTTTTTTTCGGTGGTTTCTTTGGTGTACATATTTAAAGAACCCATATTTTTAATCATTTGGTCGGCATCGGTTCGCATCGTTCTGAATTTGTAAATTTCAAAAACTTTGTATCCCGCTCCAACTCGCCGTGATTTATAAACAATTGGCCCTTTTGAGTCCAATTTTATTAGAATGGAAACGGCTGCTAAAATGGGTGAAAGTAAAAGCAAGGCCATTCCTGTTGAAGCAACGTCAATAAAACGCTTCCAAAATGGTATTTTTACTTCTAAAATATTGGATTTTGCTTGTTGGGTCGCCTGATAATGACGGCGTTTGAGGAAATATTCTAATCGGGTGACCAAATCGCCACTACTAAAATCTTTCGTAAATAAATCATCGCCTTTTTTCTCGACAACTTCTTTAATTAAGCCAGGGGAGATTTGTTCACAAGTAAGAATGACCGGGAGCGTTCGTGTCCAACTTTCTTGGCGAACAGTTTCCAGAAATTTCAAACCGCCCATATTTCTGCCGATTACAACGGCATCGGGAGGGTACGTATTTTTTATAAATGACAAACATTCTTCAGCATTTTCGATAACCTTAATGTTGAGTTTTGTGCCAAATTTTTTCAAGAAACTCACCACTGCATCATCATCGTTTTCTACCAAAATAACCTTAATCGTAAAAGAATCTTGCTCGATATCGTTTTGTTCAATGTTATTCATCATTATTCGGGTTATTGAGGTTTTACTCTGCGTAAAATGGCTTTTATTTTGGCGTGAACTTCCATTGGGTTGAACGGCTTTAACATGAAATCATCCGCCCCCAAATTTAAACATTCAATTCGCTCCTTACTTTCGTCCGTCCCCGAAAGAATAATAATGGGTACTTCGCTGTAAAGATTGCTGGCCCGAATGACTTTTATAAATTCCTTACCGTTGAGGTTTGGCATATTTAAGTCTGCAATGATAAAATCGGGATCATTGCCTGATTCCAGCCATTCCATTCCTTCCATTCCATCATTTTTAAGGGTTACATCAAATTCCTTGTTTAAAAAATGTTCCAATACTTTGCGTGTACTCGGTTCATCATCAATGATTAATAGTTTATTTCTTAGTTCCATTATGTATATTGATTGGTATGCTTCCAAAGAGAATTCATTTTAAGAATTTATTTTATTATAAACGTTCTTAAAAATTTGTAAAGGTTAAAAAGTTGCTGGAAAATGACAAATAAAAGGTTTGTACGTAAGATAAATAAATTTGAATTAATAAAAAAGCTTAAATAAATTGAGAATTAAGCATGATTTTTATCAATTTTAGAGAAATGTTTTTTGACAAGCAGACTTGTGGAGTGTTATTCGGTAGAAAACGGGAGATTTTGGGCTATTTTCATGTAAATCAGGTTCATTTTTAAAAAAAGGTCAAGCTGATATAAAGCAAAAATTGTTCCAAAGTAGATTTGAAATATTTTTTAATTTGGAAAAAATCTGCTCGGACTAATTAATTATTTTAAATGTTCAAATGTTCTCCCAAGAAAGAAATATTTGATTTATCTTTCAATAAATTTTACGTTGTAGTACAATTGGCTTATGCGTTGCTCGGTTTAAGTTGATACGCTAAAATTTACTTCAAATCTAAGAGCGGAAAATATTGTATCTTTAACACCAAAATATTCTTTACCCACTATTTTTTTATTTTAATGTAAATTATCTCTCAAATTTTAGTTTTTCTATGAAAATTCAGCAAATAGCTTTTAGAGCCAACAAATGGCATGAAATAAGTGAATCTAAAGATTTCAACCCAATAAAAGTACAATTGGTGTTGGCTTTTGGTGAAAGGAAGTGTTTAGAAATGAATCAGCCTTACGACTATATCCGAAGTTTGTATCCGTCGGCTGAAATTGTTATTAATTCCACTTCTGGAGAAATTTATGAGAATAGTGTTCACAGTGATTCTATCATTGTAAACGCCATTGAATTTGAAAAAACATCTATTCGTACCAGTCAAATTGATATTCAAAATCACTTAGAAAGTTCGAATGCGGGTAAAAAATTAGCAAATGACCTTGTTACAGATGATTTGGCAGCCATTTTTATTCTTTCCGATGGTGGTGATGTTAACGGTACGGCATTACTGGCGGCTCTCAATGAAATCACTGATAGCAAAGTTCCTATTTCTGGTGGTTTGGCGGGAGATGATGCACGTTTTGAGAAAACCTTAGTTGGACTTAATGAAAACCCTAAATCAAATAAAATTGTAGCCGTTGGCTTTTACGGTAAATCAATCAAAATTGGCCACGGAACGATGGGTGGTTGGGAAGGATTTGGTCCAGAACGTGAAGTAACCAGCTCTGAATATAATGTGTTGTACAGAATTGGCGACAAAGCAGCATTGGATATTTATAAAGAATATTTGGGTAAATACGCCGACGGATTGCCAGGAGCGGCACTATTATTTCCACTTTCAATGCGAGTAAATGAAGACGATGAGCCAGTCGTGCGAACTATTTTATCAATTGATGAAGTAAATAAGAGCATGACTTTTGCAGGCGACATGCCCAAAGGTTCTTTAGTTAGATTTATGAAAGCAAATCTTGACCGACTTATTGATGCGTCGGCAACGGCAGCTCAAAGTTCAAAGGAATCGTTTGAGGTTTCACCCGAGTTAGCCATTTTAGTGAGTTGCGTTGGGCGAAGATTAGTTTTAGGACAAAGAACTGAAGAAGAAGTAGAAGCCGCCCGAGAAGTTTTTGGGGATGAAACAGTCATTACGGGCTTTTATTCTTACGGGGAAATATCCTCTCAAATACCCAATGTTCGTTGTGAATTACATAATCAAACTATGACTATAACCACCTTTTCTGAATATTAATCTTGTATGGATATAACACATTTTCATCGTTTGTTGAATAAGCAAGTTACCAAACATCTCTCTGACGATTGTTTGAGCCAAGAAAGCTTTCAAAATTTTATCAAAGCTGTCAATAATTCATATTATAGTTTTGAAAGAGACAAAGATTTATTTGAACACTCTTCAAAACTCAATGAAAAAGAATATGCAGAAGTAAATAATAAACTTAAAAAGGAGATTAAACAGCGGCGACTTTCGGTTGAAAAATTGATCGATGCCATTTACTCTTTGGAAGAAAAGGAAGGACTGGAAGCCAAAATTGTTGACCCCAATAACTTATTGGGTTTGGTTGACTATTTACAAGTTCAAATTGAAAATAGGAAAAAAATAGAGGCTGAATTGAGAACGGCAAAGGAATTGGCAGAGGACGCAACGCAGGCAAAATCTGAGTTCCTTTCAATGATGAGCCATGAAATCAGAACTCCCTTAAATGCGATTGTGGGGATGACCTATTTGATGCAACAAGAAGAAGTGTCGGATAACATGGCGGAAAATCTCAAGATTTTACAGTTTTCAACCGATAATCTGCACGTATTGATTAACGATATTTTGGATTTTAGTAAGATTGAAGCGGGAAAAGTAGAATTGGAAAAAGTTCCATTCGATTTGAAACAACTTATCTCAAATATCAAGAAAGCTAATCAGGTAAAAGCGGAGGAAAAAGAAAATAAAATTAAGTTAATGATTGACGATGATGTACCAAATGTACTCATTGGCGATTCACTGAGATTGGGACAAATTATTTCAAATTTAGTGTCGAATGCAGTAAAATTTACTAAAAAAGGAAGTATTACCGTTGAACTTACCTTACAGAAAAGAGTTGGAGATACGGCAGTTTTAGGTTTTTCGGTAGCAGATACGGGAATCGGAATTGAGCCAAAAAAGCAAAGTTTAATTTTTGATAAATTTACGCAGGCAAATTCTGAAACTACCCGAGAATTTGGTGGAACTGGTTTGGGCTTAGTTATTACCAAAAAACTACTTCAATTACACGGTAGTGAAATTAATCTGTTTAGTGAAGCTGGAAAAGGGGCTAAATTCTACTTTACGATTGAACTCGGAATTGGTTCTGAAATACGAAATAAATCAAATGATTCAAATGTTGAATTTCAGAAAGCAGATATTTTGAGAGGTGTGAGAGTTCTATTGGTGGAGGATTATCCCGTAAATATTAAAGTAGCCAGTAAGTTTTTAGAAAAATGGAATGTGGTATTTGATGTGGCAGAAAATGGTAAAATTGCCTTAGAAAAATACGAAATAGGTAAATATGAAGTTATTTTAATGGATATTCAAATGCCCGTAATGGATGGTTATAAGGCAACCGAAGAAATTAGAAAAATTGACGCTAATATTCCGATTATCGCTTTAACGGCATCGGCAACGCTTAATAATCAAGACCGTGCTTTCACCGTTGGGATGAATGATTACGTTACTAAACCCTTTAATCCCAAGGAGTTATTTCAAAAAATCGCTAAATTCAGCGTTCAATCTCGCTAAGATATGTCACGCTTTGGGAGGAATAGCTTTTGAAGAGATATTCCTTCATATTTTGTTTGATTGGTAAGATTTAAAAAAATGTCCACATAAAAGCAGGTCCCCGCCAAAGTTCCTACTCCATGTGGACGGAACTCACCATTTTAATATCTTTAATCAGTTTGCTATTATCCGTTTTGGTGTAAAATTTGTTCATACCAAAGCAAGTTCCTGCCAAAGTTCCTGCTCGGTATGAACGTAACCAATCTGTAATTTAATCAATGTTAATGAACGTTAATTAAGGTCAAAATTCTATTTCCCATCGTTAAAGGCCCCACGTCTATTTTCCATCTCACATCAATCGACTGTCCCGCTGAAACCGTTGCAATGGCTTGTAATGAAGTTTGGGCAGCATTTGAAGCATTGATTCTCGCTGAGTTTGCAATTAAAATACCATTTTGATAAAGACTAAATGAAGCCAAGGCATGATTATCAGTGGTTGTAATGGTAGTACTTCCCGTCGGCTCATAAATATTCCCATTCAAGATAGTAGGAAGCGTAAAACCTGTTATTGCTCCTACATTTGTGCCAATATCACCTGTTACCACCGAAATTCCAGTATTACCAACTGCCCCGACACTACTGAACATCACAAAAGGTAATAATGAGCGATAATTGACATAAGTACTGGTTGAAGGATTTGGAAGTGAGGCAATTCCAGAATCAAACGTAATTGCTCCCGCCGAAGAAAACATTCTTCCTTGCAAAGTTGCTCCTGCACCCCCAGCTACTGCACCTGCGTGGGCAAGAAGCGTTCCTTTCATCGTTGTTAAAGCTCCCAAACCGATGGCACCACCCGTGGCAATCCAAAATACATTATTGGCAGTTGTGCCATTCGTCATAATAATTGTGGAAGCCGCAACCGTATTGATTGCTCCAATAGATCTGATGATAAATAAAGCGTTTGAATTTCCCCCACCGTCCAAGGTTAAAGTTCCTTGTACGTTGATGACCGCACCTACCGTATAAACACCAGGAGTCAGGGTTTCTCCGTTGCCAAATACCGCAGCGTGAGCCGCATTTGTTACTGGAATGGCCATTAATTGATTATAAATTAATTCCAAATCACTTACGCCTTGCAAAGTACTAAAGGAAGATGTTAAACCCGAAGTGCTTTGGTATTGACCGTTGAACATGACTAAGTAAGTTCCTGCCAGTGGAGATAAAGTCATTCCTGGAATTACTACATCGGTTGCTGAAGACGTTGAAATATCCCCCGTTGCTTCTACCGAACTGTAACGATTTACATTGGCTTCATCGGCTACTCTTACCCACTTTGTACCGTTATTATAGTAATATCCCAACGTTACATCGCCAGCGGTTGCCGTATTATAAACGGTCATTCCCGCAACGTGAGCCGTCAATGGAGTAAAAGCGGTGGTGCTGGTAAGAGCCACACGGGGCATGAGTAAACCCTTATTGGGGTTTTCTATTTCTAAGACAGAATTGGCATTAATCACCGTAGGGTTATTTCCAATTTTTACCTGTGCCGTCAATATTACGTTAGTGGCTAATATGACCAATACGCTTAATGTAATCTTCAGATTTAGCATTTTTTTAAATTTATAGTATGGCGAATGCTACTTAATAGGTAGCAATTTTGACTCCTATTTAATCGTTAAATGGTTCAATTTCTTACCATTTTGGTTTTCACGTTACGACTTTACTTTGTATAGTTTGGGATTCACTAAATAGTGACTTTTGAACATATAACTAAACGTTTTTTTACTTTTAAAATCTAATTGCTCACTTACTTCAATGATACTCAATTGTTGCGTTTCTAATAGCCAACAAGCATATTCCATGTGAATACCACAATGATACGCTTGAATAGATTTGCCCAATATTTGTTTGAATAGGGTGGCTATATTTTTGGGAAAATACTCGAATAGTTGCCCTATTTGAACAAGATTTGGTTTTTCATCGGCGGGAATTTGGCAAATTTGTTGTTCAATTTTTAGAATTACCTGCAAATTCCAAAGCGAAAGTTTCCCTTTTGTTTGCTCATTATTTGAGCTAAAATATTCAATAATTCTTGATAAAATAGCCTCTCTTCGTTGCTGATTATTGCTTGATTTTTTAATTAAAGTGGTCGCATCAAGGAAATTTGGAACGTCTTTTGAAAAGTAAAATAACGGTACATTCGATTCGGTAAATACAGCTATTTTCCTTTCGGTAATGTTAATGGGTCTTTTTAGATAGTCGGTTAGCGTATTTTTAGGAATAACGTGTAATTGAAAAATAACTTCAGTATTCGATGGAATCATTAACTCCAAACCAACATTTGAAGCCCAGAGAATAGACCCAAATCCCGATTGAGCATTGAGAAGTTGTTCGTCAATCGGAAGATTTACGTTGAATCGAACATTTAAGTGGTTCGTTGATTTAAAATAAAGTAAATAAAAATGAGAGGATGATATTTCTGGTGGATACGTCATCAATATCCGTGATTGCGTGTTGAATGTGCCTTCCCATAAAACAATTTGCTTTGAGCTAAATATCGAATACTCGCCTTTTAGTTCTTTATTCCACTTTGCAATTGGGAGATTTTCAATTAGGCTACATTCTGGTTTTATTTTAGGTTGCTGTAAATCGGAATATCGGAAAATGAGTTTTTGCCATATAGTTGGGAGGGGAAGTATATGATTCATCGTGTGTTATATTATTCATCGTGTGGTATTCAATTTTGTAATAGTAAAAGGAACGCAGATTACTTTGCAGTCAATGGGAATAATTAATTGATTGATTTTTAACTGGGGTTGGAGATTATTATTACTTTCGGAGTCGCTAAATTGGTTGAAATTACCGACAGGTTGTACATTGATATTTGTAGTTTCAAAGCCAACTGTAGTCGTATTTCCTGTAACATTCAATGAAATATTTCCCCCTGCGAATGCCCCAATTGCAATTTTGTTTGTTCCCCGCCAAATGTCGGATGAACCCAATACGCCAAGGTACGTCCAATTAAATAAAGCTGCCCCTACACCAGTTGGTACTGAAATCCCATCGGTTGTATAATAATTGTATGCGGTGCTTATCGTCAATTCGATTGACCCTAATGGAATAATTGTTGAACCCGTATTAACAAAACTGACAATTAATGTAGTGTTTTGACCAGTATTTACTTGGTTAGTAGTAAATATAGCTCCAGTGACCGCAGGTTCTGCAAATTGTGCGAGTGCGATATTCACGACTAAAAATATTGTGACAATTGTTAAAAAAAGCCTTTTCATATTGTTTTCTTTTAGGAGATTGTCTGAAATTAAAAATCAGACAATCTCTAAGATGATGCTACATTAGGAAATTACTTTTGGATAGATTGTGCCAAGGTAGCGGCATTGTTATAAGCATTCGTTTCACCTCCACCAGATGGGGTGATATTTGCCGTAATGTTTGCTTCTGCACCCGCTGTATTGGCGGTTACTGTAATAGCAATTCTACTTCTTCCATTGGACAATACAATATTCGTTGAGCTTAAAAGTAAGCCTGTTGGTTTGGTAACTAACGTCCAGTTTTGGTTATTCACCGTTTCAGTGAGGAGAACTGTGGCAGTTGTTTGAATGGGGTTGAAGGAATAGGTAAATCCAGAAGAGAATGGAATAAATACTTCTACTGATGTTCCGTTTGTTGAGATTCCGCCAATTTCATTGATGTTAATAATTACCGATTTAATCGCTCCTAATGTGTAAGAAGTACCAGAAAATGTAAAATTTGGGAGTAAATCAGCACCCGCAACATTCGCCGTAATTACTGGCGTAGAAGTATTATTATCTATGCTGACGGGTAATTCGCCTCCGCCAGTAACAATTGCGGCAGGAATAATTAATGGACTGCCAACTTGAATGCTCGTGGGAATAAATGGCACGTTAAAAATACTAATACCAGCACTTGCAAGTGGTGTTGAGCTGGTACAAGTAGCAGTTGTTCCGCTCGTTAAACAGCTCCAACCGTTGTTTAATACTGAAAATGTGCCGAAAGTTGTTCCCGTTGGAATTTGTGCCACTACCGTTATCAAACCATTTGTTGAGGCAGTACCAATATTTGTTACAGTAACGGGAATATTACTTTGTTGTGATGCAATGGGGTTTGGTGTTGGTTGTCCAACCGAAATGGTTAAATCAGGAGTGGTACAGACATTTATTGTCACTGTTACGGCTTGTGAAGCGGGACTGTAACAAACCGATTTTGAATATAAATAATACGTACCTGCTAAAACGATTGACGGCATTGCCACTACTGTTCCCGCATTTGGATTGCTCGCAACCGTATGCCATTCGTAAGTTTGTCCAATGACGGCGGCGGGTTGTAAACTTGTTAAATTTGCAGTTATGGCAGGACATACATTACTTTTTGTACTGGCCAATAATACAGGAGCGGTTGGACAACTCTGATTCACTTTCAACTGCGGTTGAAGGTTATTATTGTTTTGTGAATCATTGAATTGGCTAAAATTACCAATCGGTTGTACATTAATATTGGTGGTTTCAAAACCCGTAGAGGCAACATTTCCAGTAACGGTTAATACAATATTTCCACCGTCGAAGGCTGCAATGGGAACTTTATTACTTCCTTGCCAAATATCGGAAACTCCCACTACACCAATATAAGTCCAATTAAATAAAGCAGCACCTGCACCAGTTGGAGCGGTAATCCCATTGGATGTATAATAACTGTAAGCGGTGCTAATGGTCAATTCAATTGAGGCTAAAGGAATGGTAGTTGAACCAGTATTGGCAAAACTAACCGTAAGTTGTGAGGTTTGTCCCGTATTCACTTGATTGGGAACAAAATTTGCCCCCGTCACAGCAGGGTCGGCAAATTGAGCGAGTACGAGATTCAACCCAGCAAACAAGGCGATGAGTGTTAAGAAAAACTTTTTCATTTTATTTATTTTATGGTTCCAATCTTTTGTTGGATAATTATTCTTGAATTGATTGAGCCAATGTTGCGGCATTGTTATACCCATTTGTTTCACCCCCTCCGCTTGGAGTAATATTTGCCGTGATAGTGGCAGTTGTTCCTGCGGTAATCGCAGTTATTGTTAAGGCAATCCGACTTCGTCCGTTGGAAGGAATTGTCGTGTTTGAGCTTAGCAGTAAGCCTGTTGGTTTGGTCACCAATGTCCAGTTGGCGTTATTCACGGGTTCTGCAATGAGAACTGTGGCAGTTGTTTGACTGGAGTTAAAGGAATAAGTAAAACCAGTAGAATATGGAATAAATAACTCAACGACGCTTCCGTTAGTAGAAATTCCACCAATTTCATTCAAATTGATAATGAGCGTTTTAATTGCTCCCAAGGTGTAGGAAGTGCTTGAAAAAGTGAAATTTGGCATTAAATCGACACTTTCTACATTCGGGGTGATAATTGGGGTTGACGTATTATTGCCATTATAAATTGGAAGTTCACCACCGCCATTTACAGTTGCGATTGGTATCGTTAATGGATTCCCAACCTGAATCCCCGTTGGAATAAATGGAACGTAAAAAATACTATTTCCTCCAGTAGCAATAACATTTGCGTTGGTACATGTGGCAGTAGTGCCAATGGTGGAACAGCTCCAGCCGTTATTAATGGCTGATAATGTACCAAATATTGTCCCCAATGGAATTTTTACCACAACCGTTATTAGTCCCGTTGATGGGGCAGAACCAATATTTGAAACAGTAATGGGAATATTACTGGTTTGTAATGCAATGGGGCTCGGACTTGGTTGTCCAACCGAAATGGTTAAATCTGGACTTGTTATAGCCAATGTCCCCAATGTGTAAACCGAATACGTATTGGGAATAATGTTCGAATCGGTGGTAATTGACCCGTTTGTTAAGGAACTTGAACTGCCTAAAATGGAGGTTACATCAAATGTGGAGGGGACTTTTACCCATTTCGTACCGTCCCAACCAAGAATCGACAGAGCAGTTAAATTACCATTCGTGAGCGTATTTATTCCACTGGTAACGTCCCACGTGAGGGTGATTTTAGCAGCAGTTGCCCCGTTGATGTCCCAATATTCTACCCCATCAATCGCTATTACGCCCGTGCCAAAAGAATTTATACTGAATGGACCACCCGTTGGTAATATTGGTTCTGAACCGCCTTTCAAACTACTGGTTACGGCACCACTGGCACTTACGCCAAAATAAGCAGCATCAGTTGGGTTACTTTCAGATGCGATACTGATAGCCGCTGGACGATATTTATTATTATCGCCAATTGGAAAAATAAATGGTAAAGTCATGTAGCTTTTAACGTAGCCATCCACGTGAGCATTATCAGTGGCGTTGATGTGGTTGGCGGTACCGACAAAACTTAAATATCCTTGGGGCGAGGTACGTTCAGTACCAACTATTCCTAATAAACTTCCTCCAATAATTTGAAAGTCATATAAATTATTATGAATCGACAATTCGCCTTCCGAAGCGATAAAAATATTCCCAAAATTTTGACTTTGTGTGTAGCCTTGATTACTCAACAAACACATGATTAGTCCAAATAAGAAGGTGTGTTTTGCTTTTAAAAGATAAAGTATATTCATATTTATTTTGTGGTTATTTAACAGAATTTACAGCCCAAACTTAAAAGCTAACCTATCAGCAACACAATAAAATCCTTAATTTTCAAAGCTTAGATTTACCTTAGTACTGGCAAATTCAACTCCCACTAAATCGTTAATTCGTCATACTTCTTACCATTTTAGTTTTTTGAAGTTATTTTATGCTTCAAAAGGGTATTAATCCCCAAAAAATGGTCGAAAAGCCAAAACATAATGATTATCGCATTGGTTTTTAGCTCTCTAATAATTGAAAAGATTGAAGAAAATAATTTTTTGAGCCTTTCGACAGGGCTAATATTTGACCGAAGGACAAAATGTCATCCTATATTTTGAGGAATTTTAATCGCTTTGCCATGCAGTTAAGTATATTTTTTATTCTGAATTTCCGTTTTGGAACGGGAGTAATATTGATTTTCAGCGTAAAGCAAGAACCAACGGTTACTTTGCTGGTTACCTCCAAAATACTATTATTCTTTTGAGCAAAATAACTCATGAGAATAATGCCTAATCCTAAGCCGTATTCTCCCACTTCTGGTTTTATTTTACCCATGAATACTTGCTGGATAAATTCTAATTTGTCATTCGAAATCCCTTCTCCAGTATCTTTTATGTCAATGAAAATTTGATTGGTCATTTTATTTTCTTTGACGATAATATCAATTCGACCACCTTCATCAGTATGCGATTTTGCATTGCTAATGGCATTTCGAATGATTGCGTCTAAACATTTAGGACTTGTGGTAACGATTAAATAATCGGGAATATTAAGGAAAATATCAATGTTCTTAGTTTTAAGAGCGGCTAAATAGCGGCTGACCAATTCATGGATAAATACGGAAATATCAAAACTTTTAGGACTGGTATCGAGTCCGTAACTTTTTGCCGTTCCCCAGTCAAGCATATTGTCCAACAACAGCGATGTCGAACAACCGAGATAATCTATCTGATTTGCTATTTTTTCAATTTCCTCCGTTTTCCCATTTCTAATTAGATGACTCAAAACCGCACCGAGGTCAGTTAGAGAATTGATTGAACCTCGTAAATCGTGGGTAAGAATCGTATAGAATTTGTCCTTAAATAGAGCGATTTTCTTTTCACGATTTGAATAAATTCTTAGGACAATCAGTAAGATTATCATCAAAATTAATAAAATGGAAATCATCAAAATATAAATATAGAGGAGGCCGTTTTTGTTTTCTATAATTTTGGACTTAGCCAAAGCAATTTGCTTTTCAGAATCTTGTTTGATCTGTTTGATTTTCTTTTCCGATTGTTCAAATTCATTTTTAAACAATAAGGCTTCCATTTTTTTCTGTTCAATTTGTAATTTGTTTTGGAGGTTATTTTGCAGTAATTGCGTAAGTCTTTTTTCGGTTGCTCGGTCTTTTAATTCCAGTTCGTTCCATTCAAAATTATAGCGAGACTGAATTTCATTGATGTTGAAATTATGCTTATCTAACCCTGTTTTTTGATAAAAAATAATGCTATCGGCCAAAGAATTACTTGTTTTGATATCATTTAACTTCATCGTTATGCTACGATAATTTAGATACATTTCGATTAATCCACTTACTAAACCGTTATTCGTTGTTTCATCAGTTTGTTGGCAAAAAACGTTTTGGGGTATTTTTCGGAAGTAATCAATCGCCAGTTGATTGGCCTTCAGAGCTTTGTCATACTGAACTGAAGCGTTATAAATTCTTGCAAAATTGAAGTTTATTCTGGATAATAAGTAAAAGTTGTTCGGTGCCGTTTTTCGGAGTAATTCATTGTTAATGATACTGGCTTTTACGTAGTTTTTGGTACGAAAATAAAAATTAGTTTCAATCAATTTAACCCTAATAAAACTATATTCAAGTGCCGGATTACTGTTGTACAACGTTAAAATTTGCTCGAGCAGTGATACCCCCAACTTTTCATTCAGATATACTTTAGACGTTTCGTAATTGTGATATACGATCAAAAAGAGCATTCTTGCGTGCGGGTCATTATTGGATTGATTGAGGAGGGTTTTTGCTCTCAAAATATATTCCTTCGCCAGTCTATCTGTTTGGGGGTTGCCATGATTTATGTATATTAAACTCAAATTGCAGAGGATATTTATTTGAGCGGATACATCTTTCAATTTTGTTGCAATTTGTAAGGCTTCCGTTAGGCTTTTTACGGCTTCGTTATTCTGAGATTCATTATTGAGTAGTTCAGATTTATTAATTTTCCAATATGCTATTCCGCCTAAATTTTTTAAGGTCTTCGCCGTCTTTTCAATTTCATTCAAATATTTAAACTTTTTGGGATTTATCTCCCAAGCGTATTTCCGTTCAATTTTGATGAGATTTTTAAGCCTATCTTCATTTACTTTGGGATTATTCATGAGCCATTGCTCTAAACTATCACCATTATTTACGGGAAAAATATCTTTGAATGAATATTTCTGGGAATATCCAATGGGAGAAATTAATAAGAAGAAGAACGTGAAAATGCACCTAAAAAAGGTATTTTCGGCGGAAAAACGATACATATAATTTTTTGGTGGTTTTAATAATGGAAATGCTAAACTTTATTTGGCAAAAAATATAGCTGAAAGTGTTCGACCTTAACTTAAATAGATATTTATCGTATTTAACTAACGCTTTTATTTATACGTAAATGGCAAAATAAACTACGAATTTTGGTAAAAGAATGACAAAATTCTTCACCAAATAAAACATAATAATATTACGTTTCACTGCTTTGCTAATTTGTGGGATTGATTGGGGAGAGGAAAAACTTTTTGAAATATTTTGTAATGCAAATACACCTAAGTAGGCTCATTTTCTTAACTCGTAAGTAAATGAGCCTAAATAGGTTAAACTATGAATTATAGTGATTAAGTTATGTACCGTAATTCATCCTTTATTAGATGAATCTTTTACTAAATATTTGATAGTGTGTTAGTTGTAATATTTTTTAAAGATATACATTGGCCAATGTATTTGAAGACTTGACCACTAATAACTGTTAGTTACGCTTTTTATTTCATTTTCTACGAGTATTTATAAAATAGTATTTAAAACTGCTCTTTCACCAAATAATTCTTTTGCTTTAATGTTGTATGCTAAAGCGGCATTTAACTCGCTATCAAATGTTCCCAAAACTATCCTTTTGTTATTGAATCCGATACGTGCGATGTACCGAACTGTAACGCCTCTGAAATTCTCCTTGGCGTTTTTACAGAGTTTAGTTTTATTGTAATAACTGTGTGCCGCTTGCCCGAAGGTAACAAACTCTAAATTATTTTTTTGGCAATTTAAGGTGTCTCCATCCTTGAAAAATAACCTTTTCCCCGCAGGACGAGAACCTAAAATCAGTTGCTGTAAAAAGATATAACTGTTTTTCTGGTCTGGATTTTCCGATTTTACGATCGTTCTGGCGTAATATCTTATTTTTCGAGATAAACTTGCTTTCCATGCGTAGTCTTTTACGATGTCATAGTCTTCATCGTCAACCAATGCGTATTTGTTGTGTGTTAGTGGTATTTTTTTCATATTATTTGTCGGAAAATTTTCATGTAAATAGACAAATTAATATCAAATTCAGGCAGGAGTTCAACCTTTTTGAAGTTGAACAACCCGATGAATTTCCGTAAATGTTTAATCTCTTCAAAGATTGAATTTGAAAAAATCGGGAATCCCCAGCGGAACATTTACAGTATGAAAATGAAATCTTAAAAATATTATATCAAATTTCCAGGAATTAATTCACTGGGAGCGTACTGAAACTTATGTTTAAACAATCTCGTAAAACCAGAAGGATGATTAAATCCAACTTTATAGGATACTTGAGAAACAGAATAACTCCCTGTTTGTAACAGTTCCCGAGCAACAATCAGTTTACGACCTAAAATATGTTGATGCGGGCTTTCCCCGAACTCATTGTTAAAAAGTATTTTAAACTTGCTAACGCTCATTTCTGCCATCGTTGCCATTTGTTGTACCGTCGGCGAGGTTTTATATAATTCTGAAACAACTTTTTGTAAAATTTCTTTTACTTTTTTCGTTTCCATAGATTGAGTTTTCATATTCGGATTATTATTTAGTTCAACTTCTAAATACCTCAAAAAATCGTAAATGAATTGCAAACAATAAGATTGTAAAAATAAAAATTTGAATGTTGACGAATTATAATCCTTGTGAAATTCGATATATTTAAACGCAAACAAGCTAAATTTTGACGTGAATTCGACTTTTATTTTGTTAAATATTTCCTCTACATCACTATCAAACACCGTAAAAATGTTAGGAATATAGGCTTTTAAACACTCTTTACTAATGCCAATACACAAATACGGAGCGGTATTTTTATAAATCTCAATGAATAAATAACTATTGTGTAAATAGTTTAAAAGGTCGTTACTCAATAATTTTAATTCGTCGGGTTTATCAGAAATAATGCAGAAATATGCCGAGTTGCTACCAAAATCATAGACTCTTGTTTCGCCCATTAAAATCGTATTTATATCAACAAAAACCTTATCCGCTTTGCCCGTAATAATTTGACATCTACTTATTACGGGTGATTTTTTATCATCACTTTTCATAATCCTCACCGTTTTTCGTTTCTACCTAATAAAGGTCATCATTTATTGTTGGGATAAATTTGTGAACTGCTTCATTTGTACATAATTGGTATTGATTAGGTGATGTTCGGAGTTTTTTGAAACAATTTATTTATTTATATGCTTGGACATTTCTTCAGAATAGCATCCATTCGTGCTTTAATTTTTAGAAACTATCTATTATTTGTCGCAAGTCGAAAATAACGGTTGATAAAGGCTTTTCGCTCTATCAGTAGTGGTGCAGAATAATAGAAAATGTCGTAATTTTTTGAGTATATGTGTAATAAAATGAGTTTACCTAAGATGTATGGACTATTTAATGTACATTGAGGATATAGGACTCGACGAATGTCGAATTCCTCATTTAAAGGTAGTGAACCTCGGGTCACCGAATGAAATTAAGTTGAACACTACCGTAGAAATAGCGTAAATATTTCAGGAGAAACACTTTATTGGTTATCCATCCCCTTGATATTATTTAAATTTTAATATCAAGTTCTTAACACACAACATGAACAAGATTAATATTGTACTATTAGAAGATGATCAGATTGATCAGATAAAAATAGAAATTATGATTGCAGGTTTTATTTCAAATGAATACGCTTTCAAATTAATTGGAATGTTTGATAAGTTTGAAGTACTCCTCGAATTTCTCGAAACGGAAACCGTAGATATTATCATTTCTGATATTTTTACTCAAAAAAGAGCAACAGGAATAGAATTATTAAAACGGATGAAAAACAATACAATTCCCATCATTCTAATAACCCAATCGCCGAATCCAGAGGTATATAAAGAAGCCAATCAATACCGAAATCTTCAATATTTAATTAAGCCTTTTCACCAATTAACGCTCCAATCAACCATCGAAAATGTAATTCGGGAGAATAAAACGGAGCGAAATCATACTTCAATAAACAAGAAGTATCTATTTTTAAAAGGAAAATCAGACAATGTGGATAAAATTAAGTTGGATGAAATTCTTTTTTTAGAAACCGATGGCAATTATTGTTTTATCCACGTTAGTGATAGAAAATACATTCAGAAAAAATCGCTAAGTAAAATAATTGAAGAAGATCTTGACGATAATTTCATCAGAATTCATCACCGTTATGCTATCAACAAACAGCATATTCAAATAGTAAAAACCCATTCCTTAGAAATTACGGGGAAAATTGACCTGCCAATTGGAAAAAGTTTTAAGAAGGAAATAAACAGTTTGCTTTAGCCATAAACCTGTTTAAACCAAAAAAAGCACTTGAGAAGGGTGGAAGTTTCCATTCTCTCAAGTGCTTTTTTATGCTTTTGATAAATCGTTCTCAATTCCGTTTTTCAAATACCCAGAACTCTAATCTCCCAATTTTTGCTTAGTTAACTTCCGCCTTTTTCTCATTGATGTACAGTTGAAGAATGCTCAGTAAGTTATTCGGAGCGAAAGGTTTCGTCACAAAATCGTTCATGCCCGCCGCCATTGCTTTACTTTTCTGGTCTAACATTGCCGAAGCCGTCAAGGCAATAATTGGTGTATTTTGATTCAAACATTTGGTATTTCTAATGGTAATTGCCGCTTCGTATCCATCCATATTTGGCATTTGAATGTCCATCAAAATTAAATCAAATACCTGCTTATTAGCTTGTTCTACGGCTTTTTTGCCGTCCAACGCAATCACATAATTAATCTTCCACTTGTTCAATAAACTACTAATGTATTTTTGATTCATGATGTTGTCTTCTGCCACCAAAACATGGCAACCATTTAGGTCTTTCGGGGCAACGTGAATCTCGTGGGTTTTGGGTACAATTTCGTGCTGTGATTTCTTGTACGGAAGCATAAAAGTAAAAGTTGTTCCCGAACCTTCTTCGCTGGTTACTGAAATTGTACCGCCTTGTAATTCCACCAATTGTTTGGTAATTGACAAGCCCAAACCAGTTCCTTTGTGTTTATGACCTTCAGCGTTAATCTGCTTGAATTTCTGAAAAATCATGTCAATTTTTTCAGCGGGAATTCCGCTTCCTGTATCTTCTATTTTGAATTCAATCCAGTCAAATTCTTCGTCCTGTTTCTTTTGTTTTACGGTAATATCTATCGAGCCTTTTTCGGTAAACTTCTCAGCGTTGCCAATAATATTTAGTAAAATTTGGTTCAAAATCAAGTCATCACCCATGTAATGCCCAGAAATACGACCATCAATCATTAAGTTTAATTCAATGGGGCGATTTTCAATTTTGATTTGAAAGAGTCTTTGTGTTGTTCTTAGAAGTCCCGGTAAATCAAACGGGTGATTTTGAACTTCAACTTTTCCTGCTTCTATTTTTGCCATGTCGAGTAAATCAGAAATGAGGCTGAGTAAAAAATCAGCCGAAGTTTTAAGAATATCTAAATATTCATATTGTTGTTTGGACGGACGAGTGTCAAAAAGTAAGTGCGTCATTCCAATAATGGCATTCAATGGCGTACGAATTTCGTGACTCATATTTGCCAAAAATTGCTTCTCGGACTGTCGAGCATCGTCTGCTATTTGTTTTGCTTGTTCAAGTTCTTGTTCGAGTTGTTTTCTTTCGCTAATGTCATAATGAATTCCCATTGAGCCAACGACTTCCCCGTTTTCTCCAAAAATAGGAGCTCCACTAATAATTACCCAAACTACACTTCCATCTTTCTTTTTAAGTTGTAATTCATAAGAGGAAGCACTTCCTTTGGCACGAATATCCTGCTGTTGTTCAAGGGTTTGGACAAATGTTTCGGGAAGAAATAGTTTCTGAGCATTTTTCCCAATCAATTCTTCCTCCGTATATCCCACCATTTTACAAAAGCGGTCATAGGCTCGAATAATCGTTTGGTCATTATCAACTTCAAGCAAACCCAGCTCCATGTTGTTCATAATACCCCGATATTTCTCTTCGCTTTTGCGAAGGAGTTCACGGGCGTTGTACTGCTCAGTAATATCGGCGTATTCCCAAAGATGGCCTCGATATTGATTCTCTAAGAAAATGGGAATGTAAGTTCTCAAAAAAACTCGTCCATCTACCATTTCCAGTTTTTCATCGACGGTAATTTGTTTTTCGTTAAGTATTTTACCAATTTCTACTACAAATTTTTCGGGGTCTGTGAAAAGATGTTTTGATATTTCTGCCGACTCCGAACAATCCATGCCAATCAAACTATCGGGTGGGGCAGGAATGCCAAATATATCGCAAAATTGCTGATTTACTAAAACGATTTTTCGGTTTTCATCTTCAACTAATACGCCTTTTTGAAGGTTAGTAATTAACGTTGAAAGTCGAGTTTGGGTGGCTCTTAACGAATCTTCGGTATTTTTTATCTCGGTAATATCACGGGCAACAGCGGCTAATTCAACGATGGTATCTTCGCTTATAATCAATCGGACGGTCTGTCCAATCCAAATAATTTCACCCCCTTTTGTTTTGACGGGAAATTCATTGTAAGTACTCACAATTCGTTCATTAATCATTTTTAGATACGAAATCGCCAATGATTCTCTGTACTCTGGTACAACTAATTCGGTAAAATGATGACCAATTATTTCCTCCTCAGTATAACCCAAACGTTGTTTTACCACACTATTTACGAAAGTGAAATATCCATCCGTAGAGATTTTATAGATAATATCTTGAACCGATTCAATCAGTTCTTGGTAGCGTTCTTCTGTTTTGTGTAAAGCCGCAATGCCTTCTTTTACTTGATTGGCAAGGTTTTCATTCAGGTGTTTAAGTTGTTCATTTGTAGTGTATAAAGCCCATGCTTTTTCTTCCAAGATATTCTCAGCTTGTTTCCGGGCTTTTTGTTCCCGCTCAACTCGACGTTTAAGCAATTCAATTTCTTGCATACTATTTTCTAACAATCGTAAATTGTGTAACACTCCCATCATTGTTTAACGGAATTTGCGAAATTACGACATTTTCTCCGTAATATTCCATGCAACCTTCTATCAAACCAAAGGCTAAATCAGCCATTTTTCGCACCGACGTATAGGTCATTATTAAAGTATCTTTGTCGGGACGCTCAATGTCAAAATGAGGCAACTCGGCATCAGGATACAGTTTTTGTACTTCTACGTGAATATAATTATCAACGGACATTAAATAGGTAAAAGCGTCGGGTAAATTTTTTATAAAATGGGGATAAATTTTGGCGAGTGTCCTAAATAAATAAGTCCCAAATATTCGGGATAATTCGGTCACTGGAATATTGGTGTTCTTGCTCAACGTGACGATTAAATTAATTATTTCAGCGTGACTGTATGTCCCAACGGAGGTATAAATTCCTTCTGATGGTAAGTCAGTCGTTGTCAGGAGTTTATCGACCATCTGATAGCTGAATTTTTCTTCAACCATATCAAGAAACTCAGTGAATATGATGCCTTTCATAGTTTTATAGGGAATTTTTTGTAATTCATTCAAATTTTTTCTGATATGCTACCCACGCTAAATCCCAGAGCAACGCTACTCTATTTTCCCAAGAATTACCCAAAGCGGCTTCAAATCTCGCTTGTTTTATTTCGGGAGAATTATCGTTTATCGCCAAAGGAATCATTTGCAAAAATGCTTCGTGAGAATTTGCTAAATAAATGCTCTTCTCGAACGTCGCAATATCTTCGGAGAAGTTCGTGGTAATAACTGCTTTTCCAGCCGCTAAATACTCATTTATTTTGAGTGGATAAATACCACCAGTAAGGTTGGTTTTGGCAAATGGAATAATGGTACAATCAAAGTATTGTAAAAAAGCAGGTAATTCTTCAATCCGTTTTGAACCGACAAAAACAATATTTTTGTAGTCATCCAGCTTGATTTTGGTAAATTCTTTGTCTTTTCTCGGCCCAACAATCACAATGGTTTTATCCGTATTTTGTTCCGCAATTTTTACCATTAAATCATAATCAATTCGCTGGCAAACTGCTCCAGTATAGCCAATAATTGGTGTATGAATATTTAGCAATTCTTTGGGTTTCGGTAATTTCTCGGTAATTGCAGTTTTGAACAAATGCACATCGCCACCATTGGGGAAATAATTAACGGGTTTATCATTTCTTGCCGAAATATTTCTGCATAATTGCTTTGACGTTGCCATGGCCATGTCGTAGTATTTTACGCAGCTATTTTCTTTTACCAAACCGTGACCTTTTACCTCTTCAATGGCATCCCGACTGTGATAGATGCTCAAGGTAGGGGAGAGGTATTTGTCAATATGGGCTAAATAATTGGGGTTAAAGGAGTTGATAAAGATAAACTCGGTAAATCCTTTTTCACGACAAATTCGATTGATAACGTTGCTCAATTGGCGGTCGTTATAATCACTCGCAAAATCATAGAGTTTTCCTGCGGGAAGCGAATAAATCGGTAAAGCAGGCTTGGGGGTAACAGCCACAAAATTGACTGATTGCCCCGGAATATTCACCAAATAATCTTCACCAAATAACAAGGCCTTCATCCGTCTTTTCACGGTGGGTAAATTTCTTTCCCGCCAAACATCCGCCCAAGAATAAGGGTAATCCAAGTAAAAAATGGGGTTTCCTCTACTCAAAACCTTCGCTAAAGCCAAGGAGGCAGACGAAACGTCACCGTCCCACCTCGACATTGTGGTTATAAAAATGGGGAGTTTTTCAAATGCTTCTCGGTTTAACATCGGGGTAATGGAGGATAAATGTGCTACAAATACAAATCTTTACGGGAGATTGGTTTCTTGTTTTTTAGTTTTCTTCCAACCCTAAATCCATAGATGAGGGCTAAAAAAACGGGTGGTAAAATGAAGTTCCAAGGCATTTTTTATCATTAAATATTTTTTCTCGTAATCAAAATGTAAGTGGAAATAAAAATGCTTTCGTTAATTTTCGGTATCCTCGCCATGAGGCGTATGAATAAATTGTTTTCTCGCTTTACCAATATTTAAGGCTGATTTGAAAATTGAAATAAAAGCAACTGGAATTTGTAAAAAAGCCATTAATAGCTTTTTATTATACCATTTTGAAGGAATTCCAATGAGTAATGCAAGAGCTAAAGCCACAAATAAACCTGCACTAAAGGATAATAATTCATGAGCAAAAAAGAAACAAAAGACGAGCCATAAGCCTAACACGGCCACCAACATGACTCTCGGGAACAAATACGTTTGGAATACTTTATTAAAGAAAGCGACATTTCCTTTGAATAATTGAAGCCAGCCTTCCAAGAAATACTTTTCAAAAAACTCCACCTGTGTTGCCAACCATCTACTTCGTTGCTGGCTAAAAACGTCGGTTTTTGCTACTTTTTCATCGTAAATATATTCGCCATCCAAAAATGCCACGTCTTTTCTTTGTCGCATCAATCGGAATTCTAATTCTTTATCTTCCCCCGAAGTTTCGCCAATATCGGTGAGTAATTCCACAAATAAATGCCAATCAAATGCCATTCCGCTACCAATTAATGCGGAAGGTAAACCCACTGCTACGTGGCCACGACGAAAAATGTGATTATTGATTTCCTCGGTACAAGCATCCAATAAAGCAAAGGGCGTTTGGAAGTTCTTGGCGGTTCGATGCCCTTGAACTGCTTGATAACCTGCTTCAAAAGCAGCATTTACGGCGAATAAAAATCCTTGGGCAATGTGATTGTCGGCATCCAAAATTAATAAAATATCGGTTGCATTTTTCTGTGTTGCTTCAATGGCTTTTTGGAGTGCTTTTCCTTTCGTGCTTTTCTCAAAATGGACTTCGACTACCTGAATAGGCAACGATTTTAATGTGTTCAACGTTGCTTCGCTGAAAGAATCAGCAATAATGACCACTTCAAATAAGGCTCTGGGATAATCTTGTTCAAGAATGTTTTTAGCGGTGGCAATAATTACGGAATCTTCTTTATAGCCTGGCACAAATATTCTAATCTTTCGAAGTTTTTGGGCTTTTGGAAATCGCTTTTTGGTGGCTATTTTCCCCATAATTGAAAAGAATAGCAAATATGTCACTTGTACGGTGAGGTAAATGAGAATGAAATATTCGATGAATTGGAGAATCGTTTGTATCATTTTACGGGCGGTTAGTCAACGATTAATTTACTGATTAAAGTTGAGGAATGATTTTTAGGTTCTTGGTGCGATGGATTCGTGAAATTCCAAATTAAAGCGTTCCAAATTGCTTTAGCGTGGCCATTTTCTTTCTTCAATAAATGCTTTAAAATATGCACAGGGGATGAAATGAAGACGAAAAATGAACTGGCAATTAGCCACTTCAATCCTGTATAATTACGACGAATATACAAAAATCTATTCCGATATAAATAGTAAGTTTTAAAAGATGAATTTTTCCCCGTTGAAACGGATTCTTTATGGTAAATTTCTCCAGTTCCAACGTAATGTATTTCGTATCCGTTTTTCTTAAATCTGGCTGCCCAATCGAGTTCTTCGTAATATAAAAAGAACATCTCACTCATTTTTCCAACTTTTTCCAATGCCGTTTTGGGAATCATCATGGCTGCCCCATTAGGCAAATCCGTTACTCTGGTATCATCAAATTTGCCATCATCTTTTTGTAAATAACCAATGTCATAACTCCGACTCGTGAGTGGATGTAAGCCAATTGCTCCCGCATATTGAATCGTATCAGGCATGAAATGGTATTTTATTTTGGGACAAGCTATGCCACAAGTCGGATGATTTTGTAAATAATTAACCAATGTTGTAATTACATTAGGCGTGAGTTCGGTATCATTATTGACAAAAAATAGAAATTCACCTTTCGCAAAATGTAGGCCTATATTATTTCCACCCGCAAAACCTGTGTTCTCGGAACAACTAATGTGGGTAATAAACGGAAATTCTTTCTTTAAATAGGCCGATGATTTTTTGGGCGAAGCATTGTCAACCACAATCACTTCCCAATTTGGGTAAGTTACCGCTGAAAGCGACCGCAGCATATCCGAAGTAACTTCGGGCGTGTCAAAATTGACGGTGATTATGGAAACTAATGGTTGAATCATGGCGAAAAGATTAATAATCGTGAAATGGTTAAGCTTGCAGCATTTTGGCATCTCCAACTTCCTGCTTGATTCCTACTTTGCTGTCCCATTTTGGGCTAATGAACACAAAAGCCCAACTAATATACACAATTGCGGAGGAAGGCAAGGCGTTCATTACTTCATTTCCGTAGCTACACACTAAACTCCCGAACGAACCCGCACACAAGGAAATGAGTTGATTTCGCAGGAGAGGGTCACGAGTTTCCCAAATTATTCCTGCCGATTTCCCGACGATATAAAACATCATGGCAAACCAAATCATAAAACCAATAACTCCATACATCGCCCACATTTTTACGTAAAGGCTATCGGGTGGAATATTGGCGGTGGCAATGTGTTTATTATAAGTACGTCCCCATTGTCCAATCGTTCCAACGCCCATGCCAATGGGTTTGCTTGCCATAATATCTTTCAGAACTCTTTGGTTAATCAGCCTTGCTTGTAAAGACGGGTCATTGGGGTCGAGCGAACTCCTTAATCTTCGGATTTGGTCATTTCCAGAACCAATTGAAGTGAATTTCAGCATTCCGATAAATGCTAAACCAACGAACATTCCTGCCATCAAAATTCGGGTTTGTTTCATCAATATCAAGAAGATAAAACCTCCACCCACCAAAGCTCCCATGGCACCTCTCGTTCCAGAAATTAACATTCCGTAAAAAATCAAAAGTCCCGCAAAAGAATACCAGATTTTTTTACCCATCGAATACGGGCCAACGGCCAAAGCAAGGCACATAACTGCCAAATGTGCCTGTGAAGCTCCAAATTGTGCGGCTTCTGAGTAATAAGAAAATACCCGAAGTTTACCAAATAAGATATGGGTTTTCTTGGCCCCCTCTTCTAACCAACGGTGTTCCGCCGCATCAACGCCCAAATAGAGTTGTTTCAAACCGTAAATTGCTCCGAGAAATGACATGAAAATGATGATATTAAGAAAAAGACCAATATCGGATTTTTTCTTAAAAACCAAAATTGTCAGAGGAACAACCAATAGCCAATACAAGGATGACGAACGCATTTCTTGCAACCAGCCCATAATATTAGGTCTTGTCGGATTGCCAATTTCTAAAACAGTTATCCCAAACCAAGCCAAAGCCAACCAAACTAAATCAATATCAAGGTGCCGAAAACGGAATTTATTGCCCCGATAAAAAAATATACCCAACCACGTAATTACCAAAAGAGCATCCACTAAAAGCCCAAATTGAGGCCCTACTATGTGTTTTCCGATGGTGGGCATCAAAAAGCAATAGAAGATAAAAGAGATTAATCCAATGCGTGGATTGAGAAAAACTAAAATCAAGAACGTAATTGCGAAAGGTAAAACCAATAATAATCCCGCAATGGAAATACCCATATTCGCAATTAACCAACCCAAGACAACACTCAGTAATACGCCAAAAATTAACCAGCGATTACTCAGTCCGATGCGATTGGTTTTATAAAGGGGACTTTCGTTCATGAATTATGGGATGAGATATGCGTGAATTTTTGGCATTCAATCATATTTGGTCAATCTAATGTTGTTTTATTCTTTTTAAAGCTATTTGATAATTTAGCGATAAAATCTTTGCTGTATTCCAATATTTCGGATAGTACATTTCCACCTTTCAATAAACCCGTATTATCAAGCATCCACCAACCCAAAGTTGCCCCGATAATTGCATTAACGACCGAAGCAAAGGCTACCCAAACTAAATCATGGGTTAAATATATGGCAATCAAATCGGCAATAATATTAATAACCGCCATAACCAAAACTTTGTAAAAGTTCTTATTGGGTTTTTGAATGGCATCCAGACAAATTCCCGTCATACGATTGATCGGCAACAAAAAACCGAAGAATACGAAAACTCTAAAAATTGGAGCGGTGTCAGCGTATTGTTTTCCACCAATAATTAAAACTAAGTAGGGGGCTAAAATAAAGGCAAATACCAATCCTGGAATGTACAGTAAATATGACCACGATAGATATTGTACCAATGTTTTTTTGAATCCATTATAGTCATTTTCATTGTGTTTTGCCGCCAATTGTGGAAATGCCGTAGTGCTTAAACTTCGTAATGGAATTTCAAAAAGCTCAGTCAATTTCAAAGGAATGGCATATTGTGCTACCGAGGCTGGCCCCATCACACTGCCAATCAGGAAAGTATCAGCACTTTTTAACACGTTGGTCGTCGCTAAAGTTGCTAAGGTATATTTTATCAAATTGAAAAGCGATTTTACCTCCGTCATCGTTTTGAACCGAATATTAAGCGGATTCGTTTTCTTGGCAATCAATACAAAAACCATTAAACAAAAATTGAAAACTAAGTGTACCGTAGCAAATTCTTCAAGACTTCCTTCTCTGAAAAAAGCGTAAAAGGCGATAATTAAAGCATTAGCACTTTGCGAAATGCGGAGTAATAAAAGAAATTTTAAATCTTGTTTGGCAACAGCTTCTGCCTCGGCAATGTGTAATGGAAGGGTGACTATTCCCAAGATGGCATACCAACCACAAAAAATCTGAACGCCAGGTTGTTTTGAGAAAATTCCAATAAAAAAGAGGAGAATTAATACGACTGAAATACTCAATGAAATGAGTCCGCCGAGCCAATAAGCACTACCAATAATGGTTTTTTGAAGGTCTTTATCATCCGTGGAGGCACGCATGACTAATGCCGATTGAAGCCCGCCCGATTTTATCATTTCGAACAAAATAACTGCCGTGGTATAGACAATGTATTCCCCTAAAATAACGGGATTCGTCGCCCGAACTAACAACATAAATGAGCCTAACCCAATAATGGCGGGAAGGAGCTGACTGGCAAAAGCCAATCCTTGAATGGTAGCTTGACTTTTATTTTTATGCACGGGTTATCGGATTTTCTTTCTATTACCAAACTCAAATTTTGCTACTCGTTTGAGAACTGACCTAAAGAACGTTCTTTTTTTCGGAACTTCACCGATATATTCTTCGGCAAAATCAGTATCCACGCCATTCAAGATAAATTGGGGATGATTTCCCGTTGTTTTAGTGAAAATGGTAAGAAGTTCTTTGTCAACTCTACTCCAAACTCGATTGGCTCTGCAAAGTAAAATGGAATAATTGAGGTGGGGAAAAAGACCTGGTTTTACAATTATATCATCCAAGGAAGGAAATTCTATCAAAATAAAGTCTTTTACATTCCGAAGTTTATTTTCTCTTGCTGCTAAAAACTCTTCAAAACTATCGGGTAAAGTTAGTCCGAAAGGCTTATGGTCATGCCCCTTAATCGTGATAGGCAAATAATCTGATGAATGGTCGGATGAATTACTCACCAACAATTGCTTTTCTACCGAATAATTCAAATTGCTTAATTCTTCTTCCAATAAATTGATAATGGTCGTTTTTCCTTCGCCAACTTGCGTACTCAAAACCCCAACTACCACGGGCTTTTGGTGGGTATCAACGGATGCGAGAAATTGTTGAAGTAGTCGCAGATTTGCTTTTTTTACGAATGCTGGATTTTCATTCAGTAATGGATAAATACCTAATAATTGTGCATCGACTGTTTTTCTGGCTCTGAGCGGTTCGAGTAAAGTTTTGTTAATCAAGGCATTGGCTAAAACAAACGCTAAAACCAATACCAGTCCAACCATAAATCCTACAATGACCAAAACCATTCTTTTGGAAGTGTTCGGTTTTAAGGGCAAATATGGTGGGTCAACAACATTGAGTTTTGCGGTAAGTTCGGTGTTTTGTTGAGTCAATCTTGCCATGTTCAAACCGTGCAGCAATTCTAAATACTCCTGCTCAGAAACGCCAATTTGACGCTCAATTTTCTTCAACATTGCTCCCAATGGGGCAAATCGTCGATATTCTTCTTCGAATTCCTTTTTACGCTTATCCATCACGGTTAATTTTGCTTTGCTTTGTTCGTAAGCAAGCGTAGTTTTTAACCATTCATCCAATACATTTTTGGTTGGAATTCCGTTGGGAGTATTGCTATCGGTGTAAAGTTTATCTAAAGAAGTTTTGAGACTTCCTTCGGTTCTTGAGGCAATATTTTTGAGACTATCGACTTGTTTTTTGTTGCTTCCATCGGTATTTACCATCTCGCTCAGAGCGATTTTATTGTAAATATTAGAGAGCTTTTCTCTTTCTTTTATAATATCCGAACCGTAATTAAACTGATTATTTCGACCTTTGATATTTTCATTTACCTTCTCCAACGATGATTTTGAAGACATTTTATCCATCTCTAAATTATGATTTAAAGCGTATAAATCCTCTCGCTCACCCGCCACGGCCTTGGTTTGCTCGTAATAGTTAATGATGTCATTGGTTTTATTAAAGTCGAGAAAGGTTTTTTCGGTCGAGTCCAGTTTTGTAAAAGCTTTTTTAGTTTCATTCTCAAAGTAGCTTACTACAGAGCCCGTTTGCCCTTCACGAAGTAATCGATTTTTACGCATAAATGACTCTTCCAATAATTCAAGCGTTCTTTTACAGATAAAAGGGTCATTCGTTTCGTAAGAAAGTTTGATTAAATCACTGTTGCTAATCCGAGAAGATTTGATGTTTTTGAGTGCTTCTAATGAGTAATACGGATTGCCAGAGTAGATAATTTTATAGATGAGGTTATCATCACTTTTCTCAACTAAATCGGCCACAGCAGCTCTTGTTGCCGCAAAAGTTGGTTTTACAATTTTCTTTTTAACATCCTCCGGAATTAGTTGTTGCAATTCATCGTAAGCTCCCCAAGTTAAAATGGTTGGGTCGTGTTTTTTCAATGAAATATGCTCGGCAAGTAAATCAATTAAAACATCTTGTTTGGTTTCTCGGGATTCAATTAAAGAAAGTAAGTTATCAAAAGCATTACTGGTTGAATAAAAATCGGCTTTTGTTGTTCCGTTTAAGCTATATCCTGAGGCAATTCCAGTGTAAATAGTGGATTCTGAAGAATATACTTTTTTTTCGTGACGGGTAAAATAGTAGATAGAGCCTGCCAAAATCGTGGGGATTAATAGCAGCCAAAGGAGATTTTTAGAAAGCAGTTTTAGAAAATGCAAAAAACTCATTTTACCTGATTTAGTAATGATGAAAAACTCACACCGGAATAGGCATCAAGTTGCATAAGACTGGTTTGAAATCTATTCAAATAGGTTTCATATTCAATCTTTGATTTATTGAAAATATCTAAGACTCTCGAAATTTGGTCAACCGTTATTTGGGCTTGTAAAAAATCTCGTTCACCCATTTTATAATTCACTTGGGCTGCTTGCTTATTGTTGCTACTAATGAGCATTAGTCGGTGCGATAATTTTAAATCTTGGTAATATTCAATGACTCTTTGTTTGATGTACAAACCCGTATTTTCCTTCTCATAATTAGCCATTTCAATCTGCGATTGCGTAGATTTGGCGAAGTGCTTACGGTTAAGTATCTGGGATACAGGAAGTTGTAAGCCAACGCCAAGGTTGTAAAAACCCGTTTGAACGGTTGTAAATGAATTAATGGAATTGGCATCGTTTATGGCAGAATAATTAGTGCCATAATGATAACTGGCGAGTAACGATAGGCGTTCAAAAATGGCATTTTTACTGATTTTTTGATTTGCGGTGGCAAATTCAATGCCACTGCCAAGACGCTTTATTTCTGGAGAGTTTTTTTGAGCAGCGGCAATTAAAATAGGTAAAAGTTGGTCGTTTGCAAAGGCTTTTGTCAACAGAGAATCTGTGGATATTTTTTGACACATTGATTTAAAAGGAGCAAGCCCTAAAACTCCCCAAATGGCAATTGTAAATCCATATTTTTTCAACCAAATCATGTGTCTATTAATTTTAGGCGATTGTTATTAACAGCATTTTATAAAGTCTCAAAAACTATGCCTTCTTGTGTTGTTTCAACGATTAATAAAATTTAAACCTTCGGAATTTATATTATATACGGAATTTCTAAGATTCGGCTTGATAAATTGCTAACATTTTTTCGGCAGCTTTTTGCCAAGTAAATAAACTTGGGCGTGTGAATCCTAAGTTGATTTTCTCTTTTCGGAGACGATCATTTTCGTAAGCTTCGGTCATTCCTTTCGTTATTTCTTCAACCGAGAACGGGTTAACCAAAAATGCGGCATCACCAGCTACTTCGGGCATGGCAGAAATATTGGAAGTAACGACGGGTGTTCCAAACGACATCGCCTCTAAAATAGGTAAACCAAAACCTTCTCGGAGCGATGGATATAAGAAAACTTTCGCTTCGGAATATAGCGTTAGCAATACATTTTCAGTAACAAATCCCGCTAAAACAAACCGGTTTAAGTATTCTTTTTTGTTTATTTCGAGTAAAATATTTTCGACAAATACTGATTTCAAACCCGTAATAACCAACTTTATTTTACTATTTTTCTCTGCAAAAGCTACGAATGCTTTTACCGTATTGGTGACATTTTTTCGAGGTTCAACATTTCCCAGAAATAAGAAAAAATCATCCTTCAAATTCATCCGAGCTCTCACATCTTCTATTATTTCAATACTCGGTTTTACACCAAAACGACCACTTACGCCGTTATGAACGACGGTTACCTCATTTTCACGGAGTCCGAGTGTTTTAGTAATATTTGCCTTTTCAACCTCTGAAATAGTAATAATTCTTTTGCAATGTTTAATTATTTTTGGAACAAGCCACTTGCGGTAAAGATTTCCGAATTTCTGATAGTTTGAAGAGGTATTTTTACCCGTCGCTGTTTCCATGAAAATAACATCATGCAGCGTTAACATTAAGGGCATTGATAATAATAACGGAGCGGTATTGCTGGTGCAATGTAAAAGCTGAACGCCGTATTTTTTTGCGTATATCGGTAACATGACTTGTTCCCAAAATACATAATTAAAACCAGACACTTCAATAATATGAAAATTGGAAGTTTCATTCAAACAAGTTCGGTCTTCATCGGGCTTAACAAAAATGAAATACTCATTTTGTTTATCAATCGTCTGTAAAGCACGAATTAATTCTAACGCAACAATGTCCATGCCGTGTTTATGCGGTCTGAAAAGTCGCTGAGCTTCAATGCCAATTTTCATTTTTGTGCGTTTAGATTAGTTCATTGACCCGTTGTAAATCTTCCTCAACAACGAGTTTTGCCTTTTCGATGTCAACTGATAAATTATTATATTTCGATAGCAATTCGTCATAATTAGGATTGGCTTTGGCGTACAACTCAAACTCTTGAACTTTTGGATGCAAAAATGTAAGTCCAACCATCGAAAAAGATGGCTTGATTTGATGAGCCATTTCGCAAACTCGGTCAAAGTTTTTACTTTGTATTTCGACCAATATCTCCTCCCAAGTTGATAAGCTATCTTCTAAAAAAGATTCAAACATAATCTGTACGATTGATAAATCATCACCGTAAATTTCTTGGAGGTATTCTGAATTTAGTAGTGGGTTGAATTCGAACATAAAATAGGTTTTAACAAAATGGTATATCAACAACTATGCCAATATTATGGCCGCTGGACTTTTGATTGGGAAATTACTGTTTTTAAAATTAATATCGCAAGAAATAGAACGCTATTTTCTGAAAAAATAACATTGAGACGCAATCTTGGCGTACAATGAATGGGAAATATTGGAACAAATTAAAATCGTACCGCTTAGTTTACATTAAAAGCCTCAATTCATACAAGAAAGTATGATTTTGAGGCTTTTGTTTCAACGTAGTAGGGCGTAAGTGATTATAACTAACACTCAATAACTTACGTTTAAATATGTTTTAGTTTGCCACCGTTGGTGTCTTAATGGAAAGGTCACTTGTTGTATTTCCTTACATTGGGTTTGAGACTTAAAAATAGCTCCAAGTCTAAGACTTTATGGGGGAAGATTATGCTAACTGATACGGATACGATACGGATACGCTACGCTTACGACTGCTTTACGCTACGACTATTCCTTGACTGGTAAAATTAACCACAACTTGTATCGACCTCACATTTAGATTGAATATTGTTCTCCAAGTTTTACGCTCACTTGTGCAAGAGTTAAACGAAACATCACTTAAATTAAAACAACTCAGTGTTTTTTCTAAAAATTATCACTTTACAATAAAGTTATCATATAACTTTGCCAAAAATATACGCAGGTGCGTTAATTTGTGAGTTATTGGCCATTTTGCCACACACATCCAACACAAAATTGATTGTAAAATAAAGAAAAAAAATGAGAGTACATACGTATGAAACACAAGCGAGTTTAACGCCAAAAGCGGCACTTCAAATTTTAAAAGAGGGCAATAATAGATTTGTGAATAATCTAAAAGCAAATCGAAATCTTTTGGAACAAGCAGGTTATACCGCAGAAGGACAATTTCCGTTTGCGGTAATATTGAGTTGTATTGACAGTAGAACTTCGGTTGAATTAATATTTGATCAAGGATTGGGCGATGTCTTTAGCGTAAGAATTGCAGGAAATATTATTAACGAAGACATTTTAGGAAGTATGGAATATGCTTGTAAAGTGGCAGGTTCAAAAATAATCGTAGTGCTTGGACATACAAAATGCGGAGCGATAAAAGGTGCTTGTGACCACGTAGAAATGGGTAATTTAACAGCATTATTAAGCAAAATTCAACCAGCAGTTTATGACGAAAAAACCGAAATAAATAACCGAAATTCTGGCAATGAAACCTTTGTAGAAAAAGTATCGATTATAAATGTAAAACGAACTGTAATCGGAATTTTAGGACGCAGCCCAATACTTAAGGAAATGATAGAAAAAGGAGAAATTGATATTATAGGAGGAATTCATGATATTACAAATGGAGAAGTAACATTTTTTGAACACGAATAGAAAGAATGGAGTATATGCTTTTCTGGTTTTGGCATACACTCTTTGTTGACATTAATCAAAAAATCTAATCTCCCATTGTTCAAGGCATAGACTTGAACAGTGGGAGGGATTCTTTCTGTCATTTCGTTACTGCTGGTATTAAAAAATCTTGCATAATCTTGTCAACTTGTTTATGTCCGTATGGCGTATTGTATGCTGTTGAAGTAACAATCATAACAATGGGTTGATCTTTGAAGATGAAAATTTTGTTCCCACCGTTTCCGCTTGAATTGTAAACTTCATAATTTTTTTCGTCCACATGATAGGTTTTATTCCAGAACAAATAGCCATAAAATTCCTCTGCGGATATTGACATTTGTCTTGATAAACTTTTAGTTACCCATTCTTGCGAAATAACTTGTTGTCCCTTCCATTTGCCTTGGTTCTTGTAAAGTTGTCCAAATTTGGCATAGTCAAGCGAACGGAGTTTTAAGCCTCCTGCCGTATTTGCAACTTTTTGAGGGGTGAATTGCCATTGATAATTAGTAATACCAAGCGGTTGGAACAAACGTTTATCCGCATATTTTTCTAAACCTTCAGGAACAGATTTGTGTATGATGTCGCCCAGAATTACTACACCTGCCGTAAAATAATCCCATCGTGGTGTTGCAACTTTCGTTTTATCAATGGATAGGTTTAACGTAAAGTCAACCCAATTTTGGGTTGGATACATATTTTCTTCATTCCCCGGTGATTCTTGGTTTATATCGGAACCGTCAAATGCAGAACTCATTGTCAACAAACTTTTTAAAGTAATGCTGTCTTTTGAAGGTGAATAGTTTTTAAATGCTTTTAGATCGTAAAAGTCTTTTAGCATTTGCATTTCACTTTTAATGTAGCTGTCTTTTATCGCAATTCCCATTAAGGTCGAAGCAAAGGATTTGCCCACTGACCTTGTGTCGTGAAGTGTATTTCTATTGGCTCCGTTAAAATACTCCTCAAGTAATAGTTTTCCGTCTTTTATTACAACAATGCTTGTTATGTCATTAAAAGTGTGCGTTGCAATTTTTCGGTTCAGTTCTTCGATTTTTGACTTGTCAATTTTTTCAGTAGAAATCTGCCAATCTTTAAGTGATTTTATGGATTGTACCTGAACAAGTTTTTCATTAATCTTAATTTCAGGAACGATGATTTTTATTTGACCTTCGGCAATTAAATTTCCCGTTAATACTTCGTCTAATTTAAGATAAGGTCGAATTTCAATTTTAAGAATATGCTCACCGTTTGTAAATGCTTCCTGTCCGCCATTCATCAAAAATCGATTCCAAAGAAATCTGCCCCAAGAATCTTCATTGCTTGAACTTATCAATGGAACTTTAAATACTGTCCTTTGATTTTTTCTGTCGGCACTTCCCGCACCAACATTTAGGTTTTCAATATAAACCTTTTTGTTATCAACGAAAAAGGTAAAATGGTAATTTCCATTTTTTGTAAGTTCGTCTGACGACAGTTGAGGCAAAAGTGAATGAAGGTAATTTGTTAATGAATTGCCTAAAAAAACTCTAATGTTAAGGTCGGTTTTTTCCTTTAGTTCAAATGAGCTTAAAAAATCAGTTTCCTTGAAATTTTCAATTGGGATTGCTTGACCCATAAATGCAACTTTTCCAATATTTGCCTTGTGAATTGGATAAACAATATCGTCGCTCTTTACCAAATCGGTTGTTTGTCCGAAAATAGTTGCCGACAAAAGCAAAAGCGTAGAAATTAAAACACAAACTTTTTTCATATTTTACAAATTAAAATTATTTTGCAAAACTACGAAGGGCAAAATAGCCAAAATAGAACGGAATTAACATAGAACCTGATGAATAATTAGTTAGCAATAATTTTTCTAAAGTTATTTGGACTTACCCCACTTACCGATTTGAAACAGCGATTAAAATGGCTTTGGTCTGAAAACCCACATTCGTAGGCTATTTCAGTTAACGAAAGTTGCTTATCCGATAGTAGAATGTACGATTTCTCAATTTTTAGTTTTCTTAGATAATCGCCCAAATTACAATTGAAATATTTTGAGAAATCCCTCGAAAGATGGACTGGGTGAATATCCAAAGTTTTAGATAGATAATCGAGCGATAGTTTATCGGAAAATTCATAGAATAAAATTTCTTTAATTCGATGAACCCACGGTGGATTCTTATCAAAATCAATAGTCGAGTTACGAAACATTTCAGCAAGGGTTTGTAAAATCAAAGATTGAATGGATAAGGTAGTCATGTCATCTTCAATTTTTGATTCTTTAAATATTTTATAAAGGAATAATTTAACGTCAACATTGGTAATTTTTATACTTCCTTGTAATTTGTCGATATTAAAATCCAATTTATCAAACCAAGTCTTTTTTAATTCAACTTGAAAACCTCTGGTGTAGCCTTCGGGTTTTATGTTGTAATGAGACTCTTGCCAATTATGAAATAATAGACTTCCGGCTGAGCAATTGTAAATTTCTTTTTTATTTCCTTCAATCACGTTGCCTTGTAAAATGAAAGTAAAATAAGCATTTTCATGATAGTGCCAATCTACAAAGTCAAGCGTATATTCAGTGTCGGTTAATGTAATGCCATTCAAGTGAATTGTTTGATTAGTCTGTCCATAAAATTCTCCTGTTTGTAGTTGTTTCATAATTTTGTTTAGTTAGCGTTAAAAAACAAAAAAGCAGGCAAAACCTGCTCTTCCCAATATCTTCAAGTCGAACGACAAACCATAAAAGAAACTA
>JAZKDE010000019.1:0-61180 GCA_040387735.1 Bacteroidota bacterium
TCCAAAATCATGAAAATTCACTCATTTTCAACAATCAATCTCAATGTTCTTTGTCATATTATTGAGAAATGTATTGATTTTGAATATCATTAGGTTGTTTTTGAATCACAAAATAATTTTATAATTATCAATTTTGTAATGTTTTTTATCAAAATATTACAAAACAATTTATAAAATTATGACTCATAACTCCCCTCTCCCAAAACTTTGGTCAGTTATCTGGATGACTTTGATTAGTTTTTCGATTTTTGCCCAAAATACTGTACCACAAAACGGTAAAATTTCTGGTAAACTTGTAGATGCCAAAGGTGACTTCTTAGCAGGTGCTTCCGTAGTTATTAAAGGTACAAACAAAGGTACTTCAACGGATAATAAAGGTTTTTTCTCGAT
This sequence comes from Bacteroidota bacterium, assembly GCA_040387735.1. Classification (GTDB taxonomy): domain Bacteria; phylum Bacteroidota; class Bacteroidia; order Cytophagales; family Spirosomataceae; genus Arcicella. The sequence continues at coordinate 391 of JAZKDE010000019.1, forward strand.
TGATAATGTCGTGGATGGCAACTATAATTTAGTAGTTTCTTATATCGGATATGTGAACAAAGAACTAACCGTAAAAGTCCCTCAGTTGAATACCTTAACCATTTCGCTTGAGGAAGATATAAATGGTTTGGATGAGGTAATCGTGACTGGGGTTTTTGACAAACGCACCAAAATGGAATCATCAGTTGCCATTTCGACGCTCAACGCCCGACAAATGAGCATTTTAGCGCCCACATCTGCGGCCGATTTACTAAGAAATGTACCGGGAGTTTACGTCAATAATGCTCGTGGTGAAATTGCCAATACGGTTTATTCAAGAGGTATTTCAGCGGGTTCGGTGGATAATGCAGCAGGTTACTATTATGTTTCTATGCAAGAAGATGGCTTGCCGTTGATGAATGTAAATTACGGAACGGATAATTACTTAAGAGCAGACATTACCACGGAACGTTTGGAAGCCGTTAGAGGTGGAACTGCTGCTATTTTGGGAGCAAACGCCCCTGGTGGAATTTTTAATTATGTATCTAAAACGGGCGGACGCACTTTTCAGGGCGAAGCCAGAGTGAAAGTAGGTTTGGAAGGAAATGGCAAAAATCCCTATTATAGAACTGACCTCAATTTTGGTGGACCTTTGAGTAAAGACGGTTCAGTAACGTATAATATTGGCGGTTTTTATAGAGTTTCAGACGGAGCGAGATACCCAGGCTATTCGAGTAATAATGGTGGACAATTGAAAGCAAATATCGTGAAAAATTATGCTACGGGTTCATTAAAAATCTACGCAAAATTATTGGACGACCACAACGCACAAGCTGAATTTATCCCTTCTCAAGGTTGGAATGACCCCAAAATCATGTCGGGTTTATCAAGCACTGACTCTTATAATCTACCCGCATTTTCGATGCAAATTCCTATCAACAACACAGGAACTGCCACATTCAATTCAAAAGATAAAAATTACAACCGTGATAAATCTATTGGCATAAACTGGACGCAAGATTTGGGTTCGGGATGGAGTTTCAAAAATGATGGTCGTTATTCTGCTAAAAACGTAACCGCAAGTGTCCCGGCCGTTGTGACACCTTTTGCCACCGATGGCATCGTTTTTTATGGCTTACCAAATTTATTACAAACGGGACATTTAGGAACATACACGTTTACTGATAAAGTAAATGGGCAATATTTGGGAACAGTTGGTTTGTTTCCAAATATTGTTGATGGACATTTTGCAGGCTTCAACTTTGTACCGGGAACAAATAATAATTTCCCCGGAGCTAATATTCAGAAAAATTCATTGTTCTTTTTACCATTATTTTATCAAGACAATAGTATTAATGAATTTATCGACCAATTTTCTTTTACTAAGAAGTTAGATAAAATGAGTTTCAACTTCGGAGCATTTTACGCCAACTCAAAAGTAAATCGCATTGGTGGACAAGATGACTCGGGTGTGGGTGTAGGTACTTTACAAGACCAACCTCATTTAGTGGATATTAAACTAACAGGATTGGATGGAAAAATCTACCAAATAACTGACCCTAACGGTTTTATGGACGTAGGTAGAGGGGGTATTTCTATGTCAAATGCGACAAAAAATCAAATCGCTTTCTTCTTAGGACATAATTGGTCAATCACACCAGCCTTGAATCTTGACTGGGGATTGCGTTATGAAAGCACCAATATTGCGGGTTCAAACACACCTGCCACCAGAAATCCAAGAGCATTCGACCCTACTTTTGGCGGGACAGACGGCAATCCGTTAACTGTTTATGATAATGGCGGTGGTATTGCGGGAACGCCTTTACCTTTCGACAAAACGATAAAAACGTTCTCTTTTTCAGCCGGTTTAAACTATAAAATCAGCGAAGAAATGGCCGTTTATGGACGTTATTCAAACGGAAATAAAGCACCCGATATTTCTAATTTCTTCAGTGCTTTAACCGCCGAAGATATTCAAAGTTTGAATACAGATGCCCAAAATGTGCAACAATTTGAAATGGCATTAAAGGTAAAGAAACACAATTTCAACTTCAATTTGACCCCATTTTACAGTCTTTTAAGCAATGTTCCGAACTTACAATTTGGCTTTTTAGATGCTACCGGAACAAAATATAACCCAACAATTCAATACGCAAAATATACTACCTACGGCGTTGAATTTGAAGGAAATTACGCTTTCAGTCCATCATTTAGCATTAGAGGACACGCCACAATCCAAAGTTCAAAAGCAACCAGTTTCAAAACATGGGTTTCAAGTGGTATCAATAAAGCGTCCGACACAATTTTGGATTTCTCGGGAAATGAAACCGAAAATACGCCAACATTAATGTTTGGACTTACGCCAACTTATAACATTGATAAATTTAATGTTTCCTTAAACTATACCTACATGGGCGACCGTCAGGCGAATATTCCAAATGCCTTCAAATTGCCCGCATTCGGTCAAGCTGATTTGAGTTTAGGCTATGAAGTGTCTAAAAAATTACGCTTGCAAGGAAATATTAACAATGTTTTGAATACTTACGGAATATTAGGCTGGTCTGGCCCAGGAGGATTTCCAGCGGCATTAAACCGTCAAGGATTCACGAAAGATTACGTTGCAGCTAATCCAAATGCGGTTTTTGCCACGCAAGGAAGTATGCCTCGGGCTTATTTCATGACAGTAAGTTATAAATTTTAACAAAAAAATCAGGAAATGGATTTTTTAATGAGAAATACCATTTCCTGAATTACTCGAAATTAAAAATGGATAAATTTATTAGGTCAAATGCTGTCATTGCATTCGTCGCCAATTTGGTGATTAACAGCGTTATTCCCTTTTTTATTTTACGAAATGAAACGGCGGTTTATCTCAAAGAAGGCTCACCCATATTACTGGGAACCATCGCACCAGCGGTATTTATTTCTGCATTAGCTACTTGTTTAATCACTTATTTTCTGATGACAAAAAAAAGGAAAACTGGTGAAATAAATTTACCCCTCAAACCAAATGCCCGATGGTTTCCCAAAGCACTTTTTGAAGGAATCGTTATCAGTTTTGGTTTATTAGTCATTGCTTTTGGTATGCTAACCTTAATTCAAAATAGTATAGAAAATGTGGCAATTCCAGTAAAAACGGCACTCATTATTTCAAGTATTACGGGCGGATTAACGGGATTTATTACCGCATTTATTGCAGCAAATAGGGCTTCAAAAATTTAATTAGATGAGGTTTACACAAAATGAATAGTGAGAATTAACTATTAGCCATTTTTAAAACATTTTGGATTAATAATGAATACTATTGACTTCTTTTTGAATAACAAAAAATATAATCTAACCGTAATTTTGTTGTACTAAATACAGGAAAAAATACACATTACAGGCTGTTTTTAAAGAAATTCCAACCATGATTACTCAAATTAAAAAAGGCATTACTTATGCCGAAAGCAAAGACGCTGACCTTAAAGTACGGGCTTTAGTAGAAGAAATGTTAGACAATGTTACCCAAAACGGTGATAGTGCAGTCAGAGAATATTCAGCAAAATTAGATAAATGGTCGCCCGAAAGTTTTAGAGTAAGTTCGGAAGAAGCAGAAGCAATTATTGCAAGTTTACCGAAACAGGTGATTGATGATATAAAATTTGCTCAAACACAAATCCGAAATTTTGCCCAAATTCAGCGTGAATCTATCAAAGATATAGAAGTTGAAACTTTACCAGGGGTTTTTCTTGGACATAAAAATATTCCCGTCAATTCAGTTGGTTGTTACGTTCCAGGTGGTCGTTACCCGATGGTTGCATCCGCTCACATGAGCGTTTTGACGGCAAAAGTTGCGGGCGTAAAGCGTGTAATTGCGTGTACACCACCCATTAACGGAGAAATTCCAAAAGCAACGATTGCGGCAATGTATCTGGCAGGTGCTGATGAAATGTATTTATTGGGTGGCGTTCAAGCCATTGCCATGATGGCTTTGGGAACTGAAACCGTGAAATCAGTGGATATGTTGGTGGGGCCAGGCAATGCGTATGTGGCAGAGGCAAAACGTCAATTATTCGGAAAAGTGGGGATTGATTTATTCGCTGGACCAACAGAAACGTTGGTTATTGCGGATGATACTTGTGACGTTGAAATGTGTGCAACCGACCTTTTGGGTCAAGCTGAACACGGGCCAACATCACCAACTATTTTATTAACTACCAGTAAATCAATTGCTTTAGGACTTGAAGATGAAATTCAAAAGCAATTAAAAGTATTACCAACGGCGGATATTGCCAGTGTTTCATGGCGTGATTACGGTCAGGTGATTTTGGTAGATACCGTAGAAGAACTAATTTCGGAAGCCGACCGAATTGCCAGTGAACACGTTCAAGTAATGACGGAAAACCCAAGAGAATTTCTTGAAAAAATGACCAATTACGGCGGATTATTCTTGGGAGCGAGAACAAATGTTGCCTTTGGCGATAAAGTCATCGGTACAAATCATACCTTACCGACCAAAGAAGCGTCTCGTTACACAGGTGGTTTATGGGTTGGCAAATTCTTAAAAACTTGTACTTATCAAGAAATCAAAACGGACGAAGCAAGTGCCATGATTGGTGAATATTGTTCAAGATTATGTGCCATCGAAAACTTTGCGGGTCATCAAGAACAAGCAGATTTAAGAGTTAGAAGATATTCTTGATTTGAGCGTTTAGATTTTTAATAAATTAATGAAATAAAAATTAGCAAAAATGGATAATTTTCAGTTCAAGAAATCTGAAATCTTAAATCCAAAATCAGCACTCGTTACAGGAGGAGCGGGTGGTATTGGTTCGGCAATTTGTAGAAAATTTGCCGAATCAGGCTATAATGTGATTATTACCTATAATTCTGATGTAAAAAAAGCTGAAAAATTATTGGCTTCTTTACCTAAAGGGAATCACGCTATTTTTCAAGCACCAATTACAAATCCCGAAAAACTACAAGCATTAACGGAATTTGTCAAGGAAAAATACGGAAAATTAGACGTTTTAGTCAATAATGCAGGCATAACAACGCCCGTAAAACACGATGATTTGGACGGATTGACAGATGAATGGATTGATAAAATTCTGCAAACCAATGTCCGAGGAACTTTTGCTATGATTCGGGCAATGAAATCATTACTTGAAAATACCGAAAGTTCATTAGTCGTCAATATTTCATCAGTAGCGGCCATTTCTGGTATTGGTAGTAATGTTGCCTATTGTGCTTCAAAAGCAGCAGTTGACAGTATTACTCGTTCTTTGGCAAGGGCATTAGCACCAAAAATTAGAGTAGTTTCAGTTTCGCCAGGTTGGGTTTTGGGCGAATATACCCAAAATATTGACCCTGAATATTTACAAACGCAAATTGACAAAACACCTTTGGGACGTTTGGCAAATGCAGAAGATGTTGCCAATACGGTCTTGGCTTTAACAACGCATTTAATCTTTACTACGGGAAGTATTATTCCAGTGGATGGAGGCCGATTATTATAAAGTAGATTGGGCAGTAACAGCGATTTTAAGGAAAATAATGAGAAAATTTGAAAACAAAATATGCCTTGTAACGGGTGCTTCTTCGGGCATTGGAAGAGCAACAGCATTGGCATTTGCAAAAGCAGGAGCCAAAGTTATCGTCTCGGATGTGAACGACGAACAAGGAGCAAAAGTTGTAGCGGAAATACTCGAATTAGGTGAAGAAGCTTTTTTCATTAAATGTAATATTGCGGAAAGATTAGACGTTCAAAACCTTATTAATCAATCCGTTACAAATTGGAAACGAATTGATTACGCCGTTTTCTCAGCCGGAATTGCGGGAACACTTTCTTTACCCGTTCATGAATATCCCGAAGAAGATTGGCTCAGACAAATCAACGTAAATTTGATTGGAACTTGGTATTGTATAAAATTTACGATTGAACAATTTCTCAAACAAAATGGGGGAAATATCGTGTGCATTGCCTCCGCCGCTGGACTTCGGGGACAACCCAATAATTCTCCTTACTCAGCTTCAAAACACGGTATAATTGGTTTAGTAAAATCGGCTGCTATTGAATATGCCACCCAAAATATTAGAATCAACGCTATTTGTCCAACCGCCATTGAAACGCCAATGATTATGGAAGGTCGTAGAAAATTAGCTTATAATCCAGAAGCGCTCGAAGCAGCCAAAAACTATCAAGCGATGAAACGCATGGGGCAACCCGAAGAAGTCGCTGATGTAGCACTTTGGCTATGTTCGGATGAATCCAGTTTTATGACGGGACACGCCATGCCCGTTGATGGTGGTGCTTTTGCATAAATTCAAAACCCATCATAGATTTTAAAACCTATGATGGGTAAAATATATTCTACGCTATCAAAGGAGATTCCAAATTTAGCGTTTCTCTCGCCTTTTTAACTTCAGAAGCAGTTCCGTGAGCAAGAAGCATAAATTTACCTGCTTTTATTTCTGTTTCGTATTCAATAATACTATTTTCAGGAATTCCGATACTTGCCAAAGCTGCCCCTAAAGCACTTAATCCACCAAAAGCAACTGCTCCTTCCAAAGCTCCGACCAATGCAATCACAAAAGGTCCAGCAATTAATAATGGGCCGATAGCAGGAATAATAAAAAGGGCTGAACCAAATAATAATCCCCAAATACCTCCCCAAAAAGCTCCAATACCACCCCATTTTTTCATTCGGTCACCCAAATTATAATAGCCAACTACATTTTCGTCAGTATGGTAATCCTTACCCACAATGGAAAGTTTTTGCATATCAAAACCACTTTCTTGCAAATCTTTAACGGCTTCCTCTGCTTCTTGATGAGTGTCATAAATAGCAACCATTGATTGTTCCTCTTTCATAATTAATTAGATTTTTGTTAAACTTAGATGTAAAGTTCAGCAGAATCTAAGATGCAATCGTTACACAACTTTATTAAAAACTTATATCATTCACACATTTTAGCGCTTATTTTACAGTTGCTGGTACGGTTATTTTAAGAGAATTAGGGACAAGAATGGCATTTACTTCTCGTACTTTCCCGAGGTATTCGCCATCAATTTGAAAGTGTACTTTTTTGACAGAACGCATAGTTAAAGCATTCGTTTGAAAGACTTCAGTTTTGTCTGAATCGTAAGGCTCGTGCGAAAAAACCATTTTAAATAATTCTGGAATCGAATTTTGTTTGATAGCAATTACCTCAAAAAAATTATCATCTAATTTTCCAATTGGATTGATTACCGCACCCGTTCCGTACATCGTTCCATTGGCAATTACAATCATAAACGCTTTAATTTTAAGATATTTACCATCAATTAAGATTTCAATATTCATTTTGGGATTTTGCCACAAAACTTTAAACGTTGCCATTAAATATCCCCACATTCCACGACCGCCATTACGCTCAAATTTTTTCATGGCGTAGGCATTTAAACCAATATCACTAAGATGAATACAAAGTTGGTCGTTAACCGTAGTCGTATGAATTTTCTTGGAATTTCCGCTCACGATAATATCCAAAGCTTTATTGGGGTCTTCACTGATTCCCAATTCTTTGGCCAATCCATTGGCTGAACCAGCGGGTAAAATGCCCAAGGCAATATCGGTTTTCAATAAACATTCGGCCACTAATTTCACCGTTCCGTCCCCTCCTACCGCTATAACTTGATGGGGCTGAACTGAGTTAATTTTATCCTTAAGCATTTGCAAATTACAGTCTTTCGTGAGCAAAAACAGTTGGATAAAATGCGTAGATTGCGAGAAATAATTTGAAATTACTTCCTCCCAATCAGTATTATTACTCCCAGAAACTGGATTAATCACAAAAAGTAATTTTTGCGTATTTATAGACTTCATCATTCAATTTGTTAAAATACCTTTTCGAAATCATCATGGGAAAAAAATTGTACCAGCAAGCAACGGTAAAAGTTTATCACGGGTATGGTTATAAAGATAATCTTGTGATTTACGGTCATGTATTAGCGGGCAAACCAGTTAGTCCGAGTAAATACAACAATAATACGTTTTCAAATATTGTTCACTTAATGAAGTTGTTCTTTGTAAAACTAATTCCAAACGTTCGAGTACAACTAAACTGGGGAGAACAACAATTTTATAGTATTACAGAAAAAGATGGGTTCTTTAAATTTGAGTGGAAGTCGTTGGTTGATATTACGGCGGGCTGGCACCCAATAATCATAAATTTATTGGATAATCAAGGGCAAATTACAGCCGTTGGAGAAGGCAAAATTTTCGTTCCTCATTCTACCCAATACGGGTTTATTTCAGATATTGATGACACCGTTCTGATTTCTCATTCTGCCACCACAGGAAAGCGTTTACGGGTGATGTTTACCAAAAATCCACGAAGCAGAAAAACTTTTGCGGATGTGGTAAAATATTACCAATTACTTTCTCTCGCCCATACAACTCCCGATTTATTGAACCCATTTTTCTATGTTTCCAGCAGTGAATGGAATTTATACGATGATTTGAATGAGTTTTTCAAGCACAATGGACTTCCTAAAGGGGCATTTTTATTGAACGGAATAAAAAAATGGTATGAGTTATTTCGTACTGGTAAAACCAAACATCAAGGAAAATTAATACGGGTAACCAGAATTTTGGAGGCATTCAAAAAACAACGTTTTATTTTATTGGGTGATAATTCGCAGAAAGACCCCGAAATTTATGCCGCCATCGCCAATAAATACCCCGATAGAATTGTTGCCATTTACATCAGAAATATTAGTCTTGAAAAGGAATTAATTACCTCAAAGATATTAACAAATCTTAAAAATAAAGATATTTATACTTGTCAATTTAAACATACTGACGAAGCAATTTTGCATTCCCAATCTATTGGTTTAATATAATTTCAGAGCAGTTTTCTTTTTATTTTCTTAATATAATCAGGCTCTATTTTATCCGATGCTATTTCACCAATCAAAAATCCATAAGGTTTTAGCGGTTCAATATGGTCACAGACAATTTTCAACATCGCCGTTAATGGAATTGCGAGAATGATACCAGAAATACCCCAAAGTAATTCACCCAATACCAAAGCAATAATGGTAAAAAGTGGGTTTATTTTAACTTGTGGGCCTAAAATCAAGGGTTCTAAAAACCAACCTTGAATAAATTGTACTACGGCGTAAGTGATAACAATTCCTCCCAACATCGAAAGACTGCCGCCATGTAAAGCCGAAACTAAAACAGTCAACGTCGTTCCTGTAATATTTCCGACGAAAGGAACAATCTCCAAAAGCCCACAAAGAACGGCGAAGGAAATAGCATTTTTTACACCTAAAATGCTAAATCCAATTCCGTACATTATCCAAAGACATACAATCATTTTGGAAAGCCCCAGTAAATACTGTTGCGAAACACGAGTGGCTCGTTGGAGTACCTGCTCCATTTCGTCACGCTGTGAAGAAACAGTCAGTTTCAGAAAAAATTGTTTCAGATGATTTCGGGAGTACAACAGAAAAAAGACATACGCCAAAACCAAAATAAAATTAGAAATCAAATAAGTTAACGACCCAAAAGTCATTTGCATAATACTCGTAAGCGAAGGCTGTTCTGCTTTTAGTATTTTAGACTGCTCTTCGACTGAAATGCCTAAATGACTAAAAATATACTCCTGCGTTTGGGTTCCCGTTTCAATGGCTTTTTGTTTAAGGAGTTCTGCATCATTTAAAAGCTCTGTTATCTTCCAAGCCAGAGATGCAATTAGTAAGGATAGAATCAATAACAACGTTAAAAGACAGATAAAAACGGACAATCCTCTCGGAATCTTCTTACTTTCCATCCAATTCGAAAAAGGTAAAAATAGTGTTGCCAAAATCCCTCCAACAAACAAAGGCATTAGAAAATCTTTGGCAAAATACAAACCCGCAATCACCAGAAACAGGATTAACAGTTTTTTAATAAAAGAAGAATTTGTAAGAGTCATAGATTGGAATGTCGAATCACCGAGCAATAACTTGCCAGGAATCAACTGTTTAGCAAAAATTCAACAATAAAAATATCGTATTATATATCTAAAAATAGAATTCTGGGAATTTCGAAAACTATAACCTAAATCCTACTTGTATCTCTCGTTTCAAGATTTTATTCGAATTCCCCATTTTACTAATTCGTACCAAATAGCCGATACAAAGCCGATACCAACACAAAGTAGTAACTGAGCAATATTCAAATGCTCAAATTGGAAGAATTTTGTCAAAGGCTTCACGTACAATAGTAAACCTGTAATTGAAATAGTAATACTAATAATCAATAAAACCAAGTTGTTTTTATAGGTCATCGTTCTAAAAATCGAATAGTAAAATGACCGATTCACCAAGGTCAAAAATACATTGGCAGTAATTAAAACGGTAAAAACCATCGTTCTGGTCAAAGCTTCGTCATAACCTAAATGAACAGCATACTGGTACATAAAAAGCGTGCCGATGGCAATAACCAAACCCTGTAAAATACTGATAGAAAGCTCTTTCCAATTAAAAAAATCAACGGTAAATGGACGAGGTTTTTGCGTCATTGCATTCTTCTCCAAAGGTTCATTTTCGTACATGATAGAACACGTTGGGCCCATCACCATTTCCAGAAAAATAATGTGAACGGGCGAAAATATATTGGGATAAACCCAACCCAAAGCCAGTGGAATAAACACCGTCAGAATGATTGGAATGTGAATAGAAATTACAAAACGAATGGCTTTTTTAAGATTTGCATAAATTTTTCTTCCTGTTGCCACAGCATCTACCATTTTAGATAAATCATCATTTACTAAAATTAACGAAGCGGCTTCTTTGGCAATTTCAGTACCTTTTTTACCCATTGCCACACCGATATGGGCTGATTTCAAAGCAGGTCCATCGTTCACACCATCGCCCGTCATGGCTACAATTTGATGATTTTCTTTTAAAGCATTAACAATTCTAAGTTTTGCTTCGGGGAACATTCGGGTAAAAATATTGGTATCCATCACACACTCCTGCAAATCACTTTCAGATAACTTCATGAGTTCATCACCCGTCATGGTGCGTTCAAAACCTCTAAAACCAACTTGTTTCGCAATAGCTGTGGTGGTGGCTGCATTATCTCCCGTAATAATTTTAACGGCAATTCCTGCTTTATAAAATCGCTCTAAAACCAAATGAAAGTTCTTTTTAGGTGGGTCATTAAATGCCACAATTCCTTTAAAAACAAACGGGAAATCTTGTTGCGATTCGGGAAAATCATTTCCCTCAAATTTAGCTTCTCCCACCGCCAAAACACGATAACCTTCCGAGGCCAAAGTATCAATAGAATCCTCAATTTGCTTTTTTTCCGAAGCAGACAAATCACAAACACTCATAATTGCTTCTGGAGCTCCTTTAGTAGCAATTATTCGATTACCCAAATTATCCTCAAAAATATGCGTCATCATCGGAGGTTTCCCGCCCAGAGGATACTCATGAAACATTTTAAAATGTGGTCTTTCATCGGTGGTAGAATTATTTTTATAGGCACTGTGCAATGCCACTTCCATTGGGTCAAAAGGAATGGGTTCGCTGGCAAACATTGCAACTCGAATGAGGGCTTTTTCATCCTCAGTTGAAACGTTTTCAATATTGGTTATTTGCTTAGAATTCAGAACATAAATTCTTTCCAAACTCATTTTATTTTCGGTAATCGTTCCTGTTTTATCAGTGCAAATAACGGTTGCACTTCCTAATGTTTCGACGGTTTTCATTTGTTTTACCACAATTCCTTTCTTCATCAATCGCCACGCACCCAACGCCATAAAAGTGGTAAAAGCCACGGGAATTTCTTCGGGTAAAATACTCATTGCGAGCGTTAAAGCTTTCAGCAAACTATCCAAAAAACTGTACGAATGGAAGTAGTTAATTGCCCAAACAACCAAGAAAACGATTGCACCTAAAATCACCATTTTCTTCACAAAACTGTTTATCTGCAATTCTAAGGGTGTTTTTTCTTCTTCAATGCTCTCCAAACTTTTACCAATTTTCCCTAATTTAGTTTCCGCTCCAATCGCTGTAATGGTGGCAATGGCCAATCCACTGGCTACGCTTGTTCCTTGAAAAATAACATTATTTTCTTTGTTTGAGTCTTTATACATTGCCAAAGATTCTCCCGTTAAGATTGATTCATTGGCTGAAAAATCGTTAGAGTGGACAATAATTCCGTCGGCAGAAATGGAGGTTCCTTCTTCTACCATCAGGCTATCGCCAACGACCAATTCATCGCTTCTAATTTCTACTACTTTTCCATTTCTGATAACTTTACATTTAGGTTGAGTAAAGTCTTTCAACTTCTCCAAAGCATTTCGACTTCTGGAATCTTGATACAAAGAAATGGCGGAAATCAAGACGATGGCAGATGATAAAAAGATTCCGTCACCGACATCTCCACTGGCAAAGTATATGGATGAAGCGACCAAAAGTAAAATTACCATTGGCTCTTTAGCGATACTTTTTACGGCTTCAACCAATCCATTTTCTTTTTTATAATTTACTTGATTGTCGCCGTGCATTTCCCTTGAAGCAATTACTTGGGAGTTGTTTAACCCTTCAATATCAAAATTATTGGTTGTCGAGTTGGCGGTATTATTTTTTTTCATCGTTGTTTAAAGTTGTGTTTTATTGATAGCAGTAGTTAGTCATCAAGAAAAATGAAGGTTTTTAAATTAATATTTTCAGCTAAATAATTACGAAATTTATCCATATTATGCCCTTTCAAGCGTATCAAGGCTTGAAAGGATTATAAATTCAACTATTTTTGAGTTCGCATTAAATAAAATAATTATTAGAAAAACTCGTCGTGAACCTTAACTCCTCGATGATTTACAACTACATAAAGATACTATTTCATCACTTTCATATTCCAAAAAACTTTATAAATTTGAACAATTACCAAAGGAATAAAACTTGCCAAAATAACAACGCTCCAAACATTCGTTGGAAGTAAAATAATGCCCAAAACCAAACGCATTTGGGGTAGGAAATAAACAACTAACATCAGTCCTGTGCAAATCAAAATCGCCAACCAAACGAATTTATTTTTAGTAATATCATTGAGCCAAAATCGAGCATTCAAGGATGACATATTAAAAACATGGAATAACTGAGCAAATGCCAAGGTAATAAACGCCACATTATTAGCTATTTGGTCATTGGTTTTGAGAATTATTTTACAGTAAAAAACTGCAATAATTACAGAAAGTGTAATGACCAATGCGTACAAACCAATCGCAAGCCAATCTTTATTATCAATAATATCTTTTTTCGGATTTCTTGGCGGATTTTTCATAACATTTCTGTCTCCTTCGCCTAAACCAAGAGCCAATGCAGGAAATACATCCGTAACCATATTCAAAAATAAGATTTGTAGTGGCAGTAAAGTAGCGGCTGGAGCAAAAAAGCCCAAAAGAGTTACAATAAAAATCTCACTCAGATTGCAGGAAACAAGATAAATTACAAATTTTTGGATATTTTGAAATATTGCCCGTCCGTGAGAAACCGCCGCCACGATCGACTTAAAGGAATCATCTTTGAGAATAATACTGGCTGTTTCTTTAGCAACTTGCGTTCCTCTCAAACCCATCGCAATCCCAACGTCAGCCTTTTTCAAGGCAGGAGCATCATTGACTCCATCTCCCGTCATAGCAACAATATTTCCCGATTTTTGAAAAACACCTGCAATTTCCAATTTTTGTTTCGGCGTTGTTCGGGCAAATACTGCTGTGGAAAGAATTCGCTTTTCCCATTCACGAGTAAGTGATTTCAGCGGTGGTAAATCTTTGCCAATAATCACATTTTCTTCGTCTTCATCAACTAAACCCGTTTTCTTCGCAATATTTAAGGCTGTCAATGGGTGATCACCCGTAATCATCACAATCTTGATGCCTGCATTTCGGCACGAAACAATTGCTCCTTTAATATCCAAACGAGGCGGATCTAAAAAGCCAATCATTCCCAAGTAAACTAAATCCTTGAGAAAATCATCTTTATTAATTTCCTTTTCTTCTCGGTACGCAAAAGCCAAAACCCGAAGCCCTTGAGCAGACATTTTTTCGGATTCTGACAAAATTATTTCCCCTTCCTTTTTATCTAACTCCTTCATAATTTCGCCCAATTGAATTTTGCTACATTTGGCCAATAAATCCTCCACAGAACCTTTTGCAGCCACAAAATTACCATTTGAGCAATGATGGAGTGTCCCCATAATTTTAGTATCCGAACTAAAAGGAACTTCCGAAATCCGTTGATTTTCCTTTTTATATTCTTCCGAAGAAATACCTGAAGTATCTACCAAATGAATTAATGCGATTTCGATGGGATCACCCAAAGCTTTTTTACTTCCTTTGGTAATTTTAAAAGTCGCATCGTTACATAATGCCCCGACCAAACGCATTTTCTCAAAATTTACTTTACTTTTTGTAATTTCTCCACCTTCAAATTTTAAATTATTCTTCTCAATTTTCACTTTAAGTTGTTCTTCTGGAAACGAAAATGTATCCACAAAAATCTTATTCTCAGTTAATGTTCCCGTTTTGTCAGTTAAAATAACATTAGTACTACCAAGTGTTTCAACCGACGATAGTTTTTTCACGATAGCATTCCTCTTCGCCATCAAAACCATTCCGTAGGCCAAAGCTACGGTCGATACAATTGGCAGACCTTCGGGAAAGGCTGCAATAGCCAAAGCAATAGACGTTTTGATGATTAAAACCCAATTTTTACCTTGAATTATTCCTGTAATAGCAAAGATAAAAGTTAAAATCAGGGTTAACCAAATCAGTTTTTTACTCAATCCATTGAGCTTTTTATCCAAAGGAGTGGCCGTTTCTTCCGAATTCTCGACAAGCGATGTTATCGTTCCTAACTGCGTATGCTCGGCAATGCCCGTCAAAATTGCTTTTCCATTGCCATTCATGACCGACGAGCCCTTAAAAACCATGTTGTGCTGATCACCTAAAACTGCATCTTGAGGAAGTACATCAATATTTTTATGCGTTGGCAACGATTCACCCGTTAACGAAGACTCGTCGCATTGTAGTTGATTCGTTTCCAACAAACGACCATCTCCAGGAATTAAATCGCCCGCTTCAAGAACAACAATATCGCCCAACGTTAATTCTTCCGAAGAGATTTCCATAATTTTCCCGTCCCGAATTACTTTAGATTTTATCACATCCATTTCCCGCAACGCATTCATAGAACTTCTTGCTTGCATTTCCATCAAAAATCCAATCAACGCATTAACGAAAATCACCACCAAAATAGCCAGTCCTTCAATAATATCTTTAAAATAAAATGAAACAAGCGTTCCAAAAATCAGCAAATAGACAATTGGACTTTTAAACTGTTCTAAAAGTATGAGCCAGATACTTTTTTGTTTTTGGGTTTTATAAAGGTTTAATCCAAATTTTTTCGAGTGTTTTCGAGCCTCGGAAGTACGTAGTCCACTACTTAAATCAGTCTGGAAAGACCGTAATAATTCTTCAATTGAAAGAGCATGAGGGTTTTCGATAGGATTTATAATATTCATAGTTTGGGATGGTTTAGTATGGTAGTAAAAGTGAGAATTCCATCAAGTTTTCACTTGATGGTCGTGACTAATCCAATAAACATTTAACGATTAATAGAAAATTGTTACTTTATGCAATCGTTAAGTTTAAACTTTATTTTACAAATTAGCCATGAAAACACAAAATCTACAAGAGTCACTTTTTTCAATTATCCATTTGATAATCAATAAATTAACACATAATTATTGTAGATTTACAAGTTACTGAATTATAGTTCCGTAAATAACAATAAAACCAAGAAGAGGTAATTTTAAGCATTAAAGTGCTTCAATATAACGAAAAGCCTTTCCCAAATATTCAATAACATCGGTAATAAGCATACTTTCTAAACTTTGTTTTCTGAGGGCAATATCTGCCGATAAACCATGAATAAATACACCAAGTTTCGCAGCGTCAAAAGGATTATATCCTTGTGCCAATAAAGCGGTAATAATTCCAGTGAGTGCATCTCCAGAACCTCCTTTGGCAAGTCCCGCATTGCCAGTAATATTCACAAATGACTGTCCTTGCGACGTTATTAAGGTTCGGTGTCCTTTTAAAACAATAATAATTTGTAGCTCTTTTGCTTGATTAACTGCTGTTTTTATGCGGTCTTCGATACTTTCATGAGTTCCAAAAAGACGGTCAAATTCCTTCGGATGGGGCGTAATAACGGTACCTGTGGGAATCATTTTCAATAAATCTTTATTAACAGAAATGATGTTTAGAGCGTCCGCATCCAATAATAAAGGTTTTTTAAAATCTGAAAGTATCCTAATCAACAGTTTTTCAGCAACAGTATCAGTACCAATTCCTGGCCCAATTCCTAAAGCTGAAAAAGGCGATAAATCTAATGCTTCATCGTCACGCATGACAAGCATCGCCTCTGGAATGGTAGTTTGTAAAATAAACCTTTCTTCCATCGGAACACTGACGGTTAATAAACCCGTACCAGAACGTAAACAAGCTCTTGCCGCAATGACGGCTGCACCTATACGTCCTGTACTTCCCGCAATAATCAAGGCATGACCGTGATTTCCTTTGTGAGAAGAAGCCACTCGTGGTTTAAACAAAGATTTTATGCTACTTTTGGTCAGTGTTTCCATAACTATTATTCTCCAAAAACCTCTTTGGATAATCTATCATCTAAATTATATAAATCGTTCCGGAAATTCAATTGTCCCGTATTGTCAACCCATGCCGTAAAATAAGCAATGTAAACGGAAACCGTTGGACGAACTCGAATACCAACTTCTTGGTCAGTAGTCAGAATTTTATCCACTTTTGCTTCATTCCAGTCTTTTTCGTTTCTTAACAAGTAGAGAACTAATTTTTTAGGGTTTTCCACCCGAATACAACCATGACTAAAAGCACGATTCGCTTCTTTGAAAAGACTTTTTGAAGGAGTATCGTGCAAATAAATATGGTAATTATTCGGAAATAAAAACTTCATTTTACCGAGAGCATTATTTTTCCCTGGTTTTTGTCGGAATGTATAAGGCAGACTCGTCTTGTACTTACTCCAATTTATCCCGTTAGGATTCACTACTTTTTCTCCCGATAAAACTTCAATATTATTCCTTTCTAAATAATTAGGATTGCGTTTGATATGCGGCAAAATTTCATTTTTCCCGATACTCATTGGTACGCCCCAATAAGGATTTAGGATTATTTGCGACAAATTTCCTTTAAAAATACTGGTTTGTCGAGCCGTTTGTCCCACCACCACGTTAGTTTTCCAAACTTGCTTTCCACTCTCAAAAACGTGCAACCTATATTCTGGAATATTAATTAATAGGTAATTATCTTCCATTTCAACGGGAATCCAACGCAAACGTTCGAGATTTACCATGATTTGTTGAATTCTAAAATCAATCGGTTTATTCAATTCGGCAATGGTTTTTTTATTGATTTTTCCGTTTTCTACCAAACCCATTCTTCCTTGAAATACTTTCACTGCTTGTAATAAAGTATCATTAAAAACAGTGGATTTATCGTTGATTTTCAAGTCGCCCGCCAACCATAAATATTGCTTCACTTTTATTAAGCACGAATCACTATCGCCCATTGATAACTCTTTTTTTTCGGTAATAATCGTTGGGAAGCCACCGTTTTTCTGAATGATACGATACTGACTCAGCTTTTCCTTTAGGTGAATATAATATTGATTTACTGGCTCTGGCACTTTTTCACAAACAGCGGATGAAACCAATGAATCGAGCAGAATTTGGTAATTTTTCTTTTTCCGAGGAATGAACCACTCAAGATCAAATGATTTTTTTGTGGTGCCTCCGTAAACTTTTTGAGCGTATTTAAAGAAAGTAGTCGTCAGCAATAATTCTAATTGCACTATCCTTTTTTTTTCTTTAAGGAAATTCTTTTCATCCGCATTGACTTTCGCCACCAAAGAATCTAACTGAACATTATCAAGGCTGTTATCATCAAAATCGAGCCGATAATTTTGTAGTCGGGTATAAAATGTAGGCATTGCACAAGTCAAACCGTTTTGGTTAAACCAAGCAAATTGAGAATTTCGTCGAGCGTAAAACTGATTTACTTCGTTTTTTAATGAATCTGAAATGGAAGATTTCTTTAGAAAGGTCGAAATATCGGTACTATCTAAAACCAAACTTGAGTAGTTCGTTACCGTATAAAGCGTCGAATCTGGCACAATTGACTGAGCTTTACTTTGCTTTTTTTTACATTCTGAAAAAAGGAAAATCGACATAAAAATGCCTAAAAACAGTAATTTAGGCATTTTTATGTCGATTTTAAACCGCTTCAAATATTTGACCAAAGAGCGGGTCTTAAATAAATCAATCATTTTAACTATGGATATAAAGTAAACTGCCATTGGCAAGTACAGGAACAACCTGCGGAATTAGTGCTTGAGGTAAAGCTGGACAACCGAAGCTGCGACCAAGCCGACCGAATTGTTTTATGAATGTTGAACTTACGTAATTGGCTCCGTGAATAATTATTTCTCGTCGGCGTGCATTATCATTAATGCCTTTTTGCAAGCCAAACAATAACAAAGCTAAACCGTGTTTGGGGCTTTGAATTGGATTTCCTACCATATAAAAACCGAGACTACTTTGATGAGACTCCATTTTATTGGAAAAGGAACGAGCCAAATTATCTCCAGATTTTTTACCGTGAGCAACTAAAGATGAAAATAATAATTTTTTCTTAGCAATATCAATCACAAAGAATCTTTCGGAACACGAAGGCAAAGCAAAATCAACAATGGTAATAATTGGCTTGGCGGGGTGAAACTCTTGGTAACCCATTACTGACTGTTTAAAGGCATCATAATTAACAATTCCTTTGAGTTGGCAATCAGAATATAAAGTTTCAATTTCGTCAACGGGTTTGACAACTTTCGCTACTGGTGGGGCTTTTACAAAACTAAGATTAATGAATAAAGTCAGTACATGAAGGATATTCAGCATATTTTCGATGTTTTTGATTAGACTGTTTTAATAGAACAGTATTAAGACTGTAATCATTGCATCTAATATAAAAAATCTTTAGAAATGTTTCACCTTTAGGAGCAAAAAAAATCAATCTTTTCGTTGATCAGCTTTGATACACCACAGCAATTCTTTGATAAAAATTTGGGCAAATTTATCGGTTACCTCTTTGTCTTTGGGAACACCCAATTCTGAATATGTTTCGTGTACTTTTGGTACCGAAAACAAGGCTGGAATTGTCCAAGCCATCATTTTCCAGAGTGTAAACTGCAGAGAAGTAATTACCTGAGAACCACCAAATGGACTCGCCGAAACAGTAGCAATTGCAATGGGTTTGTGTCGCCATTCTTCATACAAAAGGTCAATCACGTTTTTTAAACTGGCAGGATAACCACCGTTATATTCAGGTGTAACAATAATAATTCCATCCGAAGATTTAATCTTTTCCGCAAATTCAAGCACTTGCTCAGTTGGTTCTTCTTGGTTTTTCAATCGTTCCGTAAAAATCGGAAAATTATAAGCCTTCAAATCCAGGATTTCAGTCGTTGCTAAATTATGTTCGGCTAAGTAATTTTCAAAATACAAAGCAACTCGATGGCTATTTCGCCCTGTTCTTACACTTGATGATATAATTGCGATATGAGGCATATTAATCGTTTTTTGGGTCGTTGAATATTAAGCTAATTTTTCCTGATGTTAACCATAAAATTATTTAAACTAATTCTCAAAAATCATCAGAGCGTTCGAATAATATTATCAAAAAATTGTACCAGCCAAATCCAGAAAGGTTAATTCAGCGGATTCTTTTATTTTAATTTTAGGAGACAAAAACTTTATAATTTTGCTATGTCAATAAACCTTGTTGATATTAAAGATTTACTTTCCCTTCATTTCCATCCAAATAATTAACTCCTGTGACAGCAGAGGCAACTAATTTAAAAAATCCGACCATTCTATTATCGTCAGAATCCCAAAAATGAGCTTCTTTCGTATGCACTTTTATTAAGGAAATATTGGGGTCATCTTTTCCTTCGTGAAACCAAACTTTAACCAATGGAGACCACAATTCCTCTACTTTACTACGACTAACAATAATTTCAGCATCGCCATTGACAACGATATAACTTCCTATCCCAGGATGCGAAAAAAACAATTGAACATTTTTTTCTTGCTTTATTTCGAGATTAATATCACTATCAAGCCCACTAAAAAACCAAATACACCCTTCATTATCAACCTGTTGTGATGTCATTGGAGTACAGAATAAACCGTCATCAATCATCAAATTGGTACGAAAAAGGCACACTTTTATTTCGTTAACTAAGTGTTGTAACTTTTCGATTCCTTTCTCTCCACTTAAATTCTTTTCGTCTTTCATGGCAAATATTTTAGATTTTATATCGGTTTACTTTAGAAATTTAATTTTGCTACAAAAGCTATTTAACTGTGTTGAAAATACTTTAAAGCTAATCCTTATCAATCAAATCCGCATTATTAGGACTCAACTCTGCAGGATTGAGTTCCGTATGTCTGATTTGTCCACCCAAGTAACCCGTTCTGGCAATCAAACCAAAACTTACTAAAGACATCAGAATGATGACAGCCGCCACCGTTTGAGAAAGAGGTGTATTTTTAACCGAAACCAATAAACCAATAAGCGAGGCCACTCCCAAAATAATCAATGAAACCAAAGCAACTAAGGCAAAACTTTCGTGTTCGTGAATTCTACTTTCCAAAACACCTTGGATATTTTCGACCGACTTTTCCGCTCCTTCGCCCGTTAAGTAAGCAACGATAGCCCCGAAAGTAGAAATTATTAACACAAAATAAGCAGCCATTTTGGTTTGTTCATTTTGCGTCCAAAGTCCATGAGCCAAGACTAATCCTCCTAATATTGAACCGATAATAGGTAAGTGAGTTATCATTAAATGTAAATGTGTCTGATTCATAATATTGTTGTTTTAACATTACAAAGGTGGCCAACTGTCCCGTAATTTGTGTTACAGAATTGTGGCAAAGAGTTATATCATTCACACATTAAAGTTTTCAAAAAACCTATTATTCGTAGCGTAAAGCATCAATTGGGTTAAGGGCAGAGGCTTTTCGGGCAGGATACCAACCGAAGAAAAGTCCAACCGCTGAGGAAAAAAGGAAAGATAAAAGTACTGAAGAAACCGTAATAACGACTGGCCAACCACCAAAAGTTGCCACTAATTCAGCGGCAATGATTCCCAAAGCAATCCCAATAAGTCCACCCATAAAGCTAATAACAATTGACTCAATCATAAACTGCGTTAAAATATCTTTTCCTTTTGCTCCAATGGCCATTCTAATACCAATTTCTCGGGTTCGTTCGGTTACGGAAACCAACATAATATTCATGATACCAATGCCACCAACCAAAAGCGAAATACTGGCGATACTTGCCAAAAGAATGGTCATTACTTTGGAAATTGTGCCAAAAATATTACTAATTTCCGACTGTGTACGAACGGTAAAATCATTATCGTCGGACGGAGCAATTTTGTGTTTATCCCTTAGCAAATTAGTAATTTCATCCACCGCATCAACAACCTGTCCCTCCGATTTGCCCGATGCCAAAATACTATTTACGTACATAGAAGACGACATCATCCTTTTTTGAACGGTAGAAAATGGAGCAATAATAATATCGTCCTGGTCTTGTCCAAAGGTATTTTGCCCCATTTTCGACAAAACCCCGATGATTTTTACAGGAATACTATTGATACGAATAATTTCACCGATGGGGTTAAAATTCTCATCGCCAAATAAATTCAAAACTACCGTCATACCCACCAAACACACTTTAGCTGCCGCACGGTCGTCGGCAGTCGTGAAGGTATTTCCTTGGGAAATCGTGAGGGAACGAATGGCGAGATAGTCATTGGTAACGCCCAGAATAGAGGTATTCCAATTTTGAGAACCATAAATTACTTGAGCTCTTTTTTGGTCAACAGGGGATACAAAATTCACCAAATCACAATTGGCTTTTATCGCAGCAACATCTTCAATTCGGATGGTTTTATTGGAAGCTGCCCCTTGACTTACTCCTCCCATCGCATTATTGCCAGGATAAACCATGATGGAATTAGTACCAAGACTGGCAACGGATGCTTTGATATTTTGGTTTGAGCCTTCACCAATTGCCAACATTGCAATCACCGAGGCTACACCAATAATAATACCCAACATCGTCAAAAAGCTACGAAGTTTATTTCTCAATAAAGAACGAAAAGCTACTTTAAATAAATTTAAAATTCTCATGTTGTTGATTTTTCATCGGTGAGTAAGGCTATCTTTTTCAACTCTTCGGTGGCAATTTTTCTATCTTTTACCAATTCATTCGCAATGATTTTACCGTCTTTAAAAACAATATTAGTCTTGGCAAATTGAGCAATATCAGGTTCATGCGTAACCATCACGACGGTAATACCTTCATCATTCAATTTTTGAAAAATCTGCATAATTTCGTAACTGGTGCGTGAATCAAGGTTTCCGGTGGGTTCATCCGCCATAATTACGATGGGGTCATTTACCAACGAACGGGCAATGGCAACTCGCTGTTGTTGCCCGCCCGAAAGTTCATTAGGCATGGCGTTAACACGGTCACCAAGTCCAACAGATTTAAGGGCATTCAAAGCTCTATCTCCATAATCTTTAGAGGCAATTTTGTTATTATACAACAGCGGTAATTCCACATTTTCCAAGGCGGAAGTTCTCGGTAAAATATTAAATGATTGAAAAACAAAGCCTAATTTTTGATTCCTTAATTCGGCTAACTCATCTCTATTCCGGCCCAACACATCAACTCCTTCCATTAAATACGTTCCGCTGGTGGGATTATCCAAACAACCGAGAATATTCATAAACGTCGATTTCCCCGAACCACTCGCTCCCATAATTGCCAAAAATTCGCCTTTGTCAATCGTCAGCGAGACATCACTCAGAGCGTGAACTTCAGTGCTACCTGTGAGGTATGTTTTTACCAAGTTTTTTACCGTAATTAAGTTTTCAGATTTTTCCATTTTATCTTTTTCTACTTGGCATTTTTGGCATGAAGGGACTCGAAGATTTGCTATCCGTTGGGGCAGATTGATTTAAACCCGTTGCTACCAAATCTCCTACTTGAATATTTCCTATTATTTCTGTGAATGAGCCGTCGTTTAGTCCTTTGGTCACCTGCACGGGCATAACATCTTTGTCTTTAATCACCCACAAATAACCTGCTGTTCCCGTAGTTTCCACAATTTGTTGTTTTTTCAACTCGCTATTTTCAAGTAATTTTTGTAGCCAAATTTTCTTAGTATCTTCCGACAGTAGGGTTGAATTTTGAATATATTCAGCTGATGGTGTAAACGTAAAAGCACTCGTAGCCACTTTGAGAACATTTTTTCGTTCTTGAATTGAAATATTAGCATTGACAGTGAGTCCAGGAATTAATTTCAAATCAGGATTTGGCACTTCAATAATTACCACATAATTAACAACACTTGAAACCACCACTGGCGAGTGACGGATTTGGGTAACTTCTCCTAAAAAAACATCATTCGGGTAGGCATCAACAGTGAATTTTGCTTGTTGCCCGACTTTCAATTGCCCAATATCTGCTTCATCTACATTGGCTTGCACCTGCATTTTTTTGAGATTGTTAGCAATCGTAAAAAGTACAGGACTGGTAAAACTGGCAATTACCATGTTACCAATTTGTACATTTCGGGCGATTATCAAACCACTTATTGGGGCTTTTATGGTGCAATACCGTAAATTAATAGCAGCTTTATTCAGCATAGATTTAGCCGAAACCACATTACTTTTGGCAGTTTGGTAAGTAGTTAATGACAAATCATAATCTGCTTGAGCCGCAACTTGATTATTAAATAAATTTCGGGTTCGGTCAAACTCCCTCTTGGCCTGTTGTGCCGCTACTTGAGTTCTTTGCAATGCAGCAACAGCATCCAATTTTGTGGCGTAATAAAGTGTAGTATCCAACACTGCCAAGACTTGTCCTTTATTGACGACCGTATTAAAATCAGCTTTTATTTTGGCAATTGTTCCCGAAACCTGTACCCCAACATCCACCGAAGTATCAGCAGCCATCGTTCCAGTGGCGGTTACCAACACATTTACATCACCTTTTTCGATGCTCACACTTCGCCAATAATACACTTTAGCTTTATTTTGGAATTGGTAATAGTAAATTCCAACGGCGGAAAGTAACACCGCAACCACCGCAATAATTATAATCGTTTTCTTTTGCATAAGTACCCAGTTGAAATTCATTTATCTAATCAATAATACCCACATAAACATCTCATAATCAATGACATTTCAGAAACTATCAGTCCAAACCTAAATACTACTTCCTAATCAAGATTTAGCGGTTTCCCCAAATAGAAATCAACCATTTTTGTTCTGAGTACATAATCATATTTGGCTTGAATCAAGGACATTGAAACTCGATTATAATTATTTTTTTCAATCACAAAATCCGTTGCACTCAATACGCCAACACTATATTTTTTTTCCATATCGGTATAGGTTCGTCTTTCTAACTCCATTTGTTCGCTGATGGCAACTAACTTTCTTCCCGACGAAACTTGGTTGGTATAAACTGTTTCGATATTTTTTCGTAAATCATTTTTAGTTTGTAATTCATCTAATGAAGCCTTCAAAACATTGACTCTTGCAATGGCAACACCACTTTTTGAAAGCAGATTATTGAAAATGGGAACAGCCAAAGTAAAACTTATTCCCTGACTAAAATTATTTTTCAGTTGGTTCGATAAGACATCGCTTCTGACACTGGAATAACCCGTTTTAAGCACACCACCCATCGTCAATTTGGGTAATCCAACACTTTGAGCCATTTTTACCCCTGCCTGAGCCGCACTTGTTTTTAAAGAGGCACTTTTTATTTGCGGTAAAAAACTCAACGAAACATCATTGATTGCCTCCGTTGACATCGGAATTTGGGGAAAAAGTTCTTTCAGTTCCATTTGTTCAATCTCAAAATCAACACGTACGGGTGTTTCCATTAATTGCAATAAAGTCAGTTTGTCCAACTGCAATTGATTATCGGCATTAATTTTAGCGAGTTTATCAGTTGCCAATTGAGATTCAATTTGGAAAAGATTCAATTGAACCAATTTTCCAAATTGTACAAATTTTTTGGTTTGCTCCACCTGCACGTTACTCGCATCTATCTGAGCCTGAGCCACTTTAACAGCCTCATAATCCATCAAAACCTGCATATATCCAGCCAACACGTACAACATAATATCATTTTTCACTTTGTCGATGTCCAACATTCCTGCTTCGTAAAGAAGTTTATTTTGTTTGACAGTATAAAGTAAAACGTGTCCGTTAAAAAGCGTTACCGAACTATTTAAGGAAAGATTATTGATAGAAATTTTTTGATTAGTATATTGATAGGTGTAGGGGTCTAAAGAATAACCTGCATTGAGACTTTGAGAATCGTTCAAATTGAGCGTTGGCAATACGCTAACCCTCGATTGTAGTAGATTTATTCCGTTTATTCGACTATTTAATTGCCCTTGATTAATGGAAATATTCTTCTTAAATGCCGTATCAATACACATTTTCAACGTCCAAGTTTGTTGAGACTTGACCGAAAAATGACATAAAAAGATAAAGAATATGCTTAGTTGTACGAGATATTTCATGGTCAAAATGCTAAAATGAATAGAAAAATCTCTCAATGTTAATTCACTGAGAGATTTACAAAATATAGTTTGTCAACAACTATCGCAATCTGGTAAAATATGAAACATCGCCTTGCTTATTGACCATCAATACTATTTTTTTATTGTCTTTTTTGAGTTCAACAAAATAGTTGTCGGCATCTTTAAAGGATTGGTTGAAAAATACCATATCGGTCTGGTTCGGCTCATTATCATCAAATTCCAAAATATCTTCTATCACGTAACTTTTATAATTTTCGTTGATGTATAATTGGGCATTTGCGGGCAATTCTGGGAAATTTTTATGACAGGTTGTCCCAACTAATGTTGAATTAGCGTCGTAAAAAGCGGTCATTACTTTTCCATCTTTCATAAATGTTGCTTCGTCAAAACGGTCAGTTCTCTCCCACTGACTTTCATTAATTGGCGTAAAATCCATCTTAAATTGTTCACGAGTTCGCTCACTTACCTCCTTTCCAATCAGTCTTTGCAGTTCTTTTTTATCTTCCTGCTTTTCTTTTTTGAGCATCGCTTCCTTTTTTTCGATTCTGGCAATGTCTTTTTTTAGATGAGCTTTTTGAGTTTGGGCGTTCATTGTTGTTCCTAAAAGGAAAGTAATCGCCGCTAAAAATAGTATCTTTTTCATATTTAAATATTTATCGTTTCTAATAATCAAAGGTGGTCATTAAAGCATCCGAAAGCGTTATATAATTTCGCTAAAGAGTTATGTAATTCACACATTTAAAGGCTTTTGGCTCACAAAAGAGTCATATTTTCCTAAACTTTTTAATCTATACGACAAACAAAAAGTCATCCTTTAACAGGACGACTTCGCTAAATTCAAGTCATTTAAAGTTTGTCAAACACTATTCGGGTTTATCTTTTTTCTTAAAAAATCCCCGCAACAAGAAATTATGCTGAACCGCCTCCAAATCTTCATCTAATTTATGACTACCCGATTCAAGATTTTTTATGGTCATTTTCAAAGAAGAAGCCGTTGACGAATCGTTCAATAATACCCCAATCGCACCACTTTTATTATTTAATTTATCGCTTACCTTTTTTAAATTAGCGGTAAATCTGCTCACCGAACTTGCGGCACTTTGCAGTTGCGTTACCGTACCAACAATTCGGTTATAAACAAGCGTATCCGAAGCAAAATCGTTAATTGAATTGCCAGGTTTATTGATTTTACCCGAAAATTGCTCAAAATTGGACATTACATTTTTACTATTTTCGGAAACAACTTTAAAATTATCAACCGTTTTTTCTAAATTATCCGCCGTCTTATTGAGTTTATTGGCAATAATTGGGTCATTGAGTAGCGTAGCCAAGGTGCCTTTTCCTCCATTTATTTTTTTACTTATGCTTTTAAAATCAGTGGTAATAGCGAGCAAATTTTTATTATTAGCTTGTAAAGTTGCCATCATATCGTCGGTACTGGTGGCACTTTCTACTCGCAAAAAATCATCTGCTTCAACTTGCGGTAAAGCAATATTTCCATCGTAGATAATGATAATTTTGTTACCAATCAATCCATCCGAACCAATTTTAGCTTTGGCATTTTTTCGGATGTGAGATTCCGCCGACTTCTCAATACTCATCGTAACTTGAACTTGCGAATTTCCGTAAAAACCAATTTTCTTAACCGTTCCAACTTTCACCCCCGAAAACCAAATATTCCCACCCACCGAAAGTCCGCTAACATCATTAAAAATGGCATTAATCGTAAAAGTTTTCACAAAAGTTTCTTTCTGTCCGCCAAGTGTAAATAGCGTAACAAACAAAATCACCAATCCCAGAAATATAAATATTCCTACAATCACTGGGCGTTTATTTTTAAATGTTTTCATTTGTCGTTGATAAAATTATAGTCATAAAAACTCCTGATTCTATCGTCTTTTGAGTTAAAAACTTCCTTAAAACTTCCCGTCGTTAAGAATTTTCCCTCTTGTATCATCGTCACTCGATTGGCGGTAGTTTTGGCACAAGTGAGGTCGTGCGTAATGATAATCGAACTGGTTTTATACTCTTTTTGAACTTTCAGAATCAGATTATTAATATCAATGCAAGTAATGGGGTCAAGTCCAGAAGTGGGTTCATCGTACAACATAATTTCGGGTTTCAGAATCAACGTGCGGGCAATTCCAATTCGTTTTCGTTGTCCACCCGAAAGTTCCGAAGGCATTTGGTTGATAGTTTGGGACAAACCAACATCGTTCAAAACACTTTCAATCGCATCCTTCACTTCCTTTTCATTCAGATTTCGTTTGTTTCTTATCAAAGGGAATTCAAGATTTCCACGTACACTCATGCTATCGTATAAAGCACTACTTTGGAATGAAAAACCAATTTTTAAACGTAATTCTTGTAATTCTTTTTCGGAAATTTTATCCACAATTTGTCCGAGGACTTTCACCGTGCCAAAATCAGGTTTTAATAAACCAGAAATAATTTTAATTAGTACCGACTTCCCACTTCCTGAGCGGCCAAGTACCGCAATATTTTCCCCTTTCTGAATGTCAATATCAATTCCATTTAGCACAGAAAGGCTACCAAATGATTTTTTCAAATCTTTGATAGAAATAACAGGCTCGCTATTTTCAATTTTTGAATCCATTGTTAATCTTACTAAATACTTGATTTAATATATTTTACCGAATCGCATTGACAATTTGCACGATAATAATTTCCTCTACAAAAATCAAAAACATGGATAAAACCACCGCCGAATTGGCTGCTCTACCAACTCCTTGCGTACCATTTTGGGCAAAATAACCTTGGTAACATCCCGCCACGCCAACTGTAAATCCGTAACACAAAGCTTTTACGATTGAAGCGAAAATATCCAAAAAAGAAATTGTACTAAAAGCACTTCTAAAAAAAGCCGTAAAACTGGTCAATTCCGTTTGGTGAACATTCATATACGAGCCTAACATTCCGACAAAACCCGTGTATAAAACCAAGATTGGCATCATTAAGGTTATGGCGGTAATACGGGTAACAACCAAAAATTTAAAGGGATTGGTAGCAGAAACTTCCATTGCATCAATTTGCTCCGTTACTTTCATTGAGCCTAATTCGGCTCCAATATTTGAACCCACTTTTCCCGCCGCAATTAACGCCGTAACCAAAGGAGCCAATGCTCTAATTAAGGCAATTGATACTAAGGAAGGCAACCAAGAACTCGCACCAAAATTGGCTAAAGAAGGACGTGATTGCTTGGTAAAAACGATACCCGTAATAAAACCCGTCAAAGAAATCAACGGCATAGATTTAAACCCAACCTGATAACACTGATTGATAATTTCTTTAAATTCGAAAGGTGGCAAGAAAACTTCTTTGAAGAATCGAAGAATAAATAAGTAAACGTCGTAAATATCCCCGAAGAATTCATCAACCTTTTCGGAAATAAGATATTTATTCATGAGTATAAATTTAGGGTTTCACCAACTGTTTTCTTTTATGAGAAAATAAACCGAAGCATGATAAGTACATTATTGCGAAATAAATCCTTCGTCAATCATTTTCTGGTAAACAACTTTGGCAATTTCCCTCGTCATTTTACTTACTCCATCTGGATTGGTAGTTTCAGTAACACCAGTCCAAATAATTTTATCTTCCCTCATAGAAAATACATTAACCTCTACCGTATAAGTCTGAGTCATCGTATAATAACCAGGATTTGAATAGTAAGGCCAATTTCTGAAATAATATCCCCCAAATGACTGATAATAACCAGGATAGGTAGAAATATTCCCTGGAATATAGCTTCTATCTCTCTCCACATCCAACAAACGCATTACCACTACGCCATCAAAACCATCAATTCTCACTTTTTCACGAATAATATTTTCATTATCCTTGCTGAAATTTTCGTTGAGATAATTATAAGAAACCACACCTTTTCCTTTCAAATAGGTAACCATTTGGTCTTCGGCTTTTCGTCGGCTGGTTTCATCCTTGAACAAGGCTACAACTAATATTTTGTTCAATTTATTCAAGGTTATTTCTTTATCAGGCTCTCGCCAACTACTCGTTAACTCGGTAGTTTTACACGATGCCATTAATGCAAATATGCTTAGGCAGAAGATATATTTTTTCATGTTCAAATACATAATTCATCAGTTTCGTTCTGTAACTTAGACCTATAAGTCATTCTCGACGGAGCTTTCTACCACCGCTTTGATACTCACTTAAATAAAAGTCTTCTTTGAACAAAGTTGAGGTATAAAACTAAGTGGTGTGTTACATAATTATTGAAAATACTTTCATTATTCACACATAATTTTCCTCAGAAAATACTGATTCAAGGAAAGTGGTGTTTAGTATTACCGATGACACGGAAAAATCCTAATATGTGTGAATAATGTAACTTTTAACAAATATTATGTAACACTTTTAAAAGTAATATCCCCCACCTTTGTATCGTAGCAAATGAGAAATATTTAAATATTCTTTATGAGTCGCAAGATTTTAAAATTTCAGAAAAGATAACAACAAAGCGTATAAACATACATTTTGACAAAATATCATCCAAACTTGTTAGCGATGAGTTAAGGATAAAAAAGTAAATTAGTGGTTAGGTGTTACCGAAACGTTCTCTTTATTAGAGAACGTTTTTTGTTTTTCTGCAAATCAAAAATATCCAATATTCTCAATGTGTGAATTATACAATTCTTATTAGAAATTGTATAATACTTTCATTAATTAAAGCCCCCAACTTTATCCTAATATTTATTCATCTCGAAAAATAACATGGAAAATCAGCAAAGTTGTATTGAAGCCTGTCTGGCTTGCATGATTGAATGCGAAAAAAGTGCCTCTAATTGTATGCACATGGACGGACATCATGAATGTGTAAAAGTATGCCGAGACTGTGCTGACATCTGTAATCTTTGTGCCAGATTATGTGCCAGAGCGTCTCAATTCTCCGACGCTATTCGTGCAATTTGTGTGAAAGCTTGTGAAGCCTGTATCAACGAATGTAGCAAACATATTCATCATGCCGACTGTGTGGAAGCGTGCAAAAAATGTATCGAAGCCTGTAAAATGTAATATTTGAATTAACTATACTAACCAATATCTTATGAAAACCATCGAAGAATTAAATCAAGCTATTTTGAAAAAGACGATGACGATTAAGGATAAATTTCCTGAGTTATCAAAATATATTGAAGAAATGCCCGTAACAATTCCAGACGTAGAAAATCCGGAAATTACGATTAAAAATTTAAAAGAATATTATGATTCATTAGATGCAATACTAAAAAAATACGCTCCCAATCACATTCAAGAGGATTAATCTGTAAATAACCGAAAAACATACCATGAAAATAACAAAAAGTTTAGGCATCTGGATGGATCATTCAGTAGCTCATTTAATGGCTTTAACGGGCGACACCATCGAGACAACCATTGTTCATTCGGCATTTTCGCATCAAGATAAAGAAGAAACGCTAAACAGAAGCGAACAAATGATGCACAATAAAGAACAACATCAGGAAGCTGAATATTATAAAACATTAGGCGAAGCAATCAGAAATTATGATGATGTCCTCCTCTTTGGCCCGACTGATGCAAAAGTTGAATTAGCCAATATTTTAGGAATTGACCATCGTTTTGCGGACATTAAAATTGATGTAAAAACAAGCGATAAAATGACCGAAAATCAGGAACACGCTTTTGTAAAAGATTATTTCTCAAAGCATTAGTGGTTGACTAATGTGTGAAAGATATAAAATTTCTAAAAAATCTTGTAACACATTTCGCCCTTAAAAGCATCACCTTTACAGACTAGAGGCTTTAATTAATCTATGAGTATTATAGCGTAGAACAGGTTTCAATTGGATACGCTGAAACCTGCCCTACGCTAAAAATCCACGAAGAACCAAAATTATTGGGCGACTTATTCTAAAAAATCATGATAGATATAAAAAAAGAAGGTGTTTTATTGAGTAAAACGATACTTGATTTTGAGAATGAAGGCGTTCTAAATCCAGCGGTAATTCGAGAGGGTGAAAATGTCTTTATTTTTTACCGAGCAGTGAGTACGGGAAATCATTCGAGTATTGGCTATTGCAAACTCAAAGGACCACTTACGGTGGTTGAGCGGTTGGAGAAATCACTCCTTTTTCCAGAATTTGAGTACGAGTCGCAAGGGCTTGAAGACCCTCGAATTGTAAAAATTGAAGATACGTATTACCTCACTTATACGGCTTACGACGGCATCAATGCTTTGGGAGCATTGGCGGTTTCAAAAGATTTATTGAACTGGGAAAAAAAAGGGCTAATTGTGCCACAACTTACCTACCAAGAATTTAGCGACCTCGCCGAATCTAAAGGTAAAATCAACGATAAATATCTCCGTTACAACGAACATGAACGTATTTTTGAACACGACGGAAAACAAGTATTTGTCTGGGATAAGAACTTAATACTTTTCCCGAGAAAGATTAACGGTAAATTTTATTTTCTACACCGCATAAAACCAGATATTCAAATCTTAATTGGCATTGAAGAGTTTGAAGATTTAACCCCAGAATTTTGGAAAGACTATTTTCAACATTTCAATGATTATATCATGCTTTCTCCAAAGTATGAACACGAAATTAGCTATATCGGTGGTGGTTGTCCGCCCATCGAAACCGAGTATGGCTGGTTATTTATCTATCACGGCGTTCATGATACAGTAAAAGGTTTTGTGTATTCGGCTTGTGCAGCCTTACTTGATTTAGACAATCCAGAAAAAGAATTGACCCGATTGCCTTATCCTTTATTTAAACCTGAATTCAGTTGGGAACTGAAAGGCGAAGTTAATAATGTGTGTTTCCCGACGGGAACAGCCTTGTTTGACGATACACTTTATATCTATTACGGAGCGGCTGATGAAAGAATAGCAGTGGTTTCGGTAAGTATTTCTGCCTTATTAAAAGAGTTAATGCTTAACATGAAAAAAGATGAGAAATGAAATCATGATTAACCACAACAATAGTTTGTTAGTGGCTGAACGACAAAAAAACATTTTTGGAAAGGAAATACAAATTTTGGCAATTGATGAAACATTACCCGAAATTTTATTCATTACCTCCTATCCTCCACGCCAATGCGGCATCGCTACGTACTCGCAAGATTTGATTAAGGCTTTAAACAATAAGTTTGATAATTCCTTCAAAATAAGTATCTGCCCGATTGAATCAGAAAACGAGAAGCACATTTACACCGATGAAATAAAATTTACGCTGAATATTGACACCCCAAAATCATTTGTTAGATTGGCCGAAACAATCAATGAGGATCCAACCATACAAATGGTGATGATTCAGCACGAATTTGGTTTATTTAAAGATAAAGAAGGCGATTTTATTCAATTTCTAAATCTTCTCCTTAAACCCGTAAGTCTGGTTTTTCATACTGTTTTACCAAACCCAAACGGGAAACTAAGATTTAGCGTCCAGCAAATTGCCGATGTTTGTGAATCCATCGTGGTAATGACTAAGTTTTCGAAGAATATTTTACTGCAAGACTACGGCGTTGAAGCTGATAAAATCACGGTAATTCCGCACGGAACGCACTTAGTAGCACATTCAGATAGATTGCTATTAAAGGAAAAATATCAGTTAAAAGATAAAAAAGTTCTTTCAACCTTCGGGTTGCTGAGTTCAGGAAAGTGTATTGAGACCACACTTGAGGCAATGCCCGCCATCATTACCGAAAACCCCGAAATAATGTTCCTCATTATCGGAAAAACTCATCCGTCAGTTGTAAAACAGGAAGGCGAAAAATATCGCAAAATGTTGACTGATAAAGTGAAAGAATTGAATTTGCAGAATCACGTTCAATTCGTCAATGAGTTTTTACCATTATCTACTCTTTTAGAATATTTACAACTTACGGACATTTACCTTTTCACCTCAAAAGACCCCAATCAGGCGGTGAGTGGAACGTTTTCTTACGCAATGAGTTGCGGTTGTGCCATCGTTTCCACACCCATTCCACACGCAAGAGAAGTATTAAAAAATGATGGTGGAGTAATCTTTGATTTTGAAAATTCTACCCAATTATCGAATGCTGTTCTTGCTTTATTGAATGAAGATGAATTACGAAAAAACCTCAGCATGAAAGGTTTGCACCGAATCGTACCAACGGCTTGGGAAAATGCAGCGATTGCTCATGCTCTTTTATTTGAAAACATGAGTGAAGGCAAAATTACCTTGAACTATCAAATTCCTGTCATTAACCTTGACCACGTGAAAAGGCTAACGACTAATTTTGGAATGATTCAATTTTCGGTTATCAATCAACCCGACATTGATTCTGGTTATACTTTGGATGATAACGCACGGGCAATGGTGGCGATGTGTCAACACTATGAGCTGACAAAGGATGAGGAAGATTTAAAATACATTGGTATTTACCTCGATTTCATTTCGTTTTGTTTAAAGCCTGAAGGATATTTCTTGAATTACGTGAATGAACACAAAAACTTCACCGAACAAAACTACCAAACCAACCTCGCCGACTCCAACGGTAGAGCTATTTGGGCTTTAGGTTTTTTAATTTCTTTGGGAAACATTTTACCCGAAAAGTTAATCACACAAGCAGAATTAACTATGCAAAGTGCTTTATCAAAAGTACACAATATTCATTCAACGAGAGCTATGGCATTCATTATCAAAGGCTTGTATTATAGAAATCTAAAAAATAATTCTATTCAAGACGTGGCTTTGATTAAGGAACTTGCCAATAGATTAGTGCAAATGTACCGTCACGAATCGGATAAAGATTGGGCTTGGTTTGAGAGTTATCTAACTTACGGCAACAGTATTTTACCAGAAGCCATGTTGTGTGCATGGATGGCGACTAATGAACCGATTTACCGAGAAATTGCTAAAACTTCCTTTGATTTTTTGTTGGCCAAGATTTTCAAAGAAGATAGAATAAAGGTAATTTCCAATAAAGGTTGGTCGCACAAAGGCGACGATTTAGACGAATTGGTTATCGGTGGTGAGCAACCTATTGATATTGCGTACACAATTTTGGCTTTGAATAAATTTTACGATGTTTTCAAAGACGAAGAATACCAGCTAAAAATGAAAATTGCCTTCAATTGGTTTTTGGGTAATAATCATATTCACCAAATTATTTATAATCCTTGCACGGGTGGCTGTTACGATGGTTTGGAGGAAAACTATATCAATCTAAATCAAGGAGCCGAATCTACGGTGAGTTATTTGATGGCAAGAATGACGATTGAGAAAAATTTGAAAGCAAAACAAAAAAACAAACGTCCAAGAGTTCAAAACATGAAACTCAATTTGGAAAATGAATTAGTTGAAAGTGGGGAAAAAAGCTACATAGTGTAAAACATAACTAACAATTTTCGGCAGTATGTTCCGCTTTTTTGTAAGGAATGAACTTTGCATTACAGTAATTAATAATAAACAAATCTAAACAATATCATGAACACAGTCAATTTAAACACCTCGAAAAAAAGCATCATTATGGGTATTTTAACACTCGTAATTCTCTTTGCCTTTTCATCTTGTACCAAGAAAATAATGTTTCTAACATCGCCAGTTGTACCAGCCGCACGGGGTGAAGTTGTTGTAAAAAAAGACAAGAATAAAAACTTCATAATTCACGTGCATCTATCAGAATTAGCAGAAGTTAGCCGACTTTCACCTCCCAAACAAACATACGTAGTTTGGATGGTTACTGACCAAAATATTACCAGAAACATTGGTCAAATTAATAGTAAAACAGGAATGCTTTCAAAACAATTAAAAGCTTCTTTTGAAACAGCATCATCTTTTAAACCAGTTAGGGTTTTCATTACCGCCGAAGACGACGCAATGATTTTGTCTCCAGGTTCTCAAGTTATCTTAACTACTGATAGTTTTTAGGGTTCAATTCACCCTATTTATTTATTCATAATTACGAATGACAAATTGCCATTCGTAATTTAAAACACACTCAGAATGAAAAAGACCATTTTTGTAATCACCTTACTGTTAAGCAGTTTTGCATTCAAAACTGCTTCCGCTCAAGTACGGGTTGGCATAAACGCAAACATTGGCATTCAACCTCAATGGGGGCCAGAAGGCTACGATTATGTAAATTATTACTATATGCCAGATATTGACGTTTTCTATAATGTTCCCAAACGGCAATACATTTATTCTGAAAGAGGCCGATGGATATTTGCCAATTCATTGCCTCCTCAATACAATAATTTTGACTTATATAATAGTTACAAAGTGGTTGTCAACGAAAACCGTCCCTATCGGAATGCAGATAGTTATCGAAAAAAATACGCTGGATTTAAAGGAAATCGACAACAAGTCGTAATTAGAAATAGCCATGATTCGAGGTATTTTTCTAATAAATCCCACCCAGAACACGAGAAATGGCAAAAAGAAAGAAACGAGCAGAATCGTAACGATAGAGGAAATAAAGGACGTAAAGGTCACCAATAATAATTTCGGATTAATCGAAAGACGATTGACGAATACATTTTCTGAAATAAGCATTTTGCTAATTTCAATAATCAACAAAAAAATGAAATCAGGGAAAATATTTTTAGGCATATTGGCCGCTTTTGCTGGCGGAGCTTTAATGGGCATTTTACTCGCTCCTGAAAAAGGTTCGAGAACTCGCAGAAATATTATCAACAAAGGCGAAGACTACGCTGATGATGTGAAAGATAAATTGAACGGGTATTTGGACACCATCAACAAAAAATACGAAACGGCTATGCACGATATGGAGGTATTCGTTTCCGACGGAAAAGGAAAACACGATGATGCCAAAAAGGAAATGAAAAACTCAACGCTGTAAATCTATTAGCCACGAAAATACATCACCAATAAACTTTCTGTTTTCGTGGCTATTCTCACAAATTTTAAAGTTCAAAGATTAAAAAAAGCATTGCCAACCAAAACACATCACTTCGAGACTTTTCGTCTTTGTATTTATCTCAACAAATACGTATAGACAAAACCGTAATTTGTATATACCCCAATAATCAAGTTCACATTGCAATTTTTTTTATATATTTCATCCAATAGACTCAAGTTATGAACAAATCACAAAACCCATCATCGGGTGTAGAACGCTCTACGTCCGGGATGATGAATGTCTCCGTTAATAGACGTAATTTTTTACGAA
This sequence comes from Bacteroidota bacterium, assembly GCA_040387735.1. Lineage (GTDB taxonomy): Bacteria > Bacteroidota > Bacteroidia > Cytophagales > Spirosomataceae > Arcicella. The sequence continues at coordinate 37,304 of JAZKDE010000019.1, forward strand.
ATGCCAGCCTAACAACTGCCGCTGGAATTGCTATTTTGGCCGTTGGTTGCAAAAAAGATGATGTTGCAACACCCTCAACAACCGTAGATTTAGGCTCTGGAGATGTAGGTATTTTGAATTATGCTTATGCTCTCGAACAATTAGAAGCGGCATTTTATACCCAAGTCATTACCACACCATATATCGGTATGGCAGGCAGCCGCCGAATTGGCACTACTGACTGACATTCGAGATCATGAGATTATTCACCGAGAATTCTTCAAAGCAGCTTTGGGAACAAATGCCATTCCCTCGTTGGTAGTAGATTTTTCAAAAATTGATTTTACCAGTCGTGACATTGTATTAGGCACAGCCAAAGTTTTTGAAGACACTGGCGTGATGGCTTACAATGGAGCGGGAAAACTCATTAAAGATGCTGGTTATTTGCTTTTAGCAGGTAAAATTGTTTCGGTTGAAGGCCGTCATGCTTCGGCAATACGAGATTTAATGAAACCATTAACGGCTTATTTTGCGGGAGATGACATTATTGATGTCAACGGTTTAGACGGAGCAAAAATGCCTTCTGAAATTCTTGTTGCCGTACAACCTTACATCAAAACAGCTTTGAGCGGTGCCAATTTGCCAACGAGTTAGCGAAAATCAAGTTTTGTAAATTTATTTCTTCAACAACAAAAAGCATTAAAAAACATGAATATTTTCAAAGTAATATCAGAAATACAAAAAGTGGACGGGGAAGTTTTCGAAAGACTTGACCACGTTTCCCGAAGAGGAATGTTTAGTTCACTCGGTAAAAAAGTATCTGCCGTTGCCGTACCAACTTTAGTCGCAGGAATGCTCAATAAAGCCTACGCATCAACTCCAGGAGCTTTAGCCGTTTTAAATTTTGCTTTAACACTCGAATTTCTCGAAGACGAATTCTATAAAAAAGCACTTTCAACTTCGGGTTTAATTCCTGCAACTGACCAAGCTGTTTTTGCTCAAATCAGTAAACACGAAACCGAACACGTAAATTTTTTATTAACTGCTTTGGGAGCAAATGCGGTAGCAAAACCAGTCTTTGATTTTACGGCAAAAGGGGCATTTCCAGACGTATTTTCAAATTATAAAACCTTTGCAATTGTTTCTCACGCTTTGGAAGATACTGGCGTAAGAGCTTATAAAGGACAAGCAACCAACCTAATGACTACCGAGGACAAACCATTGTTACAGTATGCTTTGCAAATTCACTCCGTTGAAGCACGTCACGCATCGGTGGTACGGAGATTGTTAAATACCCGAGGATTTGTAGTCGGAGCAAAAGGCTGGATTACTTTAGCCCAAGGTAGCCCTGCGGCTGTTTACGCAGGCGATGACAATTTAATACAAGGTGGTGTAAACTTGACGGGATTAGCTGGTAAAACCAACGAAGCAATTAGTGAGGCATTCGATGAACCTTTAACAAAAGATGCCGTTTTAGCGATTGCAGGGTCATTTATTGTATAGAATAATTCGGAATTACATTTATTTTATTTCAATTGATTACTTCCTGAATTAATCTGACGAAAAGATTTATTTGGGAAGTAATCATACTTTCATAATAAACTTAAAAGTTAAATAATTATCAAGGTCGAGACAATTAAACATGACTCAGGATTTTATTCAAACTAAATTTTTATGATAAAAATCAGTTTTTAAATTACAGATAATCAACTGAAAATCAAATATTTAATCGCAATTTTAAGTCCAAATAAAGCATTACTAATAAGTATAACATTCTTAACTCTCCAACTTATGAAAAAGATATTATTTCCAACCGATTTTAGCGAAAATGCTTTTCACGCATCACAATACGCAGGAATGTTGGCAAAACGATTTGATGCTGAAGTAATCATTCTCAACATTTACTCGACACCCGTTTTTACTGAATTTCAACCACCTTACGACATCGAAAATTTCAGTACTTATATGAAAGAAGATGCTGATAAAAGCATTAAAAAATTTGTTGAAAAATTCATTAAAGAAACTAATTTGCCTCCCGAAAATGTCAGTCAAATTGTTGAATATGGTTTTACTCCTGATAATATCGTATCCGTTGCCAATGCGAAGAAAGTTGATATGATTGTGATGGGAACGAAAGGAGCATCAAATATTCTTGATAGATGGTTGGGAACAACCGCCCAAAAAGTGATGGAAACGGCTGAATGTCCCGTTTGGATTATTCCAGCAAATGCCACCATCAGTTATCCAGAAAACATTTTGTACGCTGCTGATTTTAAGGAGGATGAAATTTTGGCAACTCACAAAATCTTAGAAATTGCTAAACCTTTAGACGCAACTTGTAAAGTTGTACATATTCACGATTACGTTGAATTAAATGTTGGACACGTTGTGGAAGAAACTGTTAACGATTTATCGAGTGAATTTCAAAACGATGACGTTACTTTCAAAAATCTAAATCGTGGAGACATTGTAACTGGTTTAGAGACTTACATCAAAACGCATAAACCTGATGTCTTAGCTTTGGCCGTACATGATAAATCATTTTTAAGCAAAATTTTTGATACCAGTATCACGCAACACTTTGTTCAAGAAGGAAAATTACCTATGCTGACATTCAGAAAATAAAAAATAAGCCATTCATTTACAGATATTTACAAATTTATTGGTCTTTTTGGTAGAATAAATCCGCCAAAAATTCCGTATATTAGAAACAAATTCTGTCATCACACCAGAATTAAAGCTGTACTATGAATCAAATTTTGAAAGAAATAATTATTAAAACTACGCTGAATACTAAGCCCAAAGGGATTAAAAAAGACTTTTCAGATCAAGAATTGAATAAAGGTTTAGTGGATTTTAAGAAAGGACTTCGCCAGCATTGCAAAGACTTTACCTTAATTACGGCGGGTATTTTTTCGGCCGCTTTCGGTTTTGAAGGTTTTTTGTTAACCAATCACTTTATTGATGGCGGAGCTACGGGGATTTCATTGTTAATTTCGGCTCTCACTTCAATTCCACTTTATGTTCTTTTGATTGTGGTCAATATTCCATTTATCATTTTAGGATATAAAATTTTAGGGAAATTATTTGCCATAAAAACGGCCTTAGCCATTTCTGGACTTGCTTTGGTCGTAGCTACGGTTTCGTTTCCAGATATAACAAAGGACAATTTATTAGTGGCAGTTTTTGGCGGTTTTTTTCTGGGAGCGGGCATTGGGCTTTCCGTAAGAGGAGGAGCAGTTATTGACGGTACGGAGGTTTTAGCCATTTACTTAAGTCGCAAATTTGGGACTACGATGGGCGATATTATTATCGTAATCAATATCATGATTTTTGGGGCAGCCGCCTATTTTCTTTCGGTTGAAATTGCTCTTTATTCAATGGTTACGTATTTATCCGCTTCAAAAACGCTCGATTTCGTCATTGAAGGTATTGAAGAATACACAGGCGTAACCATTATTTCACCACAAAGTGAAGAAATTCGTCAAATGCTCATTAATATTTTAGGTCATGGAGCAACGGTTTATAACGGAAAAGGCGGTTACGGTAAACACGGAGAAACCAATGATATTGAAATTGTTTTTACGGTAGTTACTCGTTTGGAACTGAATCGTTTAAATCAAGAAATTCAAAATATCGACCCTAAAGCATTCATCGTAATGAGTAGTATTAGAGATACAAAAGGCGGAATGATTAAGAAACGGGCATTGGAACATTGAGAAATATACCAATATTTAATGTGTCTAAAAACGTCATCCACTTGAAAGTAGGAGACGTTTTTTTTTACGAAACAAGTGTGGAAAATCATGCCCAATTTGGCCATAAACTGTGGATTTTTACGTAAAATCAGCAATTTATGGCCATGGTATGTCTATTTTATAGTGAAAAGAAAAAATCTATAAATATGAAAAACACTATCGACGCAACATTGAAGATAAACGGAATGGGTGCAATTGTTCATGAAGAAGGAGTTTTCTTCAGAGTTTGGGCACCCAATGCAAAATCCGTTAGTGTGGAAGGCACTTTTAATGATTGGAATGATACCACAAATGTATTAAATCACGAAGGAAATGGCTATTGGGGCGGTAATGTGGAGAACGCAAAAGCGGGCGATGAGTACAAATTTTCGTTGGATACTCCTTCGGGAAAATTACAAAGAAATGACCCATACGCCAAGAAATTAACGAATTCGGTTGGTAATTCAATTATTTATAACCCTAACTTATTTGATTGGCAAGATGATAATTTTCAAATGCCCAGTTGGAATAAATTAGTTATTTATGAATTGCACACAGGAACTTTTAACGTAAAAGAAAAAGATAAACCTGGTGATTTATACGGTATCATTGAAAAGTTAGATTATCTCAAAAATTTAGGTATCAATGCCATTGAAATAATGCCTCCGTTTGAATTTCCTGGGGCGTATTCGTGGGGCTATAATCCTTCTTATCCATTCGCCATTGAATCTGAATACGGCGGACCAGAAGCATTCAAAACTTTAGTAAAAGCGGCTCATGAGAAAGGAATTGCTATTATTTTGGATGTCGTTTATAATCACTTCGGCCCTACTGACATGGACATTTGGCAGTTTGACGGTTGGAATGAGAATAATTTGGGTGGAATTTATTTCTACAATGACTGGCGGGCAACAACTCCTTGGGGTGATACTCGTCCTGATTATGGCAGACCAGAAGTTCGCCAATATATTCGGGATAACGCCATGATGTGGTTGGAAGAATTTAGAGTTGATGGGTTACGCATGGATATGATTCCTTACATCCGAAACGTAAAAGCTGATGAAGACCCGAACACAACTTTACAAGAAGGCTTGAGTCTTTTACGTTGGATAAATGCTGAAATTGCCGAAAAATTTCCTTGGAAATTAACCATCGCCGAAGACTTACACGGGCTGAATTCTATCACGGATAATTTAGGGGCAGAAAGTGGTTTAGGTTTTGGTAGTCAGTGGGATGCAGATTTTGTCCACCCAGTTAGAGAAGCCTTAATTACGCAGGAAGACGGCAATCGTAACATGGAAAGCGTGTGTTTAGCGATATTGAATAAATACAGTGGTGATGCTTTTAAAAGAGTAGTTTATACCGAATCGCACGATGAAGTGTCTAATGGAAAATCCCGTGTTGCCGAAGAAATTGCGAGTGGTGATGTCAATAATTGGTATTCTAAAAAACGAGCATCATTAGGTGTAGCTTTGGTAATGACCGCTGCGGGAATTCCAATGTTATTTCAAGGACAACCTTTATTGGAAGATAAATGGTTTTCGGATACTGATCCAATCGACTGGAAACGCTCGAAAAAATTCAATGGATTCGAAAACCTCCACCGTGATTTAATCCAGTTAAGACTCAACTATCAAAATAATACCGAAGGACTAACGGGACAACATACCGAGATGATACGAGTGGATGAAGATAGAAAAATCATTGCATTTCATCGTTGGCAAAAAGGTGGCAAAGGCGATAGTACAGTTGTTGTGCTTAATTTTTCCAATAATTCTTACGACGATTACGTAATTGGAATGCCACAAGAAGGACAGTGGAAAATCCGTTTTAATAGCGATTGGGAAGGCTACGACAAAGAATTTGACAATTTTACGTCAACTGATACCGCTGCAACACAAGGCGGATACGATGGTTTATCCTACAATTCAAGTATTTCAATTGCGGCATATACAGCCTTGATTTTTTCACAAGATAGGGAATAAGCGGTGGGTTGAGGGTATATAAACAAAAAGGGAATGCTACGGCATTCCTTTTTTTATGCCAAAATCATACAAATAAAAACGCCTTGAGTTAAGTCTCAAGGCGTTGAAATACATAAAGTTACATTGGCTTTAATCTGGAAGGATTTGTCCATTTATCTAATCAGCAAATGCTATTGATGTTCTAAAACCGATTGCTCAGCTTTGGCATTATGCACCGATATTTTAAGCGACTGAATTATTTTCAAAGATTCCGAAATTGCAGAACTTTGAGCCATTAACAATTTCATTAATTCTGGCGAAGCATTGACTTTATCCAAAGCCAAAGTCGTTTCATAAACTTCCAGAGCAGCATGGTCACCGTATTCACATGAACTCAGAATTGTTTCACGGTTATTTGCCGTTACTGAAGCCTTAAAATCTAACCATGCTTGATGAATTTTTCCCATAAAACTACTTTCGGTTGCAGGCTCACCTTCGTACTTTACCACGTACTCAGATAACGCCTCCGCAAAGCCTTCACTTTCATGAATCATTCCGTCAAAAATACCCTTCAATTCTCCCCCATCAATGTCTTCGGCGGCTTTTTTATAACCATCAATTCGACTATGGTTAATCTCAATCAGCTCATTCAGAGCCGTTAAGAGAATATCATATTGTGTTATCATAGTAAAAGGCAAGCGTCTGTCATTAACCAATAACAGACGCCATAATTATAAGTTTTTGCTTTTCAAATAAATTATTTAAGCAAGAGCATTTTTAACTTTAGCTTTCAATTCATCGTATTTATCCGATAATTTTTCTCCAATTTCCTCCGCTTTATCTTTCACCTCTTCGTAAGTTTCCGAAGCTCTTTCTTTCAAATCTTCAAATTTATCCGTCGCCTCAGCTTTAATAACTTCAGCTTTTTCACTTGCTTTTTCTGCCAGGTTGACGGCTCCTAATTTTACATCATCAATTTTTTCGGTTGCTTCAGCTTTCAGTACCTCCGCTTTTTTGTCTAATGTTTCAGCTTTGTGTTGAGCGGCTTCTTTTTCGAGTTTTTCTTTTGTAGTTTCCATTTGCTAAGAATATTAAATTATTGATTATTGTTTTAATGTATCTGATTTCGTTACAACGAGTGTATCCTTTTTAGTTACTGGGCCAAAATTATGTTTACCATCAACGCTTTTGGTTGACCAGAATCCGCCAGCCACAGCAATGACCATTAAAATAACTACGATACCCACAATAAGTAAAAACATATTACCAGGTTTCGTTTTTTTATCGTCTTCAATTTCAGACCGCATTTCTTCATCTACTGGTTCCATATCATTAAGGTTTATAAGTACTTGATACTTATAGTATTAAAAAACTTATTCCAGTAATTTAGCCGATTATTTGAGTATTTCTTTGAGCAAATTACACCCCACAATGAGGAATATTGTAGCTTTTCGGGATTGCACCAAGAAGGTTTGGGAAGCGAAATATGAAGGAATTATTATCTTCAAACAGATAAGAAAACAGTTCTACTCAGAATTAGAAAACAAAAAAGGAATAGCTTAACAAAGCTATTCCTTTAACCAAAACCCCTAACTGCTTAAATTAGTATTTTTATATCTTAAAATTGTGAATGTAAACGTAAATCAACGATAGTACATCGAAGAATCTGATACCGATATTTGTACAAAAAACAGGGAAATCATCAAATTTCCCTGTTTAACAAATTTACTAACCACTTATTTAATTCATTATGGTAGAAAGTCAAAAAAATATAGGAGCAAAACTGCTCCCTATTTTCCACAATCTAACCACTATGAAGTAAACTTTACTATTACTAATTGATGTGTTTATAATGAAGTGTTAATCCAAAAAATATCTTACTTTATGTCTTCTTGAATATTGTCAATTTTCTTATTCAAATCTGCCTTAAACGCTTTCCAATCACGCTTTGTGTCAGATTTAAGGTCATTCAAAGAATTATCTAATTCGTCAATTTTGTGCTGAGCTTTTACTTTACGTTCTTTCCAACGAGCTTTTTCGGCGGTTGATGCTTTTTTCATTTTAGCATCCATTTCATCAATGTCAGCTTTCAATGATTTGCGTTTTTCATCAATTTTCAGAACCATCTCCATGCGTTCTTCTTTGATGTCGGCAGCAGTTTCATTTACCCCCTTCTTTACATCAGAAGCCACATTATCAGCTTCCTCAACAACCTTATCTTGTGCGTCTTGTGTTTTCTCAGCAACTTCCTTTTTATCGCTACGTGAGCATGAAGTAATGGTAAACGTGCTTAAAGCGACAAAACTTACAAATACTATTATTTTCTTTTTCATGATATTTAATTGTTGTAACAAGTAATTTTAAAAAAATATGCCAATATTATTTTAGGCCAAATAATTTAAATATGGGGAAAAAATCCCCCATATTTGATGAAAATTGGGGAAAAATTTCTCCAATTTTGTGGAATCTAATTTCCCTAAAACTGGAATCCCAGCGTTGCTTGAATTGAATTTCCTTTTGCTGCGAATTTAGAAGCAGTACTGGCATCAGAAAATTTCACATTCACCACATCATTAACGTTGCCTTCGTAACGTAAATCAAAATTAAGTTTCCCAATATCCAGACCCAAACCAGCTTGGTATCCCAAAATAACACTGTTGAATATATCGCTAGCTTCTTTGCCTTCGTACTCTTTAATACTATCCCCCAACTTACCATTATCCGATAATTTAAAAGTGGCAATTGGTCCTGCATTTATCCTAAAAGTATTCCCCAATTTGACACCAACAAGCAGAGGAAAATCAATATTTGTGAGTCTTAAGTCAATCGTTTTTCCATTAGCTTTACCGTCTTCAAAAACATCAAATTTGCCCCCTTTCTGCGAAAGTAAAATTTCAGGTTGGATAAATATCGTCTTTCCAAATCTCAAAAATACACCGCCCACAAAACCATAAGCTCGAGAATCGTTAGCACTAAAAGTGAAATTTTTCCCACCCGAAGAAAGGGATAAATCATTCCCACTTACCTGCGATAAATTAGCTCCTATTCTTAATCCTGCCGTAAAGGATTTTTCTTGTGCAAAGGTTGACAAACTCCATAAGGCAACAATTGCTGTAAATAATATCTTTTTCATTTTCAAAGTTTATGATGATTAATAAAACGTGATTCTGTAACAATGAATAAAATAGCCGTTCCACCACTTAATTTGCTCTATTTAAGTTTTTTGGGTAATAAATACCTCATAAATTGTGGATTTTTGTTGAATTTAAGGGGAATATTTTTCCAATAAACTGGAAAAAACAACAATAAAAGTCTCATTTATACCAAAAAAAGGGTTGCTTCGCCAAGCAGCCCTTTTCAGAATAAGTTTTTCGTAAATAGATTTTAAGAAATTAATTTAGTTTGAATCAGTATCTAATTTTAGACGATTTACCTTTAACAGTTCTCATAAAAGAATCAAAATCTTTCCCTGAAGTTGGATGCGATGAAAAAGTTTCTTTACCAAACATAGGGAAAAATGTTTTCCCTAAAAGCAACATACCGAAAACTACTACGATGGTTGTCGATATTAAAAAAATAATTTGTTCCATAATTTCAAAAAGTTTAGGGTTTTATAAATCTCTATAAATCAAACTCAGATTCCTCTGCGAATGAAAGAGAGAAGAACCGATACAATAGCAAGTACTAAAAGTATGTGAATAATACCACCAGCACTGTAGGCAAAAACGCCCAGTAACCAACCAATAATTAAGATTACTGCAACAAGATATAATAGATTTCTCATGGCTTTGATTTATTAAAATAGTTTTGAATGATTTTCAAAATAAATATTAAAAATGCTGTACCATACTGAAATACAGGCATCTATGGGAAAACATGGGGAATAAAAAACTTTAAAACGTAGAAGTGTAGAATTATAACCCCAACTTCGTAAAATAGCGATTGGAATAGTACTGGCACTGGAATATTAGCATGGTTCTCAACTGCCAAACTTGTGCATTTTTTGGCTAAAATAACCATTTATAAAATCAAATATTCCCTAAAATCAACCAAGATGAAGCCCCTCATTAAAGAAAAATTACACGAGTATTCAACGTTTGCGAAAGAAGTTTTCAGTGAGTTTTCTGGCGATAATGCCATGAAACTGAGTGCATCGTTATCCTATTACACTATTTTTTCATTAGCTCCCATGCTCATCGTTATTATTTCGGTGGCGGGTATTTTCTTTGGAAAAGATGCCATTCAAGGGGAAATTTATGGACAAATTAAATGGCTTGTCGGAGCTGAAGCGGCCAAACAGGTGCAAGAATTAATTAAAAATGCCGAGCTTTCTCAAAAATCTGGAGCCGCAGCGATAATTGGAACCGCCACTCTTTTGATTGGTGCAACGGGCGTATTTGCGGAGATTCAAGATTCTATTAATTTTATATGGTCATTAAAAGCAAAACCTAAAAATAGCTATATCAAGTATTTAACGAATCGGTTTTTGTCATTTTCGCTCATTATTACGCTTGGTTTTTTACTGATGGTTTCACTTTTAGCCAATGCATTTTTAGATATTTTCAGTACAAAACTCAGTACATATTTCGCCGATGCGACCATTTATTTATTCAGCGTCATCAATTTCATGGTCGTTTTTGCGGTAATCAGTGCCTTATTTGCTGTAATTTTCAAGGTTTTACCCGATGGAAAAATCAGATGGAAAGACACTTTTATCGGTTCATCGGTAACGGCCATATTATTTATGTTGGGCAAATCACTGATTGGATTTTACTTGGGACAATCCAATATTGGTGGAACTTTTGGAGCAGCGGGTTCAGTAATAATTATTTTATTATGGGTGTATTATTCATCGACAATATTATTTTTAGGAGCAGAGTTCACAAAAGTTTACACGAAAAAATACGGAAAACCAATTGAACCCAACCTACAAGCGGTATTCATTTTGAAACAAGAAGTCGAAATTAATCATAAGAAATTTAAAGAATTGGAGAATAATGATTGAATTGGTTAGTTAGTGGATATTACACGACGAACCAATTCATGTAAATGCTAAATTGAAATCTTTATTTTTCTATAAAACAAAAATCCTAAAGGCATCAAAATCAGTAAGCCAGCCGTAAACCAAACCCACAAACTCAAAGCACCATTTGGTATTTCGGTGATGGTTAGTTGCGAATTAACTTTCTGGTTCAATAAAATTTGCTTGTTTCCACCCGTCCAAGTTATAATTACTGAATCCACTACCGTCGCATTTCCTAAACCAAAGTGAGCGATGGTAGAATTTTGAGAAATATAACTCGAACTCCCTCCATCAATTTCCCGTATCATTCGCTTCCCTCCTGCTACCACTTCAATTCTCGAACCTAAGCCATGACTTTCCGCTTCAATACCTTTCAGTGCAATTTTCAACCAATTTCCCTTAACTGCATCATTGCGATACAAATGCGTAAATGACTCAACAGGATATTCTAAAGTTGGTTTTTGATTGACTACCAAAAGATCTAAATCACCATCTTTATCATAGTCAAAAACGACCGAACCACGTCCGATACCATAATCATTTACACCAAAAAGTGAGGCCTTTTCTTGAAAGTGTCCATTGTTATTTTCAAAATAAAAATCAGCCATTGGAACACAATTTGGATTTAAATCACCATTAGAGACGAATAAATCAACGTCTCCATCATGGTCAAAATCAGCAAAATTAGCCCCCCAACTAATCATCATGTAGGTCAAACCAAGTAAATTAAGTTCCTGAGTTTTATCAGAAAAAGGCTTTCCAACTCCGTTATTCACCATAAAATGATTGGAACGAATATTGGTAAAATAATAATCCATCAAACCGTCGTTATTATAATCACCAACGGCCGTTCCCATCGAATTAATTTGCAAGTCCATTTTTAATTCGGGACCAACATCTGTGAATTTTTTCCACCAGCCTTTGTTTTCCAACAATAAATTTGGCGTTCGTTTATAGCCAAAATCGTGGTTAATAATCAAATCTTGGTCCCCATCATTGTCATAATCTGTAAAAACGCCCCCAAAACCAAAACCTTTGTGAGTCAAGCCGTAGTCTTCGTAAACGTCTTCAAAATATTTTCCGCCTTTATTGAGCAACAAATATCCTTTAGAAGTCTGCGTTGCCCCAACAATTGTAGCATCGTTAATGACCGTTAATTCACCTTTGAAATCATTAAAATAATTCCCAACGTACAAATCTGGGAAACCATCTGCATTGAAGTCGCCAAAACTCGCTCCCGTACTAAATGAACTCAATTGGTCGAGTTTATATTCCTTTGTAGCATCTCTGAAAGTTCCGTTTCCATTGTTCAAAAAGAGTAAATTCATCGCTCGGGGAACAGGTAGTTTTTTGCCCTTAGTGGTAACAGTTGTAACGAATAAATCCACAAATCCATCCCGATTTACATCAGCAGCGGAAACCCCTTGTGTTGCAAATTTCTTGGAAATAGTCAAGCCAGATTTTTCATAAACATTGGTAAATGTGCCGTTTCCGTTGTTTTTATAAAGCATATCGTCATTCATCCCACCCGTAAGAAAAACATCTTCAAAACCATCATTATCAAAGTCAAGCACGCAAGCACCACCGCCAAACATTCCTTCATAAACTTGGAATTGATGGTTAATTCCTGCTTCTTTAGACACGTCTTTAAAAGGTTTTTGAGCGTTGGAGAAAGTGACGAAAAGAAGACAAATCAAAATGATTCTTATTACATTTTGTATCATATTATTACATTGAGAGATTTCCTTTTTAATCATTTAGTTTGTTAATTTCACTTTTTCCATTTCAACGCATTAATATTATCCGCAATTTCCTTTCCCTTTTCCAAGCCTCTTTCATTATCTTGCGGGCAGTGAATTCCTCCTAAAAAACGTGAATTGGCAGTTTCTGTGGCAACTTCCCAGAAAGAATTAAAATGTCTTGCTTTAAAATCAGTGTTTCTCATTTCATCTCTTTTTCTTCCAACGTGAGCGGAATCGGTAAAAGCGAAATTTTTTCCGTACAAATCTGACAAAACCATAGCCATCGCAGCGGCCTGTATCGCATGACCCGACGGGAAAGCTGGAAAAGGTGGGTCAGGCCAAAAAGACTCCCAGTTTTGTTCAATATGTTGAGTAACAAAGGTGTTCGGTCGTTCCGAAAAGAACTGATATTTCCATTTCCAGCAATTCCGAAAGGCATCAGCAACCGCCATGCCAACACGTGCGTAAGTTTCGGCACATTTTATCAACGAGGGTTGGGTTTTATGAATGGCAAGTGTCGCCAAATAATACGAATGTCCTGGGGGCGTAAAAGTTTCGTCTGGATCATCACTCCACCAAATTGCCGCTTCCTTTTCATTCTGAGTCAAAACCTTCTTTTTTTCGTAAACCTGCACAAATTGCTGATAATATTCAGATGATTTTGTCGTGTCAGGTTTTATAAATTTAGGCTTTTCAATCTCAGAATTTTTCATCAAAAAAGTTCGATTTTCTCCCCAATGTGGATGCAAAGGATAATGACTAAAAGATTGGGCAAAAAGTGGGGGTTTCCAACATCCCGAAAAACTCGGGTATTTCATGCTTTTGTCGAAATTCTTCAAGTATCCCCGATGTCCTCCATCCGTTTTTGACCATTCAAAAATGCGTAAAGCAACAGCTTTCCCATAACTCACTGACCGATTTATAATGACAGAATCTTTACTATTTTCAGTAATTCGGGTTAAAATATACACCTCCAGAGAATCAATTTTGGCTTTATTTACATCCGAGGTTTGATTATAAATGTTTTTCAAAATAGTTGCTTGACCTGCATTTACAACTATTTTCCAATCATATATTTTGCCTTTTTCTGGCTTTGGCAAACTATCTAATCCATTTAATTGTCCTTCCAAGGATTGATAATTGGGAGAACTATTTACTATCGATTCGTACATGGTCAAACCAATATACCCCAAACACCTCGACGAATAAGTTGGTGAATTAGCTGGCGTATTTTTCGTAACAAAAAGTGTCATATCAGCCCAAGAAGTGGCTATTTCATAATCAATTATCGTTTTTTGTTTCTTTGAGGAACAACTAAATATCAACGAAACAAATATAAAAAGACAATATTTTTGAATAAAAATTCTCATAAAATACTTTATTTTTTCAATTGATAACTGACCATTTTCTTTTCATTTATACCAAAAAGTAGAACATCATTTACCTGAATAACGCTTCGAATATCACCTTTCAAATTAAACCCAGATTGCCCCTGTGACTGGTACTGGAAAACTCCTTTACCATTACCTTTAAGCAAACAACCATAATTAGCATCCATTTTTCCTAAGCGAATCTTAGTGTGATTATTATTGCCACACAACAATACATCGTCATTTCCATCGTGGTCAAAGTCCAAAACTGTTATTGTATGCACGGGTGCATATTGAGCTTGTTGCGGCAATATTCCTACTGAAAATTTAGGATTCGCTCCACTCAAAAACAACGTCGTTTTTAGATGACTTGCCGTCAAATGTCCTGCATCTTTCAAATTATCAGCCGTAAAAATATCATTTAAAGTAGCATCAGCATAACTTTCATACGTTGGATATTGCGACCGCAAACCCCCAATTTGATTGAGCATTTCGTCTCTGGTAACATAAGGGAAGCTTTTCCCTTGAATTGAAAAACACAAAATTGATTCTACCGAACCATTCCCATCAAAATCTTTAAAAAATGTTTCAGCAGGTTCTTTTTCACTCGCTTTAATTTGCGAATTATCACCCCAATTTCCAGTTATCAAATCAGGTTTTCCATCTTTGTTAAAATCACCAACTTCTATTTTGTTCCAAAATCCTTGGTAATTTTCATCAAAATAATTATCCGTTTTATTGATCATTCTACCCGTTCCCTCACTTTCAACCGCAAAAACAGAAATCGGCATCCATTCGCCAACTACCACTAATTCCTTCTTATTGTCTTGATTTAAGTCAATCCATATAGCATCCGTAACCATGCCTATTTTCTCTAATTCTGGCACTATTTTTTGGATTTGATTCGTAAAATGTCCTTTCCCATCATTCAGTAACAAATAACTTGACGGCGTTACTGGATATTTTCCTGGAATAATTCTTCCACCCACAAAAACATCTAAAAATCCATCCTGATTAACATCATTTACGGCTACGCAAGATTTGCTTGTAAGCATCTGAGGCAAAGCATTTTTACTTTTTGTAAAGTTTCCTTTTCCATCATTCATGTACAATCTGTCTTGCAAAAGAGCATCTTTTTCGGCAAAAGTATGATAACCTCCGCTCGCCACATAAATATCTTGAAAACCATCGCCATTGGCATCAAAAAATACCGTTGCTGCATCATGACTGGCTTTATCTGTTTCAAAAGCTGGATTTTTTTGTAGTGAAAAACGTCCGTCTTTTTGTTGAATATAAAGTGAAGCACTTTGTCCAGCGGCTCCACCCACAAAAATATCTTCTAATCCATCTTTGTTCAAATCTCCTTTCACCATGCAAGGCCCCGAATACGTTGGTTCACTCACAAGTAAAAGTTGGCGGTCAAAATCGTTGATTGAAATATCTGGATTTTCATAAGCAATCAGCGAAGGTATTTCATGGAAAAACGGCTTTATTAATTGGGATTTTACAGGTTTTTCATTCGCATTATTTTCATCCAACGTAAGAACTTGATTCGCTTTTACTTCCTTGATTGTCTGTTGTTTTCCATTCGACCAAAGTACTTTCAATGAGTCAATTGCGGTTGCTTTTCCTAAACCAAAATGTAATACAGGCGAAATTGCCGATAAATATCCTCTCGTAATCGTCTGGGTTAGCGATTGCATTTTTCCTTTTGAGAAAATATTCACTTTACTACCAATTCCCTGCGTATTACCTTCTTTTCCTTTAAATTTTACTTGTAAATAATGATTATTTTTAAGATTTTGAGATTCATTTCTATAAATAAATGCGGGCTGATTGATATTATTTACCACTAAATCAAGGTCGCCATCATTGTCCAAATCTGCGTAAGCTGCACCGTTACTGTTAGATGGTTTTTCGATTCCCCAAGTCTTTGTGTTATTGGTAAAAGTCCCATTTTCCTGATTTTGGAAAACGTAATTCACCACATTAGACGCTGGCATTTTGCCAATAATATCAATCACGTCTTCACGCATTAATCTTCCTTTAGTTTTCACAAAATCATCCATGTATTTGATAAAATCCATGTTGGTATAATCGTGATAATATCCGTTGCTGACGAATAAATCCTTCCAACCATCATTGTCAAAATCTGCCCAAAGAGCCGCCCAACTCCAATCAGTATTTGAAATTCCAGCTACTTGTCCAACTTCACTAAAGCTCCCATTCCCATTATTCAAGTGTAGCATATTTCGCATATATTGATAATAAAATCCACTGCGAACATTGAGGTCAAATTTGGCAAAATTATCAGGAGCTAATAACATTTTTTGACGATGATTTCCTTCTGGAATCATGTCCAATGTAAAAATATCATCGTGTCCGTCATTATTAATATCAGCCACATCATTGCCCATCGAAAACTGACTGGTATGACCGATATTTTGTTGAAGAGTATTGGTAAAAGTACCATTTCGGTTATTGATATAAAGATAATCGGGTACGGCATAATCATTAGAAAGGTAGAAATCTAACCAACCGTCTTCATTAAAATCGGCCATTCCTACTCCCAAACCGTAACTTAAAGCGGAACCATTGATTCCAGATTTTATGGTAACATCCTCAAAATGACCTTTTGATAATTGCTTAAACAAACGTAAACCTCTTTCGGGGTCATCCGTTTTCAAGAACTCGGCGGTGCTTACTTCGTTGAGAATGGGTAAATTTTTTGGATTATGATTCAATAAAAGCATATCTAAATCGCCATCTTTGTCATAATCCAAAAAATAAGATTGATTACTAAAACCTTGACTCGCCAGACCATATTCTTCCGCTTTTTCTGCAAATTGGGGAATACCATTTGCATCATTTCCTTGATTGACAAATAATTGATTTGCTCGCTTTTCAGCGGGCATTGCTCCTGAATAGCACAAATAAATATCTAATTTCCCATCCGAATTTATGTCAACAGTATTTACACCCGTTTTCCAAGGGCCAGAGCGTCCACCTGCTCTCGAAATTACTGTAACATCATCAAAATGGGGCGACGCATCACTCCCCAGACCTCGATTAACATACATTTTATTTTCACTCATATTTGAGGTAAAATATAGGTCAATTAATCCATCTCCGTTAAAATCTCCCGTAGCCACACCTCCGCCATTATAGAAATATTCATACATTAAAATATTGGTATTCAGACCTTCATTGAGAATATTTTGAAAACCAACACCTGTTTGTTCCGGCGTGAGAGCTGTAAAAAGAGCAGGTTCATTTGAAGTATCGGTACTTTCTTCTTGAGTTTTATCTTTACAAGAAATCAAGGTAAAAGAAAGGAGACTAAATAAACCAAAAAGAAGTTTTTGAGGAAGTTGAAACATGAAGAGGTTAGTTAAAAAAAATCTATTTCCTAAGATAGGAAATAGATTTTTCATTCATCGAAATATTACAAAAATTAATATCCAGGGTTTTGAATCAATTTGGCATTTCTGTTTATCTCATCTCTACTGATTGGACGGAAATACATCTTATCGTTCCATTTTCTGGTTTCATTTTCGGTATTATCAACCGATTTATAGTTGTACGTATATTTTGTTTTATCGTACTTATAAGGCGTTGATGCCGTAGCTCCTGCTTTCAAGGTTGCATCCACATTGATAGCTTTGATACCTCTTCCAAGTGTAGAAGGAGCAATTAACCAACGTCTTGCATCATGATAACGGTGTTCTTCGTAAACCAACTCAACTCTTCTTTCGTTTCTGTAACGGTCACGAAGATTTGTTCCTGCATCCGAAACGGCTGGCATACCTGCTCTAAATCTAATTTTATTCAACCAGTTTTTTGCTTCGGCTTCATCACCAACTTCCAAAGAAGCTTCAATGTAATTTAAGGCAATTTCGGTGTAACGAATGAAAGGCCAAGGAATCACTTGAGCACTTGATTGATTATCCGCCACAACGGGGTCAGAATCGATGAATTTACGAGTATAATAGTGCGTACGACTTCCGTTCCAGTTTTCAACTGCTGATTCACGAGTATCAATACCATTTATTTTTCCACCTTTTCCATCATCATAATAGCCAGTTTGTACTTGGTTTGAAGGCTCAAGTCCTGCAACATCCGCAGGACGAGGTTTCCAAGTTGCTCCGTCATAAAGAATTGTTGCGTAAAAACGTGGGTCACGATTAGTATAAGGTTCTGCTTTATGTTGATTGTTATTCCAATCAAATTTAGAACCATCCATCATTTCATAATCATCCACTAAATTCTGAATCGGCGTATTTCCTGCCCAGTTATGATATCCGTTTGGTCCATTATTAATTCCGTAGTGAATACCACCCAAAGGCCAGTTATCTTCTGCTACATAAAGAGCGGTGTGAGTGCGTTGGAAAATCAACTCTTTTTCAGCAGCTGCATCACCCACTGCACTTTTACCACCCATAGCGATAGAAACATAATTTCCTTTTCCTTCAGCAGCCGAAACTGGTGCAGTCAAGTTCAATTTATAGCCAGTTGTTGCGTCCAAAACAGCTTTTGCAGCCGCTTTTGCCGCTTGCCATCTTGAAGCACGGTCGCCACCAGTGTAGGCAACTAATTCAAGGTTTGCATAAGCACCTAAAGTACTAACTTTTGATTTTACCGTTGCTCCGTCGTGCAAATCACTCGCAGCGTAAGTCAAAACTCTTGATTTTAAAGCCAAAGCGGCAATTTTAGAGGCTCTTCCTGCCGTTACTGTTTTTCCGTCTAAAAGTCCCGCTGCTTTATCCAAATCAGCCACGATGAATTTTATACAATCTTCGTAACTACTACGAGCGATACTATAATCTTCATTTAAGCCATAAGCTTTACTGATAAGTGGTACTCCGCCGTAAAATCTAACTAATTGCTGATAATAATATGCTCTCAAAAAATATACTTCTCCTAATAATTGATCTCTCAATTTTGTATCCGAAAAAGTAGAAATAGGAAGGTTTTCAATGGCAGTATTTGCCTGTCTGATAGCCAAATACATATTACCCCATTCATACGTTGGACTCATCCAAGACAAACTACCTGGAGCTTCCGAACCTTCGTTGAAAGTGTTGATATTTCTTCCTGAGTGCGTAAACATTGCTTCATCAGTATAGGCAGCTAATGCTTGTTCTTCAAAACCACCATAACCCAAAAAAGAATAAACATTAAAGACAAATGCTTGTGATAGAGCTCCATCTGCCCAAGTGGCACTGCTGGAAATTTTGTCTAAAGGTTTGGTATTTAAGAAGTCTGTGTTACAAGACAAGCAAAATACCAATGCTATACTTGTTAGCCCGATTGATATTTTTATTTTTTTCATTGTTGTTTTTATTTTCATGTTAGAATGATATGCTTAAACCTGTGTTGATAACTCTTGATTGAGGATAGAATACGCCACTTTGTGCTGTTGCTTCTGGGTCATAAACTTTAGTCTTATCAAAAGTTAAAATATTAGAACCGTTAATATAGATTCTGGCACTACTCAATTTTAATTTATCAAGAAGAGCTTTTGGTAATCTGTATCCAATTTCAATATTTTTCAAACGGATGTAATCTTTGTCAAATAAGTAATAAGTATTATTTCCGTAATTTCCTCCAGTGTAATAGGTATCTCCACGACTGGCTAATCTTGGGTCGGTATCACTTGGATTATTAATTGTCCAACGGTGATCATAGCTGTATTTCAAGAAGTTACCTATATCACCTGATTCTGTTTGGATACGAATAGCAGCACCTGTTGCTCCTTGGAATAATACGCTTAAATCAAATCCTTTGTATTTCAAATCGAAGTTGGCACCGAAGTTGAAAGTTGGCGTAATGCTTTTATCAATTCTTGTTGCATCATCAGCGTTGATTTTTCCGTCACCATTAATATCTTCAAATCTCATATCACCAGGAATTAACTTTGGTGTAACCGCAGTATAATCAATTTTATTTGCCTCAATTGCCGCTACATCTTTGAATGCTCCTAAAGATTTATAGACTAAATAAGCACCGATTGGTTTACCTTCAAGGTGTTGATAATCAGGAGCTCCTGGTACTTCATCTTGATAAACAACTTTATTTTGAGCGTATCCTCCGTTGATTCCTGCTCTAAATTGTACCTGACTCGAAGTCTTTCCGTTGTAGTTCAAAGAGAATTCAAATCCGCTGTTATCAACACGTCCTGCATTTACTGGAGGTAAAAGAGAGTTTATACCCGAAGAAGCAGGTGTTGAACCCGTTTTTTGAATCAAGATTTGATCTCTTTTATTGTAGAAATACTCAAGAATCAAATCGAATTTACTGTTCAAGAAACTGGCATCTAAACCTAAATTGAAGTTATTAGCTCTTTCCCATGTAAAGTTTGGATTTGCCAAAGATGTCTCAACAAGCGTGGTTGCAACCTGTCCGTTGATTGGATATGAGCCAAATCCATAAGTTGGTAAATAAGCGTATTCTTGTAAACTTCCGTTATAAAATACTTGGTCATTACCCATTTGTCCGTAAGAAGCACGAAGTTTCAAATAATCAACTGTTTTGCTTTTGAAGAAACTTTCATTACTGATATTCCACCCCAATGAAATGCCAGGGAAGAAGCCAAAGCGTTTTGATTCTGGAAAAATATAAGAACCATCAACTCTCCAAATTGCTTCAGCCAAATATTTATCTTTATAAGAATATCTCACACGACCATAATAACCTAAACGAGCTCTTTCGTAGGCACTACCACCCGTATTTTGCTGTAAAGAGCCTCCTGCAAATAATTGGTCAACTGCTGGAGAAATATAATTTCTTCTGAACGCCGAGAAATTATCTCCTTTGAATGTTTCTTTCGTTACCCCCGCTAAAACATTAATGGCATGAAGCCCAATTACTTTATCGTAGCTCAATAAACCCGTAAGATTAACATTCAAAACCGATGAATATGCCTCAGTCAAACGTGGGTCTGTAAAATTCGAGCGAATCGCACCTTCTAATTTAGGTGTTACACCATCCGCTTCAAAAGAGGTTTTATCCCAATAATAAAGTGACCATGGTGTTTGCCAAACTTTCGCAACAGTACTATTTTTATCAACTGCGGCAGATAAAGTTAATTTCAAGCCTTTAATCCAAGGGTTGGTAATGTCAACGCCACCGTTAGTTTGTAAATAATCCGTTGGCGTATCCACATAACCCGTTGCATTAGTAGTGATAACGTAGGGGTTTTGTCCATTTTCAATATCTGGACCAGGCTTTCCATTAGGCCAAACTTCTGGTTCGGTTGGTCTTCCACGCATTAACATTCTAAAAATAGAACCTGCACTTTCAGTTGGAGAACGACGTTGTTCTCTACGGAGCATCACGTTAAGATTGGCAGTAATATACTGATTTATCTTAGCGTCAACATTAGTTCTAAAATTGTACTGGCTATAACTCGACGCTGAATTTTTGTAATAAGCATCTTGATTCACGTAACCCAAAGAAGTAAAGTATCTTACACTTTCACTACCTCCAGAAATTGTCAAATTATGTCTAACCTGTGGCGACCAAGTTTTGAAAGCATCACCAAACCAATCTGTATTGGGGTATCTCCAAGGGTCAGATCCATCAGCATATTTTCTAACCGCATCTGGGCTATAATTTGCACTCAAAGCACTAATTCCCGCTGTTGGCGATTTATAAATACCTGTAGTATTAATAGCATTTGATGCGGCTCCCCACTCATTCACTGGAATAGTTTTGTAAATCGGCAATTCGTTCATAATATTAGCATATTCATACGAATTAGCTAATTGAGGAACTCTTGCGGGTTGAGCCATACCAAAGTTGGCACTGTATGAAACTGTTGGTTTACCTATTTTTCCTCTTTTAGTAGTAACCAAAATTGCTCCGTTTGCCGCCCTTGCACCATAAATTGCTGCCGAAGCATCCTTCAAAACTGATATTGATTCAATATCATAACCAGAAATACGTCCTAAACCACCATCACGGTCAGGCACACCATCAATAACTACTAATGGGCTACTATTTCCTGTGGTATTTGTTCCTCTAATTCTAATTGTTGCACCGTCATAACCAGGTTCACCACTTTGTTGAATAACAACCAAACCTGGCAAACGACCAGCTAATGAACTACCTAAATCAACCGAAGGAGATTTAATTAATTTATCGCCTTGCAAAGATGAAATTGCCCCTGTAACCGTAGCTTTTGTTTGAGTTCCGTAACCAACCACAATAACTTCGTCAAGATTAGAATTATTGGTTTTCAATGCCACATTAATATTTGTTTGTGAACCAACCAAAACCTCTTGCTTCACTAATCCAACAGCAGAAAAAACCAAGATTGAGTTATTGTTAGTTACTTTGATAGAAAACATTCCATCTTTATCAGTAGCCGTACCATTTCTCGTTCCTTTTTCGGTCACAGCTACCCCTGGAACAGCACCCCCAGTTTCATCAGTAACCTTACCTTTGACCGTTACTGCTACGGCCTCGGATGTAATATTTTGGAATACTTTTTCGTTTGGGATTAAATGCGGTTCATTTAATTTCTTTTTCAATAAAATTCGTGTTCCTACTAACTCATAGCTTACTTGAAAATCATTGAATATTTCATTAAGCACTTCCGAAAGTCGTTGATTATTAACTTTTAACGAAATTTTCTGATTTCCAGAGATCGTACTTGAGCTATACACAAAATTAACATCAGTCATTTTTTCAATCTGAGAAAGTGCTTTTTTTAGCTCGATTGATTCAAAGTTTAAACTGATATTCTTATTGAGTATTTCTTGCCCATTTACGGAATGGGCATAAGACATCACCCCGAAAAACGAGGCAATTAGTAATTGAAGGAAGGTCATCCGCATGGCATCATACAGAAATTTTGGTTTTGGAAAGATTTTTTTCATACTTTTAAAGGTTTTTTACTGTGAAAAGGATAAAACACACCCTCATTTTCATCAACAGGATGAAAACTGAACATTATTCAGGAGGGCATTTTGTGGGGTGGATACTCGTAATATCTACCTCACTTTTTTGGTAATTATTGGCACTAAATTATACTCAGTAAAGGGTAAGTTTGGCATTAACGACAGCCTTCTCCATTAATAAAAATACTCATTCCTCGTTGTTCATAACGAGCATTGATTGACCTACAAATCAAATCTAATTGCGTATCCAGCGGTAAATCGTTCAAATCTCCCGTGAATACGCAATGATTGAGTGCTTGATTTTCAACCAAAATCTCCAACCCATATATCCGTCTTAGTTTAGCCAATACTTGGTCGATTGTTACTTCCTCAAAAATAAAAGTTTCTGCACTTTCAATTTGAACAATTGGAATCGGCTGGGCTACAATCGTTGGGATAATTTCTTTTGTTTGTTTATTAAAAATAACTTTTTGATTAGGAGTCAAAATCATTCCTTTTCGAGTTTTGCTATCGTCATTTTTATCGTCTTCAAAAACGGAAACTCGGCCAGTTTTCACGGATACTTCAATTGTTTGGGCTTCTTCGTAAGATTTTATTCTAAAACTTGTGCCTAAAACTTCCGTGGTAAGATTTCCTGCGTGAACGACAAAGGGTTTCGTAGGGTCTTTTTTAACTTCAAAAAATGCTTCCCCTTTTAGAAAAACGCTTCTTTTTTTATCGCCAAAATGTTCTGGATAACTAATACTACTATTCGCACTTAGTTGAATAGTACTTCCGTCTTCCAACCTGATTTTTTGTGGTTTCTGAGTAGTATTTTTCACGACAACCCCCTCATTTATCGTATTTTTTTGGAAAACTAATGCGGCTTTTTCCGTAGTATTTTGAAGGAATAAAAATGAAATTGTTAGGATAAGTAATACAGAAGCAGCTAAACTTATTTTTTGCCAAAGCATTAATTTTAAACCTAAAATGGGCTTAACCGTTTTACGTCTAATGGCACTCCAAATTCTATGTTCAATCGTTTCTTTTTCAGCATCACTTAAAACAACAAGATTTTCCTGCTGTTTTTCACACCATTCAAGCACCCATTTTTCCTCCGCCTCAGTACAATTGCCAGCGAGGTATTTTTCTAATAAAATATCAAATTCGTATTGATTCA
>JAZKDE010000019.1:61190-66120 GCA_040387735.1 Bacteroidota bacterium
AGATGTTCTCGTAAAACTTTGACTGATTTAGTAAGGTGATATTCAACTGCTTTTTCAGAAAGCTCAAATTCTCTCGCTATTTCTTTGACCGACTGATTTTCAAATCGACTTTTTTTGAAAATTTCAGCACTTTTTTCAGGCAATTTCTTCATAGCTTCTTCAACGGCTTCGGTCAGATCTGAGAAATAAATTACCTCATCTGATGAATAACTTTGTTGAATTTCATGAAGAATTTGATATTCTTGGAATTTTCTAAAATTAATCTGGGATTTAATAAAATTCGTAATTCGGTGTTTAACCGCCACAATTAGATATACACCCAGATTTCTAATTTCAAGTTCAGCAAAACGGCTCCATAAACTCACAAATACGTCCTGAACCATTTCTTCTGCTTCTTCTTTATTTCCCGTTAAATGATAGGCAACGCTGTACATTTTCAGCCAATATCGTCGATAAATTTCAGCAAAGGATTCTGTATTTCCCTTTTGGAGAAATTCTACTAATTGTTCATCGCTAAAAGTTTTATAAGACATAAAGAGGATTTATTTAAGTATAGTCAATCAAGTGGGCAAAACCCCTAAATAATTTTAAAAAATCTTTTAAAAATACCAGAAGCAACCTTAATTATTGAGAAATATGCAATTTGTGAATGAGTTGAAACGAGTTGAATTTCAATGAGATAGGCTTGAAATTCTTCTTTAATTATGAAATGTAGGCAAATAAAATATTTTATTTTAGCCACGCAGAAACCCTGTTTCAAAGGCCTTAATTTTAAATCGATTGCGTGTTTGAGCATTAATAATACAATTAAGTTATTGCGTCGTTTTACTTAATTGGAATGCGGTTTTCATAAGTGATAGGAGGTTCAAAGCGATTGATTTAATTATAAATGCTGTGTATAAAAACTAACGTGTACATTTGACACTTTAAAAGTTGTTTTTAGGCTAAAGCTATCAACAATCACATTTATACTGATTTTTAAACAAAGATTTTGACAAAAAAAGAGACTAAAATAACAAGGAAGAAAAGTATTTTTTGACTGAGAAATCTTAAATATTGGAGTATAATTTTAATGCAATTTAAAGAAAAACTATAATTATTTAAATATATTTAAGAAAATTAAAATAAAATAAATGAACAACTCATAAAATCATCAAAAAATACCATTAAATTTTCTACGCTCTTCAAGATTGTAGAACGATTAAAATAATAAGAAGACTCAAAGTTGCGAAATTTACTATTCTATACAATAAGTACAGGTATATTTTACCTTGTAGTTTTAACACCAACAAAAAATTAGAGACATTGCGTAAGAAAGACTATTTTTTGATGCAAATAGCACCGACTGAAGGGAGATTATTAAAAATGCCGTCGGGTTTAAGAAACCGACGGCATTTTGACAATTTGAGGAAATGTGATAATAAAAGTAGTAGATTTTCCCATTTCTGATTCTACTTCAACACGAGCTTTATGAGACTGGATTATATTAAGTGTAGCCGCCAATCCGAGTCCAATTCCATTATTTTTAGAGGTAAAATAGGGTTCAAATAATCGTCCAATATGCTCTTGACTAATACCAACGCCATTATCTTTTATTGTAACTACGGCACTCTTATGAACAATCCCAGTCGAGATAGATAGAACACCTGTTCCTTCCTTCATGGCTTCCACCGCATTTATAATGATGTTTAGAAACGCAATTTCAATTTTAGATTTATCCAGATTAAGCCAAATATCAGGAGTAAACTTTCGAATTAACGTTATCCCTTTCAAGTTTATTCTATCAATTGCTTGTTCGATGGTACTTTCTAAAATATCCTGAAGATTATGGTGACTAAAAACAACCTCCGAAGGGCGGGAAGTATTGAGTAATTCCGTAATTAAATCATTAATTCTTTGGCTATTTCTACGAATAATATCCAAGAAAAATTTAGCATCTTCATCCTCAAAATCCTCACCCATTTGATCCAAGGAAAGATTTATGTTAGTCAATGGATTACGGACTTCATGGGCTAATGTTCTTACTAAACGACCTGTAGCTGCCATTTTTTCAAATAAAAGTATGTCTCTTTCTTCCTTTTTTCGGGAGGTAATGTCCTGTATAATTCCCAAATAATACGGAATGCCTTCGCTGTCAGTTTGTCGATTACAATGGATTAAACACTGTTTTCGTTCACCCGTCTTGGTGGTTAAAACTACTTCATAATCATTAATTTCACCTTTGGCTTCGAGCGTAAAAATAATCTTTTTTCGGTCATCTGACTTTACAAAAACAGAATAGCTTTTTCTCTTGTAGAGTTCTTGTTCGGTATATCCTAAAAGTTCGGCAGTTGCAGGTGTAAAATACCGAAATATACCATCCAGTTGCGTCGCAAAAATAGCTTCTTTGGTTTGATTAAAGATATTTCGGTATTTTCTTTCACTCTCTCGAAGCGTAGCAATGGTATTTGCCCTATCAATTGAGTATCGAATACAACGCTCTAATTTTTCAGAATCGAGTTCACTTTTTACTAAATAATCAAAAGCCCCGAGCGTCATCGCTTCTACGTCGATGCGTTGGTCGCCTTTGCCAGTTAATAAAATTACGGGAGCTTGCAAACCGTGGTCAATACCAATTTTCAATAAATCAAGACCCGTTTTGGCTCCCAACAAAAAATCAAAAAAACAAAGGTCATACTTTTTTTCTTTGATTTTTTCAAGTGCATTTTCAAATGAAAAAGCCCAGTCTATTTCAAAATTGTGACCTTTTATGTCTTTGATATAATCGCTTGTTAAAAAAAAATCATCCTCATCATCGTCAACCAACAAGAGCTTTATCGTATTTTTTTGTATCATAGAGATTTATGTTTGGGTAACTGAACGATTTCAAACCAATAAGTCCCTAATGCTCGGGTGACTTCAACAAATTCTAAAAAACTAACGGGCTTAGAAATAAAACAATTTACGCCCAAATCGTACGCTTTGACAATGTCCTCGTCGGCTTTGGAAGTAGTTAGCACAATCACGGGAATACTTTTCAGAAGTGGATCTGATTTTATTTCCTTCAGAGCTTCTCTCCCATCCATTTTCGGCATATTCAAATCCAGCAAAATTATGCCTGGACGGGGACAATCACTGGGATTTTTGTATTTCCCGTGTCTTCTCAAATAATCTAAAAGTTCAACTCCATCTTCTACAAATCTCAATTCATTTGCTAAAAAGTTTTCTTCAAGTGCTTCTTTCGTCATTAGACGGTCATCGGGGTCGTCGTCCGCAATTAATATCACAATACTTTTCGTTTCCATAATTTCAATTAATATTTAGCAATAAAACCATAGGTTATTGGTTTAGCTCGTTTAAATTGCTCATTTTCCATCGGGTAGGAAAACCATAAATTTTGCTCCTTCGTTTAGCGTACTCTGTGCCACAATTTGCCCTTGATGATTATCAATAATTTTTTTACAAATTGCCAACCCTAAACCCGTTCCTTCAAATTCTGAACGACCATGTAAGCGTTGAAAAATAATAAAGATTTTTTCGGCATATTCAGCATCAAAACCAATGCCTTCGTCGCTCACTGTAATTTTATAATATTTCTTCGCTTTTAATGGTATTCCAAGTTTATTTAACTCATCTTTTGTCGCCAAATTAGACTCAATGGAGATTTTAGGTTTTCCATTTGGCTTAACAAACTTCAAGGAATTACTGATTAAATTCTGGAATAATTGGTGCATTTGACTCGGTAAAGCCTGAATAACAGGCATTTCTCCTAAAAAAATCTGAGCATCTGTTTCCTGAACCTTCATCTCCAAATCACTCAGCACATTTTCCAAAACAATTTCTAAATCAACACTGGCAACGGGTTCTAATTTTCTGGAAGCTCTTGAATAAGACAATAGATTTTCCATTAATATCTTCATCCGATTGGCAGCATCAATCATTCTGGAAATATAAAATAGACCGTCGCTACCAAGTTGTTCGGTAAACTTTGTGCTTAAACGATCACCGAAAGCCGTAATTTTACGTAGCGGTTCTTGCAAATCATGAGAAGCGATATAAGCAAACTGCTCTAATTCTTGATTCGATCGATTGAGTTCTTCTACTTTGTATTCCAATTCTTTTTCATAAATCTTCATTTCGGTAATATCAACAGTATTACCGATAAAGCGAACTACTTTATTTTCTTCATCCTCTACCACCCAGCCTTTGGTATTAACCGTTTTTTCAACGCCATCCATATCAATCAAACGATGTTGAAATGAATAGGATTTTTTGGTATTGATGGCATCATCCACTATTTGCTGTATCATCTTTACATCATCATCGTGAGTGCGAGAGATATAAAAATCATAGTTAATTTTGTCAGGTAGATTTGAGAGATTTTCTCCTGCAAAAAGTTTCTTTAATCCATCAGACCACTGTATTTCATCTTTTTCAATATCCCAATCAAAGCTTCCATAACTCATCAAAGATTCTGCTTCTTGAAATAAATCTTTTGCCTTTTTGAGTTCCTGATAAGCCTTCGTTAATTCGTCAACTTTATACCTTAAATTCGCTTTCAGTTTACGGAGTTCAGTAATATCCTCCGACGTTCCCAAGACTCGTACCACTTCTCCTTTACTATCGAGAAAACTTTTACCTTTAACCGTGAGCAATTTACGAATTCCCTTCGCATCAATAATTGCGTGTTCAAATTCATAAAATGGTTTTTTGACTTTAACTGCTTCTTCTGATAAAGTTCTTACCCTTTTGATGTCCTCCTCAACGATGTGTTTTGAATAAATACCGTAGGGAACTTTTGAATCAGGGAAATCAGCAGCAGACACGGAAAAATAAAATTGGGGCAGATCCAATCCTCTTTGTTTGGCCACACGCTGATAAGCGATCCTGTGCTGTATAGGATTTATTTCGGCTGAATATCCCCTGTCATCTATGCTGAGATAATCGAGCA
>JAZKDE010000019.1:66130-95992 GCA_040387735.1 Bacteroidota bacterium
AGCCGTTTGACCAAGTTACATATTCTGCTCCGAGCGTCCATTCCCAACTGCCATAACTAAATAAGTGTTCGGCATCGTTGAGTTGTTGTTGCTTTTGTTTTTCACGCTCATTAGCTTCAATTTCAACGGTAATATCTTCCGCAATGACTACTACTTTTGAAGGGAGTCCTTCTTTATTTTTTTTCAAAAGTGTACCTCGATTTCGAACAACATGACGTTTGCCTTCTTTTGAAACTAATTCAATAATAAATGAATGATTATCACCTTCGGTAGCATCCTTAAAAAGCGTATTGACATGGCTAATAAATACTTCACGATTCGCATAGTTTTTTACTGGAAAAAAGGTAGTATCCAATGATAATACCTCTTCTTCATTATAATTAGCGACGACACCCGTTTTTTCATTGAGATAAGTAATTTTACCATCCTTCAAATCTAACAAATAGACAAAATCAGGGATTGCTCGCAAAAAACTATCAAAAATATCGGCTTGCTTTTCAGAACTAAAAACATCCAATAAATACTGTGTTAAATCCATGTTTATTTCACTGATATTAAGTGGTTAATTTATCGTCAGTATTTAAGATTATTCAAACATTTTCATTTTGTTATAAAGCGTTTTTCTATCTATTCCCAACAGACGGGCGGCTTTACTTTTATTGAAATGGACATCCTTCAAAACCTTTAAAATCATGTCATATTCCGCCTCAACTGCCGCAGATTTCAAGGATGGTTTAGTGATAATTGGTTCTTCAACAGGCTGTGGAATATGAGCAACGGGAGCTGTTGATATTACAGGTACTGGTGTAGCTTGTTGAGGTATATCATTGAATAATAATTTGGAATAATTTGAAATCTCAAAAGGAAGCGTCTTAGCTTCAATCCAGTCTCCATCAGTTAATAAAGTAGCTCGCTTGATTACATTTCGCATTTCACGAAGATTTCCGTACCATGCGTAAGACATGAAATTTTCGATAACATCGGTAGAAAAACCTTTTACTTTTTTCCCCAACTCCGCATTTGTTTGGTCCAGAAAAAACTGAGCAAAAGTCAGAATATCATCTTTGCGGTCACGGAGGGCGGGTACGTCAATGCTAAATTCGTTGAAACGGTGGTATAAATCCTCTCTAAATCTACCTTTTTTCGAAGCCTCAATTAATTTTTCGTTGGATGCCACTAAAATTCTAACATCCAGCGGAATTTCCTTTGTCCCACCAATACGTTTCATCGTCCGCTCTTGAACAACTCTCAATAAAAGCACCTGAACCTCGTAAGGAAGATTTGCAACTTCATCTAAAAAGATTGTACCACCATTGGCCATTTCAAAATGTCCAATCTTCTGGTTCAAAGCTCCTGTAAAAGCACCTTTTTCGTGACCAAATAATTCTGAACCCGCCAAATCTTTTGAAATCGCTCCGCAATCCATAGCCACAAACGGTTGATTGGCTCGTTTACTGTGCAAGTGAATTTCTTGTGCGACTGATTCTTTTCCTGAACCACTTTCGCCGTAAATTAAAACACTGTAATTGGTCGGGGCAACCAGTTTGATTTGGTGTAATAAAGCATTCGATTGTTCACCTCCGCCAAAAATATACCTCGGAGCTTTTCCATGTTTTTTCTTCGTTTCCGTTCCGCCACCTTCTGGAGTATGATTTCCTTGAACATTAGCCTGCATACTTCCCGCTTCCGTTTCGGTGCTTTCAAGCGCTTTTTTAATAGTCAATAAAATTTCATCGGGAAAAAGCGGTTTGGTAATGTAGTCATAAGCACCCAATTTCATGACGTTCACCGCAATTTTAATATCAGAATAACCTGTGATAATCAAAACGGGAACGAAAGGGTAAATTGCCTTGATCTTTGAGAGAATTGTACCGCCATCCATATCTCCCAAACGAAAATCAGTCATTACTAAATCTGGTCTAAATTCTTGAAGTAGCACCAAACCAGTATTGCCATCATGTGCGATGGCAACCTCGTAGTTATTTTTAGACAGAAAACGACGCAACAGCAAACATATATCGGTATCGTCATCAATTACTAATATTCTTTGCATAGTTTTTATATCAATTTATTGTTTTTGATAATTGGGTTTAATAGTAGCAGAGGTTTATTTTCATAAAATCCTTCGCATTTGAGCGGATGGAATATTCATATTTTCACGGTATTTTGCGATTGTTCTACGAGCAATTTTATACCCTTTTTCAGACAACATTTCCATTAGTTGAAAGTCATTCAAAGGATTTAATTTATTTTCTTTCGCCACAATATCCGCAATTGTTTGTTGGATTTCACGGTTAGAAACCTCCTCTCCCGAATCCACTTTCATTCCTTCCGTAAAAATATCCTTTAAATTAATCGTTCCGAAAGGCGTAAGTGCGTATTTCCCACTGGTAACTCTTGAAATCGTAGAAATATCCATCCCTACTTGATCGGCTACGTCCTTCAAAATCATCGGTTTAAGATTATGAATATCACCCGATTTGAAAAACTCCATTTGAAATAAAACAATAGCTTTGATGGTTTTCATCATCGTATTTTCTCTTTGCTGAATAGCTTCGATTAACCAATTAGCGGCATTCATTTTATTGTTAATGTATTGATTAACTGCTTTATCTTTCGTTGATTTAATATTTTCCACAAAATCTTTGTTAATTTTCAACGAAGGTACACGTCCATTATTCAACGTAATTTCGATGGTAACATCTCCAAATAAATTGGTTTCGTAGTTAATAATATAATCGGGAATAATATTGTCTTTTACCGAAAGCGAAGATGAACTTCCATCAATAATTGGTTTGGCATTCAGCGAAGTAATTTGCGAAATGGCTTCCTTCAAATCCTCCGAAGTGATTTCACGCATTCGCATGATTTTCTCATAATTTCTGGCGGCTAATTCATCAAAATAAAACGCAACAATATCAATCGCAAGCTCTACTTCAAATCCAAGTTCTTTCTTTCTTTGCAATTGCATCATTAAACATTCCTGCAAATCTGCCGCCCCAATACCTGGCGGATCCATCATTCGTAGGACTTTCAATAATTTTTCTACTTCTTCAACATCAACAAAAATATTATTCGAAAAAGATACATCATCTGCAATTACCTCAGCCGACGTCGTCAGAAAACCGTTATCGCTCAAGGAATCAACAATAAAATCCATCAAAATAATTTGACGGTCGTTGAGTGGCAAAAAATGGATTTGTGATTTCAACTCAGTTCGCCAGTCATTTTCTTGGATAACTGGAGCCGAATAAAATTCATCATCACTACTGTGATTATTTACATTAGTTTTATATTCTGGAATATCGTCATGAGCGTATTCATCCCAATCAGCGTAATCATTATCAGGTTTAACGGTGGTGGTGTAATCTTCCGTATTCGGGGCTTCATCAAAGTCATCAAAATCGTCATTTATCGTATCATCACTCGACACAATACCTTCCTCCAATAAAGGATTTTCTTCCAATTCATTTTTGATACGTTCTTCTAATTCGTGCGTAGAAAGTTGCAGAAAATTAAGCATTTGAATCTGCAATGGCGAAATTTTAAAAGTCTGACGCTGTGTGTGTGATAGATTCATCATGGTTGCATAGTTTTGGAGTACGCTTTGGTGTATTCAATTAGCGAGCCTACAAATTTCAAAAGCCCCTATTCCCAAAAAGCACGCACCTATTTTATCCATAAAATACTGATAATAAACATATTACAGAAAATATTTTCATGAAAATAAATTAAAAAAAAGCTTTTCTAAAAAAAAGACTTATTTTTGATAAGAACTTATTTCTACAAGTTGTAGAAATAAATCCACAACTTGTAGAAATAAGTTCTTAATACTGATTTCATCAATAAATAATCCTTTCATACTTTTTGAAAAATATTTGGATATGCAAAAAACCCTAAAGTTAATTATTGCGTCATTTGTGGGGTTTGCGATTATGCTAATTGGCTTGTCGTGGGTTTCTTATCAACAATCATTTTTAAACATTGAATACTCCAATGCAGTTGAACATACACAGAGGGTTTTAATTGTGAGTGAAGAGTTTATCTCTAACATGAAAGATATTGAAACGGGACAACGGGGTTATTTGCTGACCAAAAACCGCTCGTTTTTAGAACCCCTCGAAACTGGAATTTCATTAGCAAGTTCTCATTTGGATACACTTGAGAGATTAGTTCGAGATAATAAAATTCAGAAAAACAGCATTGCCAAAATTAGGGAGCTGACATTCAATAAGATAAGATACATCAAAGAAAATATTGACGAAGTAGAAAGTGGTAAAAATATTAATTTACAGGTCATGGATGTTGGCAAAAAAACCATGGATACGCTACGTACACGGGTAAAAACATTCCAGAGTAATGAACAAGATTTACTTGATATACGGATACATTCTAAAAATTATGGACAGTCATTAATGCCTGTTTATCAGTTATTACTTTCATTAGCTTCATTTTTCTTATTGATTATTTCTTTTTATTTGGTAAATTCAGAACTCAAAAGAAGGTATAAATCAGAAAATGCTCTCGAAAATAAAGTCGAAGAGTTAAATCGTTCGAATGCCGAATTAGAACAATTTGCTTACGTAGCATCCCATGATTTACAAGAACCCTTGCGGAAAATCAGAGCTTTCAGTGATAAATTACAGATTCGTCAAAAGGAAGTTTTGAGTAATGATGGGAAAGAAACCCTCGATAAAATAGCCAGTTCAGCAGCTCGAATGCAAACGCTAATTGACGATTTACTGAATTTTTCGAGAATGGTTAACCATAAGAGTCAAATTATGGAAAAAGTGGAGTTAAATAAAGTTATCAACGAAGTGTTACTCGACTTTTCGGATGTTATCAAGAAACGAGATGTAGCCTTTAAAATGATTAATTTACCAAGTATTACGGGTTATGAATTTCAGATGAAGCAATTATTTTTCAACTTAATTAGCAACTCTCTCAAGTACGCTCGTGAAGGAGTAACACCCATAATAAACATCAATTGCTTACAAGTTAAAGGAAAGACATTCAAAGACTTAGCTCCTGTAAACGAAGAAACCTTATATTACAAAATTTCTTTTACCGACAATGGCATTGGTTTTGAAAATAAATACGCCGAAAAAATATTCATCATTTTTCAACGTTTACACAATCGGAACGAATATCAAGGAACTGGTATCGGTTTGGCAATCTGTAAACGTATTTTGAATAATCACAGTGGATTTATATTCGCAAAGTCTGAACCTTATGAAGGAACGACATTTGACATTTACTTTCCTATTGCCTCAAAAACATAGATTTCTCTAAAAATAATGAATAAAATACCAACGATTTTAATTGCAGATGATGACGAAGATGATAGATTTTTAGTAAAGTCAGCTTTTGATGATTGCACCGTTTCTTGCAGTATCCACTACGTTGAAAATGGCGTAGAAGTTATGAAATATTTAGAAAATGAAGGTGCTTTTGATAATACACTCAAATACACGAAACCTTGTTTGATATTACTGGATTTAAATATGCCCAAAAAAGATGGCAGAGAAGTACTAAAGGAAATAAAATCTAATCCAAAATTTAAAGCAACTCCTGTGGTTATTCTAACAACTTCCAAAGCAGTAGAAGATGTGAACCTTTGTTACGGATTGGGTGCAAACGGCTACATCGTAAAACCAAGTAGCTTTACAGAATTAGCCAATATTTTAAAAGTGCTTACAACATTTTGGTTGAATATTGTAACCTTACCGCCAGTTTAGGCTTTAATTTATAAGGTGAGATTTCGCATTTCACCTACTTATATTTTTATACAGGTTCTATTAATACTTCATCATCTTTGGTAACGTCTTTCACCCAAAGTAGTGCTTTTTCGGCAATACTTCTTTTCGGTTTTGGGGGTGAATCAGAGGCTTTTTCTTTAATCCATTTCACCGTACTTTCCAGAATTTGAGTATCGTTTTTTACCACATAATTAGACACAAAATTATTGGCAATATAAGGAACAACCAATCGGGTAAGCCAAGATGCACGAGCTAACACGGTATTTCTCAGAATGGTATTTACCCCAAAACGCAAACCCATTCCAATCATACTATTGCTTTTTCCGTTATTAATTAACAGGTTTTTGGCATAATTCACTACTTGACGAGCAGGCTGTAATTCTTCTTTAATATTTGAAAACTCACGGGTTAATTTAATGCGTGAAACTTCCATTTGATTTTTCAAGCGAACCCTTTCTGCTTTTAAATCTTCCAAAGATTCGATTTTAGTCTTCATAATAAAATTTCTTTATGAATGAATTAATAATGGGCAATTTGATGTATTTATCTTTGATAAAATACACCATAATTCCAATCACAAAATAGAAAACACCAACGTAGAAAAACCCTAAAGCTGGACTTCCCAAGTATTCTCCAATAACCCACGCAACTGACAAACTCAGAAATAATAGGGCAATTAAGCTAATAGAGGCAATAATTAACGTGATGGTAATAACAGAAATACTTTCCGCAATTTTTGAAGACGTATTGAGTACACCTAAATTCCAACGTGCCTCTAAATAGTCAGAAGCATTGTCAAAAATATCTTCTGCTTTGTCTTTAATATGGTCAATAGCTTCCATGAATCCGGGAATTTATAAACATTTTGAACTGCAATTGTTGAAAAACCGAGACTTAGGTTTTGAGTTTTAACAGCCTAAAATCTATGTCTCGGTTTTTGATTATTCAAAAGACATAATTACTTCTAAACAGCGATTTTTCTTTCCGCCAAATCTGTTACATCTTCAATTTCTTCCTTTGCTTTATTTTTCCATGTTTTTGCTTTGTTTTGAGCTTCATCCGCCAATTGTTGGGCGTTATTTTTCCCATTTTGGATAGCCGACAACAGTTCATCCGCCCAAGTATTAGCATTTTTCTTTACTTTTTTTCTTAAATCAGCTCCCTTTTCTGGAGCAAACAAAAAACCAATTGCGGCTCCGACAGCAGCAGCAGCGGCAATTCCAGCGATAACTCTTGTGTTATTAGACATAATAATTAATGTTTTGATTGAATATTAAATACTTCTCCATTATATCAAAAACAATCATTCCGCTATATTAACTGTGTTTTTTGTCAAAATTTGAGGTATTTATTGCCCACTTTGTAGAAACAAATTTCTTTATGTGGTATTAAAGAAACGCTCCTCTAACTTAAAAAGAGTGCATACCAAACCACTGACGATAAAATACCATCACCAATCGATTAGTCAAGAATTACAAGAAATATTAAAAACGTAGCAAAGAGAAAATACAAGAAGCGTTATTTTGGCAATAGAGTAGATGAAATCACATCAAAAGTGATTTTTCAATTTTCATAAAATCTAATGGCTTTTCAATAAAAGATTCAGCACCTGCAATAATTGCCATATCCGAAAAGTTTCCCATCGCACTAATCATTATTACTTTAGAGTCGGGCGAAAGCATTTTAATTTCCCCAATTTTATCAATACCATAGCCATCTGGAAGATTATTATCCAAAAACAACCAGTTAGGTTTTACCTCAGAAACTTTATCCATTCCCTCCAGAATCGTGTGTGCGTAATAAGACAATATTCCTTTTCTTTTTAGAAATCGTTTTAGTAATAAGCACGTATCTTTTTCATCATCTATGATTAAAGCTACTTTTTGCATAAGAATTAGTTGCATAAGCATTAAAAAATTGACATTATTAAAATCACCTACATTAAGGTTAAAGAACTTTTATTAAGTATAATATAATTCTAACCAATACAATAAAAAAATCATACCAGTAAAATAATACAGACTTGTTTTTTTGATTTAGAGGAGATTTTAAGGGTAATAAATGCTATTTTTCACCTAATTAACTGAGAAAAAGGACTGTTACCAATGTTTAAATTATCAATTTTAAAGTAAATAATATGTGAATGTTATAACTTTTTTAAAATATTATATAACACATCAGATTAGGAAACGTATGACCTTTGACCTATAATTATTTAGTATCTAATTAAAAGAAAAAACATGAAAAGCACAACTGAATTGAAAGGTGATTGGAACGAAACCAAAGGAAAATTGAAGCAAAAATTCGCCATTTTGACGGATGATGATTTGTTACTTGAAGAAGGGAAACAAGACGAACTACTCGGCCGACTCCAACACAAATTAGGTTTAGCCAAAAAGGAAATCCAAGAACTTATTGCTGGGCTTTAAAACTTAAGCTGTGAAGATAAAACTTAACATTATTCTGATAAATGACAAAAATCATTTACACGCCATTTTATTTTTAGTTAAGCTTTTTGACCTCAAAACCATTTACTAAAATTTTAAAACTATCAATCAACATGAAAAAGACCATCATTGCACTCTCAATTTCAACCCTTTTAGTAGGTTCAATAGTAAGCTGTAATTCACCAGCTAAAAAGGTTGAAAATGCCCAAAATGAAGTGATTGAAGCCAATCAAAACTTGGATAAAGCCAATCAGGATTACGAAAATGACATTGAGAACTACCGAAAAGAAACTTCAATGAAAATTGCAGAAAATGATTCAAGCATCGTAGCCTTTAAAGCCAGAATCTCCAAAGAGAAAAAAGCCGCCAAAGCTGACTACGAAATGAAAATTGCCGCTCTTGAGCAAAAAAATAGCGATATGAAATTGAGGATGGAAAATTATAAGGAAGAAGGAAAAGAAAAATGGGAGATTTTTAAAACTGAATTCACTCACGATATGGATGAATTAGGGAAAGCTTTTAAAGATTTAACCGTCAAAAACGTAAAATAGTCTGCCTTTTCAATTATCACACATAGAAATAACAGCACCAGAATTATGAAAAAAATAATTTTAGCATTAGCGACTTTTGTCCTAATCTCACACGCAAGTATCGCCCAAAAATCTGAAAACGGGCTTAATTTTGGACTTAAATTCGGAGCAAATTTATCCAATATTTACGATTCAAAAACCGACCAATTTACTGCCGACAATAAATATGGTTTGGCAATTGGGGCTTTTGCAGCATTGCCACTCGGAAAATTTTTGGGTATTCAACCAGAAGTTTTGTTTTCCCAAAAGGGATTTAAAGGCACTGGAACATTATTAGGAAGTACTTATAATTTTACTCGGACAACCAATTTCATTGATGTGCCTATTTTGTTAGCAATAAAACCTGTTAGTTTCTTAACTATTTTGGGTGGCCCTCAATTCTCCTTTCTTCTTAAACAAAAAGATGAGTTTGTAACTTCTTTAACAAGTGTACAACAAGAACAAGTTTTTCAAACGGATAATCTTCGTAAAAACATTTTTGGATTTACGGGTGGAATTGACCTCAATTTAGAAAGAATTGTCATTGGAGCGAGAGCGGGATGGGACGTACAAAACAATAATGGCGATGGGACAACAACGACTCCTCGATATAAAAATGTTTGGTATCAAGCTACTATAGGGTTTAGATTTTTATAATCTTTCACATTATCAAGGAGTTTGATTAAGCAATAAAACAACAAGATTTTTAATAAAATAGTGGTTAGGGATGTAGTCAAAATCCGTCATCGATGGTGACGGATTTTCTTTTGAAAGGCCTATTCCAACCGTTAAAATCAGCTAATATTTTCAAAATTTAACATATTTAATCGGTAAAATCATGGGAAATTTACTTTATACAATTGCCGTTTTTTTGGTCATAATTTGGGCAATTGGCTTTATTGGATACGGCACAGGCGGCATTATCCATATCCTTTTAATCATTGCAATTGTTGCCGTAATTCTTCGAGTTATTCAAGGAAGGCGACCTCTATAATTGATATTTAATTTACAATAAAGACACGAAGGCTAAATATTCACCTCCGTGTCTTTATGACATACTGACTATCTAACGCTACCACTTACAATATTTTAGAAAGGATATCCAATTCCAAAATTTAACACTAATGGATTCTCAAAACCATTCGTAAAATTTTCTTTCCCTCTAAATAATACCCAACGATTTCCATCCTTCTGTGAAGGGTCAATCACCTTAATCGCCCAATCTAAACGCAACACAAAAAAGGACAAATCAACCCTCAATCCAAAACCAGTTCCAACGGCAATTTCTTTATAAAATCGGTTAAATTGAAAATCACTTCCCGTCACACCTTCGGTATTTTGTCCTTGAAAACGCCAAACATTTCCCGCATCGACAAAGAACGCCCCATTGAGATTATAATCAGCTAAAAAGCGAAGAATCTTGAAACGGTACTCGGCACTGGTTTCTAATAAAATACTACCAGGTTGGTCTAAATACTTGAAAGATGTAGTCGAACTCGTGGTCAATGTTTGGGAAGAACCTGGCCCTAAAGTACGGGGTCGCCAAGCTCGAATACTACTCGGGCCACCCACAAAGAAATTTTTCTCATAAGGTAAATTTCGTCCTTCCCCGTAAGAATAAGCAATTCCAGTATTGATTTTATAGGCGAAGCTGGAGTTTTTTCTACCTCCAAATGAAATGTATCTTCTATAATCCGCATTGACTCGCAGAAATTTAAAAAACTGCAAACTATCCCCAAATAATCCCGAAATAAAGCCAATTTTCCCTTTCGGAAAGAAGTTTAGTGTTGTTCCACCCGACTCCATCAACAAACGAAGATATTTCCCTTTTTTGATTTGTCCGTATGGGTCATCCGTGTACGTATATGAAGCACTAATTGTTGAAACAAACGAACGATTAAAACTTTGTCCCAGATTATTCCCTTTACTTTTCAAGGTATCGAGATAAGCCAGAAAACGCTCCGTTTGGTTATTGGTAAAAATTAAGTTTAAATCAACCAATGAAATTTGCCAGTATTTATTAGGCGTTGGTCGCCATTGATAAGTTCCGTTAATTTTGAAGTTTAAACGGCTGTATTCTTGTCGTGCGGTGAATTCAGCCCCCACTCCCAAACGAGTTTGTGGCGTATACGCATTGAGTCGCTGAGCTAAGAAATTGGGAGCTAAGATTCTCGGAATAATCAAAGAAGTACTCAAACCCAATTCTAAATTCCGACTAACGGTGTCAGTATTGAAAAAGCCCGTTTGAGCCTCAAATCCAAAACGGAAGTTAGTTTCCAAAGAACTGGAACTACCGCCAATATTTCTAATTTTAAAAGATGTATTGAAAAAAGGGCCAAAAACTAATTTAAAAACACTCCCGCCAGTTTCAGCAGTGAACTGGTATTTATCCAATGGACGAGCGTAGATAGTCGCATCTAAAAGTCCACGAGTGGTGTCAAAATTTATTCGGGTAAACTGGAATTGGTCTAATCCATAAAGGTTTTTCTCAGTTTGAAGCCTATCTTTTAATTTGTATAATTGGTTGGGACGAATAAAGATTTTGGAGTCCAACAACTTGGTAGAGAACTTTTTATTCACAAAAATATACTGAATATCCTTATTAAAAATTGTATCAACTTTAGGATTAGTGATATTTGGCGATGAACCATCCGCAATAAAAGTTACTTTATTGATAGGATACGATTTTTTGTAATTTACATTTTGCGGAGGTCTCGAAGGATTCGGAATATACGTTACCGCCTCAATTCCTTTTCTACTGGCGGTATCAACATCATTAATTCTGATGGCAATATTTTCTTTCGTAAAATTATAATAGCCGTTATTTTTCAGTAAATTCTCAATCCGAACCTTTTCGTCATTATAATCTTCCAAAGCAAGCCTCTCCCCTACTTTCAAGCGACTTTCACTTTGATTTGCTCGCAAAATTTCCCGAATAGTTCTATCCTGAACCACTAAAGAATCAACTTGTTTTAAAGGATAAAAAGTACCTTCATTAATAGAATACGTTACCGCCACACCTTTACGATTGAAAAATGTAGTATCCTTTTTATAAGCAACCGTAAAGTTGAAAAATCCGTGATTTTTGAGGTAAGTTTTTACTTTTTCAACATTTTTCACCGCATCTTCTTCGTAAAAATAGGATGGTTGTTCCCCAAAAGTCCGCATTGCCCAATTCCCCTCACTTATTTTTCGGTTCAGTTTTTGAGTCTTTTGTTCTTTCTTTTTGGATAATTTTAAATACTGCTCAGAATTATTATCAAGTCCTTTTGCCTGTTGGTCAAAATCATCATTTAACTTTGTAAGCTGTTTTTGCCATTCTATTTTTTTCTCAGCGTAGGTTTTGTACGTAAAAGGTGGAATTTTTGCAGAAAACAATTGGTAAAAATAAAGACCTGGCGTAACGGGAATAAGAGGTAATTTTTTATTTGGTTTTTGTGGTAAAAGAGCTTCCAAACGCTCTTTTGGGAGTGTTTTATTTCCCTTAAATGCCTGTGAAACCAACAATGGTTCAGTCAAAACACTTTTAGGAGAACAACCTGAAATGTAGAGTGTTAAAACAAAAAAAGATATATACGAAAGGGCTTGTCTCAAAGTAAAGCAAAACGATTAATGATAACTAAAAATCAAATTAAATACATTAATTCTCTACAACAAAAGAAATTTCGAGTAGAACATCAATCTTTTGTGGTAGAAGGGGCAAAAAGTGTGCTTGAATTATTAAATTCTGACTTTGAGCTTGAATTAGTATTTGTGACTAAACCATTTTTTGAGGAAAATGGAGATTTACTGCAAAACCTCCCGATTCAATTTGAGTATGCTGAACAAGCTGAACTCGAAAAAGCAGGTTCTTTCAGCTCCAATAATGCCGCTCTTGCTGTAGCTAAAACGAAAGAAAACCAACAATTATTGGTTAAGGACCAAGAGTTTGCTCTGATTTTGGACGATATTCGTGACCCTGGAAATTTAGGTACAATCATCAGAATTGCAGATTGGTACGGAATTACGAAGATAATTTGTTCCCCTTCAACGGTAGATTTTTACAATCCAAAAGTCATTTCCTCCACGATGGGTTCTTTTAGCAGAGTGTCGTTATTTTATACTGAATTAGTGGCATTTATCAGAACGCAGGATAAAAATATCTACGGAACATTACTGGATGGCGACAATATTCACCAAACAAAATTCTCAACATCGGGGTACATTGTCATTGGGAATGAAGCTAACGGAATTTCGGAAGAAGTAGAGCAATTAATTACCCACAAAATCACCATTCCAAGATTTGGTGGAGCAGAATCATTAAATGCCGGCATTGCAACGGCAGTGGTTTTAGATAATTTACGGCGGTAAAAAATCGGCTACCTAAAATTTAGATAGCCGATTATAAAATTCACCACTATTTATATTAATCTGACTGTTAATTTAATGCAGAAATAAGGAAGCTTACTTGCAAAAATAATCCAATTGTAGCTTGGATGTTCCTATATTTTTTACCGTTGTTGTTGAAGTTGGGTCACTAAAATCTGCGTGTTCGTAGCTAAAATCATGCGTACCAGCCGTTGGATAACCGTTTGAGTTATAAGCCGTATAAGCATTTTTAATATCCACATTGTACAATCCACCCAAATACTCAGAATTAATAACTCTTGCTTTTGAGGTAGCTTGATTATTTTCTGATTGAGTATCATAAAGATTCAGTGGGTCATAAAACAAATGAAGCGGATTCCATTTCAAGGCCTTTCCAACATTCTTTTTATCATCAAAACCTGCATTTTCAATCCACAGAAATTCTGGATTAGTATTTTCTTTCATGTACTGTTTTAAAACATTTCTTTTCGCATCGTATTCAAGGCGACTCAATAATACAAATTCAAAATCTCCTTTAAAAGTAGCGAGTTCAGTATTCAAGCGATTATTGGCATCATAAGTAATAACAAAATCAGTTGTATAATTAAAATCAACAGAAGCATAAACCTTTTTTGCCTTAACGGGACGGTTTTGGGCATCGTATTCCACCGTTGTAGTAGCATTCGGAAAAATCATTTTCGTGATATTACTACCTGCATATTCAAACTTAAAAATATCCCCATTGAGTTCTCCTCCAATAGGTTTTCCATTGACATCATAATTGAACTTTTCGGAAGAATAATCATCAGCGTTGAGCGTTGGAGAACAAAGCACTTCAGGAATAACCACTTCTTCCTTCGTTTTGCATGAAATCACTACTCCCAAGGATAGTAATAAAATGAGGTATTTTGTAAATATTTTCATTTTTTATGAGGTTTAATTATTTGTTTATTTTTAAAAAAAGCATGACTCCCAAAATTTCATTGTTATAGTTTTCACTTCCTATATAAAAGGAAAACCTCCTCCTCCACAGACAACGACAGAATACCAGAAACGCATTTATTGAACCATTCCACTAACCCCCGAATGATAAACCTTTCCATCTTTATCAACGATACACGGGGAAGAATAGCCAAATCCACGATTGGTTAAATATTCCCATTTTTTAGTGCCAGTTAAGGCATCAAATGCTAATACTTTTTTATCAATAGCAATGTAAACAAGCCCGCTCGCTACAACGGGAGATGAATCCACTAATGATATATCGGTCTTTGCGTCCCATTTTTTTGCACCCGTGAGTGCATCAATTGCATAAAGTTTATAATCACCACTGCCAACATACACTGTCCCATTTGATACGATTGGTGAAGAGTCAATGCCTCCTCCCGTCAAAAACTCCCACTTCGCAACTCCAGTTGAAGCGTCAACTGCATACAATTTATTATCATTGATACTACCGATATAAACAATTCCATCTGATACCGTTGGCGATGTAGTAGAACAAAAGAATTTACTTTTATTAGGATAAAAAGCCCATTTTGTAGTTCCAGTAAGTGAATTTATTGCTACAAGACCATTTAATTCAGAGCCAGCGTAAACTAAGCCATTTGCAACAGCGGGTGAAGATTCAGATAAATAAACATCCGTTGCGGGTCCCCATTTTACAACTCCAGTTATCGCATCTAAAGCATACATTCCATATTTACCACCAGTATTTCCTCTAATAATTCCATAGACAATCCCATTTACAACCGTTGGAGAAGCCTGCCAGTCATAAACGCCATCTCCTTCAAATTCCCATTTCTTTACTCCGCTGATAGCATCAAGGGCATATATTTTTGTACCACCCCCTACATAAACAAATCCATTTACAACCATTGGAGCCGATTTATCATTAGATTTACCATGTAAAAACTCCCATTTCTTTTTACCATCAATCACATCGAGAGCATAGATTTTTTTATCCCAACAACTGATATAAAGTAATCCATCCACAACTGTAGATGTCGAGGAGATTCCATCGGGCATTTGTACTTGCCACTTTTTGGCTCCCGTGAGAGCATCGAGTGCATATAATACCCCATCATAATTACCAATGTAAACCGTTCCATTATTAATGGGCTTATCTAAAATTACATTAACCCTCCAAACGACCACACTCCCATCTTCTGCCATAACGGTATAACTTACCTCTTTAGAAAAATCCTGAGCTACACCTGTAGCTGGCAAAATGCTTGCTTTGGCAGAAATTGTAATGGTTGGGACCAATTTAGTTACATCCGTTCCAGCGGGTACAGTGGCAGTAATTGCTTTTGTAGTGGCATCTATCGTTGCTTCAACGACTGGGCTGAGAACCGAAAAACTAAGTTTAGTAATATCTTTTGCTGCACTTTTAGTTACAACTGGAGTTGTTAGTTCGTCTTTTTTACAAGCAACCGAAAAGCACATAATGGTGATACAAATTGCACCTAAGATTTGGGTAAGATATTTCATGATATTAAATATTAAGAGTTCACATTAATAGCTGTCACAAATTTCATCGCTTTATTTTTACCTTCATATCCCCAATATTAGGGAGACATTTTTGAGAAAAGGGCATAAAAAAAGCCCCTCGAAAGGAGCTTTATAAATATTATTTATTACCATTACTTATCCTCAATCAAATACTTATCTATCAGATTATGAGCTAAATAAATAACGGGCGTAAGGATTATAGCCGTAAAAAATTTGTACAAATAACTGTTCAATGACGTTGAAATCCATTGTTCAACCGTCCAATTTCCAAATAAAACAAACGCAATTCCAATCACCACAAAACTGTCAATCAACTGCGAAACTAAAGTTGAACCCGTTGCTCGAAGCCAAATTTTTGTTCCATTTGTTTTTTCTCTGATGTAATGAAAAACGTAAGCATCCAATAATTGGCTCAATAAAAAAGCGGT
This sequence comes from Bacteroidota bacterium, assembly GCA_040387735.1. Taxonomy (GTDB): domain Bacteria; phylum Bacteroidota; class Bacteroidia; order Cytophagales; family Spirosomataceae; genus Arcicella. The sequence continues at coordinate 82,195 of JAZKDE010000019.1, forward strand.
CAATGAACCCGTAATAATGCCCAAACCTTGTCGAAATATTTTGCCAAAAGCATAATTGATATTAAAATTATCATCCCCTTTATTTACTTCTATCCAAAAATCAGCAGGAGTCAATAAAGTTGCCCCGTAAATAATAATAAAACAGTAAGCAATAAAGCCCGCTGTCCAATAAGAAACCTTCCGAACGCCTTTTTTCCCAAAATATTCATTAATAATATCCGAAGTAATAAATACAAAAGGCCAGTTCAATGCTCCCGCAGTTTGGTTAATATCCCAAACGCCCATAAAAGTCTGTAAATGAAGTGGTTGAAATCCCAATGTCCCTTCAACTGAGAAGATTTTCACACCAACAATTTCGGCCACAATGGCATTAGAAAGGAAGATTCCGAATAAAATAATGAAGAGTTTTACCCTTTTTGAGTTTAGTAGTGATGCGTCGATATTCATTTTGGTTTGTTGAGCAATGAGTGGATTTAACAATAAAAAGGGGTCTTTGTGCCACACAAAGACCCTTTAACAAAAATAAACAGAAATTATTAAATTTTAAGTATTCGTTAAGAATTAGGTAACTCGCTGCCGAGATTATGTTTGAAATAGGTTATAATTTGCGAAATATAGAGAGTTATAACCTACTACCAATCTCTATTTACGATGATTCTCAAAGTGTAGAATCATTTTATCCATCGCTATTCCTAATTGTTCCAAATGTGGCAAAAAGACAATTCTGAAATGGTCTGGTTCTTTGAAATTAAATCCACGTCCGCCCACAACCAAAATCCGTTGATCTTCCAATAAACTCAACACAAAATCACCGTCATTTTTGAAGTCAAACTGCTTTAAATCAATCTTCGGAAAAAGGTACATCGCCCCCTTTGGACGCACACAGGAAATACCAGGAACTGAAATCAATTTTTGGTGCGACAACTCCATTTGCTTGTATAAACGTCCCGTTGGAATCACCAAATCATTAATTGACTGATATCCTCCAAGTGCGGTTTGAATACCGTATTGGGTGATTACATTGGAACATAAACGCATTGAAGCCATAAAAGTTAAACCTTCAATGTATGATTTTGCCCGATGTTTTGCTCCCGTCAAAATCATCCAACCACCTCTAAATCCTGCTGCTCGATAATTTTTGGACATCCCCCCCATCGTAATAATCAACGTCTCGTCCGACATTCCTGCGGTTGAATGATGAATGGCTCCATCGTAAAGAATTTTATCATAAATTTCATCCGCAAAAACGATTAATTTATGCTTTTCAGCTAACCGGACAATCCCTTCAACCACATCTCTTTCATAAACAGCCCCCGTTGGATTATTTGGATTTATCAAAACAATTCCACGAGTTTTTTTCGTAATTTTTGATTCAATATCCTTCAAATCAGGATTCCAGTCCGATGCTTCATCACAAACATAATGCACTGGAGTTCCACCCGCTAAACCCACTGAAGTTGTCCAAAGCGGATAATCGGGGGAAGGAATCAATATTTCATCATTAGGATTCAACAACGCAGTCATCGTCAAGGCAATCAACTCACTCACGCCATTTCCAATAAAAATATCATCTATTTCGATATTTCTAACACCCTTACTTTGATAATATTGCATAACTGCTTTACGGGCGGCAAACAAACCACGAGAATCAGCATAACCCTGAGCATTACGAATATTCATGATGATGTCATGAATAATTTCATCGGGCGTTTCAAAACCAAACGCCGCTGGGTTTCCGATATTCAAAGAAGTAATTTTATAGCCTTCACGCTGTAATTGGAGGGCTTTTTCGTAAACAGGACCACGAATGTCGTAACGTAAGGAATCCAGTCGAGAACTTTTTAATATTTCCATTTTGGAACAGTTATTTGCTTTTCATCAACGCCAACAAGATTATTAACATTTAATCCGAAAAACAGTATTTTTTAAAGGAATGCAAAGTTGATAAAAATTATATAAAAAGATTAATAAAAATTAAAAAAGGCAGAAGAAACGCTTAGTTTCAACTGCCTTACTTCTAAAATCAGGAAAAATCAATAAAATCAAAGCTTAATGTCTTGGTTCAAACCATTGCTCAAATACAAAGCGAATTGGCTCTTGTGTAAAGTTATAGTTCAACTGGACAAATTTAGCATTCGGATTCGCCTCCAAAAAAACACCTCCACGCATAGATGAACCAGCGGGAATAGTAGTTGTTCTAAAATTCTCCTGCGACCAAACCTTAGCATCCCTATCTAAATTTTCCATTTTAGAATAATAGTTTCCTTGGTCAATTATTCTTTTCACCTGAGCAACTTGCACGACGGTTTCAGCAACTTGTGCAGTTCTCCAAGCACCTTCTGAGCGATTGCCCGAACTGGCAATCAACGCCACAATACCACCAACAAACAAAACCGTATTCACAACCCTCGCCCGTTTTATTTTTGCATCTTGATTAGCCATTTCATGTCGAATCAAATTCATTTGTTCTTGCGGCTCAACTCCTTCATAGGAGTAAATGTATCGCCCATCCTGCGACCGAAGGTTTTGCCTGTTTTCATCAAGCGGTAAACAAGTAAAGTCTTTCGGAGAAACAGTTATTGGCTGATTGGTATTGTTGAAAACCTCAACATCAAAAATTAAATACTTTTCGTAGCGACCATCGTAAGACACCACTACCTTAATACCATCTTTCTCTTGTTTGACAATTTGTTTTACCCCGTCAAAAACACTCTCTTGCTCAACTGGACGCAATCTCATGACGCTTGTAGTAGCACAAGAAAGCATCAAATTTGATAAACAGATTAACAAAAATATTTTAGAGAACTTCATTTTTATATTTTTTAGGGTTATTTGACCTTCATTTCTGCAAAAAAGACAGACAAAATTACGAATACCCCTACTTTTACAAAAAATATTAAAAATTTATTTAAAAAATATTACAAAGTAAGTGTACAATAACTCTCTGTTTTTCAAATTAATACGGAGTTGTTAACAAAAATCATTAAAATATTTTAAGTTTTTTTTCCAATTAGACTTGCATCTTTATTAAAAAACAGCGTACCTTTGCACCACCTAAACACAACGAGAGTATCGAAAGAGAAACTAAAAGTGTTAAGGAGAGTTGCCTGAGAGGCCGAAAGGAGCCGTTTGCTAAACTGCCGTACCTCACAAGGGTACCGAGGGTTCGAATCCCTCACTCTCCGCATAATTGACAGATATAAGTTTAATATCTTTAGTTTTGCAAAATAGGTGAAAATTTCGGGGTGTAGCGTAGCCCGGTATCGCGCTTGGTTTGGGACCAAGAGGTCGTAGGTTCGAATCCTGCCACCCCGACTAAAATAGTTATCAATTTTTTGATAACTATTTTAATTTAAAAGGTTCCGTAGCTCAGTTGGATAGAGCAACAGATTTCTAATCTGTGGGTCACAGGTTCGAATCCTGTCGGGATCACAAAAAAGCCTTCATACTTGATGTATGAAGGCTTTTTTTGTTTTTAGTGTGGTCAGTAAAGGTTAACATCGAGTCCATCGCAAACTAAAATGATGGGCTACTTACCTATAACAACAAGCGTTTTTTATTTTATAAAAAAATATTCCTCCTTTGTTGATTCATCTTTCTGTACTTTTGAGGACTTTTAGGTTTTTCTTATTTGGCGAAGAGTATGATGCGGAAAGAAATATTGGAACTAAGTAATTGTGTTGCTCTTTTAATGTTATTAACCTCACTCATTCCTCGGGTCAACGATAAAGGGTAATTTATTCATCCATGTTACTTGCAATGTGTGGTGCCCAAATTCCTCTGTGACATTTCCTTGTAAATGATAAATTCCTGAGCCGTGAAAGGGATATGCCTGAAATGATTTGGGAAAATGTACGGTATCAAAATACTCGCCGTATTCATCGACAAAATAACCAAAAGCCATTCTTTCACCTTTCTGGGTACGGGTAGTTTTTAGTGTAATCAAATATCCTAACATCTCTACGTTTTTACTTAATCCTGTGTGAAGGTTGCGAGCAAAATAATGCGTTTGAATTCGTTCAAATAGCATTTTATAGGGACTACACAAAGTAAATCCTAATAACTCGTATTCATCATAAGCATCTTCCAAGTCAGAATGTAAAAATGTTGGTAAGGTATAATCACTTTCTTCTGTTTCAAACAACTCGGAAGTGACTGGTTGTAAGTTTTTACTATTTGTCATCAAATATGCCTTCCAAAGTAATTCTTTTTTACCTTCTCCGAACCACCTAAATGCCCCAATTCTGATAAGAATAATGAGTTGTTCAAGTCCAACAGGAACTCGTTTACAAAAATGTTCAAAGGAAAAAAATGGGCCGTTTTTACGCTCTTCAATAATGGATTTTACAAGTTTATGTTCCAATCTTTTAATGTGAATAAAACCCAAATAAATGGTGCTACCATAAATGGAAGTCGTGTATTCACTCGAATTAATTTCGGGTAATTCTACATTTGCTCCGTGTCTTTTAGCTTCGTGAACATAAAATTCTGTGCGGTAAAAACCACCAAAATTATTAATTACTGCCACCATAAATTCTAAAGGGTAATAGGTCTTCAAATACAGGCTTTGGTAGCTTTCAACGGCATAACTCGCTGAATGGGCCTTTGAAAAGCTATATCCCGCAAAACTCTCCATTTGTCGCCATACCTCTCGATAGATTTCTTCGGGATAACCTTTCGCCCGACAATTTATATGAAACTGTTCAACAATTCTTTCAAACTCTACTTTCGAACGAAATTTTCCCGACATAGCTCTCCGCAAAACATCCGCTTCACCAAGGGTTAATCCCGCAAAATGATGCGCAACTTTTATCACGTCTTCTTGATAAACCATTACGCCATACGTTTCTTCTAATAATTCTTTCATTTTGGGATGAATATAAACGACTTCTGAGGGTTTATGATGATAACGAATGTATGCCCCCATCATGCCCGAACTGGCTACACCTGGACGAATAATGGAACTGGCTGCCACTAAGGTCAAATAATTATCACATTCCAGTTTCCAAATTAATTGTCGCATGGCGGGAGATTCTATATAAAAGCACCCCATCGTTTCGTGACACCTAAGCTGTTCTTGAATCTTGGGATCATTTTTAAATTGCTGTATGGCATGAATATCGACTTTTTCCTGTCTATTTTGCCAAATAATATCGACAGATTCTTTGATATGCCCAAGTCCTCTTTGCGACAAAACGTCAAATTTAGAAAAACCAATATCTTCGCATACGTACATATCAAACTCACAAATTGGAAAGCCTTTGAGCATCGGTTCTAACGCAGTATAATGATATAATGGCTCTTCCGAAATCATGATTCCACCCGCATGAATGGAAAGGTAATTTGGGAAATCTTCCATTAGTTTGCCGTATTTTAAAATTAAATCGGTGTACTGGTTATTGAAAGTAGCAGTGTTTAGATTAAGCACTAATTCATCAATTTCTGGCTTAGGTAAACCAAATACTTTCCCCAATTCTCGATAAGCCGAACGGTCTTTAAAAGTAACATACGTAGCCAATAAACACACGTAGTCGGCTCCGTATCGCTTGAAAATATAGTCAATAATTTCATCTCGTTCATCCCATGAAAAATCAATATCGAAATCGGGAGGAGAGCTACGATTGGGATTAATAAAACGTTCAAAATAAAGGTTTAATTCAATCGGGTCAACATCGGTAATACCAATACAATACGCCACAATTGAATTTGCTCCCGAACCTCGACCGATATGAAAATATCCTCTCGACTGAGCGTAACGGATAATATCCCAAGTAATCAAGAAATATGCACAAAAATTAAGTTCGCTAATAATTTTCAACTCTCCTTCGATACGTTTTTGGGCCTCCAGGTTATCATGACCGTAGCGATTGATTAAACCATCGTAAGTAATTTTCTTGAGTAAGGCTAAATCATCGGTTTTGGAACTTGTATAAATCTGCTTGTTTTTGGGCTTATGAAAGTCAAATTCAAAGCTACATTGTTCCAGTGTTTGCTCGGTATTGGCAATTATCTCGGGATAGTCTACTAATTTCGTTTTGAGGTCTTCTGGGCTATAAAATAGTTCATCCGCTTGTGCTTCAGCAGTTTTGGGAAGTTTGCTTAATAAACAATTTTTATCAATGGCTCTTAATAATCGGTGCGTATTGAACCCGATTTTATCTAAAAAACTAATGGGTTGAAGCAACACAAAATTACGGTAATCAACTTTATAAAATTGCGTCAGTTCATTCAGTCGGATACCAACTTTTGCGTTGGGATAATCATCCAATTTACTCCTTTTCAGAAAAGGGAAAACTACAATAGTATGCTCAAATGGTGGTGGAATGGGAGGAAATTGCTCTTTAGCTAAATTAAACTTACTCCGAAAAGCATTTATTTCGGCAAAACCAAGGGGATTTTTTGCCAGACAAACATACAGCAGTTCATCTTCATGACGAAATTCCACCCCTACTACGGGTTCAATATTTACTTTTTTGCAAAGAGTCACAAAGTCAAAAACCGCCGAAGTCGTATTAATATCGGTTAAAGCGAGCTTTTTTACGCCCATTTCCACGGCTCTATTCACCAAATCCTCGATGGAAATCGTGCCGTAACGGAGACTATAAAAGGTATGACAATTAAGGTACATTATTTTGCATTATTGAAGGGTTACGTTTATTCAAATCAACATTCAAAGCTCTTCCGATGGCAGTCGTTCCGTATTTATCTCTAATCTTATCCATCGCCAAATACAAGGGAGCAACTTTTGACCCTGAATCAAATAAGTTCAATTGCTCCGTTCCTCGAATCAGCTTACTAAATCTCACGCCAATCAATCGAATCAATAAACGTTTTTCGTACAATTTATCAAACAATTCAAGTACGTGCTTTATCAAAACCATATCCGAAGCTGACATTGAAATATTGAGTTGCCGAGTGTGAGTATCAAAATTGCTGTACCGAACTTTTACCGTAATACAACCCGTACAAAAACCACTTTTCCGTAAATCATAACAGAGTTCTTCTACCAGTTTTATTAGAACTCTTCTCAAAAAATCAACGTCAGTTGTGTCTTGCTGAAACGTAATTTCTTTAGAAGAAGACTTCGGGTCGTGATAAGGAATAAGAGGAGAATTGTCTATCCCATTAGCTCGTTCCCAAAGGGTTTTCCCCAACTTCCCGAAGGTTTTTTCCAAGTGTCGCAAAGGTATTTGACTCAAAATACCAATGTTATTAATTCCCATATTCCGCAGGGTTTGCGTAGTCACTTTACCACAAAAAGGAATTTTAGAAACAGAAAGAGGTGCTAAAAAACTTTTTTCATTTCCCCGAAATACCTGTAATTGTCCCGCAGGTTTAGATTCATTCGTTGCCATTTTGGAAATTGTTTTATTTCCCGACAATCCAAGGCTAATGCTCAACCCTGTCTCTTTTATCACCTTTGAACGTAATTCGGTCGCAAATTTCCAAGTACCGAAGAAGCGTTCCATACCAGTCATATCCATATAAAACTCATCAATACTGGCTTTTTCTACCACGGGAGCATTTTCGGTCATAATATCAGTCACGATGGACGAATATTGACCGTACGCTTCAAAGTCTCCTCTCAAAATAATAGCATCGGGACACAATTGTCTGGCCATTCTCATGGGCATTGCCGAACGTACTCCAAACACTCTGGTTTCGTAACTACAAGCTGCCACTACACCACGGTCACCATTGCCACCCACAATCACGGGTCTACCTTTAAGTCGGTCATCCTTCAAACGTTCGACCGAAACGAAAAAGCTATCCAAGTCCATGTGTGCAATTGCTCTTTCTTGCATAAAAAATGTACTTTTTGTTAGTTTTGCATAATTTAAGTATCTTTGTTTTAGAAGAGAACTTTCATTTGGTTACGAAATTTATCTAAAAAAACATCATAATTCCAAATTAATGGATACATATTTTAGTCAAAATTTACGATTTTTACGTAAAATACTACCAGACAAGCTTTCTCAAGAAAGATTTGCTGAAGAAATAGAGATAAAGAAACCTACTTTGGGTTCTTATGAAAGTGGAAGAGCCGAGCCAAAATACGTCGATTTAATAAAACTGGCGAATTTCTACGGAGTAAATATTGGGGATTTATTAACGAAAGATTTATCTCAAGAACCACCCAAACAAAAAATAAAACCAGTCGATAATTTTCGGGTATTAGCCACCACTGTTAATGCAGAAAATGAGGAAAATATTGAATTTGTACCCGTCAAAGCCATTGCAGGATATGTAGAAGGATACGGAGATTTAGAATACATCGAAAAACTGCCCGTTTTTCAAGTACCTTTTTTACCGAAGGACAAAAAATTTCGAGTATTCCCGATTCAGGGCGATTCTATGCTACCTCTTAAGGAAGGTTCATTGGTTTTCGCCGAATATATTGAAGATTGGCGGAATATCAAGAATGGAACCGTGTGCATCATCGTAACCAAAGACGAAGGTATTGTGCTAAAAAAAGTCTTTAATTATCTAACAGATAAGAACTTATTAGTTTTAAAATCCAGCAATGAACGGTACGCTCCTTACGCTGTATTCGGAGATGACATTAAAGAGCTTTGGAAATTTGTGGGATATTTTTCGAGTCAATTTCCGAATGATTAAGAATTTCACTTACTATCTAAAAGGGAAAAATGCTTTCCCTTTTAGATAAATTTTCACCAATATCTACTCGCCCACGCTATCCATGTACTCCAATTCGGGCCTGTACTATGCCCTCCTGCGTGTTGTCTAAAAGCTATTTCGCCATCAACTAAAGGCATTCCTAATTTAGGAAAATCCATTGTATTTAAATCTTTTTTTCCGAATAAGCGATAAACTGAACCAGCATGAGCAGCTCCGAGAAACATCCCTTTTGCATCCACCCACTGACCTTCTACTTGCGGTGAACCAGAACTAATAAATAGGGGTCTTGGCACACATAAAGCAACTAACTCATGGGCATCAACGGGCAGGTCATCAGGTTTTAGTTTACTGGCGTATTTTATAAAATTGCCCGCAAACCAATGATATTCTCCCGATGAAGCAAGGTTTTCAACTTGTTCACCAAAAACTCTTCGAAGAATTTTAACGCCACCCGCTCCCGATGAACCAATAAATCCTAAAGAAAAACGTGGTTCAAAAGCCATAGAAACGATTGCGGCTTTTCCATAACGAGATAATCCCTCAATCGCTATACGTTTTACATCTACGTCTTTGTCAGTCTCAAAATAATCAATAGCACGACTGGCTCCCCAAGCCCATGCTCTTAATGCTCCCCATTCATCTGGTTTACGATAGCCCCCTTTATTAACTAAGCCAATAATACCTTTGGTGAGTCCAGCACCATTATCAGCTTGAATACTACTTGGCTCAATAATAGCGTAACCCCAACCACGTGAAATTAATTGCTCTTGCCAAGTAGGTTCTCCAGAAGCTCCCAAACCAAGAGGTTTAATCGGACCGGTATTGAATGGATTGCGAATAAACCCAAACTCCATCACCATTGGTACTGCATTAGTTGCATTTGCAGGAGTTACTACAACTAAATTTATTTCAACTTTTATAGCTGGATAGGAAGAATTATCCACTATTCCTTTCAGCACTTTTTCTTTTATAGCGTTGTTACCAACCATCGTATCTTTTACAGAAACCACTTGCCAGTTTACATTGGGGATAGTTATAGGTAATCGTCCGTAAATTTCGTTTTCAAAATTTTCAACTATTTCTGGTCTTCTTTTTTCAATCCAGTCTTTGGTATTTTTCACTTTTTGTCCATTTTTCAATACCAAAGCATCGGGCAATGTATAATGGTTTACTTTTTCCTCAGAACTATTAGCTGCATTTAAATCTTTAGGATTTCCCAATGGCCCTTTCCGAAGCTGTGAGCCATCTATTCCTAACTGCATCATCATATTATTATGGTCGTCAGCGGTAATTTTATTGATACTATCACGCTGAGCGGGTGTAAGTCCAAATTGAGAAAAAGTAGCAAAACTGATGTTACACAGTAAAAGAATTAGTGTTAGATATTTCATAGTATTTGGTCTTGAATATTATTTTTTTACTGCTTTTATATGTTCTGCTACATTAAGCATTGTGTCGATATAAATCTCTTTTTCATTTTCTTTCAGATAATGAAGCAATTGACTATGAGCTTCTTTGGAAACATTCAGACCATGTTCGCCACCCACACCGTGAAAGAGAAAAACAAGTAATTTTCCCGAATTTTGAGCTTGTTTAACCAATTCAATCATCTTTTCGCCCGATGCACCTTCCATGCTGTAACAATCAATATTCATGAGATTTTGTTCGTCGATATTGTGCATCTCACTTCTTACTGCACGAGCTGCTACAAATTCATTAGAAAGTGTTTGGATAAACTCCCCTTCGATTACCTTTTTATGCCCACAGGTAAATGCAAAAGTTCGTTTATCTCGCCCATCAATAGATTTCAGATAAGCATTACACATTTTTATTTCGTCTTGTATTCTTCTCAAACTATATTTGCTTAAATCATATTCGGGCTTCACCCAACTCATTCCCGGCAAAGAAGCATCACAAGGATGATAAAGCGTATGATTACCCAATTCATGTCCATTAACTGCTGCTTTTCTCCAATCGTTTACCCTTTTTGTCCCGGCATCAGAAGAGGCCGTCAAATAAAATGTACCTTTCAAACTCATGGAATCCAAGGCAGGAATTACATTATCAAGATGCACATTGAGAGCGTCATCGTAGGTCAAAACGACTGAACATTTTTTGCCTTTCCAGGGCATATTTTCATCCAGCCTTTCGCCATCAGTTCGGAAAGGCGAAGCAGGTAAATTGGCTGAATTATAGAAATTTACTCCCTCTGGATTATCCTGCCAAGCATATCGGACATATTTAGGCATTTTTACGGATTCATTCCACAGTTTTATTTTATCTTTTCCCACAATTTGAGTTTTTGCCCAAACGAATTTCTTATCATAATCCGCTATCGAAAACCAGCGTAATTCTTCACCATCTTTTGCAGTGATACCTTCTGCTACATTATCGAATGTCAGTATAATCTTTCCATTTTCAACACTTTGCGATTTAAACGTTGGGCCAGAGAAGATTACATTTTTTTCGTTGTATGCCAAATTTCGAGCAGCAAGAGCTAATCGGTTACCAATATCTTTTTTATTAAGTGGGTGAATATCATTCCATTCGCCTAAATCAACCGTAACGGTCACGGCGGTATTGGGTAGCGTGAGCGTTTGATTTTGAGCTTCCCTGAGTTTGGCATTATTACTTTCTGTAGGTGTGTAATTTACCTCTTGATAATTGGCCAATTGCACAACAAAAAATGGTAATGTTTCATCTTTCCACAGACTACGCCAATCATTAATTAAAGCTGGCATTAACTTGTTGTAAGGTTCAGGATTGCCAACATTACTTTCTCCTTGATACCACAAAAATCCTTTTATTTTCATCGGTAAAATGGGAGCAATCATGGCATTGTAGAGGGCGGTTGGCTGATTCTGACGAACGAGTCCTTCTCCACTAAACCCGCCATTAAGCGGTTGATAAACTTCTCCTACTTTGTATTGCCACGTTCCTTTTAAGTCGATTTCCTCCCCGTTGGTAGTCATGAAATAAGGCTTATCTGGAACAAAACCACCCTTCCCAGATGAATTTGTTACCCTAATCACAAAGGTATTTTTCCCTTCTTTTAGTAAATCAGCAGGTATTTCGTAACGACGAGGTGGATATTGATAAGTGATATTTCCAATCTTTTTACCATTTACATACATTTCATCGGCATCTATGATTCGCCCCATGAATAATTTGACAGACTTCTCAAGCCAGTTTTTAGGTATTTCAAACGTTTTTCGAAACCATACAACCCCATTCAAATCTTTGAGCCCTTGGTCTTCCCAATAACCTGGAATATTAAAATTTCGCCAGCCTTTTGGTTGATAATCAAGACTTTCCCAATGTTCATTTATTCCCAAATCTTTAACAACTTGTTGATTTATTAAAGTGAATGCAGGACGACGATTGAAGGAATTAACATAGTTGGTATCTTTATTTAGAGCAATAGTTTTCTCAATATCAGCGAAGTTTTTATAACCTCCTTCACTAATCCAAGCTTCGATGGGCGTACCTCCTACCGAACTATTAATGATGCCAATGGGTACTTTATATTTTTCGTAAATATCTCGGGCAAAAAAGTAAGTGACCGCCCCAAAAGTAAGCACATCTTTCGGATTAGCGACCTTCCATTCCCCTTGCAAAAAGTCTTCTTTAGGCGTATTTAGGTCGGTGAGCGTCTGTACGAAAAAATTGCGAATAGCTGGATAATTGGCGTTTGAAATGTCCTCTGGGTATTTTTCTTTAACTCGTTCCATCGGTATTACCATATTGGATTGTCCGCTACAAAGCCATACATCACCCAAAGCGATATTTTTGAGAATAATTTCATTTTTCCCTTTTAACACCATATCAAAACCACTTCCTACCGATTGAGCAGGGAGTAAAATGTCCCATTTTCCGCTGTCCGCCGTGGTGGTTTTAAACGTTCTTTTGTTAAAAATAACCGTAATTTTTTCTTTCGGAGAAGCCCAACCCCAAATTTTAATGGGTTGGTCACGCTGTAACACCATATTATCCGAAATCAATTTTGGTAAACGAATTTGTGCCTTGAGCGTAAAACTATTACAGAGACAATATACTATTAGGAATTTAAAAAATCTCATAGCTTGATTAGAAAATGATTGAATTAAAAATATCGGAACATTTACTTCTGAGTGTCACAACTTAAAGAAAAATGCCAATACAATTTACTGACTTGTCTGATACCCAATGGCAAATTATCGAAGATAATTGAAATGACGATAAAAAACATAAATGATAAGATGAAGTCATCTTGACTTTTTAATTTTCTTAATTGCCATAATGATAAAGGCTATAAAGTTAAATCCCATCCAACTTGAAAGCGTTGTGTCAAAGCGATTTAACAGAGACCTGTAACTATCTATTCATGCATTAGTTCTTTCAATTGAATATCTTTCTTTATAAAGTTCTTCGTCAGTGATGCGAGACCAATTATCGTCAGTAGAGTTCCTTTTGTTAGGAGCTATATTGGCGATAATTTGTTTTTGTTGACACAATTGATGTAATTTTTCTGCGTCAAAACCAGCGTCAGCATTCATAAATAACCCATCAACAGAAACAGTAGCATCCTCTAATATCGTAGTGAGTTCTTCAAAAGTGTTCTCAATGTTAAATAAATCATTGTGATTACCAGAAACTGGCGTTGACATGGCTAATACAAGTCCTTGTTTATCAGTCAAATAAAGAGCATTTGTTGTTTTACGCTTCTTTCGTCCCTGATAGCCGACTTCTTCGCCACCACGAATACATGACGAATGGCTTCCATCCAAATTTACCACTGAAAGGTCAAATGAAGACTTATACTTTTTCAACAGTTCTATCCAACATTTTTGCCAAACTCCCTCTTTGCACCAACGACGATAATGCCCAAAAACAGTTTTATAGTGAAGTACATGAGTACTGAATAAACACTCCACAGGTAATAAATGCCATTGAATACCAGTCTTTAGCTTGTAAAGAATGCAGTTAACGATTTCACAAGTCGGAGCCTGTGGTTTAAATCCTCGTTTTCTAAGAGGTAAATGGCAAATTATTTCTGATTCTATTATATCTTTGCTGAGTACGTAGTACATAAAAAGGTTGCTTTGGTATGGTTCACAAAACAAATATCAGCAACCTTTTTTATTTTTACATAATACTATCCAAAAGTCAAGATGACTTC